>JBPOHS010000179.1:0-43068 GCA_052035295.1 Pseudomonadota bacterium
TGTAGCGGTACAGTTTCATGCTCGGATGGCTCTCCTGGCAACTATTGCTCCGTGCATGGCCCCTATCTAGAAAGCTCGTCTTTTGATGCGTACAACGGTGACCAGATTTACCTGGACTGGTCAGCGCAGGGCGGCGGTGACTGGTATGAGGCGCTGGGCTATCTCATTGGTGACGGTGACGATGACACCTTTGGCACTGGCGATGACACGGAAACCTTGTTGTTTTCGGAGCGCGGTGCCACCAAAGCGTTTTCGACCGAGACCGCAAGCGTCTCGGCCACTGACACCTACAAGTTCCGTTTTGTGTCAGGCAGCTACGATGCCTCGGGCGGCACGGCACTGGGTGCCAGCCTGTACGTTGATAACGTTCGCGTTGTCAGTGGCGCTTCACTGACAGACACAGTGGCTCTCAATATTGCGCGCCGGGTGGCATTCCAGAATACGGATGACAACCCTGCAGCCACTCGCGAATTGACCGTCACCGTGGTCACTGAAGATGCCAGCACAGACACTGCTTATGCCAACATCAATATCAATCTCAACGCCGCACCAACGATCACCTCGAATGGCGGCGGGGATTCAGCAACAATATCTATCGCAGAAAACCAAACGGCCGTCACCACAGTCACCGCCACCGATGAAGACGGTGACGATATCACTTACAGCATCGCCGGTGGCACCGATGCGGCAGCCTTTGCCATCAATGCCACCAGTGGCGCCCTTCGCTTCATCAATGCGCCAGATCTCGGGGTGAAGACCAGTTACAGCGTGATTGTGAGCGCAAGCGACGGCGAAGCAAGCGATGAGCAAACTTTGACAGTGAACGTAACCACTGAATCAGTAAGATCACGGAACAGTGGTGGATCGGCAACCTTCGGCTTTTTGTCAGCGTTGGCGTTGCTCGCGCTGCGCCGCATGAAAAGCGGGGTCAAGGGTATCCCCGTTCTCTTTGCAGCGACGGTTCTGGCCGCTGTCAGCACACCCAGCCATGCAGAGCAGACATTACTCGATAAAGTTTCGGTTACAGTACAGGGTATGCATGTCAACGCTCAAGAAGCCAACGATCGTTTCAACTATCAAATAAGCAATGCCGGCCTCGAGGGCAGTCTTAAAAGTGGCGACGATCAGCATGAGGGTTGGGGCATCAATGCCGGCTATATGATAGATGATGCTTGGCAGGTAACTGCCGGCTACGTCGATCTGGGGGATGCCGACACGTCGATCGTGACCGACGTAGCAGCCATTGATAACTTTTTGAGCAACACCGATAACATCCGTATGCAAACCGGAAGCGGAATGACCCTGGGGGCAAGCTACATCGCTGACATGGGCAATGATTGGTTCGCCAACGCCAATGTCGGTATTTTTGCCTGGAAAGCAGAAATGAACTTCGATAGCGCAACCAGTGATCGCAAGGTTACAGAGTCTGATCAGGATTTCTTCTTTGGTGCGGGAATCGCCAAGCGCGTGATTGCCCCATTGTCTGTGGGCTTCGGATGGCAACGCTACCGTCTGGATGCCTCTGATCTGGATACCTTCATGCTGACAGCCACTTACCACGTGGGAACAGCATTCAAGTAATCCACCAAGAGTTGCTGATCAATCGTCAAACTATGCCGGGGCACGCCCCGGCATAGTCTTTTCAACGGGATACATTTGAAATACCACGCGCCGATCACCCTCCAAGGATTTGCATCCCGTCACATTTCCGCTTCAACTTCGTCACAAACCACGATCCCCGCCTACCGCTCATCACGACCACCCCTTGACACGCGATTGATGCGGTCAACATACTCGCCGCGCATTGCCGGACAGTCGCGTCTGACGCACCTGTCGCGCTGGCACGCATGCTTGTTGACCGAGTTCGCCGGGCCCGTTAATTCGGGCATTATTAACAAAAAAATACTTCAAAATCGGCAAGCAAAATTTCAAGGGTAGAGAATACTTAAGGTGCCGATTCTGATAACGTAGGAACTGAGCTTGAAAGCACTCGGAGAGTGGCTTCAGACTGGCTTGGCGATGACATGCTTGCAACGATATCGTCAACGCACAGTGCCGGCTCCAACGTTGCAATGGAATGGGAAAATAATGTGAATAAAGGCGGAGAGGTAGCCAACCATGAGAGTCGTAACGGGAATCATAATCGGCATGTTGATGACACTCAATGCGCATGCCGCGCTCATCAAGCAAGACTGGTCAAACAGCGGTGATCAACTTGTATCCATCGACACGAACGCCAACCTGGCCTGGTTGTCGCCCTCGCTCTTTTTCGGCATGTCGTGGAACGAGGTAGAAGACCGTTTGGCCAATGACCCGCTCTATCAGGGCTACCGCTTTGCCTCTGTTTCCGAGTACGTGTCATTGCTCGGTCCTGGCAGCCTGGATCTTCTGGATTACGAGTATCAAATCCCCCCCGAGGGAAGCGCGCGCTTCATCGATCACTTCTCGCTGGGTTCGGCCACTTCGCTGGGCTTCCTGGAGTTCTACTTCGGTTCCCCTTACTTCGAGCCGTTCTTCGGACCTGATGGCGGTTATATTGCTGACTTTACCGGCGTTCACTTTGACGAAAACGGTTACATGTTCATCGCCGATCTCGCCAACCCGGCCGAGTGGCTGCCCAACTATTCCAGCAACGATCACAGCTATCTGCTGGTCCGCGATGTCAGCGAGGTTCCGGAGCCCGCGACTTACCTGCTGATGCTTCTGGGTTTGTTTGCGGTAGCAGCGGGCAAGGCGGGTAACGCACGCCGCGCTGCCACGATCGCTGCCTGACAGTTTTTCCCCGAGGGTTGCCCACCGGCAACCCTTGACCTCTCCCTCCCCTTGTTTTGCCGCTCACCCGCCTGCTCACAACGGTCTTTTGACAGTACCGTCTTTTACTTCCGGCCATAAACTCCTTGCACATCAACTGCCTGTTTCGACGCCCGACGGCTCGTGATCCCGTGGCACATTTTTCGCACCGGTTGCCTCTACTTCGCGGATATTGCAGCTGAGGGACGGAGATCGATGATTTCCCGGCCTTCGGGCTATCCGGCGACAACCGGTAACGAGGATCATCACCGTGGCACTGAAAGACCTGACTCCCGCAGAAATCGCCGCACTGGGCAACAGTGAGGTGGCGGCGATTACGGCAGCGCAGATCATGACGCTGTCCACGGAACAGGTAGCCGCCCTGACCGCGTCGCAAATCCCCTCGCTGACGAACACGGCCATTGGCGGTCTGACGACGGCGCACATGACCGTGCTTTCCAACAGCGTCGTGCAGGCGCTGACCGCAGCGCAGGCCGGCGCCCTGCGCTCCAACCAGCTGGCCGCCCTCAGTGCCAGCCAGATCAGCAGTCTGGATGTCGAAGACGTTGCCGCCATCACCGCGGCCGCCGCTCGTGGGCTGGATGCCTCTGACATGGGTGCCCTGAGCGCAGCACAAGTGGCAGCGCTGCGCACCGGTGCCGTGGCGGCGCTGACCAGCACTGCAATCTCCGGTCTCTCGGCCAGCCAGATTGAAGCCCTGAGCGCTTCCCAGTTGAGTTCGATGACCACTGCGCAGGTGCGCAATCTCACTGGCACCCAGATCGCCGCCATCGAGACGGCCGACCTGGCAGCCATGAAGGCCCTGCAGATTGCAGCGATCGAGAGCCAGGACATGGCTTCTATCACCGTCAACCAGATCACGGCGTTGGGGTCGCATCAGTTCTTTCGACTGACGTCGGTCCAGATCGACGCCCTTACCCCCACCCAGATCAGCGCCATCGAAACCCAGGATCTGGCTGCACTGCAGGCCACGGCCATTGCCGGACTGGATGCGTCTGCCATGGCGGCACTTTCCACCCAGCAGATCGCCGGGCTTCGTACCGTGCAGGTGGCGGCCTTTTCGTCGCTACAGATGCAAGCGCTTTCCAACGACCAGCTGTCGGCGCTGACCACGGCGCAGGCGGCCGTCCTCAAGTCGTCTCAACTGGCCGCCTTGTCGGCCAGTCAGCTGCAAGCCCTGGAAACCGCCGATGTTGCGGCATTGACGATAGGGGCCGTCGCGGGGATCAATGCATCTTCGTTCAGCCAGCTGACCACCGCTCAGATCAGCGCGCTCACCAGCCGCCAGATTGCCAATCTTGCCACCGGCGTGGTGGCGGCCCTGAGCAATGACCAGATCGTGGCGCTGGGCACCACCGATTTGAGCGCCTTGCGTACGGCCCATATCACGGCCATGAGCGCCGGGCAGCTGGGCGCGTTTTCAACGGATCAGATCGCCAATCTGGGCACACACCACATTGCCGCCATGGAAACCGCTGACCTGAACGGGCTCAGCACTGCCCAGGTACAGGCACTGACCACTCGTCAGGCCGGCGCGCTGAAGTCTGCGCAACTGGCCGCCTTCAGCGACACGCAGCTCGGCGCGATAGAAACACAGGACATGGCCGCACTGACGACCCAGGCGCTGCAGGGGCTGAACGCCGCGCA
This sequence comes from Pseudomonadota bacterium, assembly GCA_052035295.1. Taxonomy (GTDB): domain Bacteria; phylum Pseudomonadota; class Gammaproteobacteria; order Pseudomonadales; family Ketobacteraceae; genus HdN1. Next base: position 4,459 of record JBPOHS010000179.1, read on the forward strand.
GGTCACGACGCTGGGAACGCATCAACTGGCTGCCATGGGGTCGAAACAAATCGCCGCCCTCGCTACTGATCGCATCAGTGCACTCTCCAATGAACAACTGGTCGCACTCACCACCAGCGGTGCGGCGGCCCTGCGGTCAGCACAACTGGCCGCGCTCTCGAACAGTCAGCTCAATGCCCTGGAAACCGCCGACGTCGCCGCCCTGTCGACGCTGGCCCTGCCCGGGTTGAGCACAGCCCAACTCGTCGGCTGGAGCACGACGCAGATCGCCGCGCTCGCCACGCATCAACTTGGCGCCCTGCGCAGCCTGCAGATCAGCTCCCTGACCGAAGACCAGATGGCAGCGCTTTCCGCCAGCCAGCTACGGTCGTTGCGTACGCAACAGATTGCCGCCCTGACCTCCCGCCAGATCGGCGCCATTGAAACCGGTGATCTGGCGAACCTGACCACCCAACAGGTGGCGGCCATCGGCAGCCACACGCTAAGTGCGCTTTCCTCGGATCAACTGTCGGCGCTGACAACGCAACAAGCCGCAGCGCTGCGCTCCGCGCAAGTGGCGGCACTGTCGGCGGAGCAATTGAACAGCCTGGACACCCAGGATCTGGCGGCGCTTTCCACGGCGGCGCTCAATGCCCTGGGTACCCAGCAGTTGGCAGACATGGCAGCGGCGCAAGTGAGCGCGCTCACCACCAGGCAGGTGGGGGCCTTGCGGACGGCGTTGATCAGCGCCCTGACCACCGATCAGGTCGCGGCCCTGACCAGCGACCAGGTCGTGGCCCTGAAAACCGCGCAGATCGCCACCCTGAGCAGCACCCAGATCAGCGCCCTCGACACCGAAGACATCGCCGCCCTGGGCACGCAGCAAGTGGTTGCCATTCAGACCTCGGTCATCGATGCCCTGACCGATGAACAGATTGTGGCCTTGAGCACGCGGCAGGCCGCCGCCCTGACCTCGGCCCAGGTGGCCGCCCTGACCACCGACCAGCTGCTGGCCATGGAAAGCGAGGATCTGGCCGCCTTGTCGGTGTCTGCCGTGAAAGGGTTTTCCACGGCGCAGTACCTCAGTCTGGGCACGAACGGTATCAGCACGTTGACGACCGCGCAGGTCGCCACCCTCGGAACCGACGCCATCAGCCAGCTGTCGACCGCGCAGATTGCCGTGTTCTCGACGGCGCAGATCGCCACGCTCTCGTCGGCACAGCTGGCCGCCATGGGCACGTCACAGATCGCCGCCATCGAAACCGTCGACCTCGCCAGCCTGACGGCCAGTTCCCTTAATGGCCTGTCGAGCCTGCAGGTACGCGCGCTGGACAGCAACCAGATCGCCGCACTGACCACTGCCCAACTGAACAGCATGACATCGACGCAGCTGGAAGGGCTGGATACCACCCAAATTCAGGCATTGACCACACAACAGGTGGCGACCCTTCCCACCAGCCTGATCAACAGCTTGAGCACCCAACAATTTGCCGCCTTCGAGACCCAGGATTTCGCGGCCCTGACCTCGACACAAATCGCCCAGTTGGAATCCCGGGATGTCGCCGCCCTGACCACGGATCATATCGTGGCTCTCACCACCCGGCAGGCCAGTGTGCTGCGTTCCAGCCACCTGGCGGCCCTGAGTACGTCCCAGATTCACGCCATGGAAACGGCCGATGTGGCGGTATTGACCAGCGCCGCGCTGCAAAGCCTGACCAGTGTTCAACTGGCCAACCTGAGCACCGATCAGGTTGCGGCCCTCACGGCAACCCAGGTGGCCAGTCTGACCACGCGCACACTCGCGGGCCTGAGCACCGACCAGGTGGTGGCTCTTGGAACACACCAGGCCGCAGCCCTGGGTTCGCGCCAGCTCGCGTCCCTCAGCACGTCGCAGATCAGCAACCTGGAAACCGCCGACCTCGCCGCATTGACCACCGGCACCCTGCAGGGCCTGACCACCACGCAGGCCGCCGCACTCACCACGAATCAACTGGGCAGCCTGCGCACAATCCAGGTCGCCACCCTGGAAACAGAAAACATCGCTGCCTTTACCACCGATCAAATCGCGGCACTGACCACTGCGCAAGCGGCCGCCATGCGTTCCGGCCAGATCCGGGCGCTCGGCACGAACCAGATCGACGCCCTGGAAACCGCCGATCTGGCCGCCCTGACCACGGCTGCGTTGCAGGGTTTCACCACGGTACAAATCCCCACACTGTCGACAGAACAGATTGCCAGCCTGACCACGGCGCAGCTGACGTCGCTGGCCACCACCCGTATCGCCGTGCTCGAGACCAACCAGATCGCCAGCTTGACCACCCAACAGGCCGCCGCACTGACCACCCAGCAATTGGTGGGCATGAGTTCGACGCAAATTGCCGCGTTTGAAACCGAAGACTTCGCCGCGCTCTCGACGGCCCAGATCGTGTCCCTGCAAACGGCCGACATGACCGCGCTGTCCACCGCGCAAGTGGTCGCCCTGACGACACTACAGGCAGGGGCGCTGCGCTCCAGCCAACTGGGCGTCCTCAGTACCGTGCAGCTCGCCGCCCTCGACACCGAAGACCTGGCGGCGTTTTCCACACAAGGCCTTCAAGGTCTGACCACCCAGCAAATGGTCGGGCTCCAGACCAGCGCGATCGCCTCGCTCACCAGCACACAAGTGTCAGCGCTGCGTTCCTCCCAGGCCGGGGCTTTCTCGACCGATCAGATCGTGGCGCTGGACACCCTCCAGATCAGCGCCCTGCGATCCAGCCATCTGGTGGCCCTGAATTCCGATCAGATTGGCGCCTTCAACAGCGATGACATCGCGGCCCTCACCAGCACCGCAATCTCAGGCCTGACCACCGCAAACATTGGCGGCCTCAGCAGCACCCAAGTCGCCGCGTTGTCGACCACCCAGATTGGCGCGCTCAGCACGGCCGTGGTGGCCGGCTTCAGCACCAGCCAGCTGGACCTGTTCAGCACCGACCAGATCGCCGCACTCAGCACCAGTCAGGTGGTCGCACTGGGTACCACCCAAGTGGGCGCGCTCAGCACCGACGACTTCTCGGCCTTCACCAGCCTGCAGGTCAGTGTGCTGCAAACCGAAGACATGGTCGCCCTGACCACCAATCAGATCCTGTCACTCACCACGACACAAGCCGGTGCCCTGCGTTCCCAGCAGGTGTCCGCCTGGAGCACGACGCAACTCGCCGTCCTCGAAACCGCCGACCTGGCTGCACTCACCAGCACGGCAGTGAAAGGGCTTTCGACCCAACAGATGCAGGCGCTCACCACCGATCATATGGGCGCTCTGACCACCGATCAGGTCACCGCCTTCAATACCCAGCAATGGTCGGCATTGACGACCCAGCAGCTCGTCGCGCTGCACACCGACCAGGCCAGTGCCATGACCTCGGCACAACTGACCACACTCAGTACCGATCAATGGCTGGCCCTGGAGACCGAAGATGTCGCTGCCCTGTCGACCAGCGCCATCACCGGCCTGAACAGCGACCAGATTGCAGCAATGGACAGCCGCTTTATCACAGCCCTGACCAGTGACCAGGTTGCGACCCTCAGCAGCGAGCAGATTACTCATTTCGACACCACGCAAATCGACTACCTCAGTGCCGACCAGCTCGCCGCGCTGTCAACCGCCGCCATCGTCGCCCTCAGCACCGAGCAGATCACGAGCCTGGCCACTGACGCGCTCGCCAGTCTGACCACCGTGCAGATTCCCGTGCTGGAGACGGCCGACATTGTGGTATTGAGCACTGATCAAATCGTGGCCCTCACTGTTGATCAGGCCGGGGTTTTGACCGCCACACACGCCGCAGCGCTCAGGACCGACCAGATCAAGGCGATCGAAGTCGACGATTTGGCATCCATGGCACCGGCCAGCATTGCCGGCTTTACCACCGACCAGATTCCCTGGCTGCGCGACGAACAGATAGTCAGCCTCGGCACACATCAGGTCGTGGCGTTGACGAGTACCCAGATCAGCAGCCTCACCAGCGATCAGGTGGTGGCATTGACCAACGATCAGGTCGTCGTGTTGACCACGGCGCAAATCGCCGCCTTCACTACCAGCCAGATTGCCGCGATCGAACTCGATGATATGGCCGTGCTCACCAGTCAGCAATTTGCGGCTATCGAAACGGTCGACATCGCCAGCCTGACCAACAGCCAGGTCGAAGTGCTGACCACGACCCACTTCGCAGCCCTGTCGGCCAACCAGCTGGCAGCCATGACCACCACCCAGATTACCCATATTGAAGCCACCGACATCAGTGCGATCAGTAACGCCGCCCTGCAGGGCCTGACCACCGATCAGCTCGCCGCCCTGACGACCGAGCAAGTCGCGGCCTTGAGCACGACCCAGATTGCCTCTTTGAGCACGGCGGCCATCGATGCCTTGAGCGACAGCCAGTTCGAAGCACTGACCACCGAGCAGTTCCAGGTGCTGAGCCAGACCCAGTTCTCGAACCTGAGCACCCACGACTTCACCTTGCTGACCACGGCGCATATTGCCGCCATCACCACGCGCCAAATGAGCGTGATTGACGCCGATCGCATCGCGGCCCTCAGCACCGAGCAAGTGGCGGCCATCCCCGCCGCCGACATCACGGTGATTCCAACGGCGGCCATCAGTGGCTTCCTGGCGGATCAGTTGTCTGCGATGTCGATGTCACAGGCCAATGCCTTTACCGGCTTTCAAACGCTCGCCATGACCGGCACGCAAACCACGGCGCTCGGTCTGGCTTCCCCGTTGATTCTCGATCTCGATGGCAACGGCGTTCAAACCATCCCGCTCAACGACGGCACGATCTTTGCTGTAGGTGCTGACGGGATCCCATTATTGACGGGCTGGGTCGACGCAAACGACGGTTTGCTCGTGCTGGACCGCAATAATGACGGCCAAATCACCGACGGCAGCGAGCTGTTCGGGACTGCCACGGCAAATGCCGACGGCAATTTGGCGCCGGATGGGTTTGCCGCTTTGGCCGAGTTCGATGAAAACGGAGATCTTATGATTACCGCCGCCGACAACATTTTCAGCACGCTGCGCGTCTGGGTGGATGCCAACCTGGATGCCATCAGCCAACCCAACGAGCTCAAAACGCTGGACAGCCTGGGCATTGACGCCCTGCATTTGTCCTCGCGTGCGGGTGTCAGCTTCAATAACGGCAACTGGGTGGGTCGCGAAGGCAGTTACATGACCAGTGATGGCCAGGTACATCAGATGCACGACGTGTGGTTCCGTACCGATGACATTCCGATGGTCACCGAAACCCATGCCGCCGTGCAGGCCCATAACACACACCGGGATGTGACGCTGGAGCCGTCCTATGACGAGAGCCAGGCACTGCAGCTTCTGATTGCCAAGGACACCATTACGACCACGTGGCCGTAATGATTCACCCGACATTCAAAGGTATCTGTACCACTGATGTATTGAGGGATTTGGCGGGAGATCGTTTCAGGAACGTCGCCGGCATGGATGCCGGCGTCGAGCCTACAGGGATGTATCTACGGCGTTTCCTGCAACGATCTCCCGCCAGGGCCCTGAGCCACAGTCTTCAAACAGATGCCTTTGAATGCCGGGTGAATAACAATGAGGCGCGCAGCAGCCTGATGAAATGAATCAATTGCCGCGCATCCACATCATCAGTTTTTCCTTGAGAATATCCTTGTTGAGCGGTTTGGCAATCAGATCGTTCATGCCCACCGACATACAACGCATGCGGGCTTCGTAATCACTATTGGCAGTCACCGCGATGATGGGGCAGTGAACGCCGTCGTTACGCATTGCTTCGGCCGACGCAAACCCATCCATCACCGGCATCTGCAAATCCATCAGTACCACATCAAACGACTGGGAACGGGTCATGTCCAGCGCGATCTGGCCGTTTTCAGCCACGGCGGTTGTCAGTCCGAATTTCTTGACCAGCGCATTCAGCACCTTGGCATTGACCTGATTATCCTCCACGATCAACACGCTCCCCGCCAGCGCCTTGTCGGCCAGCGGTCTGACTTCCAGATCCGGCTGCATCGGCACGTGAACATGAAAGGTACTGCCCTCACCCGCCCGACTTTCCAGAGAAATGCTCGCGCCCAGAATATCTGCAATGCGCTTGCAGGCGGTCAAACCAATTCCCAATCCTTCATGGGACCGCTGATAGCCCTGCGACACCTGCGTAAAACTGTCGTAAATTGCATGCTGAAACTGTTCCGGAATACCCGGCCCACTATCCGCCACGGTCAGATCGATCCCATCTGCGCCCCGTTGGACCTGCAACAGCACCCTGCCCGTGTCCGTGTATTTGCAAGCATTTTCCACCAGGGGAATCAGCATCCGCACCAATAGATAGTCGTCACCCCGGTAGGCGATGATGTCATCGCCGGTCTTCTCGATCTGGAAGCTGACGGGTTTGTTGAACAGATAGGCATCCGCCACCCGCACCGCATGACGCAACAACTGCTCGACATAGAAACTGCGCAGGTGCGGCTTGACCTCGGCGTTTTCGGTTTCCGCCAGCATGATCAGGTTTTCCACCTGGGTCGACAGGCGATCGGCACCGAATTTGATGAATTTCTGCAGCGACAGTTTTTCGTCTTCACTGGCAACATCGTTGAGCTGACCTACCGACGCGCTGATGGCATTAAGTGGTGTGCGCAGCTCATGACTGATGGCCATGATGAAACGGTCTTTCTTGCGATGGTCTTCCTCGGCCAGTGACAGGGCATCCTGCAGTTTCTGGTTGGCATCACGCAACACCTCGGCCGAACGTTTGTCGACGTCAGCCGCGTGACTGAGCGCCAGACTGTTCTCGCGCCGCAGCACATTGATGCGATCCGCCAGCGCGAACGACAACACCAGCACTTCGGCAATTTCCCCGAGTTGCAACGCAATGCCGACAAAAAAGGTACGCGGAATGAACGCCAGCTGTCCTGCGGCATAAATGACATTGCAGACAATCAGGAACGCCCAGGCAAAAATGAAATAACGGGCAGAGGTATTGCCCGCCCGATAGTTCATGACGCCGAATACCATCGACAATACCGACCACACTACCGACAAACCGATCATCGTCAGTATCGAGTAATGGTAAGGAATCCATATCGCCATCAGCATCAATACCAGTACGGTTGCCATATACGCCAAGGCAAACTTGTCCAGCGTCGGATTCAACTGTCGCAGCTGCAGGAATCCACGGGCGAACTGCGTGGCGAACAGCAGCGTCAAACACCCGCTGAACACCACACAATGGTCGTTCCACCAGACCATGTCAGGCCAGAGAAACTGGAAACCCACGCCTTCCAGCGAGGCCACCAGCAAACAAAAACACAGCACAAACGCCACGTAATACAGGTAGTTGGCATCACGCACCGAGAACCAGAGAAAAAAGTTATAGGCTGCAATAATCAACAGCGCGCCAAAGAAGAAGCCAAAGCCCAGCGTCTTGATGGTGTTTTCTGCATAGAACGCGTGAGGCTCCCACAACTGCATGGGCAACTGCAGACTGCTGGCGGATTGGGCAATCACATAGAGCTGGTAGTCTGTCTGTGGTGCGAATTCCAAGGGCAGGACAAACAACCTGTTTTTGATCTGTCGACTGGCATATGGATAGTGATCACCCACCTGATAGCGGGTCACTATCTGCCCGTTATGGACCAGATAAATGCCGACATGATCGAGCAAGGGGTAGGACAATACCAGCAAGCGATCCACCGGAGCAGCCGACGGGTTGGCCAAGGGCATGCGCAACCAGTAATAGCTGTTGGTATAACCGAAATTGAGAATGCTCTTGTCGTTTTGCTGCCACGGCTGCGTGTCGACATTTTGCAACAATGTTTCAATGGCCTGCGGCTCGCCCTCCCCGGCAAAGAATTCCACATTCTGATTCAGCGCCACCTGCTCTTCAAGCACACTCACGGCTACCGCCGCTGGCGACACCCCGATAAGCAGACACATCAACCACCAACCCCAGACCAAACGATACACTCAGGATTCTCCAGCAAAAACAGGCCATGAAACGCCACCTTTAAGCTTATGAAGGGAAAGGCCCTAATTCCAGTCGACCGACGGCAATCAGCACAAATACCTGACAGACGCCGCGCCACCCAAAGCATTCGGCATCAAGCATTTACCTGCACGATGAAAAAAAGACACTACACTTGGGGGAAAAACCTCTGCCCATGTGTGTTGACGAAAGCGCCCTATGCAAAACGCCATTCTGATCCAGCAACTTGACAGCCTTGACCTCAATACGGCCTATAACGCAGCCCTGCAGCTTTCCGAAAAAGTCGCCCTCGAGCCGCTGCGGCTGGTCATGATCGCCGACCGGCTGGCCAAGGTGCAGCGCTCTGCCGACGTGATCAACCTCTACCAACACTGGCTGGCGCGCTGCAAGACACCAGTCAATTACATCATCAACTTCAATCTGGGCGTTATGCTGGGCAGCCTCAACCAGATTGACGGCGCCGAAAAGGCCTACCGTGATGCCATCGAACAACACCCGATTTTCGCGCAGGCCTGGTTCAACCTCGGCACGCTCATGGAACGCCAGCGCAAGGTAAAGGAAGCGCTCGACATCTGGCAGGACATGATCGACAAGCGAATGGTCACGCCCGATGGCACACGCGACCTGTATGTCATGTGCGAAAACAACCTGGGACGTCTGAAAGAGGAAATCAAGCAGTACCAGGAAGCCGAAGTCCATCTGTTGCGCAGCCTGCAGGCCGATCCGCAACAGCCCAAGGTGATCCAGCACTGGGTGCACCTGCGGCAAAAGCAATGTGCCTGGCCGGTATTCACCCCCATCGAAGGCTTGAGTCTGGGTGACATGATCAAATTCACCTCGCCACTGGCCATGCTTTCCGTGAGCGGAGACCCGGGGTTGCAGCTGGCGACGTCCATGCATTTTGCCTACACACGGGTGAACTACCGCACACCGCAGCTGGCGCCCGCGCAAGGGTATCAGCACGACAAGATCCGGGTGGGCTTCCTGTCGTCGGATTTCTGCATGCATGCCGTATCCTTGCTGACCGTAGAGTTGTTCGAACTGTTCGACCGTGAACGCTTCGAACTCTATGGCTTCTGCTGGAGCAATGATGACGGCTCCGACGTGCGCGCACGCATCATCAAGGCCATGAACCATTTTGTTCGCATCAAGGACATGGATGATCTGAGCGCCGCCCGTACCATCCTGAGCCATGAAATCGATGTACTGGTGGACCTGCATGGCCTGACCTCCGGGGCACGTCCGAATATCGTTGCGGCCAAACCCGCGCCGGTGCAAATGACGTATCTGGGATTCCCGGGGCCGACCGGCCTGCCCGGCATCGATTATGTGTTTGCCGACCGGTTCCTCATTCCCGACCATGAAAAAGCTTATTACTCCGAAGAACCGCTGTACCTGCCCAACGTCTACCAGAGCAGCGATCGCAAACGCGCCGTGGGGGCCTTGCCAACGCGTGCACAATGCGGACTTCCGGATGACAAATTCGTTTTCTGCAGTTTCAACAACAATTATAAATTCAACGAGGAAACCTTCGACTGCTGGCTACGGATTCTGCAGCGCGTCCCCGACAGCGTTCTCTGGCTGCTGGCCGACAATCAGTGGGCACAGCAAAATCTCACCGACTATGCACGTCGCCACGACATTGATCCGGCCCGCCTGATTTTCGCGCCACGCGTCGCCCCTGCCGATTACCTGGCCCGTTATACTGCCGCCGACGTGTTCCTCGACAGCTATCCGTTCAATGCAGGTACTACCGCCAATGATGCCCTGTTCATGGGATTACCGGTGCTGACACGCTCCGGCCGTACTTTCGCCGCCCGCATGGCGGGGGCACTGCTGACAGCACTGAAATTGCCGGAACTGATCACTTACAATTTGCAAGACTATGAAGAGCGCGCCGTACAACTGGCCCAACAGCCGGCGCTGCTCGCCGACCTCAAACGTCGTCTGATCGAAGGCCGACAAACCTCCCCGTTGTTCGACATGCCGCAATTCGTGAAGGATTTTGAGGAAGCGCTTGCCTCGAAAGTGCTACGCGCAGGCGCCACCTGAGGCATTCGCGAACATGGCAGTTTCCGCTCCACCTTCGGCGTCGACGCCACCTGAAGATTTATTCCGCAACCGCTCGTTCTGGATCTATTGGTGCGCGCGCGTGTTCTCGATACTCGGCGCGCAAATACAGACCGTCGCCATCGGCTGGGAAATTTATGCCATCACCCACGACCCGATGGCGTTGGGCATTGCCGGCCTACTGCAATTTCTGCCTGCACTACTCTTCACCCTTGCTTCGGGACAGGTGGCCGACAGCTTCAATCGCCGCCACATTGTCACCCTCAGTCAGGTTGGCTACGTACTTATCGCCTTCTGGTTGTGGTGGGGCGCCAGCCACGCGCAGCTGACAGCGACCGGGCTGTATGTGGTGGCCTTCCTGTTCGGTACCGTGCGCACCTTTGAATTCCCTTGCGCTGCCGCCGTGCTGCCCGGTCTGGTCAGAAACGATCAGCTGCCACGCGCCATCAGCCTCACCAGTTCTGCCCGTCAGGCGGCACTTATCGGCGGCCCGGCACTGGGCGGCGTGCTTTACGCCCTGCACGTCTACGCAGCCTTCGGCGTGTCGACCCTGCTGTTTGCCAGTGCCGGCATTGCCACCTGGGCTGTGCGTTATGAGCAGTCACGTAACCGCGCGGGTAAAACCAGCCTCAAAACCATGCTCGCAGGCATTGCATATATACGCACACAACCGATATTACTCGGGGCAATATCGCTGGATTTGTTTGCCGTGTTGCTGGGAGGGGTCACCGCATTATTGCCGGTATTCTCGCGGGATATTCTCGATGCCGGCCCGACCGGCCTGGGCTTTCTGCGCGCCGCACCGGGCGTTGGCGCCCTGCTGATGTCGCTCTACCTCGTGCGTTATCCCATCACCCGCAATGCGGGGAAAATTCTCTACGCGTCGGTTGCCTTGTTCGGGCTTTCCACGCTGGTTTTTGCGTTTTCCACCTCAGTCACGCTATCCATCCTGGCCATGATTATTCTGGGTGCTGCCGATATGGTGAGTGTGGTTGTGCGCGACAGTGTCGTGCAACTCGAAACGCCAGACGAAATGCGCGGCCGCGTCAATTCCGTCAACTGGCTGTTCATAGGTGCTTCCAATCAACTCGGCGAATTCGAATCAGGGGTCACGGCGGCCTGGTGGGGCCCGGTCACCTCCGCCGCCGTCGGCGGTATCGGCACCCTGTTGATCACGCTGGGGTGGATAAAACTGTTCCCGGCATTGTGGCAGCGCAATTCTTTGGTAGAAGAGCAACCGGTAAAAGAGCCGCGATAGAAGAACCTGCGGCTACTGCGCCAATTGACGCGAAAAATTGAAGGCCATAACGCCTGTCTTCAGCCGATACAACATCGCGGGCCGCCCCGGCCCCTCACTGACCATGTCGCCGGTTTCCTCGAGTACATCCGCATTTTCGATCCGGCGACGGAACGCCTTTTTCTCCACCTCGCGATCCATGATGACTTCGTAGGCACGCTGCAGCGCCGTCAAGGTAAAAGGCGTTTCGATCAAATGCGCTGGCATCAGCGTATACAGCACTTTGCTACGTAATCGCTCCAACGTCTGGCTCAGCAACAGTTTGTGATCGAAGGCGAGTTTCTTCTTCAGCGCATCATTGACCTCCACCCAGGCGATATTTTCAGTGCTGGCAGCACCTTGTGACGTCTTGATGCGCGGAATCGTGTAGGGAATCAAGGCAAAATAAACCACCGTCAACGACCAGCCACGCGGGTCGCGCGTTGCCCCACCGAAGGTGGCGAGTTGTTCCAGATAGGGCAATTTTACGCCGGTTTTCTCCTGTAATTTACGCATGGCGGTGGCCTCGGGCGATGCATCGCGATGCACATCAACAAAGCCACCGGGCAATGCCCATTTTCCTTTTTCCGGAAATTCGCTGCGTTGCACGAGCAGCACTTTGAGTTCGCCTTCATGCAAGGTGAAAATGCCGAGATCGACGGTGACCAACGGGGAGTCGTAGTCTTTGGGGTTGTAGTGTTTCAGGTAGTCAGCTTCGGATTGGGGAATTTTGCTCATTTTATCCGCATTGATTTAGTGGCATCACGCCACTATTATACCCCTGCAGGATAGACCTGCACACCCTCACCCCGGCAAGGAGCTTGCTGACATGTCACGCGAATACGATTTCCTCGTCTTTATCGGCCGTTTTCAACCCCTGCACCAGGGGCACCTGAGTGTCGTCCAGCAGGGCCTCGCCAAAGCCGAAAAGCTCATTGTGCTGTTTGGATCAGCCTTCCAGCCGCCCTCCACCCGCAATCCGTGGAACCACGAAACCCGCGAGCAAATGCTGCGTAGCTGCCTGTGCAAAGACGACAATCGCCGCGTCATCACCGCCCCGCTGATGGACGCCCCGTATAACGACGACGCCTGGGTGCGGAACGTACAGGCCACCGTACAGGGCCTCGTCACCGCCCACTTCACCCAGCCACACCGCAAGCCTGCCATCGGTCTGATCGGGCACAGCAAGGATCACACCTCGTATTACCTGAAACTGTTCCCGCAATGGGGCGCCGTGGGCGTCGACAATTTCGACAACCTCAGCTCCACGCCCTTGCGCGAATCTTTTCTCGGCGATAACGGCGGCACTGCCTGGCTCAACACGCCTGCCGCGCAAGGACTTCCTGCACCCGTGCACCAATTACTGCACGAGTACACCCAAACGCCCGCCTGCGCCGAAGTCACCGCTGAATACGCCTTCGTGCGCCAGTACCGCAAAGCCTGGGACGCCGCCCCCTACACGCCGATGTTCATCACCGTCGACGCCGTCGTCGTGCAAAGTGGCCATATACTTTTGATCGAACGCAAAGCACGCCCCGGTAAAGGCCTGCTGGCACTTCCCGGCGGCTTTCTCGATGGCCACGAACGCATCGCCGACGCCTGCCTGCGCGAATTGCGCGAAGAAACCCGCCTCAAAGTCCCGACACCGGTGCTCAGAGGCTCCATCCGCCGTCAGGACGTGTTCGACGACCCCTACCGCTCAGCCCGCGGCCGCACCGTCACCCACGCCTTCCTGATCGAACTGGAGCCCGCAGCCGAACTCCCCAAAGTGAAAGGCGGCGACGATGCCAAACACGCCTTCTGGGTACCACTGGCCGAGCTGGATCCCCTCAAGCTGTTCGAGGATCACTACTACATCATTCAAAAAATGCTGGGGTTGTAATTCGAGTACGTAAATATTACCAACCCAACCCCATTGACACATTAGTGGCTCTTCGCCACTATATCTCCATGCCGCGACGCTGACCCCGGGGAGCCCGGACTCAGAGCGGCAGTGGCACAGGCCGGATAGACCAGCCTCAACCCCATATACTTACGGAGAAGTCCCATGAACACCGCCGCATCCCTTGCCAACCTCATTCTCAACGCCGATTCGTACAAAGCCTCACACTACCTGCAATACCCCGAAGGCACCACGATCATGTCCTCGTACATCGAATCGCGCGGCGGACGCTTCGACAAAACCGTGTTTTTCGGTTTGCAGATGTTTATCAAGCAAACCCTGCTCAAGCCCATCACCCAAGCCGATATCGACGAAGCCGAAGCCATCTTGGTCGCGCATGGTTTGCCCTTCAATCGCGAAGGCTGGGAATACATCCTCAATACGTATGAAGGCTATCTGCCCATCGAAATCGAAGCCGTTCCCGAAGGCAGCGTGATCGACACCCGCAACGTGCTGGTTCAGGTGCGTAATACCGATCCCGCCTGCGCATGGTTGACCAGCTATATTGAAACGTCGCTGCTGCGTGCCGTGTGGTATCCGACCACCGTCGCCACACTCTCCTGGCACTGCAAGCAAATCATCCGCCGTTATCTTGAATTGACCGCCGACAGCAGCGATGGCTTGCCGTTCAAACTGCACGACTTTGGCGCCCGTGGCGTGAGCTCGCTGGAATCCGCGGCGATTGGCGGATTGGCGCACCTCGTGAATTTCCAGGGATCGGACACGCTGGCGGCGGTGGTAGCGGCACGTCGTTATTACGATGAACCGATGGCAGCGTTTTCGATTCCCGCAGCGGAACACAGCACGATCACCAGCTGGGGGCGCGACGGTGAAAAAGCCGCTTACGCCAACATGCTCCAGCAATTTGCGGCCCCCGGAAAACTCGTGGCCTGTGTCAGCGACTCCTATGATTTGTGGACCGCCATCGATACCCTGTGGGGCGATGAACTCAAGCAAGCCATCGAGCAAAGCGGCGGCACCCTCGTGGTGCGCCCCGACAGCGGCGATCCGGTGGAAATCGTTTCGGCCACGCTGGAGCGATTGATGGCGAAGTTCGGTTTCAGCACCAACAGCAAGGGTTACAAGGTGTTGCCACCTTGCGTACGCGTTATTCAGGGCGACGGCATTGATCTCGACAGCCTCGAAGCCATTCTCGTCGAGATGCAACGTCGCGGTTTGTCGGCCGACAACATCGCCTTCGGCATGGGCGGCGCGTTATTGCAGCAATGCAACCGCGACACGCAAAAGTTCGCCATGAAGGCCTCCGCCGCCTGCGTGAACGGAACATGGCGTGACGTCTACAAGGATCCCGCCACCGATCCGGGCAAGCGCAGCAAACGCGGACAGCTGGCGTTGGTACGCAACGCCGACGGAAGCGTTGAAACGATCCGCCGCGACGAACTTGGCGATCGGATCAACGAGTTACAACCGGTCTACCGCAACGGCGAGTTGTTGCGCAGCGACTCTTTGGCCGCCATCCGGGCCAGAACCGGCGCCTGAACCGAAGGTCTGAGAGAGGAAGGGGGTAAACGCGAATTGAATGCGAATAATGTTTCGCATTATGTTCCCGGATACCCCTTTTTCACAAGCAGGACCCTCCCATGACCGTTGCCACCCCCTCTTCACCGCGTATACCCGGCCGCGCCCGCCCCTTCGACAAGGCCCGGATTCCTACGCCGGCCTGGCAACGCCTGTTGCTGGGGCGTGATCTATCCCCCAGCCGCGAAGAATATGATGCCGTCATCGGGGCCGTCTGGCAGGGCGATGACGCCATCGACGAACTGATCGAATGGATGTATGCCTACGGCCCCGCCAAAGCGCGCCCGCTCTTCACACAGGCCTTGAACAAGGGGGTTGAGACCCTGCAGGATCCGCCGGCGCCGTTGGTGAATTTTTTCAACACCGTGGAGGCAACACCTGCCTGGGTCGATCGCCAATTACTCGACGATGCAGTCCACTTCATTCACGGCACCGGCCTTGCCGCCCCTTATGTGCTCCGTGATCTGGCGCTGATGGGCGGATACCTGCTGTCGGGCTTCAACCACGTGCTGATCAAGACGGGCGCACTCAACAAGGATGCCTCGCTGCGTATTGCCGAAACCGGGCAATGGTGGATCGACTGCACCGAAATAGGTGGGCTGGAACGTTTCAATCCGGGTTTCAAATCCACCATTCATGTGCGCCTGGTGCACGGCATGGTGCGTCGCGCGCTCGCCCACAAGGAAGACTGGGATCTCGATCTGTGGGGCACACCCGTCAACCAGATCGACATGGTTGCCACTTATCTCGGCTTCTGCGTGGTCATGCTCGGTGGTTTGCGCAAACTGGGGATTCCGGTTACGCCGCACGAATCGAAAGCGGTTATGCACTTGTGGGCGTATGCCGGTTGGCTCATGGGCGTGGATGAAAAATGGCTCGTGTTCAATGAACGCGATGGCATTGTGCTGCTGGCGCATACGTTCATGACGCAAAGCCGCCCCGACTGGACCAGCAAGGAATTGGGACGCGCGCTCGCCGACGAACCACTGCATCGCCACTTCGAGAACTTTGCCGATATCCGCGGCAAAATTGCCTACTATCAACATCTGAGCGTCAGCCGTTATTTCCTTGGCAAAGAGAAAATGGCGCAACTGGGTCTGCCTGACAATATCCCGGGGTTATTCCCGCTGGTGACGGCGGTGCCACGTCTTGCCAATTATTCGGTGCAGCGGTTTTTGCCGACACTGCGCGAACAACAGGAACAACGCGGACGGGCGGCGCAACTCGCCACCCTGCAGGCGATGTTCGGCAAGCGCGAGCAGACCATTGGCCACAACCGTGACCAGGCGGGAGATCACACGCGCCCACCGCAGACCGATCAGCCCACCCCAAAAAGAAAAAGCGCATAACAACCTCCACCCACCAGAAATCAGCCGGGGCTACCATGCTTTCTTATTTTGAATCCGCCGCAACGCAGCAGGTAAAGGAAAGCCTGCCAGGCAATGGCGGGCTGCCGATCATTGGCCACAGCCTGACGTTTCTCTATCGTCCGGTCGATGCCGCCTTGGAATACCACGAAAAATACGGGCCGGTTTTCTGGCTCAATGTGCTGGGTCAAACAGCGGTGGCTATGGTAGGCCCCGACGCCAATCAGCTGGTGCTGCGTAATAACGGTGATATTTTTTCCAACAGCAAGGGTTGGGATTTCTTCATCGGTAATTTTTTCAAGCGCGGCATCATGCTGCTGGATTTCGATGAGCACCGCTTCCATCGTGGCATCATGCAGGCGGCATTCAAGAAAGCCATGCTGGTGCAATACCTTTCCGGCATGAATCCGGCCATCGCCAGCGGCATCAGCCGTTGGGAACCCTCAAAAAACTTTCTGGTGCTGCAAAAAATCAAGCAACTGACGCTCGATATCGCCACCGAAATCTTCATGGGCGAAAAACTGGGGCCGGAAACCACGCGCATCAACAATGCCTTCGTGGATTGTGTCCGTGCAGGTACAGCGTTAGTGCGCTTCCCCGTTCCCGGCGGTCGCTGGAAGAAAGGCCTTGAGGGCCGCAAGACGCTCGAAGCATTCTTCCGCTCACGTATTCCCCAAAAGCGACGCGCACCGGGTGATGATCTGTTCAGCCGCCTGTGCGAAGCCGAAGATGAAAACGGTCAGCGTTTCAACGATGAAGACGTGGTCAACCACATGATCTTCCTGTTGATGGCCGCACACGACACATCAACATTGGCGTTATGCTCCATTTTCTATCATCTGGCCAAGCATCCGGAATGGCAGGAAAAAGTGCGCACCGAAGCACTCTCGCTCAACAAGCGCTTTATCGCCCACGAAGACATGGCAAAGCTGGACGTCATGGATCAAGTGCTGAAAGAAGCCATGCGCCTGATATCCCCCGTCCACGGCATTCCCCGTCGTACGGTAAAACCGGTGGAATTCAACGGCCACACCATTCCCGCCGACACCTTTATCATGATCAGCCCGATGGTCACGCATCGCATGAAGGAATACTGGACCGATCCGGAACAGTTCGACCCCTCACGCTTCAGCCCCGAGCGGGCTGAACACAAGCGACATCCGTATTCCTATGTCCCTTTCGGTGGCGGCGCTCACATGTGCATCGGCCTGCATTTCGCCGAAATGCAGATCAAGGCCATTTTGCATCAGGTGGTCACACGCTTCCGCTGGAGCGTCGCACCCGGCTATACCATGCCGCTCGACCTGACCTCACTCCCCTCACCTGCCGACAAACTACCCGTAAGACTTGAAAGACTATGACGAAGCATTTCCGCCGTACGTCGCAACCCAAAACCGTTTTCATTACCGGTTGTTCCTCAGGCATTGGTCGCGCCAGCGCCCGATTGTTCCAGCGTCACGGCTGGAATGTCGTGGCCACCATGCGCAATCCCGACCAGGAAACCGAGCTGACCGCGCTGCCGAACACACTGGTCGTGCGCATGGACGTGCACGACCAGGAGAGCATCACCCAGGCGCTCGCCGCTGCCCAACAGCGCTTCGGCCCGATCGATGTGCTGATCAATAACGCCGGCTATGCGTTGATGGGCGCGTTCGAAACCCTCAGCGAAGAACAGATCCAGCGTCAATTCGAGACCAACGTGTTTGGCCTGATGCGCGTCTGTCGCGCCATCCTGCCGCAATTTCGTCAACGCAACGCCGGCGTGCTGATCAATGTCGCCAGCATGGCCGGGCGCCTTCCGATTCCGTTGATGAGCGTGTACAACGCCAGCAAATGGGCGGTAGAAGGCTTCACCGAATGCCTCACTTATGAGGTGAAAGATTTCAACATTACGGTACGCATGATTGAACCGGGCGCGGTTAATACGGCGTTTTTTGGTCGTTCCAGCGATCGCGCCAATTCGACCGGCGAGCAGGCATATCAATCGTACAGTAACGAACAAATTCCGATACTGAATCAGACGGGCCCGGGCGGGTCGAGCAGCGAGGATGTTGCAGCGACGATTTACAAGGCTGCGACGGATACAGGCAAGCGTTTGCGTTATCAGATTGGGGTCGATGCGAAGACGCTGTTGGCGGCACGGAAGCTACTGCCGGATCAGGTATTTTTGCCGATGATACAAATGTCGTTGTCGCCGGCGATATTCAACCGGTTTGGCAGGATTTTTTACAAACGTTGAGCGGGATTCTGTTAATCCGGCCATCGAAAGCAGCGCCATTACAGCGCTGCAAATTCCATCGCCGTATCCATCATCGCCCGCAACGCCTGCTGATGCACCACCACCGGCACCACGCACAACAACAATATCACCACCGTCCCCCACCCGAAAGACGCTGGCCGTTTTACGAAATTCGTCCACGCCGCACCCACCATCACCGGACACAGGATCAACGCCCCCAACGCGGCCCACTGCGGAAACCAGATAACGCTCAGCATCATTGGCGACGCGACGACCTCGATAGCCCCAGCCAATACGCGCAACCACTGCGGGTAACCGAATTTCTGGAATTCACGCACCATGTGGGCAGTGCCCAACACTTTGAGCCAGCCGGAAACAAGAAAGAACACGCCCAGTAAGAGACAGAGAATTTGCGCAGTGAGAAGCATGCCATCACGCCTTCATTGAGTGAGATGGCAGCACAATACCGCCGGGACGCCAAACTGTCAATCTACCTGACAATTTGGCGTCCCGACAAAGCGTTAGAGTGAGAGGCAAGCTATTGACGGGGAATGATTTTTACCACGCCAACAGCGCTTTGCTGCTGAGCGACTTCGTCATCGGGGTGAACGACCGGATCATCGTCTTTCGGGCGCACGGAACGATAATCGCACACGGTGCAACGCGCGACTTCTTCGCCTGCTTCGAGCGTGACGTAGATCTTGTCTTCACCCTGGCACTTGGGGCATTTCGCCCCCGCAATGAACCGGCGCATCATGCCGCCAGCCCGCTGTGCCGCAACAGCGCGTCGACGGTGGGCTTGCGACCACGGAAACTCACGAACAAATCCATGGCATCCACAGCGCCTCCTTTTTCCAGAATCGCATGCTTGAACGCGCGGCCGACATGCGCGTTCAAAATACCTTCTTCCTCGAAGCGCGAAAACGCGTCGGCAGACAGCACTTCCGCCCATTTGTAGCTGTAATAACCGGCAGCGTACCCGCCAGCAAAAATGTGGCTGAAACTGCATTCGAAACGGTTGAAGGCTGGTGGCTGCAAGACGGCCACCTCGTCACGCACCTGCTGCAAAATGCCATGTATATCCATGTCTGGCACATATTCGGCATGCATGCGCATATCAAACAGCGCGAACTCGAGCTGGCGCACCATGAACATGGCGGACTGGAAATGCTTGGCCGCCAGCATTTTATCCAGCATGTCCTGCGGTAACGGCTCCCCTGTTTGACCTTCTTTACAAAGATAGTGTCCCGACATTAACCGCAGCGCTTCCGGCTCCCAGCACCAATTCTCGAGAAACTGTGATGGCAGTTCTACCGCATCCCAGGCCACGCCATTGATACCGGACACCGGCGCAGCATCGATGCGCGTCAGCATATGGTGCAAACCATGCCCAAACTCATGGAACAAGGTTGTCACTTCGTCATGCGTGAGCAACGCAGGTGCGTCACCCACCGGGCGATTGAAATTGCAGGTCAGATACGCCACCGGCAATTGTAACGCGCCACCTGCAAGGCGACGGCGGATGCGGCAATCATCCATCCACGCACCACTGCGCTTGCCGCTGCGCGCATAGGCATCGAGAAAACACCCGGCAATGAGCGTGTCACCGTCGTATACATCAAAATAATGCACATCATCATGCCAACGCTCGACGCTGTCGTTGGCGACAAATCGCACACCGAACAAAGTGCCGACAATACCGAAAAATCCGTCGAGTACCTTTGGCAACGGGAAATACGGGCGCAAGGCTTCCTGCGAAATCGAGTAACGTTCCTGCTTGAGCTTTTCGCTGTAGTACGGCGTATCCCACGCCTGCAAATCGTCTTGCCCGAAGCGTTCGCTAGCGAATGCACGCAGCTGATCCAGATCTTTCTGCGCAGCGGGGCGCGACCGAAGTGCCAGGTCACGCAAAAATGCCACAACTTCTGCCGGCGTCTCAGCCATCTTGGTGGCCAACGAATAATCGGCGTAATTGGCGTACCCCAACAAACCGGCCAACTCCGCGCGCAGGGCAAGAATTTCAGTCATCAACGGATTATTGTCCCACTGGCCCGCAAAAGGCCCTTGATCCGATGCTCGCGAGGTATAGGCGCGATAAAACGTTTCCCGCAAGGCGCGGTTGTCGGCGTAGGTGATAACGGCGAGATACACTGGCGCATCCAGCGTCAGCCAATAGCCTTCCACACCCTTCTCCTGCGCAGTTTGTTTCGCTGCCTGCAACTGGCTTTCCGGAAGGCCGGCAAGCTCGTTTACATCCTGCGTCTGATAGCTGAAGGCTTGCCCGCAATCGAGTACATTCTCGGAAAATTTGCTCGAGAGCTCCGAGAGTCGCTTGCGGATTTCCTTGTAGCGCGTCTGCTTTTCCGCCGGAAGATCAACACCCGACAGATGGAAATCACGCAGTGCGTTTTCCACCACTTTCTGCTCGGCAGGTTCCAGCGAACCCCACTGTTCGCTCGCACGAATCGCCTTGAAGGTATTGCACAAATCGAGATTTTGTCCCATTTCGGAGCTGTATTCCGAGAGTTTGGGCAAACAGGCGTTGTAGGCCTTGCGCAGCGCGTCGCTGTTCATCACCGAATTCAGGTGCCCTACGGGCGACCACAGACGCGACAGCCTGTCGTCGAGTTCTTCCAGTGGTTTGAGTATCTGATTGACGGGATCAGTTGGCGTACGGTTGGCGGGATCGGCAAGTAACGCCGCCAATGCAGCGCGGTTGTCGGCCAACACCTGGTCGAGCGCCGGTTCGACATGTTCGGGCAGGATGGCCCGGAACGGCGGCAAGCCATAATGGGTCGCGGTGTGAGCGATCGACGCACTCACCAGCAAAGGATTGGGGACGAGATCGTGAGAACCGCTGGTGTCCTGACTCATGAGCTTACCTTTGATTGGTTAGAGTGATTTATAGCTATGTTCAAACCGGCATTTAAATCTATCTGTTCACTTTCTGGCATCAGGTCCTGGTTGGCAGATGGTTTCAGGAAACGCCGTTAATACATCCCTGTAGGCTCGACGCCGGCATCCATGCCGGCGACGTTCCTGCAACCATCTGCCAACCAGGACCTCACAACATCTACCTGCAGAAATATTTATAAGCCAGGTTAACAAGAACGCACACGGGGTGCCACACACCCTACATCGTCTTGCGCAATTCCATCGTCACGGGCGCCGTCAGTGGCAGAATCCCGCGCCAAATCCGGAACGCCTCTGCCGCCTGCTCCACCAGCATACCCAAACCATCCATCACGCGGGCCGCGCCATGCGACTTCGCCCAGGCATTGAACGGCGTCACGTCCTTGCCATACATCATGTCATAGCACCAAGTGTCCGGGCCCACCAGCGCATCATGCAGCGGCGGCAGATCACCCTGCAGACTCGACGACGTCCCATTGATGATCCAGTCAAACGGACGCTCGGGCAACTGATCGTACGCACTCCCTGAGACACGCCCCAGGTGGGAAAAATGCTGCGCAAGCTCTTCCGCTTTTTCAACCGTGCGGTTGGCGATGACGATCTGCGCCGGTTTCTGCTGCAACAGGAACCCCAGTACACCACGCACGGCGCCACCGGCACCCAACAGCAGGATTCGCTTGTCGATCAGGCGGCCTTCGTGATTGTTGAGAATGTCGCGCACCAGCCCCACACCATCGGTGTTATCACCGAACAGGGTGCCATCGGGCTTGATCAGCACGGTGTTCACGGCTTTTGCCAATTGCGCACGATCGCTGCACTGATCCATCAAGGCATAGGCGTCCTGTTTGAAAGGCACGGTCACGTTGCAGCCACGTCCACCCTCATCGCGGAATTTGTAGAGCGCCTCGCGAAATCCGTCGAGCGGTGCCAGCATGGCGGTATAAGCCATGTCCTGGTCTGTCTGCTGGGCGAAAAACCGGTGTATGACCGGAGATTTGCTGTGTTTGATGGGGTTTCCCATCACGGCGTAACGATCAACCATCTGTGTTTCAGTCCTTTAAAAACCTTCCCCGGCTATCGCGGCGGGGTTCACCTTAAACCCATTCGCGCGGTTTGAGGAATTTGTCGTACAGGCGCGCTTCCGGTGTGCCGGGCTCGGGGTGCCAGTTGTATTTCCAGCTCACCAGATTGGGAAGCGACATCAAAATGGATTCAACCCGCCCCCCGGTCTGCAATCCAAATAACGTGCCACGGTCATAGACGAGGTTGAACTCGACATAACGACCGCGACGATACAGCTGGAATTCCCGCTGCGCTTCGGTAGCGGGCAAGGCCTTGCGACGGGCAACAATGGGTTGGTATGCCGGCAGGTAGTGGTCGCCCACCGAGCGCATGAAGGCGAAACTGGTGTCGAAATCCCAATGGTTTAGGTCATCGAAGAACAACCCGCCGACACCGCGCGTTTCATTCCGGTGTTTGAGGAAGAAGTATTCATCGCACCATTTCTTGTAGCGGGGATAGACATCTTCACCGAATGGCGCGCAGGCAGCTTGGGCCGTTTTGTGCCAATGCAGGCAGTCTTCCTCGAAAGGGTAGTAGGGTGTCAGATCGAAGCCGCCACCAAACCACCACACGGGATCAGCACCGGGCTTCTCGGCAACGAAATAGCGCACATTCGCGTGGGACGTGGGGACATTCGGGTTGCGTGGGTGAATAACCAGCGACACACCCATGGCATGATAGCTGCGCCCCACAAGCTCAGGGCGATGCGCGGTGGCCGAGGCTGGCAAGGACTCGCCGAACACATGCGAGAAATTGACACCGGCCTTCTCGAACACTTCGCCATTCTCAAGCACGCGGGAACGCCCACCGCCACCGCCCGGACGCTCCCAGGCATCTTCGATGAACTGTCCCCGGGATTCCTCGCTCTGCAATCCGGCACAGATACGGTCTTGCAGACCCAGTAAGTAAGCCTTCACTTCTTCTAGTTTGTAAGCACTCACTGGTGGAGTCCTCCTGAATGGGTGCCCGGGTCTTGGCGACAACGTCCGGGCGAAAAAAGGGGGGTCAGGCAGGCCGGATCACCTTGCCCGTGAGCAGGTCGAGGATCTGGGTGGGCTGGGACTGACCGCCGGTGGCGCCCGGCACGACATAAGGGCGCGTGGCAGGATTTTCAAGGGTGGCAAGCTGGTGACGCAACTGTATTTCGGAACGGGCCGGGGGGCGCCCCTGACGGTTGGCACTGGTGGAAACCAGCGGACCACCCCAGGCATCACACAAGGCGCGCACAATCGGGTGAGCACTCACTCTCACCGCAACCTTGTCGAAACTGCCTTTCACGAGGCTGGGCACCCAGTTGTCCGGGTCGGGAATCAGGAAGGTATAGGGGCCGGGCCAGTGCGCATGCAAGCGCTCGCGATAACGCCAATTGAGCGGCGCCAACAACGGCATGACCTGCTCCTCATGGGACGCCACCAGGATCAGGCCTTTGCGGGGATCACGCTGCTTGAGATCCAGAATCGTGCGTACGGCAGACCCGCTCCACGGATCGCCGCTATAACCCCAGACAGCCTCGGTCGGGCAGGCAATGACGCCCCCCTTGCGGAGCGTTTCTACAGCGCGCAAACGGTGTTGCAGAGGTAACGTTGTTGGCATGGCAATAATGGGGAAACTCTCTGGTTTTACCGACCAATGTCGCCGCGACGATACCGGAGTCACCGGGGCGGCGCAAGCATTCCACTTGCCACGCCCCTTACCCCGCAGGCAAACCCCTGCGCTCAGGCGCGCTGGAATCGCCCAAGCATTTGCAACACCCTGCCCTCCAGCTCCAGCATGACCAGGGTGGCATTGACCTCGCCGGCGGGCAAACCCGACGCCTCCACCAGCTCATCGACATTGAGAGGTTCATGCGTCAACAGATCGAGAATGTCATTGGCAGGACCATGGTCGCTGCCCTGCGTCGTCATGCTGCCCTGCGTCGTCACAACGTCCTGTCCGGCGCGCATCGTTGCGTCAGCCAAAGGCTTGGTATCGGATGCGAGCGGTGGCTGGCCAACCCGGGTCGCCAGCGCGGACAAACCGGGCAGCACCATGCTGAGGAGCGGGCCGAGATCCTCGACGATATCCTGCCCGGTTTCGACCAGCTTGGCGCCCTGCCGGATCAGCTTGTGGCATCCCCGCGCCAACGGATTATGAATCGAGCCGGGAATCGCAAAGACTTCCCGCCCTTGATCCATGGCCTCCATGGCAGTGATCAACGAACCGCTTTGCAGCGCCGCCTCGACCACCAGCACCCCCATCGACAAACCGCTGATGATGCGATTGCGACGCGGGAAAAACTCAGGCGACGGCTCCACCCCCAGCGGAAACTCACTGACCAATGCACCCTGCTCGGCAATCCGGGCGGCGAGTGGGCGATGCCGTCCCGGATACATCTGCTGCATGCCATGCGCCAGTACGGCCAGCGTTATGCCACCCGCCGCCAGCGCGGCACTGTGAGCGGCACCATCGATGCCGAGCGCCAGCCCGCTGGTGATGGCAAAGCCCTGACGCGCAAGGTGTGATGAGAACTCAAAACAGTCCTTGAGCCCTGCCCGCGTCGGGTGTCGCGAACCCACCACCGCGAGCTGCGGTAAACGCAGGGCGTCGCACTGCCCTTTCACAAACAGCAGGCTGGGCGCATCATGGATTTGGCGCAACAACAGGGGATACGTCGCCTGATCAATGCAGATCACGTGGTGATCGGGGTGTTGCAGCCATTCCAGATCCTGGGCGACACCGGGGTAACGCTCCGGTTCTGTGGCGAGCAACGAGGCCAGCACTGACCATTGATGCTGGCTCAGCACGCTGCGCAATTGCACATCGGGCGTGCGCGTCCAGGTTTCCGGCGCACCGCAGGTTTCGCGCAGCTGACGAAAGGAGACCGGGCCAAGCAAGGGAGCGCGCTGCAGGGCCAGGCGCAAGGGCAAATAAGGGGCACAGGTGGACATGGGAATGCTATCTTCTGCTGGAGTGGTCAGACAGAGACCGGCCCAACACAAGCCAATGGAAAGGGAGCAGCACAGCGCATGAGCGATACCCCCGGAATGTCCCTGCAGGAACAAACCGCGCTGATACAGGCACTGCATGATCCTGCCTGCTACCCCCACCCCGTCGACACCGTGGAACTACTGGAAACCCATATTTCCTGGGTACTGCTGGCCGGTGCTTTCGCCTACAAGATCAAGAAAAACCTGTGCTTCGGTTTTCTCGACTTTTCCAGTCTCGACAAGCGCAAAACCTGCTGCGAAGAGGAGCTGCGTCTCAATCGGCGTCAAACCCGCGATCTCTATCTCGACGTGATTCCCATCGTCGGTACACCCGCGCACCCCACGCTGCAGGGCGGTGGCACGCCACTCGAATACGCCGTCAAAATGCGCCGCTTTCAGCAAGACAACCTGCTGGATCAATGCATTCAAAAGGGTGACGTCCGTGCGGATCACATCGATACGCTGGCACAAACCCTGGCGACGTTCCACCAGACCATCAAACAGGCAAACGCAGACAGTACCTTTGGTACCGCCAGTAATATTGAGCGTTACACCCAGGAAAACATCAACGTCATTGCGTCACGGTTGATTGACGCCAACGACAAGGAAACGCTTTCGCGCTATTCCCGCTGGCTACAGGAATGGCACCCCCGGCTTGCGCCATTATTCGAACAGCGGCGACGGCAAGGGTTTGTGCGGGAATGCCACGGCGACCTGCATCTGGGCAATATCACCGTTGATGAGGTCGGCTTTCATTTCTTTGATTGCATTGAATTCAACGCCGATCTGCGTTGGGTCGATGTCGTCAGTGAGCTCGCCTTTCTGGCCATGGATCTGCAAGCCCGTGGCTTTCCGGAATTTTCACGGCAATTGATCAATCGCTATGTTGAATTGACCGGTGACTACGCCGGAGTGCCCTTGTTGCCTTATTACCTGGCATACCGTTCGATGGTGCGGGCAAAAGTGGCGATGCTGAGATTGTCGCAGGCGCAAACAGACAGCGAGCGTGACGCGCTGCTGCAGTCCTGTCGCGATTACCTGCGTCTTGCTGCCAATGAAACCATGAAAAAAACACCCGTGCTGATCATCACGCACGGATTGTCAGGCAGCGGCAAAAGTACCCACACCCAATCCCTGGTCAATGAAACGGGTGCGGTGCGTTTGCGCTCCGACGTGGAGCGAAAACGTTTGTTTGCAGACAACAAAGCACCGTCCGGCACTATCGACACCACCCTTTACACGGCGGACAACACCCGGTTGACGTATGCGCATCTTCTGCAGAGCGCAATGCCCATTCTGCATTCAGGGATTAATGTGATCATCGACGCCACTTGCCTGCGACGTTGGCAGCGTGACCTGTTCCGTGATGCGGCCCACGAACAGGGCTTTCCATTCCTGATCATTGATTTTCCTGCCGATATCCACACCCTGGAAAAACGCATTTTGCAACGCCTGCAGACCAGAACTGATCCCTCGGATGCAACCATTGAAGTCCTACATCGACAGCAGCAAACCCAGGACTCCCTCGCCGACGATGAACAGGAGCAAGTGTTCACGTTTCTGGAAAATGACCGTCTAGCCGATCAGAAACTACTACAAATATTACGGGAAATTCAGCTTGAACCTGATGCAGGCCACGACACCGTTCTTAACGGCGTGACTAACGCACACAAATCAACCACTTGACTGGCGCACAAGGATTTTCCCACTGGAATCCGGCATTGAAAATATCCGCATTGATCGAAATGTCAATTATTGCTGCCAGAATTGACTGACAAAAATACAGAGAAAACGACTATGGCGGTTGCTCCAGGGAGGAGTAAACTAAATAGCGCGAATGACAGCTTACTCTATGAGCTGCAGCAAATTTGAAAGGATGCAAAGTGAATCGCCCCAACAACTTGCTATTGGTTGACGATGATCCTCATTGCATTGCCTTTATGCACAAGATTCTTGCGGATTTCGGGCAGGTGCGATTTGCGACCACCGCTCACGATGCCTTGCGATTGGCGCGCCAGGACGTACCTGATCTTATTTTGCTCGACATAGAAATGCCCGATGGCAATGGCTTTGATCTGTGTATTCAATTCAAACGTGATCCGTTGCTGGCAGATGTCCCCATCATTTTTATCACCAGCCATGACAGCACGGAGCAGGAAGTCACCGGCCTCAATCTCGGCGCCGCCGACTTCATCAGCAAACCACCTCGCGCACCGCTGGTCATGGCACGGGTTCGCACCCAGCTACGCATGAAACAGATGGCAGACGAGTTGCGCCAGGCCGCACATACCGACGGACTGACCAACGTTTACAACCGGCGTAAATTCGACGAGATGATCAG
The DNA here is from genome assembly GCA_052035295.1 of Pseudomonadota bacterium. Lineage (GTDB taxonomy): Bacteria > Pseudomonadota > Gammaproteobacteria > Pseudomonadales > Ketobacteraceae > HdN1. The sequence continues at coordinate 32,162 of JBPOHS010000179.1, forward strand.
CATCGAATGGCAGCGTGCCCTGCGAATCGGCCAACCGCTGGCCCTGCTGATGATGGATATCGACAATTTCAAGGCATTCAACGATTATAACGGCCACCTTGCAGGTGATCAGTGCCTGAAGAGCGTGGCCGCAGTATTAAAAAAAGCCGTGCACCGCCCCGGTGATCTGCTGGCACGCTATGGTGGCGAAGAATTCGTGTTGATGTTGCCAGGCACCGGTAGAGAGGGCGCCATGGCTGTGGCCAACCGGATCCGGCGTCATCTGGGTGAACTGAAGCTACCCCACGGCAATTCTGCCGATTCAGACTACGTGACACTGTCTATCGGGGTATCTGTGCTCGAAGATTTTGATTGGGCCGAGGAAAAAGACTACGATTCACTCACATCGGAGGGGCATCCACCGTTGAATGCTGACACCCTGATCCTCGCTGCTGACCAGGCGTTATACGAGGCCAAGCATGCCGGGCGTGCGCAAACCCGGTTCGCGGCCATGGGTCCGCTGCAGACAAAACCATTCAACGCCGACACAAACGCCAAGCCACAGGCAACAAAAACACGGTAGAAACGCCTTCATGGTGGTGAATAAAAAGAATTCCTTCATTATTTCGGCAGGGCTGCTGCTGATGGGACTGACCTTGTCGCTAGCACTGACATGGCAGCAGCACACCCGCAACCAGGCACGCATTGAAGAAGCCCTGGCCTCCCAAAGCGAGCGCCTGATCGAGCTCCTGCTCAACCGGCTGGCTTCTTATGAGCACGCCGTCCGTGCGGCACGCGGTGTGGTACTGGCCCTGCAACCCGATCAGTTGACGCGCTCCCGTTTTCGCAGCTATCAAATGTCACGGGATATCAGCTTCGAGTTTCCGGGCGCACGCGGCTTCGGGTTCATCCGGCGCGTACCGGTGGCTGACGAAGCCCGTTTTTTGGCGGATGCACGCAATGAAGGCCCGCTGGATTTTCATATCAACCAGCTCACCCCGCACTCGCAAGAGCGTTGGGTCATTCAGTACATCGAACCGCTGCGAACGAACGAGCCGGCCGTCGGGCTTGATATTGCCTCGGAACCCCGCCGCAAATGGGCGGCGGAACAGGCCGCCATGACCGGCGCCGCCAGACTGACCGCGCCCATTACGCTGGTACAGGTCACCGGTATCACCCAGCGTTCATTCCTGCTGCTGTTGCCGATTTATTTACAACCCCCGAGCACCGTTCCCCGCAAAGTCGAAGACGTTCTCGGCTGGGCCTATTCGCCGCTCATCATTGACGACATACTGGACAAAGTCGATTACGCCCAAGAGAAATTGCATCTCGAATTGACCGATATCACCGAACACGATACTCCGGTCAACTTTTATTCTTCACCCGGCAGCACCAGTCAAACGCCCAATGCGCTGCAAAAGACACAGGAGCGGGAAGTGTACGGCCGCAAATGGCTGTTTTGCCTGGTTGCGCAACCCGATTTCATTCGTGGACTCAACCTGAGCCCACCCCTCACCACCTTTCTCATCGGTTTACTGTTGAGCACCTCGGCAACAGGACTGGTGTTGAGCTACCTGCTCAGCCAGGTGCGTGAAATGCAGCGCCGGGAAGAAAAAGAACGTATCCTGCAGCAATTTAACGCCACGCTTGAGTGTCAGGTCAGCGAGCGCACGCAAGCGCTCGACGCCGCCCGGCATGATTTGCAAACGATACTCGATGCATTGCCCTCGATGGTCGGGTACTGGGATACCCAGCTGCACAACCGATTTGCCAATCGTGCCTACTGCGAATGGTTTGGCGTGGAACCCGCTCGTCTGCCAGGCACCCATATTCGCGATTTGTTGGGAAGCGAGCTTTTCGAGCGCAATCTTCCCTATATGCAAGCGGCCCTGCAAGGGCATGCGCAAACCTTTGAACGCGCCATACCCCGCCCAGACGGCCAGGGGATGCGGTATTCGCTCGCGTATTACCTGCCGGATAACGTCGATGGTGAGATCCGGGGTTTCTATGTGCTGGTGCACGATGTCACCGAACTGCGGGAAAACCGGGAAAAGCTTTCCACGCTCGTGCGCGAGAATGAAGCGCTGCTCGCCACGATCAAGGCCAGCTCCATTTATTCTGTCACTGACAGCAAAGGGCGCATCATCGAGGTCAACGACAATTTTCTGGACATCAGCGGTTATACACGTGAGGAACTACTGGGCCAGAATCATCGCATCATCAATTCCGGTTATCACACAACGGGGTTCTGGCGCGGCATGTGGTACACGATCATGGCCGGCAAGGCCTGGCGCGGCGAGATCTGCAACCGCAAGAAAAGCGGTGAAACCTATTGGGTGGATACCATTATTGCGCCGTTTCTCGGCAGCAGTGGGCAACTCGAAAAAGTCATCTCCATCCGCAATGACATCACCGACAGCAAACTGACCGCACAACAACTCGCGCTGGAGCGTGAACGTCTCGACAACATCCTGCGCGGCACCAACGTCGGCACCTGGGAATGGAACGTACAAACCGGCGAAACCCGCTTCAACGAACGCTGGGCCGAGATCATCGGCTATAGCTTGCATGAACTGGAACCCGTCAACATCGACACCTGGGTACAACACGCTCACGCCGAAGATCTCTTGCTGTCCAACGACTCCCTTCAGCGGCACTTCAGCGGCGAATTGTCATTCTATGAAACGGAATGCCGTATGCGTCACCGCGAAGGTCACTGGGTCTGGGTACTGGATCGCGGTCGCGTCACCACCTGGACGCCGGATGGCAAACCGGAATGGATGTATGGCACCCATCAGGACATCACTCGCAGCAAAAATGCCCAACGTCGCCTGACCGAGAACGAAGCCTTCCTGGCCAGTGCGGGCCGCATTGCCTCGATCGGTGCCTGGCGCTACGACACCGCGACTGGCGAACTGTTCTGGGCCCGGGAAACCCGACAACTGCTTGAGGTTGACGAGAACACGACCATCACCCTGCAGGAAGCCTTGTCGTTTTGTCTTCCCGAAAAACGCGCGACACTGGAAACTTGCATTCAAACGGCAATCCTGCAGGGCACCAGCTGGGACATCGAGCTGCCCTGTCAGACTGCCCGCGGCCGTCACGTCTGGATGCGTATCATCGGCGAAGCCGAACAGAACAACCAGGGGCAAGTGTTGCTGCAGGGTGTCTATCAGGACATCACCGAGGCACACTATCGCCGCGAAACCAACGACAGCCTGCAACGCGAAAAAGCCGCCGCCGAAGCCGCCAACGATGCCAAGAGCCAGTTTCTCGCCAACATGAGCCATGAAATTCGTACACCGCTCAACGCGGTGATCGGATTGTCGTTCCTGCTGGAAAAAACCCGCCTCGATCACCAGCAAAAGGATTTGCTCGGCAAAATCCGGGTGGCCAGTGATAACCTGCTCGGGCTGATCAATGATGTACTCGATCTTTCCAAGATCGAGGCACACCAGATGGTGCTGGAATCGGTCCCGTTCAAGCTCAATGATTTGTTGCGAGAATTACGCCAATTGATGACTGCTCATGCCGAAAGCAAGCAGCTCGACTTGATCATTCACCCAGCGCAAGGATTGCCTGCGCTGTTACGTGGGGATGTCACGCGCATCAAGCAGGTGCTGATGAACCTGCTCAACAACGCAATCAAATTCACCGAACAGGGGCACGTCAAGCTCTCGGTATGGAGCACGCAGGCCACACACTGCGAATGCTGGCTGCATTTTTCGGTGCAAGATACCGGCATCGGTATTCCCCGGGAATCCCAGGCCAACTTGTTCAAACCGTTTACCCAGGCCGACGCCTCGACAACGCGCCGCTTCGGTGGCAGTGGCCTGGGGCTTTCCATCGTCAAACGATTGACCGAATTGATGGGAGGGCACCTGGGGTTTTCCAGTACCGAAGGCGGCGGCAGCGAATTCTGGGTCGAGTTTCCGTTGCAGCTGGACTTGCCGGAATATGCGAACACTGTGCTGCGCAAGGAGCAGGTGGAAATTCTGCTGGTGTCTCCCGATAACGGATTTTGCCAACATGTCGCCGACATCGCCGATGCGTTGGGCTGGTCGATTACCACAGCCAACAGCCTGGAAAAGGGCATCGCCCACCTGCATCAGGCCGGCATTTCGGGCCTTTCGTTCAATGCGGTCATCAGTGACACCCAGACACTTGCCAGCTGCATGCATTGGCACACCGAAAACGCCTTCAAGCCACTGTATTCGCGCATGGGGCCAGTATCCACTCCGTTATGGATTGCGCTTTCCCCATCATCGGCAGGCGCCCACCCCCCGGGACTGTACGACGGTGAAATATCAGTAGAAGCATCGACACTAACGCTGTTCAATAGTGTCAGCCTGGCGGCCCGCAAACGTTACGGCAATTCCCTTCCGATACTGGATGCCACGCCCGCCACGATTGATGGCATTGGCTGGTTGAAGGGCGTGCGGATATTGGTCGTCGACGATTCGGATCTCAACCGCGACGTCGCCCTGCGCATTCTCGAGCGCGAGGGGGCCTGCGTGGATCTGGCGGAAAACGGTCAGCTCGCCATCGACCATCTGAACGGTGGCAGCCCCCTGCCCGATCTGATCCTGATGGATGTGCAGATGCCCGTACTGGACGGCATCGAAGCCACCCGCCGCATCAAGAACAATGCCGCGCTGTGCCCTATCCCGATCATTGCCCTGACAGCGGGCGCACTGGTGGCGGAACGCCAGCAAGCCATCGAAGCGGGCATGTCGGCGTTCATCATCAAGCCGCTCGATCCCACCCATCTGGTGAGATTGCTGCGCCAAACCCTCGAGGCCAGCATCCGCCCGTTCGTTCCGGTCGCGCTGCCCAGCACAACCCACGATGCCACGACCCGGCCCGAAGACTGGCCGATACTCAACGGCATTGATCATCTGCACGCCATGCGCATGTTCAACCGCGACCTGACCATGTACAAACGTATCCTGCGCGGCTTTTTGCGCGAATACGAATACCTCGAAGCAATCGACACCACCCGCATGAAACGCACGGTCCGCCTTGATCTGGCCGCCCGCTTGCACAAGTTGCGCGGGGGTGCCGCATTGCTGGGCGCCAAGGCGGTCAATGCGCAAACGCGGCTCCTGGAACACAGCCTGCGCAGTGAATGCGCCAACCACAAGGAAATTCGCGACAACATGGCAGCATTGTTGGCCGCCTATAGTGCGCTCAAGCATGACGCAGAGCCCCTGCTGAACATCATGGCACCACCCCGGCCCGCAGCAGTGAAATCGCTGCTGCCATGCGATCTCAAGCCGGCCGACCGCTTCGGTATCCACAAGCTCCGGGATTTGTTGAAACAACAGGACCTGCAAGCCCTGACTCTCTTCGATCAGCTGTCAGAGTCGTTACATGCCGTGCTGGGCGAGCGGGATTTCATTGCTTTTCGCAACAGCGTTGAACAACTCGATTTTGCAGCGGCCCTCACCGTGCTCACACAGCATGCGCTGGCCTAGCGGCCGGGCACCGTCATGTGGGCTGCGGGTCGCGCTGCGCTCGCGTTTTTGCGTACAATAGCGGTCTTTCGACCCGAACAACCTGTCCGTGAAGTGGGGTTTATGCCGTTACGCTGGTTCATCATGTTGACGTTGCTCTGGTCGAACCCGGTCTGGACGGCGGAAATTTATACGTTCGGCAAGCGCGGCGATGGCAGTCGCTACATCAAGAACATCGATCGCCCGCAGCGCAAACCAGAAGAGCCGACGGCCAGCCAATCCGGCAAAACGCCGCCACCACCACGCCCGGCCAACAGCCCCCGCCAGTCACCACAGGGAATTCCGCCGCCCATTCCCGATGCCCAAAAGCTCGACATGCTCAATCGCCCGATCTGACCGACTGGGTAAAATTCACGTATACACCTCCTGGTCAGATGAGTGACTTTCCGGCGGAGTTTGCGTAAGCTCGGGAGTCAGGAAGGGCGTCAATCGCCCCTGTTTCACTGTGTTGTCAGGAGAAAAAGCACATGTCACAGCTGCTTCGCTTCAAATCGACTGCCTTGTTATTCGCCGCCATGAGCATGGGCCTGGCGACAACGCCCACCCTCGCGGGCAACGCCGACGACGCTGCCCTGCAGAACGCTCAAAAACAGCTCAACAAACAAACCATGGAGCGTGGATTTTCCGCGCCCGATCCCGCCGCCGTCGAAACCTACATGCGCGATGCCATGAAAGGCAATCTGCAACCGCGACGCCAGCCGCCATCGTACTGGCGCAGCGGTTATACCTGTGACGACGCGCTGCAGTATTCTCACCAGGATTATCTGGATTGCATGTATTATCACCGCCACTACGGGCGTTACTGGTAAACCTCTGCTGCCGTCTTTATCGGGTCACCGTCTCTCTGTCATCACATCAAATGTTTGAGGAAAATCGAATGTCGCTGGAAGCAAACAAGAAGCCTGGCAAATGGGCAAAAATGATTGGCGCCCTCTCACTCGCTGCCATGCTGAGCGGTTGTGCCGCCACCTACACGGCGGTCAACAAAAAAGATCTCGAAGTCGTGACCAAGACGAGCACGGCCGTTTTCGTTGACGCAGTTGCGCGTGAAAAACGCACCATTTATCTGGATGTGAAAAGCGGCATCATGGAATTCGACCGCCGTGAATTCAAGAATTTCATCAAGGAACAGTTCACCCAGTTCAATGACAACGGCTATCGCATCGTTGACGATCCCGAACAGGCCCAATTCCTGATGACTGCCTACGTCATGAACCTCGAACAAGCCAAACCCAACGCCGCTGAAGCCGCCCTGGGCCAGGGCTTCTCGGGTGCCGCCACCACGGCCGTCGTGTCGGGTGCAGCCGTTGCGGGTATTGCCAATTCCACCGGCAGCAGTGATGGCCGTGCCGCCGGCCTCGGTCTGGCCGTGGGTGCCGCCTCCTTCCTGGCCGATGCCATGGTGAAAGACGTCACCTACCTGCTGGTCGTCGACGTCCAGATCAAGGAAAAAACCCGTAATGGCGCGATCGTTCGCAAGGACACCCGCATTGACACCAAGGTGTCGGATGCCGGCGGCAGCTCGCAATACGTGTCGGAAGCGAGCAACCTGAAGGAATACCGCACACGCATCGTCACCACCGCCAACCAGGTCAACCTGAAGCTGGAAGAAGCACAACCCCTGATGTTCAAGAAAACCGCTTACGCCATGTCAGGTTTCTTCTGATCTGACTCGCGACTGCTTGAAAAAAGCACAGAAAGCCCGCGCACTGCGGGCTTTTTTGTGCGTGTTTGTCTGTCGAGCCAACCAGAAATGCCTGTCATTCCGGTAGGATGGCACTGCACCGGATTTAGCGCTCGCGTTATGCTTTTCTGCCCCACGGGGTCATTCACAGCCAAAGGAGTATCATCATGCTGAGATTGTTTGCGACACTGGCTTTATTGCTGACCACCTCGCTCGCCCATGCATCGCTGGGCCAGACCCTGTTCGAGTCCAACCGTTCTTTTGAAGCCTGGTTGAGCGACCTGAACGAGCAGACCGTCAAGGTCAACGACGTCGAGTGGCATGTGTATGCCCGCCACCTGGACCAACCTGAGTGCACCGTGTTGCTGCACGGATTTACCGCCGAAGCCTCACACTGGTTCCGCTTTGCCCACAAGATCGACAAAAGCCGCTGCCTGATCATTCCTGACCTGCCCGGCTTCGGTGAATCGTCGTACTCGGCTGATGGCCACTACAGCATTCCGCTGCAGGCGGGTCGTGTACGCGATCTGGTGGATACCCTGAAACCCGGCAGCAAGCTGCATATTGTGGGTTCATCGATGGGAGGGCACATTGCCAGTCAATTTACCCTCGACAACCCTGACCGCGTACTGAGTCTGACCCTGTTTGATGCGGCCGGTGTTGAAGCGGCCAACAAGAGCCCGGCAGCGCAAATCCACGAGTCCACGGGCAAGCCTGTGTTTTATGTGACCAAGCGGGCGTCGTTCTATCACCTGATGGACACCAACTTCAATGATCCGCCCTGGATGCCATCATTGGTGATGGACTATCTCGCGGACCAGTTCATTGCCCGCAACGAGCGGCACATGCATATTTTCAACGAGATCCATGGTCAGAACCGTATTGACTCCCGCCTGGGCGAAATCCGTGTTCCGACGCTGATTGTATGGGGGGGCAATGACCACCTGCTCGACAAGTCGATGGGCGAGCGTTATGCCTCGCTGATACAAGGTTCGCGCTATCAGGTGTTTGAGGGCGTGGGGCATTTGCCTTTCCTGGAGATACCCGAAGTGTCGGCCGAGTTGTTTGAGAATTTCCTCGGGCACGAGAGCCCCTGAGGTGAGGATCGGGGCGGTGGAAGCCGCCCTGATAACAACCACTTAACACTTACGCACGACGCCACTAACCCCCTCATCCCCCTCGCCATTCCCCGCTGACACCCCCCAAACACCCGCTACGTGCCCACGCTGCTGTGCCCCGCCGCTGGTCGGCCCACCCCCCGAAAGCAATACCCATACACCCCGTATGCTGATCTGGCTCAATATTTCTGTTTTAGTATACGCCGTATACTCGACGCAGCGGTCACGCCACCTGCCCCCAATAACAAGATGAGGAGAATCTCATGGCCTTGCGCGCTTCACTGCCCAAAACCCCCAAAGACAGCCAGTTCAAGCAGGCCCTGGGCCTCGGTATCGGCATCTGGGACTACATGGAAAAAAACCAGCGCGAGCTGGGCGATACCTTTACGTTGAAACTGCCGGGCCAGGGCCCGATGGTTTGGACCGCAGAACAGGACGTCATTCGCGACATCCTGAAGCTGCGTGAAGAGCAATATGATGCATCGCTGGTGCAGTTGCCTGTCGATGTGGGCGAAAACAACACCGTGTTCCTCAACGACAAGGAACACCAGGACGCCCGCAAGCTGATCATTCCCTCATTCACCACCAACCTGCTCAAGGGCCGCGCGGGCGTGATGCAGGAAATCACCGAAGACTATATCAACCGCATGAAGGTGGGCGAAAAGATCAACATGCCCCGCTTCCTCGGCGATATAACGCTGGACGTCATCTGCTACACCATGCTCGGCCTGCGCACCGGCCCCCGCAAGGATCGTTACAAGGAACTGATGCTGTCGTGGTTGCTCGAAGCCACCAGCGATACCAACTTCACGCTCGGTTCCGCCGTGGGTGCGCGCCGTTATCGCCAGTTCCTGCACAAGCTCTATCGCCGTCAAACCGAAAAAGGCCAGATGGGCGATGGCAAGAAAGGCTTGATGCCATGGAAACGTGCCGTCGATCTGAAAGTGCAGCTTGCTTCGATGCTGCGTGAAGATATCCGCGCATTCCGTGCCCGTAACGACACCAATGAGTCCTATGTGCTTTCGGTGTTGTCACGCGCCACTGACGCCAACGGCAACTTGCTTGATGAAGAACGGATCATTGCAGAATCGATCGGCTTGCTGATTGCTGGCCACGAAACCAGTGCCGCCACTGGCGCATGGTTCATGATACATCTGCAGCAAAAACCGCAGGTTTACAAAAAAATCCGCGAGGAAGTCATCGCCTCCCTGCAGGCCGAAGGCGGCATGGATGCGATCAAGGTGTCAGAACTGCCTTATCTCACGGCTTGCCTCAATGAGTCACAACGCGTGTCACCGTCAGCCGTCGGTTTCATTCGCTGGTTGCGCCACGACACCCAACTCGGTCATTTGTATCTGCCCGCCGGCACGGCTGTATTGCCCAACGTGTTCCTCACGCATCGCGATCCGAAAATTTATGGCGCAGATGCCAAGGAATATCGTCCGGAGCGCTGGCTCGAAGAAGGTCGCAAATTTGGCCCCTCAGAATTCCTGCCGTTTGGCGGTGGTCGTCGCGCTTGCGTCGGCATGAACCAGGGACGTCAGCAATTGCGCATCATTTTTGCCGAACTGGCGCGTCGCGTGGAATTCACCTCGGAATTCCAGGGCAACAATACGCTGCCACGTTCACGCATGATCGGCGGCCAGACCGAACCCGAAAAAGGCGTGTGGCTCACCGTCAAAGAAGTACGCCCAGCCACTTTCGGCTATCCGGCACTGGCGAAAACGGCGTAAGGAGAAAGACATGAACGCACCGATTTCCAACAAGGCGAATACGCCGGTTTACATCATCAAATCCGAAAAAGTCGAAGAGCGTTACGCGCGCGGCTGGCACTGCCTGGGCCTCGCCAAGGAATACACCGAAAAACCGGTGACGCTGAATTATTTCGGTACCCGCCTGGTCGCGTATCGCGGCCAGAACGATGGTGCCGTCCATATTCTCGATTCGTATTGCCCGCACATGGGTGCCGATTTGTCACGCGGCTGTGTGAAAGGTGATTCACTGGTCTGCCCGTTCCATGCCTGGAGCTGGGGTGGCGATGGTTTCTGCGATCACATTCCGTATGCCAAACGCGTACCGCCCAAAGCGCGCATCAAGTCATGGCCAACCACCGAACAAAACGGTTTGCTGTTTGTGTGGAACGATCCGGAAGGCAATGCGCCGATTCCGGAGCAGCACCCGCAGCGCAAGGAAGATTGCTATTCCGGCGAGTGGACCGAGTGGAACATGGCGAAAATCACCATACACTCCAACTGCCGTGAACTGGTCGACAACATGGCCGACATGGCGCATTTCGGGCCCGTGCATTATTCGAGCGTGAAAACCTTCAAGAATATTCAGGAAGGCCATTGTTTCACGCAGTTCATGAGTGGCGGCCATGAAATCCTGACGGAGGAAGGCCAGATTTTCACGTCGGTGGCGACGTATGAGGGTCCGGCGTACATGACGACGACGATGACCGGCATGATGAACGGGCAAGAGGTGATTACACACCTGCTGGTGACGCATGTTCCGGTGAACACCGAGGAATTTGATATTCGCTTTGGTGTGATGATGCGCAAGTTTTCTGGCCTCACCGAGGAGGAGAACAAGGCGGCGGTGGATCAGTAC
>JBPOHS010000036.1:0-5550 GCA_052035295.1 Pseudomonadota bacterium
ATCAGGATCTGCGGTTTGTCTGCCCCCGGAAACAACGAAAATCCGATTTTGGGTACCAGTGCCAACGACGCCGCCACCAATGCCAGTGACAGCAAGAGGCTGGTTGCGGGTGCATCGAGCGCACGCCGCACCACGGGCGCATAAAACCGCTGAATGCCTTTATGCAAGAACTGCAGGAATACGTTACCTTCAGCACTCTCGTTACGAGGCAACACCCGGCTCGCCAGAAACGGTACGATGGTAAAGGCGACCAGTAACGACGCCAGTATGGTCAGCACGACGGCCAGCGGTAGCCCACGCGTGAATTTGCCAGCGCCTTCCGGCAGGTTGAGCAGCGGCAGGAACGCCAGAATCAACGTCGCCGTACAGCCCAGCACGGCCAGGGCAATCTGGTCGGTGGCAGCAATGGCGGCCCGGGCGCGGCTCATGCCCTGTCGCAAATGACGGGTAATGTTTTCGACGACAACGATGGCATCATCCACCAACAACCCCAGGGCAACCACAAAACCTGCAATGGAAATCTGGTTGAGCGAAAATCCGAGAAACCACAGTCCCGCCAGACCGATGGCCAACGACAGGGGAATGGCGATCATGACGATGCCGGCTGCCCGCAACCCCAGCGGCAACAAGGTCAGCGACACCAGCCCGAGCGCAATGGCGAAATCCAGCCCCAGTCGACGCAGGCGCTCGGCGACGTTCTTGTACTGCTCGAAACCACGTTGCAGCGTGATATCGTCAGGCAGTTGACTCTCGAACAGCGCCAGTTTCTCATCGATCTCTTTCTGCACATCAAAGATATTTTCGCCATCTTTCATGTTGGCGGTAACAAACGCCGCACGCTTGCCGTTATAACGGCCAAGATAGTTGTTTTCCTCGGCACCCCACGCCAGGGTGGCAATATCCCGCAACTTGATATTGCGGCCATTGCGCGAGGCCACCACGGTTTCTCCGATCTCATCGAGACTTTCGTAGTCACCCGTCGTCTTGAGGTTGAATCTGCGTGGACCAACGTTGACTGCCCCCCCGGGAACACTGCTGCCCTCGCCTTCCACCGCTTGCGCGACACTGCCGATGTCGATACCGAGCGTTGCCATGCGCGGAAGATCGAGCGCAACACTGATTTCCGGCTGCGGGTAGGCCCAGGTCTCGGAACGACGCACACCACGAATGGTTTCAAGCATTTCTTCCAGGCGCTCGGCCCGTTGTTTTAGCACCAACGGCGAGGCGGAATCCGAGACCAGCGCCAGCTGTACAATATTGACGAGGCCTGGACTGGACTTGCGCATGGTGATGTCGCGCACTTCTTCGGGTAACTGATCCCGAAGCGCGTTCACCTCGCGGACAACTTCATCGTATTTCTTGTCGGCATCGACGGACCAATCAAATTCAACCCACAGAACGCCCAACCCGTCTTCACTGGTGGAACGCATTTCCTTTACGTCGTCGAGTTCAGCAATGGCATCCTCGATCGGATCAATGGCCAGTCGTTCCACATCAACCGGGTCCGCGCCCGGAAAGGCGACCACCACGGTCACGACCGGTATGGGAAAACTCGGGTCTTCCTGCTTGGGAATGGATTGGAAAGCAAACAGGCCGAGCGCCACCATCATGAAGAACATGACGAGTGTGAACTGCCAGCGTTGAACCGCGAAATTCCAGATGCGCATGGCGGCTTCCTTATTCCGTTACCAGCATGACGGTTTGCTGATCGTTGACGTAGGGAGCGCCGGCGACCACCACCGCATCCTGGGCGGATACGCCCTCGCTGATCACAACATCGTCACCCAACAAACGCACCACCTTTCCGGATCGCAAATGCGCCTTTTCGCCTTCCACCACATAGAATTTTGCGATCCCGCTATCGATATCGACCAGCGCGGACACCGGCACAAGCAATCCTTGCAAATCTGTTGTTACGGCAATATCGGCCCGGCCAATCATGCCACTGCGCAACATGTTCTTCGGCACGGATAGCAGCGCGAGTTCCACCTCAAAGGTACCGGTCGCCGGGTCAGCCATACCGGCGATGCGATTAACGATGGCATCAAAGCGCTTGTCAGGCCAGGCATCGACACTCACCCACGCCGTTTCACCCGTGCGCAGTTTGACGGCATCCTTGTCGGCCACGATGGTGCGCAACAGCCAACCACCGCCGTCGCCACTGACCGTGAGCACAGGCGCACCCGCGGCGACCATTTCGCGCCCACGCACGAGTCTGGCCAACACTCGCCCGTTGGCAGGCGCTATGATTGTGGCGTGTTCCTTGTTGAAACGCGCAGCCTGCAGGCCGGCATCGGCCACATCCACGGTCATGCGCGCGTTATCGAAAATTTCCTGCGATATCAGCCCTTGCGCGTGCAGGCGATCAGTGCGATCCCGATCCCGTAACGCCTTTTGCCAGGCCTCTTCAGCCTGTTTGACCTGCGCATCCACTTCGGTGCTGTCAAGCCGCGCCAACACCTGTCCTTTGGTCACGTTGTCACCGATATCGACATTGACGCTTGCAACCACGCCTCCGGTCTTGAACGACAATTGCAACTCATCTGCCGCTTCCAACCGACCGGTAACGCCGAGGGTCAGCGTGCTGGGCAACGCGCGCGGCTGCGCGACAACCACCGGTACGCCGGGTGTCGGAGCCGTCGTTGGTTTGGTGTCAGCCAACGATGACGACTCGCTGCACCCACTCAGCAACCCGATCAGCACCAGGGCTGGAGCAATTTTATACATGGCAGACTCCTTTTCACGCGTTAACTGACTAGACACATGTCTATATTCAGGGCAAAAAATTACAGTTGATTCAAGGATCTCTCGATCAAACCCATCGCATGCTCGACCAGCGCGGATTGGCTGATGCCGTCTTTGGCCAGTTCACGACCTTTGGTCGCGACGATCTGTATGATGCCGTGAGTAAAGGCCCACAACGTCACGGCGGTCAGGTTCGCGTCGCCGGTGTCTGGCCTCAACGAACCATCCTGTTTGGCAAATTCGATGGTTTCGACCATATGCTCGTGCACCCGCCGGTAGCGTGCCTGTGCCCGCTGTTCGCCCTCGACAGTGTCTTCACACAGGGTCTTGCCTTCAAAACGGCTGACCGCCTCAAAGTAATGCGGCATTTCCTGGGCGAAGGCCATGTACGCCAGGCCGACCGCCTTGAGCTTGTCGAATCCGCGGGTATGACGCGCGGTGGCGTCAATGAAACGTTGATACAAGGTGTCGCAAGCCCGTTCCCAGAGGGCGGCATGCAGCTCACTCTTGTCCTTGAAATACAGGTAGACCAGCGCACGTGACAGGCGCGCGCGCTTGGCGACACCGTCAACGGTGACCTTGTCCCAGCCTTTCTCAAAGGCCAGATCATCGGCCGCCTGCACGATCTCGGCACGGCGACGCTCTTTTTCTTCCTGCTTTCTGTCTTGTAGGGTACTCATGGGTAGATCATCATTTAGAAATTAGACAGGTGTCAAATGCTAATGGTAGCAGAACCCGGACCGTAGCGGGATCAGTCTGTTGCACGGAAGGAATAGTGGATGCGGGGATGTGGATCACGGCCCTCATGATGATGAGGAGTAGCGCCGCAGAAAGGTGAATCGACTGCCTGAGTGTCAGTGTCTGTCCGGGAATTTACGGCTGGCTGAGATCAGTAAAGCAAAACTCGCCGATACGCCCAGCAGCGAGAGAGGAATGGCCCGCCAGGCGCCGCTTTCACCATTTTTCTCGGACCATGCCAACAACCAGACACTGACAAGAATGCCACCGAGATCCCACAACCAGGAACGTGCCGGGTCCGTGAGCGCAAACGAGGCGACAAAAACCGACAGAGAGTCAGCGTTCAACGCTGCATGAATCCGGAACAAGGCCACGAAAAGCAACGCGCCAACGGCGATGGAAAGCGCTATCGAACGGGGCATCGTCGCCATGGTGCCACCCGATGCCGCCGTTATATTGTTCCTTGCCAGCGCGTGTCGACGCGCCAGCAAAAACAGGGGGAAGGCCCCTGCCATCGCAATCGTGAGTCCTCCGAGGACGTACAATGACGGGTATGCGACACCGACACGCCGGCCTTCCTGCAGTATCCACCAGCAGAGCAGAAAACACATGATCCAGAGGTCCAGCGCAATGGAGCATGACGCCGATGTCGCCAACGCCGCCTGAAAAAATGCAACCATATCGCCGCCGCTCAGCAAAAAGCGCAGGTTGTGAAACCAGGAACCGATGGTCGCGATGGCGGCGACCAGCCAGAGCAGGATGATTTCGAGCCGCGGATTCATTCGATCTTCCGACATAACACGACACCGGTTCGACGCTCAGACAGCGTCCCGTTCAGCAACACCCAAGTGAAGCAACGCTCAAGGGCAGCAAACGGGCCAGTATTTCCGCCCAATGCTCCTGCCCGCTCGCTTCCGCAATCAGATCCTGACGAATTTCGATTTCAACATGCAGCAACCCGCGCTGTTCGCCGTGTACCGGAATGCTGTAATCCGTCTGATCACTCACTGAATACGGCTCGTTATCACCCACGACCAAGCCCGGTTCAGCCTGCAGACGCGCCAGCAAGGCATGCGCCAAGCGGCAATCACGATGATAAAGTACACCGGCGTGCCAGGGGCGTACAAAGCCTTTGTAAACCGGTGTAAAACTGTGTAACGAGATAAGCAGGGTGCGCTGATTCTGGCGAAGGCGATTGTCGATACAACGGACAATCGCGTCATGATAAGGGTGGAATATTTCGCTCTCCCGTTGCTGTCGTTCCGTCACGGACACCGCCAGATTACCGGGAATAACGGTCTCTTCACTCAGGGTTGCGATGGCATCGGGAGCACTCGGCGGCCGATTGCAGTCGATCACCAGCCGCGAATAATGTTGCATGATGAGCGTGGCATCCAGTGTCACAGACAGCTTTTCTGCAAGCCCGGCAATGCCGATATCCCAGGCAATGTGCCGATCCAGATCGGCGGCAGACAATCCCAGCGTTCCCAGACGACGGGGTATGCGGCGCCCGGCATGGTCTGCAATCAGCAAAAACGGCGCTGTGCCGGCAGCACGTTCAATACGGAACACCCGCGGGTCTGAAGGCTCGAGTAACTCAGTCATGACATGAACAACGTTTGAAATTGGGCGCGTCAGTATAGTCGATCACGGAAGTTCCAGGGGTTCCAGTACTTCATCGGTCACAACCTTGAAGCTCTCGAGCGTATTCGGGCCGAACGTCGTACTGATGGCGACGTCAGAGGCGTCGCGACCACGGGCAATCAAAACGCGGCCTATGCGTGGCGTGTTGTTGCGTGCATCAAACGTATACCAGTTGCCATCGAGATAGGCTTCGAACCATCCTGCAAAATCCATGGGGCCGTAAGGCGGTGGAACACCAATGTCACCCAGGTAGCCGGTACAGTAACGGGCGGGAATATTCATGCAACGACAGAACGCAATGGCCAGGTGTGCATAGTCACGACACACACCCCGTCTTTCGTTGAACGCTTGCCATGCTGTCTTGGTAACGTTCGCATATTCATAGCCGAACACGATGTGATGGTGAACAAAATCACAGATGGC
>JBPOHS010000186.1:0-12087 GCA_052035295.1 Pseudomonadota bacterium
CCATCCACCCGCGCGTTGAGCGCTTGATTGCTCATGCTTTCCAGGCTGGAGGCTTCGTGCAATACGACTTTTCCTTCGCGCACAAGATCCAGGTAATTCCAGGGCGTGAATCCTCGCACCACCCCAAGTTGCTTGAGACTGTCGAGCCCGCCATCCTTGCGTGCAGGCAAGACCATAACGCCATCAGTGTACTGCAGAATGGCTTCGCTGTAGGATACGGATTTATCGCCTTTGGCGTCCTTTGCCCACAAAGCATTGTCAGGAAACTTCAGATCCACCTGACCATCCGTAAAATATTTTGTCAGGCGCATGACAGGGAGGGATTCGTAGCGGAATTCGTAGCCCTTTTCCTTGCCGAATTTATCAAACAGCTCTCGTGCAAAACCTTTGTATTGGCCACCTTCGGTTTTATAGATCGGGTAGTAGTCAATATCCTCCACCCCGATGGTATAGACTCGTGCTTCTGATATTCCGGACACCGCTGTCAACGTAACAGCAGCCAACAACTGTTTGAAATTAAACATTTTCTCACCTCCACTTTTTTGTTCAGGGGTAGGGGAAATTCTCGGTTCCGGCCCCAATTTTCAGGTGCATCGCCTTCAATTCGCCATTCTCGATCATTTGTTTCATCCGGGTTTCAAATTCTACACGCGCCTTTTTTGCTTTCGGGGTCACTCCAAATCCAAAGTACACTGGATTTTTGATTACGCCAGTTTGGATAACGTATGTTGCTTTCAAGCCACCTTCCTTCTCTGCAGCGCGAATGTCTGCCTCATAATCTGCGACAGCGTCAACTCGCCCGGCCATCAGCATTTGCAGCATGCCGGTCAGACTTGGTTTCTCTGAGTATTTCACGCCGGGCCCAAGCAATCTGTCAAAGCCATAGTCGAGGCGTGCCACAACTGATTTTCCCTGCAGCGAGGCGACGCCTTGCCAATCCGGAAAGTTTTTTGGCATGATGGCGACGTCAACCGCATCTTGTTCGACAATAACGTCGGTAGCGACATATTCGGGAGGCAAATCCGTGGCATATACGCCCATGGCAATATCCGCGCTACCGGTTGTCATCGTGTGGATGACTCGCGAATAAGGCATATTCTTTCTTTCCAGGGTATAACCCAGTGGTTTGAAAATTATGTCGACAATTTCATTGTAGTAACCGGTCCCGTCCTGATTGGTGTATCCGTCCCAAGTGTCGGCAACCAGGGTGAGTGTTTCTGCATGCACGGCCACAGAGAAGAGCCAAGCAAGGCTTGTCATCAGCAACGTTGCTCGTTTTTTCAAGCGTTCATCCTCACTGGCTTGTGTCGAAAAAGTTTAGTGTAGTCAATATTTCGGAAGTCACTTGCTTCCGCTCAGCAGCGACGTTAAGAATCTGAGCTGCCTGTGCCGTCTATACTCATGGTTTTGTAATGATTATGACGTCTATCAACGTTTATGATGACCATTGAAAACTCACTCACGAATACGATGACCGAATGACTCCCATCCCCTCACTCTCCGCGTTTCACCTGTTGATCCTGATGGGGCTCACGCAGGCCGTGTTCCTGGCGTTCATGCTGGCTCAGCGCCCACGCAAGGAACACGGTGAGCGCTGGTTGGTCGCCTTGCTGTTGTTGCTTGCCTTTGAAATGGGTTACGTCATTTATTACGAGGCCGGGTTTTATCACGTGGCACCGATGCTGATTGGGCACGATGCCGCGACGTTCCTCTTATATGGGCCGTTATTGTTGTTCTTCATGCGCGCAATGGCGCAAGAGCCGTTGCCTTCCCTGCGTTGGCGTCTGCTGCATTTTTTGCCGGCAATACTTTTGCAGTGGAATGCCTTCGCGTATTTTTTCGTCAATCCGGAGCGGATCGATTTCATCGCCAGACTCGATGACATTCGTCGCGCAGATGCCCCTGCGGAATGGGATCCGTTACAGCTCCTGCAGGAAATCCTGATAGGGATTTATCTGGTGGCGTGTTGGCGGGTATGGCTGCGATACCGGGAAAAAATCGAAGCGGAGCGAGCGCAGTGGCAGCATAGCGGTCTTGACTGGATGCGGCAGGTGCTGCTCGTGTTCATGCTGCTCTGGGTGCTGGTGCTGCTGCGGGATCAACTGTTGTTGTGGTGGTCGTGGGACAAGCGCGTCGATCAGTTGCTTTCGATCGTTTTGCCTGTGACAGTTTTTTATCTGGCCTATCGTCTTTGGCAACACATTCCGCCACCCCTGGTGCTGGTAGCCTCCAATGATGTGACGCTCAAGGGGGAGGTGATTGCAATGCAGGCAGACGAGCAACAGAAGGTGTCGGTGCCCGTTGTATCTGACGCTGCTGTTGCTGAGGATACCGCTGCTGACGATTCAGTGGAACGTACCTCCAAATATCTGAAGTCAGCGCTCGATGATGACAGTGCGGCCCATCTTTTCGACGCACTGGAAGCGTTGATGCAAGAGTCCGGCCTGCAAGAGCCCCATCTGCAGGAGCCTGCCCCTTGGCGTGATCCGGAACTCGACCTGGGCACCCTGGCTGGACGGCTCGAGGTCAGTCCGCACTATTTGTCGCAAGTGATCAACCGTTGTGCCCAGTGCAATTTTTATGACTACGTGAACAAACGGCGTGTGCAAGCGGTTCAAGAGGCCTTGGCGGCAGGAGCGCCCGACAACGTTCTCGACCTGGCGTTTGCTGCCGGGTTCAATTCCAAGTCAGCTTTTTATGCGGCCTTCAAGCGTCATACGGGCCTCACGCCCCGTGCCTTTCAACAGCAGATCAGTCAGAAGGCTTAGCCGGCGGTCAGCACCCTGCGTTTCCTCTGTCTGCGAGGCGCGTGTCCAACTATCTGATTTTTCGCTCATTTATGTTTCCCGGGAAGCTCGGACAAGTGCTGACCCATCGGCACGGACGCCTTTCTCATCAGGCAAGTGAATACTTCTGAGCGCGGCACGTAGTCGTGCCCGACCTTGGTTGTTGTATTCCGTGCGTCCTGTTTTCGAGGTGGCTTATGCTTTTGTTTCGTTCCGATCCCACTACTGCACCCACTGTAGTCCGCGTATTTTGTTCTCTGTTGGCGGCGCTGATGTTGTCGCTAACGGTGGCTGCCTGCCATGATCACGGCAATGATGCGCCAGAGCCTTTTCGTGCACTGACCGGTGTCTGGGATCAGGCCGGTTATGGTCGTGCCTGGGCGTTTACCCGTGACAGGCTGGTGCGCTACGAGTACAACCAATTTGGCTGCCTGCAAGCGGGTGAAGAGCCGCTTTCCACGCTGGCTAAAAGCGCCGCTCACTTTGATGTTGCAGACGATGGGCGCTCCTTTCTATTGCGTGATCTCGCTGCCAAGCCCTGGCGGTTCCAGCGGATCCAGACATTACCAGACGCCTGCCAGCATCCCCTCAGCGGGGAGCAGACGCCGCTGACACAGTTTGATTATTTCTGGCACACCTTCAATGACTATTACGCGTTCTTCGAGGAACGTGGTCTTGACTGGCAGGCGGTGTATTCCGCATATCGCCCGCGCATTGCGGCGGCGTCGACCGACACGGAACGTAAGGCCATTTATGTCGAGTTGTTAGGGCAGTTTGACGATGCCCATGTCGCTTTGGGGGATCGCCAGCAGTTTGAAATATATGGCGAAAACTCTGCCGAGCACCCCCGAGGTCTCGTTGCTGAAACCCTCAGCAGCCCGCTCATTACCGATCGGGATGAAACCGGTCATGCGCAATTGGCGAATCTCTCGCGGGCGCATATCGATTCGCTGTTGCAGCCGGGCACCCGCCAGCAGGCGGGTGAGAGTATCGATGGTATCACGCCGATGGTATGGGGCAGATTGCAGGATGACGTGGGTTACCTGCGCATCGAACGCCTGTACGATCTGAATGAAATCAGCGACATCGATAACGTGCAATCTGCACTGGAATACATTGAGCGCGAGACCCGCTTTATCGATGAACAGCTCCTGACGATTAAAAGTGATCTCGCGGGTGTGCGTGCGATGGTCATTGACCTGCGTTACAACGGGGGCGGATTTGATCATTTTGGTTTGCGAATGGCGAGCCATTTCAATGTTCAGCCTCGCGAGATTGCAACGTCGACCGTCACGGGGCAAGTGGCTGAGGCGATCATGCTGCCTGCCCGCGCGGATGCCTGGGACATTCCCTTGGTGGTTTTCACCAGTGCGGACACGGCAAGTGCGGCAGAGGTCATGAGTCTGGCATTCTCGGCTTTGCCACAGACCCAGTTGTTGGGGGAGGCCACACACGGCGTTTTTTCCGATGTGCTGGATCGAGCCCTGCCTAACGGTTGGTTTGCGGGGCTGTCCAATGAGCGTTATGAGGATACACAAGGACATTTGCTTGAAGCCAGAGGGGTTGAACCCGATGTGGTGGTTTCCTCGTTCGCGTCGATGGATATTCTGCTCGACAGCAATACCCTGGTGGATCGAGCCTTGCAACAACTGGGGCAGGCCCCGGTAAATGCAGTCACTGACGATGAATTGGCCTCGACCATTGCCGACGTGCAATCGCAGCTGGGTATTCCTGGGCTCGCGTTGGCCGTTATAAAGCAGGGGCAGTTGGTCTGGGCGCAGGGTTATGGTTGGGCGGATCGAGAAAATGAAATTCCGGTCACGGTGCATACGCCGTTTTCGTTGGCGTCAATCAGCAAAACCATGGTCGGTACTTACTTGATGCAACAAGAAGCGTTGGGCGTGCTCTCGCTGGATGACAGTGTTGACGCGTTGTCCCCGGGGTTTGTTCTCGGAACTCCGCATGCCGATGCGCGCGCCATCACCCTGCGTGATCTCGCCACCCATGGCAGCGGCATTGTGGATGACGCTCAGGGCTACCGTTGTAACTACTATACCCGTGACGACGGGGAGTCACTGTTGAATCTGCTGCTCGATGATCCATCCCTGTGCCCGCTACCGTATACGGATCAGCAGGCCTACCTGCAAAACTACCTCTCGGCAGACGGCGATTTGTATTCCCCCACGCATTTTTCCACCGCACCGGGTCAGCAGTGGCAATACAGTAATGTCGCCGCTGCGTTGGCGGGGCAGCTGATCGAGAACCATTCCGGCGTCCCTTTGCCGTCAGGGATGCAGACGCATCTGTTCGGCCCGTTGGGGATGCATGACACAGGGTGGGACAATGCCAGTCTCGCGCATATTCCTGCGCGTCTTTATACGCATTGGCTGGGGGGTGACAGTGCTCAGCTGCTGCCGGACTACCGGTACTCCGATCGCTATTCGGGTGGTGTATGGTCATCGGTATCCGATATCTCGCGTTATTTGCTTGCCATCACGCGGGGCGGGGAAATGGACGGTATTCGTGTGCTCAGTGAGTCACAGGTAACGAAAATGTTGAGTGACCAGGCCGAAGTCGAAACGGGTGGTGTCCAGCAAGGGATTTTCTGGGTCCGCAATGGTAACTTCATTGGCCACGACGGCAGTGATCCGGGGGTTGAAACGCTGATGTACTACAACCCGGTGACAGAGGTCGGTATCGTCCTGCTCGCCAATACGGACAGTTTGCTGCGGGCCAACGACGATGGCAGTCTGTCGCCAACACAACCGTATTACGTGCTGTTGCGGGCGATGTACCGGAATGGGCTGGGACGATAGCAAACCGCGAAGCAGGGGAGGAGTGTTCCGGCCCTGAAAACTGGAAAGCGTCTGTATTTTTCACAATCAGGTTTTTGCAGCGCTTTCCTGCATCACACACTGCAATTCAGTGGATACGCGATCCACGATTAGCGCGAAGAGTTCGGCGATTCGTGTCTCGCCCACCAACGCGCCCTCATCCAGCAGGGAAAGCAGGCCAATGATTTTTCCGTCGGGGGTTTTCAGGGGGAGTCCTACATAGCTGTCCATGCCTGCATGCGCAGGAAATTTTTTCGCCAGATCACAGGGGACTGCCATCGGTGTTCCTTGTAAAACCTGGATACAGGCCGTTCCGGCCAGTTGATAGGTGAAAGGTTTTTGCAGGTTTTGTCGATCAGCAAAAAACAATGCATTGACGGACGTGTTTTCAACCGCCTGTCCAACAAATACGTGGCGCACGCGTAGAACACGCGTGAGTGCAATGACCAAGGCTGCCAGATAGCGATTGCCGCGATAGCCTTTCAACGTTTTGGTGAGGTCAAACAACTGGTAACGCAACCACTCAATGTCATCGTTCTTCATCGTATGGCTCCATTCAGGCATGGATTTTCTTGTCAACGGGGATGGATCGGGCTTCGGTCTATCCTTCAGTGAAGACAACAAAGCCCGATATCACAATGTCGACTCGCTACCGCGCTGTTTTGACGTGGAATCCACATCAATTCTTCGAATTCGTGTTTCCGTCGTCAAGGACCAGGTGCAACTCGCCAATGCCAGACCAATAATCCGGTCATCAGGTACATGAACAGACCAAAGGCCAACACCGTGGGCATCAGTGTTTCTGCATTTGGCAACACGGCCAGCAGCGACAATACCAGCGTGAGATTGCGAATCAGGGTAACAATGACGGCGGTGCGGCGGTAGGTGGGGGCGCGTTCAATAAAGGGTGGCAAAGCAAAAATAAGCACCAGCATAACGGCAGCAACGAGTGGCTCGCTGGGGCCCGTGATGATGGCTGTTCCGTAGCGAATGGCCAATGCGATAACAAGAAGTATCACGAGCAGGCTGCCCAAACGTTCGACGCGTGGTTGCCACTGTGCGCTACCGGCGGGGAAATAGTGGCGCAGGGCGTAGCCTGCCCACAAGGGGATCAAGGTAATGGCGAACAGGTACGCTGTCAGATCCAGTAACGAACGCGTGCCCAGGTCGATCCAGTGCCATTGTGAAAACAGGGCAATCGTAATGAGGCTCGCCCCGAGCGCGCCAACGATCAATGTTACTGCCAGTGTTGGCGAGCCCTTTACCTGGGTGACAAACGCGCCGGCTGAGGTGCCACCAGCGCAGGCGACGCACAAGCTCATCGCTGCCAAGGTTGCGGCCGAAAACCATGCCGTGGCTTGCAAAATCAGAATGGCCAATGCGGGCACCAACAGGTTGTAACCAATCACTACTCGCAACACCGGTAGACTCCACAGTGCATGGGTATCCGTCGTTTCCCGATTGAGGCCCAATCCAAGCATGATGACTACCGTATTGAGCAACGACCAGCTATCCAGAACAGCGTTCATCCGCAGCATCCTTGTAAAAAAGACTGAGGCTCGGGCTTGCCACGCAAATAACGTTGCAGGTGGTGGACGATGTACTGCGCATCGGTGCCCACGCCTCGTAAGGTGGCAGAGGCATGGGAACGCTGCCAGGCCCCACCCACGAAATAAACGCCCGGGCTGTGACGCGAAACCCCACCGGATTGCTGGGCGACGTGTGCTGCGTCAAATCCATCCAGGCCGTCCAGAAAAGCTGGGCGCTGTATGAATCCCGTCGCCAGCAGCAGTGTGTCAATGGGACGCTCGGTCTCGCCCCATTGTAGTCCACGAGCGGTGATGCGATCGAAGAGGGGGTGATACTCAATGTGGCCTTGATCAAATGCGCCACGGTATTGCCCCGGATCCAACACCGGCGAGGTCGCCTGATAACCCCACCAGTGGCCCAGCGGCAGACTGTCAAACCCCGAATATTTCAGCCAAAAATGAATATCCTTGCCGAACGTCCGCTGTTGCATGAATTGCGGTGGTTGCCGGGCAGTCAGCAGCACCTCATGGTTAGATGCCAATTCATAGGCGATTTGCACGGCGGAATTACCGGCCCCGATCACTGCGACGCGATTGCCATGAATATCCGAAGGTCGATGATAAGCGGATGAATGCAAGACCTGTCCCTCGAACTGGTTCAGCCCCTCAAACGTCGGTATGTGCGGTTGCTGGAAAGGGCCAGTAGCGACCACTATGGCACGTGCGTGATAGCGCCCTTGCGTTTCGGTTTGCACCCAAAAATGTTGACCTTCGCGGCGCACCTCGGTCACGCGCTCTCCAAATACGATGTGGAAATCAAAATGCCTGGCATAGTGCTCCAGGTACGCCACCACTTCGTCGCGTGCAGGATAACGCTCCGGATCACCAGGAAAAGGCAGACCCGGCAGGCCAGAAAACCGTGCCGGTGAGAACAGTCTCAGACTGTCGTAGTAGGACGGCCATGAGCCCGCCGCCCGACCGGAACCCTCCAGAATTTGGTAGGAGAGACCCGCGCGCTGCAGCGCGTAAGCGGTGGCGAGACCGGCCTGACCCGCACCGATAACCAGGACATCTAACATGATTCGCTCCTTAACTTCGCGAAATAACGAAATAATGGGTAAATGATTCAGCAACATTGGTTCAGGTACTTGCTCAGCGTCGACAGAATCGTTTGAATTTGCTCGACATTGGCGCGGTACTCGACTTCTTTGCCGATCTTTTCCGAACTCAGTAAACCGGCTTCCTTGAGCTGTTTCAGGTGTTCCGAGGCTGTGGACATGCCGAGCTGCGTGCGTTCAGCCACTGCTCCCACGGTCAGCACGGGTTGCTCTGAAAATAACAGCATGATGCGCTGCCGATTTTCATTGGCCAGGGCCTGCAGGAATTTTTGAACGGGAACGGGTAGGGGCATGAGCGTACACTTCGGGTTTTTCCGAAATGTACGCTGGAATCGGGGGGCTGTCAAGGGGGCGGGTTGATGCATTTTCTACGTTTCCGTGACGCCAAGTTCCAGTCAAGAAACCTGAATCATAAAAAACCGATCGATGAATCTGGCCAGGGCGAATCTCTCACCTGTCATTCCCCGGCACTAAAGCGCCGGGGAATTCTTGAGACATTTGCTTCTCCACACGACGAGCAATGCACGGACAATTTCCTCACTATCACACAATTCGTAGTCATTTTCTGACGGGCAATTTTGATGGCCATCGTTTTATGCCTGCGCCCCAAAGGGCACAGCGCGGGGGCAATAGTCCCATTGTTCATGAAATCCGTGCGGAAACTTCTATGCTGTAGAAAAGCGTGTTTCCCTGAACGGCGAGTGCTATGTCTGCCATCAACGTGTTTCGAATGCTGAGGGTACTTTGCCTGCTGGTGATAGGTGTGGCCGCACCGGCGTTTGCAACGGTAGAGATCGATGCGGACTTCCAACATCAGGCGCTGGGGCCCGATATTGTGTACTTTCAATCCCAGACTGATTCGGCTGATCTTGCCACCGCCCTGGCTGCTACCACGGAATGGAAAAAGCCCGCCAAAAACCCGCCCAACTTCGGCTTCACCAAAGATGGGCTCTGGTTCAAAAACACAGTCGTCAATCATGCCAATTTTACGCAGCATCTGATTCTGTCAGTTGAATATCCCCTGATTGATCACCTGGAAATCTATCAGGTCGAAAACAACCAGGTCGTGGCTCATGTTGCGCTGGGCGACTTGAAGCCCTTTGCCGAACGAGTAGTCAAAAATCGCAATTTTCTGGTGCCCGTGAATCTGCCTGCCGGCAGAAGCGTTGAACTCTACGTCTACATGCGCACCAGCAGCTCGGCGCAATTGCCCATTGCGCTCTGGAGCAAGGAGGCGTTCTACCAACAGGAAATCGAGCAGAACCTCGGCCTTGGATTGTATTTCGGTTTTATCAGTATCATGGTGATTTACAACCTGTTTCTGCTCTTCACCATCAAGGAAACCAGTTATCTCTTTTATGTGATTTTCGTCAGCAGTTGGCTGCTGTTCCAGGCCGGGATGAGCGGGCATGCCTATCAGTACTTGTGGCCCGATAGCCCGCAGTGGAATGATCACGCCTTGCCATTCAGTGTATTTGCCACCAATTTTGGCGGCGCGTTGTTTGCCATCTATTTCCTTTCTCTCAAGCAAAATGCACCGCGTGCCTATCGCCTGAGTCTTTGGATAGCGGCAGTGTCGGGATGTATGATCATTGGCTGCTTTGTGCTGGATTACGCCATTGCCATACGTGCCTCTGCCGCGCTCACATTCTTTAGTACGGTGACCATGCAATTCATTGGTTTCCGCTTGTGGCGTCGAGGTCTCAAGCATGCAAGATTTTACGCTATCGGCTGGACGGCCTTTCTTACCGGCAGTGCACTGTTGTCTCTCACTGTGCTGGGTGTTTTGCCGCTCAATTTCTTCACGGAACACAGCGGGAAATTGGGTTCCACACTTGAAGTGGTCTTGCTTTCATTTGCCTTGGCCGACCGGTTCAACATGGAACGTGCGGAGAAACAACTGGCTCAACAAAAAATGGAAGCCTTGCGTTTTGAAGTGTACAAAGAGAGCTTCCGGCAGAAAGAGCAAGCCGTGGCAGCAGAGGCAGCCATGCGTGCCAAAGACGAATTTCTTTCCACCATGAGCCACGAAATACGCACCCCGATGAATGGTGTCATCGGTATCATGCAAATATTGCAAGATACACCGCTCGATTCCATGCAAAAAGAACTGTTGCGCATCATGAATGGGTCAGCGCAAACCTTGCTTTCGATCATTAATGACATTCTGGATTTTTCCAAGATACAGGCCGGGAAAATGCACATCGAGAACGTCCCCTTCAATTTGCGGGAGTTGCTCGAGGACATCGCCAGCCTTTATGTCATGACGACGAAGTTGAATGGCGAGACGGAATTCGTACTGGACATCAAAGACGATGTGCCGACCTGGGTCAGCGGTGATCCCATGCGGCTCAAGCAAATTCTCACCAATTACCTGAATAATGCTGTCAAATTCACCACCCGTGGTCGCATCGTTCTCTCTGCCTCGGTCGAAGCAGATCAGCGCTTGCGTTTTGCTGTTACCGACAGCGGTATTGGCATCAGTGAAGACGGCTTGGCTCGACTCTTTCAGAGCTTCAGTCAGACCACCACCGATACGGCGCGTAAATACGGTGACACCGGGTTGGGGCTTAGCATTTGTAAGAAGCTGTCGCAGTTAATGGGGGGCGATGTCGGTGCCACCAGTACTTTGGGTCAGGGTTCTGTGTTTTGGTGTACGGTGGCAATGCCGGCGTGCCCGGCACCTTGCATGAAACCGCCTATTGAGCAGGTGCATGCAAGTACCATCAATACACTTCGCGTCCTGGTTGCCGAAGATAATGCCGTCAATCAATTTGTCACTCGCTCCCTGCTTAAAAAGCTCGGAATTACACAGGTTGATATTGCAGAAAACGGTGAAGAAGCGCTCAAACTGTACGTCGTAAACAGTTACGACCTCATTTTGCTGGATTGTCTGATGCCGCTAAAAGACGGATTTGAGACCGCGCAGGCCATTCGTGAAATGGAAAATGCCGGATTCCGTGCTTATACCCCCATTGCGGCCCTGACTGCAGCCGCGACCCAGGAAGAGCAACAGCTATGCATCGACAGCGGCATGAACTTGCATATAGCAAAACCGCTGCAGATGGACGCACTTGAAATGGCCTTGCAACAATTGCTGCAAGGGCGGCTTGCTGCTTGATGGAATTCAAGGAACAAAAAGGTTTGGCGCGGCGCCAACCAGTGGAGGGAAGTGGCAGGGAACAAATTCTGGGCCTGACACCCGCCGGCAAGGCCCTTGTGCCAAAGTTGGCTGCGCTCGCCGATGCCAACGACGAGCACTTTTTTGGTCATCTGGCAAAATCAGAACGGGACTCTCTCAAATCGCTGATGCAAGCGCTGGTGCAGCATCATCAGCTCAAAGAAACGCCCACGAATTGACGTCCATGCTCTGTCCCAACCAGTAAGGAAAAACCATGAAAGAGAGTACCCGCAGCGTCATTGCATCCACCTTCGAAGCGTCTAATGCAGGACGCATTCATTTCGGTGAAGTCATTGGCCAACTCGTGAGTGTGCAAGTCGAGTCCTATTTCGTGGATTACCGTTCGGGACGCGCCACCTATTTTCTGCCAGAGGGCAGCACGCTGGATTTGTTGTTCCAGCCTGCGGGAAACAGTATTGCGGTTGAGTTCTCGGCTGCGGCCCTACGTGAAGCCATCATTGGGGCCCAACAAGGCAAGGTCATGTACCCGGAATTCAAGTTGCTTTCACAAGCGGCGGGTTGTACTGGTTATACAGTCTGGATTACGGGGCGCCATGTCACCTATTATGGGCGCAATGGCGAGACTCATGTTGAGCGTTTTCCCGATCAGTAGCACGCTGTGTTTTGAGGCGTCTTTAC
>JBPOHS010000232.1:0-17530 GCA_052035295.1 Pseudomonadota bacterium
GTTTATCGAAATTGTGCAGGGGCAACTGGGCTATCGCGAAATGTCGCTGCTGGATGTCGGCGCGGATTGCACAGGATTGTTGATCTATGCATTGCTGCAAGAATCCATAAAGAAGGTCATCGGCAAGACCTTTGTTTTACAGGTCTGAGTGTTTTCGCCACCCCGCCTCCAGCTCTTCCCGGGAATCATTCAGCCCCGGAATCAGCAATGTCGTGATTTCCAGCCAGACGTTCGTTTCGTGTTTGATATGACAAAGCGTTTCCAGCACGGGTTGCAGGTGGGCGCCGGTTATCCTGTGATAGAAATCCTCTGAGAACGACTTGAGATCGACATTAGCAGCGTCCATTGCCGCATAGAATTCCTGCCGCGGTTGAGCACACACATACCCCGCCGTGACGGCAACCGACTTGATGTCATGCTGCCGGCATTCTGCGGCAACGTCGATGGCATATTCATGAAAAATGGTCGGGTCGTTATAGGTAAACGCGACGCTCTTGCAACCAAGTTTTTTTGCCGTCTCGGCAATCGCCCGAGGAGATGCCTGATCGGCGAGCGTGTCCATTTCCCGGGATTTACTGATATCCCAGTTCTGGCAAAACTTGCAGGCAAGATTGCAACCGGCAGTGCCAAAAGAGAGCACGCTGCTGCCGGGAAAGAAATGGTTCAAGGGCTTTTTCTCGATCGGATCCACGCAAAATCCTGATGATCTGCCGTAAGTGGCGAGAACAATCTGGTTGTCCACGCGACCGCGTACAAAGCAGAGTCCACGTTGCCCTTCGTGCAGTTTGCATGCGCGCGGGCAAATGTCGCACTGGATACGATCATCGTCGCAGCGATGCCAATAACGTGTCGCGATGGTGTCGGGGTGGGCGAGGCTCAGGAGGTCATCGGTCATGTTCACGGCATTCACCTTGACGTGGATCAGCGTTGAAACGCTACACTCTAAACGAAAGTGGGGCAGCTATTGATTTCAGCTCGCATCAGCGCCATGTTCAGACAAAGCGAGCTTCAAGTCTTTCCAATTATATGGGGGAGGATTACCAAAATGACAAGTCACCCGTTATCAGGTACGCACGGCGCATTCGATCATCCTCCGTTTTCAAGGGACAGCGTTCGGGCCATGGCCGTGGCAGGGTTGTTCTACCCGCAGCGGGGGGATCAACTGACGGGCATGCTGAATGACTTCCTGGCGCGAACCGATACCATGCCACCAGCCGGTGCGGCGATGCATCAGCCGCCCAAGGCACTGATTGTGCCCCATGCCGGGTATATTTATTCCGGGCAGGCGGCGGCCGATGCTTATCAATTCCTGCTGCCCTGGACCCGGCACTACAAGCGTGTCGTTATGTGGGGGCCGGCGCACCGGGTGGCGTTCCGGGGGGGTGCGGTTCCGTCGGCGCTGGCGTTTGAAACTCCGTTGGGGTTTGTTCCTGTGGATCAGGAAGGCCTACGCAAAGCCAGGGACCTGCCAGGTGTGGTGGTGAATGATCAGGCACATGCCCAGGAACACAGTCTGGAAGTGCAATTACCTTTCCTGCAAAAAATCCTGGGCGACTTCACCCTGCTGCCACTGGTGGTGGGGCACATCGACCCAGCGCAGGTGGCAAGTCTGATGGATGCTCTGTGGGGAGAGGAAGACACACTGATTGTGGTGAGTTCTGATCTTAGTCATTTCCACGATTACGAAACCGCCCAGCGGCGAGATGCCCATACCTGTGAGGCAATCGAGAATCTGCAGGAGCAGGCCATTGATGGTGAAGATGCGTGTGGTTGCATTGCCCTGAGGGCACTTTTACGCCTGGCCAGAACGCGCGGGCTCAGTGTCGCGACCGTGGCGCTGTGTAATTCCGGTGATACGACAGGCGATCATTCAAGGGTAGTGGGTTATGGCAGCTGGGTGTTTCATCATGCCGCGGCTTGACCGTCGGCAGGGCGAGATCCTGCTGAAAACGGCTCGCGCCGCTATCACCCTGTATTTGCAGCAGGGGCGGAAATGGGTTCCTGCCCTCGACGAATGCGATGCTCCTTTCAAGGAATCACGCGCCTGCTTCGTCACCTTGCAGCGGAGTGGCCAGTTGCGAGGCTGTATAGGCAGTCTGGAACCCCATGAGCCACTGATTCTCAACGTTGCCCATAACGCGTGGTCCGCAGCCTTTGCTGATCCGCGCTTTCCGCCCGTGAGCGAGGGTGAACTGCATGAAATCCACATTGATGTATCCGTGCTGGGGCTTCCCGAGGCCATTCACTTCGATTCGGATAAACACCTGATCGAGCAGCTCCGGCCGGGTGTCGACGGATTGATTCTTTACACGCCGCAGGGTTCAAGGGCGACATTCCTGCCGTCGGTATGGGAACAATTACCCAATCCGTTGCAGTTCTTGCAGCATCTCAAACAAAAGGCCGGATTGGCCGCTGACTTCTGGCATCCTGCCCTGCGGGCAGAGCGTTACGAAGTGCAGTATTTTGAGGAACCGCCTCAGACGTAAAGAGCCGGCAAATCCACCGAAGGCATGCAGGGTGGGGTGGTCGACGCGACAATCTTGAAATCGGCCAGCGTGGCGTCGCGCTCAATGGGCCCCATGTACGGTATGTCGTTGGGATCGAACAAGGCACGAATCCCGGGAATGGGACTGGTACGCTGATGGGAGACCACCACCGCCGTTTCATGGCTGGCAAGTTTGACCCAGGTGCCCGGCGGGTAAATGCCGACGGCCCTCGCAAACGACAACAACAAGTCCTTCATGCGTTTGTCGGTTTCCTTGAGCAAGGGGGCCAGTGCTTCCCGCGGATTCATCGACTTTCTGTAGGCGCGGCTATCAATTCGGGCCGTGTAGGTTTCACAGATCTGAATGATCAGCGCCAGGTGTGAAATTTCTTCCGACTTCAGGTGGTTGGGGTAGCCAGTGCCATCCAGCCGCTCATGATGCTGACGTATCGCCTTGATCATGTACGGGTTGATGAAACCAGCCGCTTCCATGAATTGTGCGGCTTGTACCGGGTGCTTCTGCAGCTTGGCTTTCTGCGCATCGGTCAACTTGCCATCCATGGTATTCAGCAACACCTGGTACTCATAGAACGTCATGTTGCAGGTGAGTACAGCGTACAGGAGAGCTTGTTGGGTTGATTCGTCCATGTTCAGGACTTTACTGAGCAGATAGGCGAGGGCAGCGGAATATACCGGCTGCTTGAGCGGCGACTGCTGCTTGGACAAATGAATCGCGGCCAGCGTGGCGTTGGGTACCGCTTCCGTGATGGTGATGATCGCTTCGATAATGCGAGCGATATTGCCCTGGGCCGTCTCATTCTTCATCTTGATCTGCGTATACAGATCAGAAACGGCGGGTATCAGGTTATCCAGTTGCACGAACGGGTCGTACTTGCGAGCTTTTTCAACCATGGGCAGGGAAATTCCAACGTCCTTTCATTGGAGTATAGCCCACGGATTCCAGCGGGTCGGATATTTGACATGCAGTGTCTGCGTTAGAACGATACTGTTGATTTTGCGCCGGAATTCGCGGTTTTTGCTTCATCCAGCAAGGCATCCAGCGCAGCCTTGCGGATTTCGGGAGCCTGTTCGGCCAGGGCGTCGACCCGTTCCAGAAAGCAGTGCATATCCTGATGGCATTGTTGTAACAACAGCTCAAAGGCCGGGACGTAGGCGTGATAGGTGGCCACCGTACTGATCTGGGCATTGTTCAGACTGCCGTTGAACCACCGATCATAGCCGTTATAACCGCCCCAGGTCCTGTCGCGCAGTTGCCGGTAACGCTCACGGGTATGGTCGCCAAGTTGCTGTTTGGCTGCCCGTTTTTCGTCATCCGGGCGGGGGCTGGCGTACAGCGCTTCCAACTGTTGCCGATAGTCGAGTACCAGGGTGACAAAGGTTTCCTGCCACTGCTTCTGCCGTTGGTACTGCTCCCAGGCGTTATCCGGGGCAGCGGTTTGCTGCGAAAGGTCGGGCACCGGTTTCGCCGCCAGCCAGCGACGCACGCCTTCCTGTTCGATCAAGGTCGCGAAACTCTCGTTGAAGGTCGAGTCGTTTTTGACATATAGCGTGCGATGGGCGAGTTCATGAAACACCAGCGCCACCAGCGAGGTGTCCGAGCGTTTGATGAACGTTGACAGCACCGGATCGTCAAACCAGCCCAGGGTACTGTAAGCCTCGACGCCGCCGACATACGTGTCGTACCCCTGGCGTTTCAATTCCTCGACGTATTGCTGTGCGTCGGCTTCATTGAAATAGCCCCGGTAGGAAACGCAGCCGGCGATCGGAAAACACCACTGCGTCGGCGCCACCGAAAATTCCGGTGCGGCCACCACATTCCACACGACATAGGGGCGATCAAGCGCCACAAAATCGGAATAGGCCTCACCGGTCTTGAGGCCGAGTTCCTCGGCCGCCCAGGTGCGCGCTTCCAGTATCAGCGACAGTTTCTGTTTCAATCCCGCATCGGTGGAAGGCGCTGCCACCAGATCAACAATGGGCTCTCTATTCTGAAGCAGATCCCAATGACCCGCCGCTGCCTGGCCGAAATAGGCGAGCGAATCGCAACCGGCCAATAATACGGCGCACCCTCCGGCAAGCCACGTCTGCCTGAACGCACTCATCCGGTGGCCTTGGGCGGGAGGTAGTGCGACATGAGGCACCTTCAATCCCGGCTGTGCAGGTGAAGTTCGCGCAGCATCAACGAAGGTACATCGGTGATCAGGCTGTCGACGCCCATGTCATACATCCGGCGGGCGTTATTCAGATCGTTGACGGTCCAGGTGGAGACATGCATCCCCAGCGTGTGGGCTTTTTCGACAATGGCGGGGCGCAATCCCTTGTAGTCCATCACCAGGAATTCGCATCCGAGATGATGGCAGGTCGCGAGCGGATCCCGCGCGAACCTTTCCGCGACATAGCCACGTCGAATATGCGGATAACGCTCATGCATATGGGCGAGCACCCGAACGTCGTGGGAAGTGACGGTCGCGCGCCCGCCGAGTTTGAATTCGTGAATGATGAACGCGAGCCTGTCGGTGATCGCCGGGATGTTGCCGACGACAGCGGTTTTCACCTCCAATTGGATGGACTCCAATTGCGGCCAGGCAGCCAGCACCTGTTGCAAAGTGGCCACCGGTTCCCGTTGGGGCCAGGTCTTGAACTGGGCTGCGGCATTATGTGTCGCCAGCTCGCTGCTGCTCAGTTGCGCGACGGTTCCTTTCTCGCCCGTCGTGCGCTGGGTGGTGTAGTCATGGATGACCACGAGCTGATGATCCCGGGCGAGGTGCAGGTCGAGTTCGACGCGGTGAATGCCCAGCGAACGCAGGTATTCAAATCCGCCGAGGGTGTTTTCCGGGGCTTCACGCCGGGCGCCGCGATGACCAATGATCTGCATGGAGGGGTACCTGTCCGAGTGTTGTCGACGCATGCCGGATTCATTAATTCAAAGCGTATTGAACCGATTCAGCAACGGGCCATACGCATCAATTCTTCGGTCGCGGAAATACGGCCAGATCCGACGCAAACGCTCCGTGCGCGTCATGTCCAGCTCCGCCACCAGCGCTTCCGCCCGATGCTTGCCACCCTCAGCCAGCAGTTCGCCCTGTGGCCCCGCAATGAAGCTGGTCCCCCAGAACTGGATGCCTTCGCTGGCCCCGCTCGGATCCAACTCATGTCCCACCCGGTTGGCCACCAGTACCGGCAAATGGTTGGCTACCGCATGCGCGCGCTGAATCAGACACCAGGCCTGACGCTGGCGTTCCTGCTCCTCTGGTACATCATTCGGATCCTGACCAATGGCGGTGGGGTAGAGAAGTATCTCTGCGCCGGCGAGCGCCATCAGACGTGCGGCTTCCGGATACCATTGATCCCAGCACACCAACACACCCAGTTTGCCAACGCTGGTGCTGACCGGCGTAAATCCGGCCACGCCATCGACCCGTTGCGCATCCCCCGGCGTGAAATAGAATTTCTCGTAGAAGCCCGGGTCATCCGGAATATGCATTTTGCGGTAAATGCCTGCCAGCGAGCCGTCGCGTTCCAGAACAACCGCCGTATTGTGGAACACGCCGGGCGCGCGTTTTTCGAAGATCGAACCCACCAGCACGCAACCGACCTCTTTGGCCAGTGCAGAAAGGCGTTGCAGGGTCGGGCCTTGCAGCGGTTCCGCCAGATCAAACAGGCTGTGGTCTTCGGTCTGGCAGAAGTACTGGGTGGCATGCAGTTCCTGCAGCAGTACCAGATCCGGACGTTGGTCCTTGATGGAAAGCACCAGCCGCTCGGTTTCATCCAGGCTCTTCTGCTTGTCGTTCCAGGCCGGTTGTTGAATAACGGCGACTTTCAGTGATTGCGGCGTGCTCATGGAAGGTTCTCCTGGCGCTTTATACGTTGACGGTGCCGGCGGGCAATTGCATGGTCGCGCAGTGCGGCCCACCGTATTGCTTGATCAAGGCCTTGCCGGGAATGGGCAGCAGCGTGTAATCCGGGAACGCCTGGCGCAGTTGGTCGAGTGCTTTCGCATCATAGGGTGAGCCAAATTGCGGGACGATGACGTGTTGGTTCACGATCAGGAAATTGACGTAGCTGGCGGGCAAACGCTTGCCGTTTTCGTCGAATTGCTGTTCCGGGATGAACAGCGGCAGCAAGGTGTAGGGCTGCCCTGCAACGGTGCGCAGGTGTTCCAGTTCTTCGCGCATGGCGTCGAGCGGCGCGAAATGTTCGTCGTCACGACGATCGCAAGCGGCGTACACAATGGTGTCAGCCGAGCAGAAGCGGGCGAGGTTGTCGACATGGCTGTCGGTGTCATCACCACACAAATAGCCGTTCTTGATCCAGAAGATACGGCTGACGCCGAATTTTTCCTTGATGAGGGCTTCCAGTGCATCGCGGCTGACGGTTTCATTGCGGTTGCCACCCAGCAGGCAGGTTTCGGTGGTCATCAGGGTACCTTCGCCGTCGGATTCGACACTGCCGCCTTCGAGTTCGATATCGATGGTGTGCAGGGGAAGTTTCCAGCGGCGCGCGGCGTCGAGGCGCTGATTGACGGCGTTATCATCGCCGGCTTCGTATTTGTCTCCCCAACCGCTGAACTGGAAATCCAGCAGCTGTCTTGCCTGAAAACTTGCACCGTCGATAACGCCAACGGTAAGCGGGCCATAATCGCGACACCAGGTGTCATTGTAGGGGCCAACGACCCACTGTGGTTGGAAGCCTTCCACCGTGCCCAGCAAGGCCAGGATATGTTCACGGTGCGTCTCGTCCTGGCAAAGGATCATGGGCGTCGCGGCACGGGCGATGGCCTTGACCAAACCGGCATAGCAAACGTCGATTTCAGCGAGCCAGGGCGCCCAATCCGTGCTCTCGTGCGGCCATGCCAGCATGACAGCGTCCTGGGGCGCCCATTCGGGCAAAAAAGTGGGGTGGGCCATGGGGAAATCCTCGACACTCATGGGGATGGGAATGGGCGCTGATTGTATCCCCTGTGCCCTGCAACACCAACCCCTGCAACATCATGCACCGATAACTCAAGCCCTGCGATCCGGACGCCATAGTGCTGCGTTACTGCGTGGGCTTCGGGCCTTTCATGACGCTGTGCACGACGTGGTCATATTCGAAATAAACACTGAAGCTGCCGTAGTCCCAGCGCTCGATCGGCGGGGTGCCTACCGCGGGGTGACGTTGCTGCGGCTCACCATACGTCGACAGCACCGCAGGTTTCAGCATTCCGGTAGGGGGTGTGTTCGCAGCCGACGCTGCGTTCTGGCTGCCCACGGGGATCTTGATGACCTCACCATGGCAGAGGGAGGGTATAGCCACCGCGATCGAGGCTGCGATGAGGGCGGCATGTGCCTGGCGTTGAAACTTGCTCATGAAAGATCCTCCCCGCGACGTATCATGGCCTGTTTGCGTAACAGGTGTTTCGACAGTTGCTTGCGATCGGATTCGAGAAGGATCACGAATTCTGCGCCGATCCGGTAAATGGTCGGGTGATCCTCGACCATGAAACACGAGCGTACTTCCCCGATGGTGGCAAGGCTGATCGCTGATGGGAACAGGACCATCGTCAGGTGCACGTAACTGCCCACTTCCAGTGGCGACATGGCATGGAAGGCGATGCCGCGCTCACTGAGTTCGACCGTTTCGCGCAGCAGCGTACTGTCGTCGGTCCCCTGGTTGGTGATATATTTCGCCAGCAAATCCAGCTTGCGGTCCAGCGCCGTCAGCACGGCATGTAACGCATAATGCGAATCCGCCAGTTGGTGGATCATCTGATGATAATCCCCGTCCAGCGCCCGCAGCTGACTCAGTAACAGGGTTTGCTTCGGAATCTGGTAACGCTCATGGTAAGGATCATCCGAGATCATGTGCCGCGCCAGAGGTCGCTTCACCAGGTGTACTTTGTCTTCGAGCCTGAAATAATCGCGCCGGTTGTTCTGATCGAGGGGAGTCACAGGCGTTTCCGTTTTCTTGATGGGTGACACTGCCTTTTGTAAGTGTAATCAGGATTGGGATTTTTCAAGTTTTTTAATTGTTTGCGGTCTATTTCGAACCACCTTTCAGGCACAGCAGCAGGCACAGCAGAATGTACAGACCCCTAGCGTTGTTCGTCGGCCTTCGTTATACCCGTGCCAAACGTCGCAATCACTTCATCTCTTTCATCTCCCTGACCTCGATTCTGGGGCTGACCCTGGGCGTCGCCGTGCTGATCGTGGTGTTGTCGGTCATGAACGGCTTTGATCGTGAGCTGCAGAACCGCATTCTCGGCATGGTGTCCCATGCCAACGTGTGGGAGCAGGGGGGCGTTCAGGATTGGCGGAAGGTTGTGGCCGCTGCCCGCCAGACGCCCGATGTGGTGGCAGCTGCACCGTTCGTGCAATTGCAGGGCATGTTGTCGCAGAGCGGGGCCGTTACCGGCGTGTTCGTGGTCGGGGTCGATCCGGATTATGAGGCCAAGGTGTCCATCCTGCCGCAGCACATGGTTGGCGGGCAGGTCGAGGCCTTGCAGGCTGGCACCTTCAATATCGTTATCGGTGCCGGCATCGCCCGCAAGCTGGGGTTGGCGATTGGCGACAAAGTGACGCTGGTATTGCCCGAGGCAACCGTCAGTCCGGCAGGTGTCTTGCCGCGCTTCAAACGTTTTACGGTCGTGGGCATGTTCCGGGTCGGCGCCGAGATTGATGACATGATGGCGTACATCTCGCTCGGGGACGCGCAGAAAATTGCCAAGTCTGGTGATGCCGTGCAGGGCGTCCGACTCAAGGTGACCAACTTGCTGCGCGCCGAGGAAGTCGCCAACCGCGTGGTCGAGCAGCTCGACGATGGCGCCTACTGGGCCACGGACTGGACCCGTACCTATGGCAACCTGTTCCAGGCCATCAAGCTCGAAAAGACCATGATGGGATTGCTGCTGATGCTGATCGTGGCGGTGGCGGCCTTCAACATTGTTTCGAGTCTGGTCATGGTGGTGACTGACAAGAAAGCCGATATCGCGATTTTGCGCACGCTTGGTGCCAGTCCCCGCACGGTCATGGGCATCTTCATGGTTCAGGGCACCTTCATTGGCCTGGTAGGAACGGTGGTAGGCACCCTGTTGGGTGTGACGGTGGCGCTGAACATCACCGAGTTTGCCAAGTGGCTCGAAGATGTGTTGCACCAGCAGTTGTTCAAACAATATTTCGTCAACTATCTGCCTTCGGAATTGCGCATGGAACATGTCGTCATCGTCGTGTTCAGTGCTTTCCTGATGAGTTTTCTTGCGACCATTTACCCCGCATTGCGCGCATCCAAAGTACAACCGGCCGAGGCCCTGAGATATGAGTGAGACCCCTGTAATTGCCTGCGAAGGGTTGTTCAAGACGTTCCAGGAAGGCCCGCACGAAGTCCATGTGCTCAATGGCATCGATTTCAAACTGAACAAGGGCGAACTGGCGGCGATCGTCGGTAATTCCGGTTCAGGAAAAACCACGCTTCTGCACTTGCTGGGCGGGCTGGATCTGGCCACCACCGGCCACGTCAAAATCATGGGCAACGATTACCGTGTGCTCAACGACGAGCAGCGTGGCGAGGTGCGGAACCGATTCCTGGGCTTCGTTTACCAGTTCCACCATTTGCTGGCGGAATTCACTGCCCTCGAGAACGTCGCGATGCCGCTGATGATCCGTCGCGATCTGAAGATCACTGCAGTCCGCAAGAAGGCAAGCGAAATGCTTGAAGCCGTGGGATTGGGGCATCGGCTGGAACACAAACCGGCCGAACTGTCCGGAGGGGAGCGTCAGCGTGTCGCCATTGCCCGCGCGTTGGTGACGGAACCCGCCTGCGTGCTGGCCGATGAGCCGACCGGGAATCTCGATGTGCATACGGCGCGTGAAATCCAGACCCTGATGCTGGATCTCAACAAACGTTTGGGGACGTCCTTCCTGATCGTGACCCATGACTTGAGTCTCGCGGGCCGGGTGAATCGTGTCCTGCGCATGGAAAACGGTCGTCTGACCGAAGAGCCGGTGTCAGCGCCCGCTCTGGCCTGAAGCCCGTTGCAGCTGGCGGCGACGCCAGCTGGTGCGCACCCCGATAGACCAGGCGGTACGCACGGCAAGAAAACTGAGCACGCTGGCCACGGCGGAAACCGTGACGCAGCCCAGAACGAAAGGCTTGCCCACGGTCCAGAATTCATTGATCAACGTGTCGAAATCAAAACTGAAGTTGGCGTCAGCAGCGAAGGGATCGCCCAGCATCAGTGCCCCCACCTTGTAGCAAAAGAAAGAAATCGGAATCGTCGTGAAAGGATTCGTGATGAACGTGGCAGTGGCCGCCACCGGGATGTTACCCCGCACCAGAAAGCAAAGCGCACCGGCAATCACCACTTGCGCCGGCAGCGGAATAAACGCTGCAAACATGCCTGCGAAAGCGCCCGCCGATACCGACTTCCGATTGAAATGCCAGAAATTGGGCGTGTGGAAACGCTCCCCCAGTGCGCCCAGCAGTTTGTGCTCCTTCACATCGGTGGGTACCGAAACGTATTTTTTGAACAGTTTTTTCAAGCAATTACCCATCTCCCGTCGGCCTGCAACGGGTTCTTTGTTCGGCCCTGACCCCAAGGCGATGTCGTGATGATATACGGAATCGTCTGGCTGCTGAGTGACGTTAGTCTAGTTCAACTTCATTACCTGGGCGCCGGCGTTGCAACGAAAGTCGCGCTCATGACGCTTATTGCCGTAGCGTTCCTTGCCTGGCAGGTGTGTGTTCGCAAACGGCCCTGGCGCTTCGAAGCCACGGCACTCTGCCTGCTCCTTGCCGTGGTGGTCTGGCGCGTTTCCGCTCTGCCGGAACCCGAAAGCCCGGATCCCGAACCCGGTTGGTGGGTGGGGCAATGGGTGGGGCTACCCGGTCAATCCTCCGCTCTGTTTCAACCGTTTGGCCGCCAGAAGGCGGCATCATCGCAAAGTCGTTCTGCGTCCTGCAGCGGCGAGCCGCTCCCGTTCCGCTTGTGGATACGCGGCATAAAATCCGCTCACCTGGAAGCAGGAAAAGTCCGTCCGGGCCTGTGCGTCACCTTGCTGCTGGTTGCCGAGCCGGAGACCCGTGCCTTGGCGCCCGCACTGGCGGGATGGCGTCAACGTAACCGCATAGCCAAGACCCTGCGCGTCGCGAAAGGTTCCACGATTGAAATCAACCAGCTGACGGTCGACACGGTCGATCAATGGCGCCTCGATATCCGGCATCTGTTCCAGGCTGGTAGCGAGCATGAGGCCGGCCACCGTTGGAGCTACCTTGCCAAATTGCCGGTATTGCTCGGCCTGGTTACCGGTGATCGGGCACTAATGCGTCCGGCGCACTGGCGGGTGTTTTCCGATACGGGAACCAGCCACCTGATGGCAATCTCGGGGTCGCATGTGTCAATGTTCGCGGTGTTTGTCTATGCGGTGGTCAATTGGCTGCTAAGCCGATCCACTTGGCTCACGACCCGCATGCCATCGCAGCATCTGGCGCTGGTCGCCGGTTGGTGCGGCGCGCTTGGCTACTCGCTGCTGGCAGGGTTCAATGTGCCAACGCAACGTACATTGGTCATGATCGGGGTCGCCGTGTTCCTGAAGTTGCGGGGGCAGTCGATTCTGGATTGGCGTGCCTGGTGGCTGGCCCTGGTCGCCGTGACGATCTATGACCCGCTGGCGATCTTCGATCGCGGTGCCTGGTTGTCCTTCTTCGCCGTGGCCATCATTCTCTGGGTACTGCAAGGTCGTTTGCGAGCGCCCGGTCCGGTCAAGGGCTGGGTGCTGGTGCAGTGGGGCATTTTCGTTGGGTTGACGCCACTGCTGGTATATGCGTTCGGGGGCTTTCCGTGGATCAGTGTGGTGGCCAATGCCATCGCCATTCCCCTGACCGGATTCGGGGTGGTGCCCGGTGCCATGCTCGCGGCACTCGTTTTGTGGCTGGATCCTCCGGGAAGCGACTTCCTGTTGTTGCTGATCCTGGGTGTCACGGATACGCTGCTGGTGTTCCTGCAAACCATGGCGGACATGGGAGGCGCAGGGTACCGGATTCCACAACCCGGTCCGGATATCCGTTCCATCATCCTGACATGGCTGGCGCTGTCAGGCGTTCTGTGGTGGCTGGCACCACGTGGCGTCCCCGGAAAATGGCTAGCGTCCGTATTGGTATTACCGGTGCTGGCTGGTCCTGGTTTTCTGCCGGTGGACCTGCCACGTCTGACCTGGTTGCCAAGTGCCGCCCGACAGAATTTTCTGCTCGATACCCCGCAGGCAGTGTGGTGGGTGTTCGAAGCCGGCCTGCCATCCCGCAAACGACAACCCTTGATGGAAGAATGGGCGCGCAATCAGGGTTACGGTTACCGCTGGGACACTCGTCAGGAACGTTATGCCGACTGGATACGGCATGGCTTTCTCGTGCAGCGTTACGAAAAATTCGCGCCATTGCCCGGGCAGATTCACTTGCGGCCCCCCAGGCTCGTGACGCCTTGTCTCACGGAAAACACCATTGCGCTGGCGACCGATTGGCGATTGAATTCCTTGCGCCCCTCGGAGAATACCTGCTGGCTACGCCTGGATACCGCTACATTGTCCCTGTTGCTGGCCGGCGACCTGTCGCGCGAAACGCAGCTCGCCCAAGCATCCAGTGACGGAAGCACGCCTATTGATGCCTTGCTATTGACGCCTCGTTCCGGCCAGACCCTGCTGGCCGCCGTGCTCAACCATTTTGAGCCTGCGCAAGTAGTGGAGTGGCCGGCGGAAAGTAGTGTTCTGACCAATGCCCGCCCGAAGCTCGAGGCGCGCAACATCCTCGTGCGGGACTTTTCCGCATTGGAGGCGCAAATGCTCGCGCCTTGAGGGTTGACCCCGTTGACCGTTGATGCGGCATTGATCGCAAACTTTTGCTCTGGTTAGTGGTTTTCCTGCAAGGCTGTAGTAGATTGTTAACGATCAACAAGTTTGCGCTGAGGGCGAAATTGAGTGTTTGAAATCCTGAAAGCGGGTGGGGTGGTCATGTGGCCATTGCTGCTCTGTTCGATTCTTGCGACCGCCATTATTCTCGAACGTTTCTGGGCCCTGCGTCCCGGTCGGATCACGCCTGACAACCTGCTGTCCCAGGTCTGGGGTTGGATGAAGAACAACCAGTTGGATGGCGCGCGCGTCAAGCAACTGCGCGATTCCTCACCGTTGGGCAAAATCCTCGCCGCCGGCTTGATCAATGCCAAACATGGCCGCGACATCATGAAAGAATCCATCATGGATACCGCCGGGCATGAGATCCATGAAATGCAGCGCTTCCTGAACCTGCTGGGGTCCATCGCCACCATTTCGCCGCTGCTTGGCCTGCTGGGAACCGTGCTCGGCATGGTCGACATGTTCAATTCATTGATCATCACCGGTAACAACAACCCTGCGCTGCTGGCGGGTGGTATTGCCAAGGCACTCTATACCACCGTTGCGGGGCTGGTGGTTGCGATTCCCGCCATGTTTTTCTACCGTTTCTTCAACCGGCGTATCGATGAGCTGCTTGTTACCATGGAACAGGAAGCCATCAAACTGGTGGATGTGCTGCACGGTGATCGTGAAAACGATGCCAACCAGGAGAATCGCGCCCGGTGAATTTCAAACGCTTTCGCCTGGAAGAAGACGTCTCCATCAATCTGGTGTCATTGATTGACGTGCTTTTCATCCTGATCATTTTTTTCATGGTGTCGACCACGTTTACCCGTGAACGCCAGTTGTCGGTGGAACTGCCCAAAGCCCAGGGGGAAAGCGGTGAATCGGCAAACACTTTCATCGAAGTAGTCGTCGGGCAGGATGGCGAGTACGCCGTCAATGACAAGCGCCTGGTCAACCGGGATCCTGAAACGCTCGAAAAAGCCATACGCGACCAGTCACAGGGCGATAATACCCTGCCATTCCTGATTTCTGCCGATGCGGCCGCACCCTATCAATCCGTGGTCACCGTCATGGATGTCGCCGGGAAATTGGGTTTCAGCCGCTTGCGCCTGCCCACCAACGAACTGCAGAAAAACGATTGATCGTGTCGGTCCTGGAGCAATATTTCAATCGCATCTGGTATGGGCAACATTGGCAGAAATGGTTGTTCTGGCCAGCAAGCCGGTTAACCGGATCCGTCGTGCAGCGCAAGCGCGAACGTTTTCTCCGCCACCCTCCTGAATCGTTAATTGTGCCGGTTGTGATCGTGGGAAATCTCACCGTCGGTGGCACCGGCAAAACGCCGCTACTGTTGTATCTCATTAAGGCATTGCAGGACCGTGGTCTCAGGGTCGGCGTTATCAGTCGCGGGTATGGCGGTCGTGGTCCCTTTCCGCTTTGGGTGACAGCGGCGACGTCTGCCAGTGCGTGTGGTGATGAACCGGCCATGATTGCGCGGCGTACGCACGTGCCGTTGGTGGTCGATCCCGATCGCCAGCAGGCTGCGCGTTATCTGTTGCAGCAAACCCAAGTCGATATTCTGTTGAGTGACGACGGACTGCAGCATTATCGCTTGCCACGTCAGCTGGAAATTGTGGTCATCGATGGCCAGCGCGGATTCGGCAATGCCGAGCTGTTGCCGATGGGCCCGCTGAGAGAGCCTCTGGCACGTCTGGAATCTATCCCCCTCGCCGTGATCAATGGTCCGGCGAGCCCCGAATTGAGTGCTCTGCTGGGTGCGTTTCCCGAGCTCAAATGCAGCACGATGCGCATCCAGCCTGGAACAATCCGACGACTGGACGGTTCTGAAACTGCCGCAACCAGCCAGTTTGAAGCGCGACAGGTTGTCGCCCTGGCCGGTATCGGCAATCCGGAAAGGTTCTTCAACACACTGAAATCCCTGACGATATCCTTCAAAACGGCAGTGTTTGCCGATCATCATCGCTATGTCCTGGCGGATTTTCTGCCCTATCAGCAAGATACCGTGATCATGACCGAAAAAGATGCCGTCAAGGTGCCACCTGACTGGCTGGCCGACGCTTGGTATCTTGCCGTCGATGCCGACATTACCGGCACACTGGTCGATGATATAATCCGCGCGCTTTCACTCTGATACCCACCCACTTTGATACCACCCAATTTGCAGGTGTTTTGCATGTCACCTTTCGTGGTTGTGATTCCGGCCCGTTACGCGTCCACCCGTTTGCCCGCCAAGCCCCTGGCCGATATCGGTGGTAAACCGCTCATCCAGTGGGTTTATGAACAGGCGCGCAAGAGTGATGCCGAACGTGTGG
This sequence comes from Pseudomonadota bacterium, assembly GCA_052035295.1. Taxonomy (GTDB): domain Bacteria; phylum Pseudomonadota; class Gammaproteobacteria; order Pseudomonadales; family Ketobacteraceae; genus HdN1. The sequence goes on from JBPOHS010000232.1 coordinate 15,702, forward strand.
TGATTGCCACCGACGATCCCCGTATTGAGGCAGTGGCGCGCAGCTTTGGTGCCGAGGTCGTCATGACCCGCGTCGATCATGAGTCCGGTACCGACCGCATCCATGAGGTCGCGACCCTGCTGGGTTTTCCCGCTGAAACGGTGGTCGTCAACGTGCAGGGGGATGAACCCCTCATTCCACCGGCGGTCATCAATCAGGTAGCGGCAAATCTTGTCCGTTCCGGGGCGCCCATGGCGACGCTATGCGAACCCATCTCTGCCTTTGAAGACATTACCAACCCCAATATGGTCAAGGTGGTGATGAACATTGCGGGCATGGCCCTGTATTTCAGCCGTTCTGCCATCCCCTACGACCGGGATCAATTTTCTTCCGGCAAGGAAAATGCATACTTCAATGGCTGGTTCCGCCATCTCGGGATTTATGCCTACCGCAAGTCACTGCTCGACCAGTTTGTCGCCTGGGGGCCGTGTGCACTGGAGCAGACCGAAAAGCTGGAACAATTGAGGGCACTGTGGCAGGGCGCGCAGATCCATGTTGCGCCTGCCATTGAGCCGTTACCTGCAGGTGTCGACACCCCTGCAGACCTCGAAAGGGTCAGAGCCATCGTTGCATCATGGGGCATGTGAAGATGAAAACACGCGTATTGTTCGTCTGTCTTGGCAATATCTGTCGTTCACCCACGGCGGAAGCCGTCATGCGGCGCATGCTGCAGACCCGTGGACTCGAGCATCTGTTCGAAGTGAGTTCCGCCGGCACGGGCAACTGGCATGTGGGGGAAGCCCCGGATCAACGTGCCGCTGAGGCAGCCAGAGAACGTGGCTATGACATGAGCCAACTGCGGGCAAAACAAATCGTGGAGCGGGATTTCAGACATTACGATCTGATTCTCGCCATGGACCGCTCCAACATCGTCAACATGCGTCGTATCTGTCCTTCGGGGTGTCTGAGCAAAATCAGTCTGTTGATGGACTATGTGCCGCAAGCCTCGGTCGATGAGGTGCCCGATCCCTACTATGGCGGTGAAGACGGTTTCTGCCTGGTTCTGAACCTGCTGGAAGACGCCTGTGAGAATTTGATTAACACCGTTTGCAGCCAGAAAAGGATAGGGGCGTAATGCCTCTGTGCCCCATCGGGAACGCTGATTTATTTCCCTTCAATACCTTTGCCGTGCATGCGAAAGCACGGCAGCTATTTGTCATTGAATCCCTCGCTGCCTTGCAGGAATGGCATCGGCAGCATTTTGAATCGTCCTATGTCGTTATCGGTGGTGGCAGCAACATTGTGCTGGCGGGCGATATCGCGTGTCCTGTGCTGCTCAACCGGATTCCCGGGCGTCTTGTTGAAACGATTTCCGAAGATGATGCCCTCGTAACGGGCGGAGCAGGAGAGAACTGGCACGCGTTTGTCTTGTGGACCCTGGAACAAGGGTGGTACGGGCTGGAAAATCTCGCCCTGATTCCCGGTACGGTCGGTGCCAGCCCCATCCAGAATATCGGTGCCTATGGTGTTGAAATCTGCCAGCGTTTCCATTGTCTTGACGCGTTTGATGTGGAAACAGGTAACGTCGTCACCCTGACGAACGCGCAATGCCATTTTGGCTACCGACACAGCCTGTTCAAGGAAGCTGAGGGTGAGCGTTATATTGTGCTGAGCGTCACTTTCAAGCTGAGCCGCAAGCCATCGCTGGTGCTTGATTATGGTGACATCCGAAGAGTATTGGCGGAGCGCCGGATTGATGAACCTTCTCCTGTCGATGTTTGTAACGCCGTGCAAGAGATCCGGCGCGACAAATTGCCGGATCCCGCACTACAGCCCAATGCAGGCAGTTT
>JBPOHS010000161.1:0-4205 GCA_052035295.1 Pseudomonadota bacterium
GGGTTTGTCGGCGCGAGCGTATCATCGGGTACTTAAGGTGGCGAGAACGCTGGCCGATCTGGCAGGAGAGGAAAATATTACAACGGCGTGCGTGATGGAGGCGTTGTCTTATCGGACGGTGTTTTGAAGTCAAAATTAAAAGAACGCCGGCGGACTTTCACAAGCCTGCCGGCGCCGGTCTCTTACTCGCCGGAAACGAAAGTGATTTCTGCAGGATTACGCTGCAGCTCAATGCGGCTCAACTCCTCATTATCGGCGGTGTTCAAGACCAGAACATGGGGCTCCGTCTCACTACCGACACCGACCCAAAGGGTATTGTTCGGTCCGACTTCGAGGCAAGACAACATCAGACCGGACAAATCATTCACGGGCTCCTCAGCCACCTCGCCAGTACTGGGGTTGAACTGATAAAGCGCTTCGCTCTGCCAGCCAGTGTAGCCTTTGAAATAACCCAATGTCGGCGAGACAATAGCCATACCCGAGATCTGACCGAACTGCTCACCATCATCCAGTACATCGGTGAGAGCATACGTCGCCACATCAACAGCCTGGATACCGCCCGTGAATTCCTGAGGATAGTAATTACCCACGGCCGACACGTAAATCTTATCGCCGACGACCTGTAGCTCATTGGGGTTGCGAATATCAAGTTTGATGCCCTTCAGGTTCGATGCAGCATCCGACGGATTGGTATCGATTTCCTGATTTGTGTTGATATCGAACACAGCGACATACGCATCGCCAGGCACCCAACCTCCAACCTTGTCCATGCGCTCCATCAAGACAAACAATTTGCCGTTGACGATCACGCCCATTGAAGCCTCAGGTGCACCATCTGCGTCGTTATAGGCACTCAAATCAATTTCACCGGTTTTGAACGAGGCTCCTTCTGACTGCGACACCGAGGGATCGATAATCCAGGAAACCGGCGACTCATACCGAATGAGATACGCTTTGGTTTCACTCTCGAATACCATATCGTAGGGATTTTTGGTCGATTCGCTTGGTGCCTTGGTACTGAACTCCCACACTGGCACATTGGGATTGGATACCGAGTACTTGGTCAATGTGTCAATTTCGTACTTGCCAATACGGTAATAGTGAGAGCCAAAGCCATCAAGGCCAAAATCCGACTGACTCGTCTCGTTATAGCCACTGACCACATCAAACGGTGCTTCAGTTTTGGCAATGGAAATGTCACTGGTGACATAGTCAAATGAAGTGCCTGCAATAACTGCATTTATTGGCGCCGGAGCTACGACTGCCCGGTTACTACCGCCACCGCCGCCGCAAGCGGTCAAGGAAACACACGCAACGACACTCACCAGAAGCAGGGGCTTTTTGTTCAACATGATCAAACTCCTAATCAATGTATGGGTCCAAAACTAACATTTAAAACTCCTGGGAAACCTTCAGGAAATAGTTTCTGCCGGGAGCAGGAAAGAGGTAAAAATCTTCGTACTTGTCATCGAGGATATTTTTGGCTTCCAACGAAATCTGGAAACCATTCTGCAAATAGGCAACGTAATAGTTGAGCAATTTTTTGTCCGGAATGGCGGTCACTTCGCCCGGGCTGTAGTAACCGCCTTCTTCGATAGAGTACTCAAGTCGATTCTCAAAGCGCGAGTAACAATGCATAAGAGTGATATTACTGGCATGGCGATAAACACTGGGTAGAACGTCGCCCGCACGATCACTGAGGTTCGACTTGTCGCGAGGATCTTGCAGCGTGGTGCGGAGAAGCATCAACGCATTCATCGGTAGTGTATAGTTAAATGACAGTTCGGCCCCGGTGATCTCGGCTTGCGATATGTTCTGGTAACCGCCGACACCCTGGCTGTTATAAACCACGACGAGAGCATCGTTGATATCTCGATGGAACGCCACGATAGAACCCTTGATCGTGGTTCGTTCATAAGCGATTCCAATATCGGTGGCGATGGATTTTTCCGCTTCCAGATCTGGCTGGCCCACAAAAAATCCGCGATCGCCCATGAGCTCAAACAACGAAGGAGCACGCACGTTCCTTGCAACGTTGGATTTCAACGACCACTGTTCGTCGATTAGATGCCTAACACCCAGTCGCGCCGTGTAATACCCCTCGGAGCGATCAAACTGGGTGAGCGAACGATCGACAATGAGATTACCCTCGTCTTGCAGCCACTGTGCACTGATTGCCGGCACCACTAGCCACGACCCCATTTCGTTTTGCCACTCATCCTGAAGGCCCAGACTCAATCCATCCCGCACCCATTCAGGTGAAGCACTGTCACGCAGCAGATTGGTTTCATCATAAGTTTCGCGCCGGGCTTCCAGTGACGTGGTGATCAAGTGCGTATCGTGTATCCAGGCCATGCTCGGGTTAACCCCATAGGCACGGGTCGTCGAATTGCTCCAGTCCTGATCCAGACCGGTTGCTGCCTGACGATCGTCATAGCGTTCGACTGTCGCTGCATAATAGGCGCGAACCGACGATGAACGATTATTTTCAAAACCGCGAAAATAACGTGTCTGGAGCTGCGTGCTCTCCGTTTGCAATGAGGAGCGGGAGTCGACACTGTTCTGCAAATCAGGAAGCCCCTTATCCTTGTTGTTATGCACTAACAGTGTTTGCAACCCGGACAATTTGTCGAACGCGTATTCGTATTTCAGCAGGGCATTAATCTGATCAAAATCGGCGTTGTGACGTGGCTCAACAAAATCGTCTCCCTCAAAATTTTGCGTGTTCTGATCGTTGAGGATATCAAAGTCATTCTCGGCAGCGAGGTATTCCGTCGCAAGCAAACCAGAATGAGCACCCGATGCTTCGTTAAGCACGACGCCAGCATTTTTGGCGGAGAAAGATCCCGCCCCTATGTAGGCGCGTTGCATCCCTTTTTCTGGCTTTAGCGTCTTGATGTTGACTGCGCCCGCGAGATTGGGAAAACCCAGCTGAATCGGCGTGACATCCGGATATACTTCAATGGATTCAATCGCACCCAACAAAAACTGGCTGAGATCGACACCCCCACCCGCAGCAGCATTGACCAGCAGGCCGTCCAGATACACATTGACCTGTTGAGCATCCGACCCGCGCAAATAAATATTGGAGGTGCTTCCCAGACCGCCATACTGACGCAATTGCACGCCGGTTTCTTGTTTGAGCACATCGGCTACTGAACCGGTTTGGGTGCGAAACTGGTCTCGCGTAATGACTTTTGAAAAACTGGTTTGCGTCTCAGGGTTCGCTTCATCAACGACAGGCAAACCGCCGGTGACTGTCACCAACGGAGCGTCATCCGCAAAGGCGGTGGAAATGGCGAACGAAGCTAGCAGAAAAGAGATGAGACGTTGCATGATCTATCGCTAATTCAGTGAACAATTAGCGGACAGCCGTAACCCGTCTGGCAAGAAATGAAATTTCTGGCAAGTTGGTCAGCCCTCCGCTGCGCCTTGTACTGAATCAGGCCGGTCTCCGGGCTCACAACCTGACACAGTACCGTGTCAACAGCGGACGCCTTCCCGTGATGGTCACAGTGGCACACGTTCCGTTGCTTGAGTTGCTTACCGTTGCGGGGGCAGCACTGGTTTTACACCAGTTTCCCGTTTCACTCTTCGATGACTGCACTATCTCAGATAGATCCTATCTTCGATAGATCAACCACCTCTCCCTGGGGAGCGAGCACCTGAATCAACAATCACCCAAAGGTGATCGACGCCGGCACTTTACGACCATTCAGACAGAGCGTCAAGCAACGAAATGTAAGCCCGGACTTCACTCACAGAGGCATCTGCGGGAAGTCGGCTGACGGATCATCCGGGGTCTATAATAACGGGGTAGAACCTTCGTAACCAAGGAGCCACCATGGGACGCCCCACCGAAGAAGAATTGGCCGCAGCCCTCAAGGAAGCCGGCCGCATGCGCGAGCAGGGCGAAGACCCGGAGTTTGTCGCCAAGTCTCTGTTAAATCACAATTATCGCCTGAATTACCTGTTGCAGCTCTACCATCAACTGGAGCATTACTTTCACTCGGGCCAAGCCGAGCAAGAACATGCCCGCCTCATAAAGCTGCTGGAAAAAGTCAGACAAGAAGAACGACACGCCGGTCTTGACCGCTGATGGACCGACTGGCAGCAGCCTGATTTTGATATCTGCCTGGTATTGATACCAGGCAGATTTTGGTAGCCGCCAGGAAGCGGTCATTGGACGGGTTCAGCCGCTGTCA
>JBPOHS010000061.1:0-32147 GCA_052035295.1 Pseudomonadota bacterium
GTGCTCAAGCGTGTCGATACGCCCAGCGTGTTGTTTTTTCTCGGGATTCTGATCGCCGTCGCGGCGCTGGAAGCCACCGGCATCCTGTCTTCACTGGCAGCGGCACTCAATGATGGCGTTGGCAATATCAACGTGATTGTCTTCCTGATCGGGCTATTGTCGGCAATCGTCGACAACGTGCCACTGGTCGCCGCCGCCATGGGCATGTACAGCCTGGATACGTATCCCACCAATGCACCGATGTGGGAATACCTTGCGTTTGCGGCAGGCACGGGCGGCAGTTGCCTGATCATAGGATCCGCCGCAGGGGTCGCGGCGATGGGAATGGAGCGCATCAATTTCTTTTGGTACGCGAAGAATATCGGCGGGCTGGCGTTGATGGGGTATGTTGCCGGCTCGGCGGCTTATTTTCTCTTGTAGGGTTATCCATCCACCTCAACGATGTGCCCGCCACCGCGGCGCATCAAAGACAGACAGCATCCACGGGGGAGTCGAACAGGCTCGCCCCGTGTGTATCCCCTCAATACCAGCGTTCCATCTCACGGCGTGCCTGAGCGGCGCCACTGTCATCCCCCTGCCCGGCTTTTGCCTCCGAGATCACCCGCCACGCCTGCATGCGCTGGTCGCGGCTCGTGATGGCGTCGCGGCTTCCCAGCAGCGACAGGGATTTTTGCGCAAATTGGGTGGCGGCGGAAAAATTGCCCTGCGCCAGACGCACTTCGGCGGTTTCCAGATACAGGTTGGGCTCTGACGGCGCCAGACGCATGGCGCGTTCCAGCAACGCATCGGCTTCGGCCAGCAGACCGCGTTTGCGGGCCAGACGGGCCTTGTCGAGCAGCGCCCGGGCGGCAGGAACGGCGGTCGCAATCACCGGCTGAGGCTGAGGTGCGGGAGGCGTCGGCAAATAATTGGTGGAGGGTTTGGGACGCGGTGCTTCGACACGCGGGGTTGCCGGTACCGGGGTGTTTGCTTGCGGAATCGGGCGCGGCAACACCACCTGACGCGTCGGTTCACGAGTGACTTCTGGCGGCGGTGGCGTGTAGGTCGCGCAACCACTCACGATCAGGCCGACACTCAGACACAGGGCCCTTTTCATGGGAGTAGCCATTGGAGCTGCCATTCAATACATCCTCTCGCGCTAAGGGCTGTCGGGGCGTTCACTGGCCCGGAAAAAGTTGATCGAACCAGTCCGTGGCTTTTTCAATCAGCCCACAGGACTCATGTTCGGCGGGTAATGTATCGATTCTGGCGGGCAAATACAAAGCCCCCTGACACTCTGCATCCGTCAGGGCCTCCATGTTGGCGCTGAAATAGTCCCAGCGGACATTGTCAGGTTGCACCGGCTGCAAGGGTTCCAGTGGTAAACGCGAGAACATTTCCGCCCACACCGCCAGCGCGCCACTGGCACCGGTCAGCGGGGTGGGTTTGTTTTCATCGTTGCCGACCCACACCACGCCCAGGTAGTTGCCCGAGAATCCGGCGAACCAGCTGTCACGCTGATCGTTGGTGGTACCGGTCTTGCCCGCCAACTGAAGGTTCGGGAAGCGACCGGCATAACCCCGCGCCGTTCCACTGATGAACGTCTGCTGCATGGCGCGGGTCAACACATAGGTGTCGGCGCTGTCGAAGCGCTGATCCACATCCATCTGGAAGCGTTGCAACGGTTTGCCCTCGCTGTTGAGCACCGAACGAATGGCGCGCAACGGGGTATTGAAGCCCTGTGCCGCAATGGTCTGGTACATGCCGGCGACTTCCAGCGGCGCCAGCTCCAGCACGCCCAGGGAAAGCGACGGCACACGCGGAATCTTCTTGTCGACCCCGAGACGTTCCAGCGTGTTGGCCACCTCGTCAATGCCGACATCCAGTGCCAGCTTGGCCGTGGCCAGGTTGTAGGAATTCGACATGGCTTCGAGCAGGGTCACACTGCCATGACTCTTGTTGTCGTAGTTGGCCGGGCTCCAGTTCTGGCCGTTGGGTTGCGACAGCGTGAACGGAATATCGTCGACGCGACGCGCCAGGGTGTAGCCCTTTTCAATCGCGGTGAGGTACACCGGCGGCTTCACCAGTGAGCCGATGGGGCGAACAATATCGGTGGCCCGGTTGAAGCCCTGGAATTTCGGATCACGCCCACCCAGCAGGGCGACCACTTCGCCGGTCACGGTGCTGGTCACGACACCGGCGCCTTCCAGGGCCGGGGCACGCGGGTAGCCTTTCTGGATTTCGCCGAGGCGTTTGGCCAGCGAACGCTCCAACTGCTCCTGCACCCACGGGTCGAGCGTGGTGAAAATGCGCAAACCTTCGGATTGCAGGTCTTCGTCGTTGTATTCCCGTTTGAGGTTGCGCTGCACGAGGTTCATGAAGGCGGGGTAACGGTTGTCCTCATACAGCGGCTTGGCGCTCACGCCCAAGGGGCGCTCAATGGCGGCGTTGTATTCTTCCTCGCCCACCATGCCCTGTTCCAGCATGAGGGCCAGTACCTGGTTGCGACGATCGGTGGCACGTTGGGGATGACGCCGGGGATCGTAATAAGACGGGCCACGCACAACGCCGACGATCAGGGCCAACTGATCCAGCTTGAGCTCACTCAATGGCTGACCAAAATAGAACAGGCTGGCAAGACCAACGCCATGGATGCCTTTGGCACCCGCCTGCCCGAGATAGACTTCGTTCAGATACGCTTCGAGGATCTGATCCTTGGTGGCATGGCGTTCCAGCAGGATCGCCATCATGGCTTCGGTCAACTTGCGGGAGAGCGTGCGCTCGCTCGACAGGTAAAAGTTTTTCACCAGCTGTTGGGTCAGGGTGGAACCACCCTGACGCATGCCGCCCGCTTTGACGTTGGCCACCATCGCCCGCAGGATACCGCGTGGCGACATGCCGAAGTGTTCGTAGAAATCGCGGTCTTCGGTGGCGATCAGGGCATCGATCAGCTGTTGCGGCACCTGCGGCAACGTTACCAGGATACGGTCTTCGTTGTGGGCCGGATAAATGCCCCCGATCAGTTTGGGCTCCAGACGCAAGAGCCCGGTGTCATTGTCGGATAACTCAACATCGGCAATCTGTTTGCCTTCGAGTTTGACCCGGGCAATTTGCGGTGATTCGGTACCATCCCAGAATTCAAAACCACGCGAATGCACTTCGAGTGCTGTACCTTTCCAGCGGTACTCGCCGGGGCCGGGCTCGCCCGAGCGAATGGCCCGATAGGCCAGCCCCGCCAGTTCCCAGTCGATCTGTTCCTTGTCGAGCCGTTGCCCGGCATACATTTCCAGCGGTCGCGCATAGACCTTGGCCGGAATCGCCCAACGCTTGCCCTCGAATTTCTGTACGACCTGCCTGTCGAGATAGATCAGCCAGATGCCGCCCGCCACGAGCACCGGAATCATCGCCAACACCAGATAGGCAAACCAGTCGCTGCTGCGACGTTGACGACGGGAGGGAGGATTGGACTGGCTGCGCGCGGGGCGCTTTCTCGATTGACGACTCACAATGGGTTCCTGCTATAGGCATTACGCAAGCAACAGACGATCTGCGAGGTGGCTGTCCCTGGCATAACTGTAAAGGCGCGGTATTATCACCTAAAATCGTTGAGCTTCGCACCGATGCCTTCTCAGATTGGGGCGTATTTCGTTGGTATTAGTACCGTTCAATCCTTGACCACCCCCTTGTACGACTCTTGTGGAGATCCTGATGAAAAAATATCACGTGTATGCGATCGGTAACGCTTTGGTGGACATGGAGTTCCACGTTGACGATGCGTTCCTGGCGCAAATGGGGATCGAAAAGGGCGTCATGACGCTCGTGGACCAGGATCAGCAACATCGCCTTTACGAAGCCTTGAAAGAAACCCAGGGCAAACGCGCCAGCGGCGGTTCGGCCGCCAACACCATTATCGCGGTGAGCCATTTTGGCGGGAATGCGTTTTACTCCTGCAAGGTGGCCAATGACGACAGCGGCGATTTCTACGTCGCGGACCTACAACGCGCCGGTGTGGACACCAACCTGCACCGCCGTCGCGATGAAGGCGTCAGCGGTAAGTGCATAGTCATGGTCACGCCTGATGCAGAGCGCACCATGCACACGTTTCTGGGAATTTCCGAGCAGGTGTCGGCGGTGGATCTGCATGAGGATGCCATCGAATCTTCGGATTACGCCTACCTCGAAGGCTACCTCGTCACCTCACCCAGCGGTCGTCACGCCGCCATTCAGCTACGGGAAAAAGCGGCGGCGCAAGGCATCAAGACGGCGCTCACGTTTTCCGACCCCAACATGGTGAAATTCTTTCGCGATGGTCTGCAGGACATGATCGGTGGCGGCGTTGACCTGCTGTTCTGCAATCAGCAGGAAGCCCTGACCTGGGCGGATTGCGATGATCTGCAAACCGCAACGGGCGCTCTCAGGGCCCTGGCAAAGCAATACGTGGTCACGCTGGGCAAGGATGGCGCCCTCGTATTTGATGGCGAGCAACAACATCACATTCCTGCCACGCCCGTGAAAGCCATCGACAGCAACGGTGCGGGCGACATGTTTGCCGGTGCCTACCTGTACGCGGTAACACACGGTTTCTCGCCGCAGGAAGCAGGCCAATTCGCCGTGCGCGCCGCCGCCAAGGTGGTGACACATTTCGGGCCGCGCCTGGAAATCGCCGGCTACAAGGGCTTGCTGCCGGTCAAATAACGCTGAAAGTGCAGGGACACTGCCTGCACCTGGCTGACATCTCCAAAACCGGGGCCTCATTGACAGCGTTAATTGTTCAGCCCACCTGTCGGCAGATGACCTGCCCGGATGTTCACCTGAATCGACGGAATCAACAACACGGGGGCAGCCAACCCTGCATCCCGTGTCTGCCGGGCAGCAACGAATTCCCCTTCGGTAATGCCTGCATGCACCAGCACATTGTTGGCGCGCTCTTCCGCGACCGAGGTTTGGTAGCGTGGCTCTCGCCCGCTGGGCGGGTAGTCATGACACATGAACAGGCGCGTTGCTGGGGGTAACGCCAACAGACGCTGTATCGACGCATACAGATCGCGCGCACTACCGCCGGGAAAATCACAACGGGCGGTTCCGTAATCCGGCATGAACAAGGTGTCACCCACAAAGACTGCGTCACCGATCAGATAGCTGACACAGGCGGGCGTATGCCCCGGTGTATGCATAACGCTGATCGTCAGTGTTCCCAATGGCAGGGTGGCATCGTCGGCCAGCAGGCAATCGAACTGGCTGCCATCCACGGCCATTTCATCCAGTGCGTTGAACTTGCCGGCAAAATGACGCTGCACTTCGGTAATACGGTTGCCGATGGCAACCTGCCCGCCCAGTTGCGATTTCAGCCACTGCGCAGAAGAGAGGTGGTCAGCGTGGGCATGGGTTTCGAGTATCCACTTCACCGACAATTTCGCGCGCCGCACGTAATCCACCAGGGATCGGGCCGAGTGCGTATCGATTTGCCCATTCGACATTTCATAATCCAACACCGGGTCAATGATGGCACAGGCGGCGTCACCCGGCGCGTGAACCACGTAACTGAAGGTGCAAGTGCGCGCATCGAAAAAAGCTTTGACGATCGGGGACATGGGTTCACCTCTTGGGGGCTGCCGCCGATTTCACCGCAGCCGCCGAAAATATTGCTGGCAGAATCATATTAGAACATTCTAATATGATTACCAAGCGTTGAATCACCACCGCGTTACCCACGAGGATTTCAAGATGCTCCAGGATTCCCCATTGCGACTGCCGAATCAGTGCACCCCCTCGCCTGACCTGATCAGTTGCGGTCTGCCCAGCCCGAAGGATCTGCAGGATGCCCGTTCGGCCGGCATCAAGACCATCATCAATTTGTGCGGTCCGCACGAAACGCCAGGAGAAGCGGATTTCGTGCAGCAACTGGGACTGAATTACGCCAACATCCCGGTAAGCGGACCCGCCGATCTCACCACGGCCAACGCACGCGCCCTCGGGGACATTGTCAACGACTGCAGCAATCACCCGGTACTGATCCACTGCATGAGCGGCAACCGTGTCGGCGCCCTGCTGGCGCTGAAAGCGTTTCACGTCGATAACGCCACCCCTGAGCAAGCCTTGGAAACCGGGCGCGCCGCCGGTCTCAAAGCGCTCGAACCCGAAGTCTGGCGCCTCATGACCAGCGCGGCATTCGCATGACCGCGCACGACATGACCGCGCACGAAATCACAACGCACGACATGACAACACACGAATAGGCGCCCCTCATGCTGGCAGTATGGCTGGGTCTGGTGACCGGATTGATGCTGGGGCTTACGGGCGCCGGCGGCTCAGTGCTGGCACTTCCCTTGTTGATGTTCGGCCTTGGCTGGACACTGCCGCAAGCTGCCCCGGTGGCCTTGCTGGCCGTGTGCGTCTCGGCCACGGTGGGAACGATCATCGCGTGGCGGCAGAAAATCGTGCGCTGGCGTGCCGCGCTGCTGATGGCGTTCAGCGGGCTGTTCACTGCACCGCTGGGGCTGTATGCAGCCGACCGGCTGCCGCTGGGACTGCTGTCGCTGGGGTTTGCGATGGTGTTGATCGTTGTCGCCGCGCGCCTCTGGCGTCAGGCCGTTGAGCGCCCTGCCGAAACGCGGGTCGTGCGTGGCGATGTCCATGGTGAGGCCGTCACGCAGCAGGATGTTCCGTGTCAGGTCAACCCGGACGGACGCCTCGCCTGGAGCCCGCCATGCATGCGTGCCATTATCCTGAGCGGTAGTGGCAGTGGATTCTTGTCGGGATTGTTGGGCGTGGGTGGTGGGTTCGTGATCGTGCCATCATTGCGCGCAGTGACAACGCTCCCCATGCACGGCGCAGTCGCCACCTCACTGATGACCATTGCGCTCACCAGCGCGTGCACCGTGACCATGGCCATCGGCTCAGGGCGCGCGCTGCCCTGGCTGATCGCCCTGCCCTTCGCGGCCGGATCGCTGGCCGGCATGTTGATCAGTCGCCCGTTTGCCGCGCGCATCGCGGGCCCCCGTCTGCAACGCCTGTTTGCAATGGCCATGATCTGCGTGGCGGCAGGCATGGCATTCCGGAGCGTGTTTAGCGTCTGACGTATTGCAGTTCCAACCCTGCAGCAACCACCGCCCTGCCTGTCAACGCTGGAACCGTCATCAACGTGGCTCAGGCAGCATCAGCGCAGTTCAGGCACCGACCTGTCGCAGCCAATCCTGCAAATTATAGTAATTGGTCACCCGCGCGACCTTGCCCTCGCGGAGTTCGAAAAACGCACCGGCGGGCAGACGATACGTTTGGCCAGTGGCCTCAGGCAAGCCCTCATCGGTCACCAGATACGTTCCCAGTACCGTGAATTCGGCGGCGGCACGAGTGCCTTCCACGTTGCTCATCACCACCAGATCAACGATTTGCTCGCGATAACTGCGATTCATGCGGGTCATGAACGCAACGAACGCCGGCTTGCCCTCTTCGCGCTCCCCCTGATTGATATCATGCACGACGTCGTCGGTCAGCAGCGCCAGAAACGCCTCCATGTCCTGGGCATTGAACGCGGCGTAGTAACGGGTGAGCAAATTGACGGTGGTGTCAGACATGAGAGCATCCTCGGAAAACGGTGACGGTAGGTGGCCGACTTGACCAGCACATCCAGCGACTCATACTATCGCCATGAACAAGACAAAAACAACGACACAAAAGCAATGCGACAAGCGGGTTATCCTGACGGCAGCGACAGGACCGACCGGGTAGCGCTTCAGGCGCGGTTTGACGGGCGACAGCAGTGCAACAGTGGTGGCAGTACAACAGTGGTGGCAGTACGATGCGTTATTCCTTCTTGATCTTGCTGCTCGGCGGCGCCGTTCTTCTGCAGGGTTGCGCCAGCACCCCTGAAGCCGCCATCACACCGGCAGCGCCAGCCGCCGTCAACACCCCGGTCCCAGCGCCAACGCCAATTCCATCCAACCGCTTCAAACACAAGATTGCCATCGCGCGACTGACCCTTCCGAGCGGCAATGCCGGCGGCAGCGAGACGCTCGCCCATGCGACCGCACAAGCGAAAAGCCTGCTGGAAGACCGCGTCCGGCAGGCAGGAAAGTTCATGCTGCTGGAGCATGGACTACTGCATATTCCGTTTGAAAACGACAATTTGCGCGTGGTCAATGACGAGACGCTGGGGGCCGATTTCCTCGTTACCGGCCGACTGCTGCGACATGAACTGGCGATGCCCGGTTTTCTTGACGGTTGGCGTGACACCCCTACGGCGCATGCCTTTTCCAGCGTTCAGCTCGACATCATCGACGGCCACACGGGTCAGGTGATTTACTCGCAGCACTTTGAGGGCGACGCCAGCAAGGCAGTGACGGCATCCGCCGATTTCACGCCTGAACAACAAGCGTCACTGCAATTGCAGGCGCTCACTCTAGCGCTGGATCACGCCGCGCCGCCCATCACCGACACGCTGTTACACCAGCATTGGCGGAGCCAGATCCTGTCGACGCAGCAGGGTTACGTACTGGTGAACAGCGGTGCCGGCCAGGGTATCCAGGTGGGTGATCTGTTCCATGTGCTTTCGCCGGAACAGTCCGCCTCAACGGCTGCCGCAGTGACACCGGTTTCGCCTTTTGTCGCCACCCTCAAGGTGGTCGCGCAGGCCGGCGAAAAGGAGAATGAACTGTCGGTGTGCGAACTCGTTGAGGGCTCCCTGCCTGAAGGCGCCACCCACCTGAGCGTGCGTGACGCGCCCTGACCCGCACGCATTGCATCGGCATCGGCATCGACCTGTCGGAATTGTGCTCCCCGTCAAGGTGTGCGCCTGTCGCCTGCCAAAAACCATCTACACTGTATCTGTATAACCTTTGACCGGCCTGAAGACGCTGGATACAACATGTTTATTGAATCCAATTTCACCGAAGTGTTCGAACGCATCGACAGTCACTGCAAGCGTCTGGCCGAAGCCATGCTGGACGGTATTGCCCCCGATGGCGGCGTTCTCAACTATGAAATGATCGATGACCTGTTTGCTGCCCCGGGTAACGAAGGCCGCGTCTTCGTGATCGAAGAAGGCGCCATTGGCCTGGGCCAGGCCGGCGGCCCGGTGTTCTTTCATGACGCGGGCGATATCATCGGCCTCGAAGACTGGGGGGACCTGCCCGCCAACCGCTACCTGTCGGAAAGCCCCGTTTCGCTGCGTGCGTATGATCGTAAAACCCTGCTGGCCACCCTGAACCAGACACCTGCCAAAGCCGAAGCGCTGGCGAGTTTCCTGATGGCTGACATCGCGCGCCGCACACTGATTTCCAGCCTGATCGAAGAAGGCGTCGACAAGGCCGCGCTGGGGTTTGCCCACTTCACCCCCGGCGAGATCATCATTCAGGAAGGCACCCCTTCGGAAACCGTGTATTCCATTGTCGAAGGCCACGCCGAAGTCACCATCAAGGGCTACAAGGTGGGCGAAATTCTCGAAGATGAAATTTTCGGTGCGCTATCGTTGCTGACCCACAGCCCGCGCACCGCCACTGTCACCGCCACCAAGAGCTGTCTGTGCCTGGTTGTGCCGCGTAACCAGTTTGAAACCCTGATCAAGACGCACCCGCGCATCTGCATGAACCTGATGGAAAACATGGCCAGACAGATCGTCTCGCTGAACAAACAGGTCATGGATCGCACCCCTTCCTGACGCTATGATGCGTCGTTACATTTTCTGATCACTCACTGGCAGGTTGCCGTTATGTCCGCCATGGAAAAAGACATTCTCGATTTCACTCCCCCCCCGCTGGCCACCGTCGAGCGCGCCCTCAAGCTGCAGTCGATGTATTTCGACCCGCGCTTTTACGGAATGGATAATGTTGACCCTGACCGGCCAGCACTCTATGTCGGCAACCATACGATCTACGGTTCCCTGGATGCGCCACTGATCTATGCCACGCTCTACCGCGAAAAGAATATCGTGCTGCGGGCGCTGGGTGATTCCTTTCACTGGAAAGTGCCGTTCTGGCGCGATGTGATGGATCGCGGCGGCGCCGTCGAAGGTACCCGTGAAAACTGCTCGCGTCTGATGCAGGCCGGCGAACACATTCTGGTGTTTCCGGGCGGTGGCCGCGAAGTCGCCAAACGCAAGGGTGAACAATACAAACTCACCTGGAAGACCCGCACCGGTTTCGCCCGCATGGCGATCGAATATCAATATCCGATCATTCCGATCGCCTCGGTGGGTGCCGATGATGCCTACGACGTTGTGTATGACGCCTATGATTTTCAGAGTTCACTGCTCGGCAAACTGCTGATGAAAAGCAAGGCCGTAACGGAACAACTGCGTGGCGGCGATGTATTCATGCCGGTGTGCAAG
This sequence comes from Pseudomonadota bacterium, assembly GCA_052035295.1. Lineage (GTDB taxonomy): Bacteria > Pseudomonadota > Gammaproteobacteria > Pseudomonadales > Ketobacteraceae > HdN1. The sequence continues at coordinate 10,304 of JBPOHS010000061.1, forward strand.
GGGGTGGGCATCACGCCGATTCCCAAGCCGGAACGGTTTTACTTCGCCTTCGGCGAGCCGATTGATCCGGCCGAATTCGCCGGCCGCGCCAATGACGTGGAAATCCAGTGGCAGCTGCGCAAACGCGTGATGGACGCCCTCGAAAGCGAAATTGCCAATCTCAAGGCCATTCGTGACCAGGATTCCGACCTGCCGGCCTGGCGCAAACTGCTCACGGGCCGCTGAGCGGCCTCACACGATCATGAATACCCCCGTCAAAATCGCTCTCGCGCCCATGGAAGGCCTTGTCGACGCGCCCATGCGTGCGGCCTTGACCGCCGTGGGCGGCATTGATTGGTGCGTGACGGAATTCATTCGTATTACCCAGAGTGTGCTGCCAGCGCGCACCTACCAGCGCCTTGCTCCCGAAATGAACAACGACTGGCAGACGGCCAGCGGCACGCCGTTGCATGTGCAGTTCCTCGGCTCCGACCCTGCCCTGCTGGCCGAAAACGCCACCCGCGCCGCACACCTGGGCGCCCGTGAAATCGACCTCAATTTTGGCTGTCCCGCAAAATCAGTGAATCGGCATCGCGGTGGCGCCGTCCTGCTGGATGAACCCGAACTGTTGCACGCCATCGTCAGCGCCGTACGCGCCGCCACGCCCCCTGCCGTGCGCGTTACAGCCAAAATGCGTCTGGGCTATATGGACAAGTCGAAAATGCTCGACTGCGCCCTGGCCCTCGACAGCGCGGGGGCCGCGCAAATCGTGGTACACGCCCGCACCAAAGCCGAAGGCTACAAGCCACCGGCCCACTGGCACTGCATCGCGCAAATCCGCGAAACGGTAAAACACGCTCATGTCATCGCCAATGGCGAAATCTGGACAGTGGAAGACTATTGGCAATGCCGGTGGGAATCGGGATGCGACGATGTGATGCTGGGGCGTGGACTGGTGGCGAAGCCGGATCTGGCCCTGCAGATTCGCGCCGCGATTGCTGGCCACACAGGCGAGGCGTTAGGTTGGCCGGCCATTTACGAAGCCGTGCGGGTGTTTCATGAAAGCAGCAGTGAATTGCTGGCGCCGATTCCTGCCGCCGGGCGGCTGAAGAGTTGGCTGGCGCACTTGCGACACACGTATCCCGAGGCAGAAACGCTGTATCAGCAGGTGCGACAGATGAAGCAGGTGGATAAGTTACCGGCGCCCTAAACCTGCGCTTTCACCACATTCAATCCGATTTTTTGCGACCACCACGCCAACCCCACCAGCAGCATGCGCTTGTCTTCGACGAAGGAAGGCTTTTTGCCTTCAAACACGTGACCCACAAACTGGAACCCCCAGCCCACCGAAAACATGCCTGCCGCCAACGGCAGTCCGATAATCGTCGCCCCCACCGGAAATGACGCCGCAATCATGGGAATTCCGATGCTGTGACAAAACTGGTTGCGCGAATCCTGGTGATCCTCCTGATACTGTTCGAGCAAATGGGTCCATTCATCGTTGAGTTGAATCGGAAACATGGGCATACACCTTGTTTTAATGGGTTTGTTGGATCCGGGGCGCGCCCCGTCATGGCATTCAGTATGGCAAAACCGGGCGCGCACGTCTGTCAGGTTCACGACAGTCAGGGCGACAAAGATGCAGGAATATCCGACTTGAATTATGCTCAAGCCAGACCAGAAAGGAGGATTCCATGAGCTATCAACGGCTTGAGCAACATCAGCGTCATTTGCACCGCTTGCAGCATCTGCAATCCATTTGCGGTTGGGACCAGGCCGCGATGATGCCGCCCGGGGGCAACGAGGCACGCGCCGAAGCCATGGCCGAACTGGAAGTGCTGATACACGGGAAACTGACGGCCCCCGAGGTTGCTGAGTGGATCGCAGCGGCCGACACCGAATCGCTCACGATGGATCAACAGGCCAACCTGCGCGAATTCCGTCGCCAATGGCAGAATGCGTCATTGATTCCTTCGGCGCTGGTGGAAGCACAATCCCTGGCCGGCTCACGTTGCGAACATGCCTGGCGTTCACAGCGCCAACAAAACGACTGGGAAGGGTTTGCGGTCAATTTGCGAGAGGTCGTAAAGCTTTCCCGCGAAGTGGCGCAGATCCGCGCCGACGCACTCGCCCTCTCGCCCTACGACGCATTGCTGGCGTTATTCGAACCCGGCACCAGCACCTATACGCTGGATGCCATTTTCGGTGATCTGAAAACCTGGTTGCCTGATTTGATCCGCCAGGCAACCGAGACACAAAAATCCCGCCCCGCCGTGCAGCCGACCGGGCCGTTTCCGGTCGAGCAGCAGAAGCAGCTTGGCCTGGCCGTTATGAAACGCCTCGGGTTTGATTTCGACCATGGTCGACTGGATGTCAGTACGCATCCCTTCTGCGGCGGTGTACCGACAGATGTGCGCATTACCACACGCTACGACGAACGCGATTTCATCCGCAGTTTGATGGGGGTGATACACGAAACCGGGCATGCCCGCTATGAACAGAACCTGCCGTCAGCGTGGCGGGGGCAAGCGGTGTACAGTGGGCGCTCCATGGGTATTCACGAGAGCCAGAGTCTGTTTTTCGAAATGCAGCTGGCGCGTCACCCGGCCTTCCTCGAAACGCTAACGCCACTCTTGAGTGCACATTTCGGTGCGCAGGCAGCGTTCGCGCCAGACAACCTGCAGCGCCTTTATACGCGGGTGCAGCCGGATTTCATTCGGGTGGACGCCGATGAAGTGACCTACCCGGCCCATATCATCCTTCGTTATGACATCGAGCGCGCGCTGATCGAGGGCCAAATCGAGGTGAGCGATATTCCAGCGTTGTGGGATGAAAAAATGCGGCAATGGTTGGGGATTTCCACCCAGGACAACTATCGTAACGGCTGTATGCAGGACATTCATTGGACCGGGGGTGCGTTTGGTTATTTTCCCAGCTACACACTGGGAGCCATGTATGCGGCGCAATTCCGCCATGCACTCGAAAGCCAGTGTGGTGACGACATCGGCACACTGATTGCCAACGAGCGGCTGCAGACGGTGTTCGATTGGCTCAAGTCCCGCCTCTGGGAAAAAGGCTGCCTGCTCGAAGTAAACGATCTGGTCACGCAAGCGACCGGCGAGAAGCTCAATCCGCGCTGGTTCCGACTGCATCTCGAACAACGTTACCTGGGCTGAGCAGGCAGCAGGCAACGTCACCGCAGAAGTAGGGATAGGCACAGCGGAAGCAGTTCACTCAATGGAGGATCCCTCCTTTCAAGCGCTACTGACGCCAGCTAAACTGTCAGAAACCACCGAAAGGAATATGCCTTCCCGCATGATCACGCTGCGCCCGTTGCTGCCGGTTACACTGATGTTCGCGCTTGCCTCACCCGCAAGTGCCGGAAACGTGTACCAATTTCGCGACAGTCAGGGGCGCGTGCTGTTCACCAACATGGTGACGTCATCCAAGACGCCCCGCGATGTTGCCTTCCGCGATTACCGCACGCTGGAAAAGGTGACGTTCTACAAGGACAGCAACATCCACCGTTATCAAAACTGGGGCAGCAGCGAATACGATCTGTTGCCCAGCTACAGTAAAAACCGCAACAGCTTCGATCCATTGATCCGCGAGGCGGCAGCACGTTCAGGCGTCGACAAGGCCCTGGTCAAGGCGGTGATACATACCGAATCCGGATTCAATCCCGCGGCCCTGTCCAAACCAGGCGCCCAAGGTCTCATGCAGTTGATGCCCGCCACGGCAGCGCGTTATCAGGTCAGCAATCCCTTTGATCCCAAAGAGAATATTTTTGCCGGCACGCGCCATCTGCGGTATCTGCTCGACCGTTACGGCAACAACCTCGAAAAAGCACTCGCGGCCTACAATGCCGGGGAGAGAAACGTCGAGAAATACAACGGTATTCCCCCTTTCACGGAAACACAGGACTACGTCCGGCGTGTGGTGAGCCGTTACAAGCACCTCTACAAAGACCAGGTCTGAACGGCGCCCCTGACCCACCGCGCGTCAGGGAGCCGAACCATTTGTACTATACAAACAATTGACGGCACCCTCCGGTAGGCGTAGGCTTGTTTTGTACTATACAAAACGGACACCCTCCCCCATGAAACGTATCGCCGTCATCGGCAGTGGCATCAGCGGCATGGCCGCCGCCTGGTTATTGCGCAATCACTATGCCGTGACCCTGTTCGAGGCCAACGACTACCTAGGGGGGCACACCAACACGGTAGATGTCACGCTGGAAGGCGTCACAGCGCCCGTGGACACCGGCTTTCTGGTGCACAACGATCTGACTTACCCGCACCTGATTGCCCTCTTCAAGCACCTGAATATCGCCACTCACCCGACCGACATGTCGTTCAGTGTCGCCATTCCCGACCTGCCACTGGAATGGGCAGGCACGGATCTCGGTTCGGTGTTTGCCCAGAAACGTAATCTGCTGCGGCCGGCGTTCTGGCGCATGCTGCGGGATATCCTGCGCTTCAACCGTCGCGCCCAGGCGCACCTGCAGGAAGCGACCACCCAGGGCTGGAGCTTGCGCCAACTGCTCGATGCCCATGGCTACGGGCAAAGTTTCCGCGATTGGTATCTGATCCCCATGGCGGCGGCGATCTGGTCTTCACCTGCCAGCGAAATCCTGGAATTCCCGGCGCAAACCTTCATCACGTTCTGCCTGAACCACCATCTGTTGCAGATCAACGATCGCCCACAGTGGAAAACCGTGCTCAACGGCGCACGCACCTACGTGGCCGCCATGGCAGCCGAGCTGGGCGACATCCGGCTGAATTGCCCGGTGCTATCGGTGCGACGGACCCAGGATGGGGTTATTGTTGCGTCGCCACACGGCGAGGAGTGCTTCGACGACGTCATCTTTGCCTGTCACGCGCCCACTACACTGCGCCTGCTGAGAGACGCCAGCGAGCAGGAACGCAGCGTCCTGCAAGCGTTCCGTTATCAGCCCAACGTAGCGATTTTGCATACCGACGAGCGTTTTCTGCCGCGAGACAGCCGCACCTGGGCAGCCTGGAATTATCAGTCAGGGCCGGATGAAGGTGGCACGCGTCCGGTGTGCGTCAGCTACCTGATCAACAAGCTGCAGCCGCTGCCGTTCAATACGCCCGTTATCGTGACACTCAACCCCTATCGATTGCCTGCGCCAGAAAAAACGCTACGTTCCTTTGAATACGAACATCCGCTGTTTGACGCGGTGGCGGTCGCGGCGCAATCCCGGCTAGCCGGGATTCAAGGCCTGCGTCGCGCCTGGTTCTGTGGTGCCTGGGCCGGTTACGGCTTCCATGAAGACGGCTTGAAATCTGCCGTGGAAATCGTCCGGCAAATGGGCATTGCCATTCCCTGGCAGGGAGGCGATGCATGAACGAATTAGCCGAATTCTATCGGGGATCGGTGTTCCACGCGCGCTTTCAGCCGCGGCGGCATCACTTCCGGTATCCGGTGTTTTTCATGCGACTCAATATACGCACCCTGGACGCGATGCAAAGTTCTTCCTGGTTCGGCGTGGATACCTGGCGGCCACTGTCATTCTTTCAGCGCGATCACGGGTTGCGCGATGGTTCACCGATTCTCGCATGGGCCGAAAAACTGCTGGAAAACGTGGGTGTTGCTGACCCGGGTGGAAAACTCTGGCTGTACACGTTTCCGCGCCTCTGGGGATTTGCGTTCAAACCCGTGAGCTTCTGGCACTGGCATGATGTCGATGGTCATTTGCGGGTGCTACTGGCCGAAGTCAACAACACCTTCGGCGAGCGGCACATCTATTTGCTGCAAGAGGCGAATGGCGGCCCCATTACCTGCGACACCCGCCTGACATGCCGCAAGCTCTTTCACGTTTCTCCTTTCTGCGCGGTGAACGGACATTACCATTTCGCGTGTCACGAGGCCGACGCCAGTTACCGCATGGTCATCGATCACGGGGATAGCAGTGGCGATATCCTGCATACCTCGTTGGCAGGAACATCGTTGGCCTTTTCCGGCGCCAATGCATTGAAACTGCTGTGCACACATCCCGTTATGACGTTTGGCGTGGTTTTCCGCATTCACTGGCAAGCATTGCGCCTGTGGCTGAAGGGCGTGCCATTTTTTCGCAAACCGTCTCCGCCCACTGCCGAGGTAAGCTCATGAATCCGACCGATCAAAACGACATGCTGCGCTCTGCGCTGCTCAACGATGCATGGCAACCCGCGGCAGACAGCGCTGCCCACGCCAAGGTACCAGCAACGGCAAAACTGCTTTTATCCATGCTGGAAAATATCCGCCATGGCCATTTGCACCTCATCCATCCCAATGGCTTCCAGCAGCATTTTGGGGATCGCAGCCTGCCCGCCGTGTCACTGAAGCTGGCGAAATGGTCGGCATTGCAACAGGTGTTGAGCAAGGGCGATATCGGCTTTGCCGAAGCCTACCGTGACAAGCTGCTCGACACCAATGACCTCACCGGCCTCCTGCGGCTGGCGTTACAAAATCGCGTCGTGCTGGAACGCGCAATTGAAGGCACCTGGTGGGGCCGTGCGCTCTACCGCCTGCGTCACATTTTCAATTCGAACACCCGGGCGGGCAGTAAAAAGAATATTCATGCGCACTACGACATCGGCAACAATTTCTACCAATTGTGGCTGGACCCGAGCATGACTTATTCCAGCGCCTGGTTCGGTGGTCGCTACGATCAATCGCTCTATATGGCGCAGAACGCAAAATACGAACGCATCCTGAATTTGCTGCAACCACAACCGGGCGCGCGCATTCTCGAAATCGGATGTGGCTGGGGTGGTTTCGCCGAAATGGCCGCCAGACGCGGTTGTGAGGTTCACGGCATCACCCTGTCAAAAGAGCAATTGCTGTACGCGCGTCAGCGCATGAAACATCATGGGCTCGATCGCCAGGTGACGCTGGAATACCTGGATTATCGTGATCTCAAGGGAGAATACGATCACATTGTTTCGATCGAGATGCTGGAAGCCGTGGGAGAGCGTTACTGGGCGCAATACTTCAACCAACTGCACCAATGCCTGAAGCCCGGCGGAACCGCTGTCGTGCAAACCATTACCATCGCCAACGAACGCTTTGAACAGTATCGGGTGGGCACCGATTTCATTCAGCAATACATTTTCCCCGGCGGCATGCTACCCTCGGAAGACACGCTGTCCAGGAGTGTTGCCGACGCGACACTGACGCTGGAACACCTGGAGGATTTCGGCCCCGACTACGCCGAAACCCTGCGACGCTGGCGTAATGCATTCGAGACGAATCTGTCGCAGGTCTTGCTGCAAGGCTTCGATGATGCATTCATTCGCCTGTGGCGATTTTATCTATGCTACTGCGAAGCAGCCTTTGACGAAGCCGCCACGGGTGTCGTACATATGCGCGTACGCAAACCGGAATGATCGACAGGCACTGCATGACTGACACATTTTCCATCGCCCACGTAGAACAAACCACCGGCATTCCCAAGGAATTGCTGCGCATGTGGGAAAGACGCTATGGTTTCCCGCAACCTGCCCGTGATGCGCAGGGCGATCGTGTCTACACGTCGGCCGACATTACGAAACTCGGTCTGGTTCGCCAGTTGATGGAACAAGGCAAACGCCCGGGAAAGCTGGTCAATCAGCCCGTTGAGGCGTTGCAGCAGCTTTGCGCTCAAGGCATGGCGGTAGAAGCCAACCGCGTCATTGAATTGATTCCGATGCTGAAAAACGCGGATTTTTATGCCGTGCGCGAATGGCTTGAGAGTCGATTGCACAGCCAGGGAATCCAACGTTTTGTCTGTGAAACACTACCTCAACTCAACAATCGTGTCGGAACCGCCTGGCAGAGCGGTGAACTTGATGTTCATGAAGAGCATTTTTATACCGAACAGGTGAAAAACCTGCTGCGGGCCGGCATTGCCACGCTGGCACCCGCGCCCCCTGATGCGCCTTGTGCCGTGCTGACGACCATACCGGGCGAGCTGCATGGCCTGGGTCTGCTGATGGTCGAGGTGCAGTTGCGTCTTGAAGGCTTTACCGTAGTTTCGCTGGGAACCCAAACGCCCATGGCCAATATCGTGCATGCGGCACAGGCTCACCATGCCCAGGTGGTTGCGCTGTCTTTCAGCAGCGCATACCCCTCGGCCGAGGCACGCCAGCACATTGTAGAGCTGCGAAACATGCTGCCAGCAAGCATCGCGTTATGGGCAGGCGGGGAAGCCGTTCATGACGAACAGCCAATTGAAGATGTGCAGTTGATGGGGTCATTGCAAGATGTTCAGCAGGGTGCGCGCAACGTCAAACAACAGTTTCAGGCGTGATGACCGACAACGGGGACAAGCCTTTCTTCAAGCGCGCATTGACGCATTTCTCATCCCCCGGCTGCACCTCCCGACACGGTGACGGCCTTTGCTCGTAGACGCGACAGCTGACGCGATCGCCAACGTCCCCCTGCAACGCCACGCAGCGCACCGGCTTGCACTCGGTGCCCGCCATACAGCTGAACAAGGGAGAAATCTGCCGGGTCATGTCGGTTGAAAGCCCGTTTGCCACAGCCTCATACCAATAGAACGAAACGCGATACGACGCACAGCAGGCGCCGCACTCAACACAGACGTTAGACGAAGAAATTTCGTGAGCGCTCATATCACCCGTAAACATCAAGGTACAAAAGCCGGGAAAAAACCTCCCGCCCGGAATGCCTGCGCCAAAGCATACCGGTAATTTTCAGCACCCATCAACTGGAATCAATCACCCTCGGCAGGTGACGCTTCCCCTACCCGCTCGCCCGTCGCTTCATCCAGCACAAAAGTGAAATATCCCGCCTTGGCCCACTTGGTGGCCGTCAGCTCGGCGTCTTTAAGGGTCATTCCGGCTTTCTGTTTTTCGATTTCGTAATGCTGGCCGGTTTGCAGGATATGAGTCGCTTCAACCTTGAACGTATGCGGGGTCATAGGGGGCTCTCACTCAGTGGCTGTCATTGTCAGTTTAGTGGGTTCCCGCAATACCACCAGCTGGACGCATGACTGACCTGGCACCGCTTATTTCTTATTGATAATCGTTTTCATTACCATTATCATGACCTGCGTCAGACAAGCCTTCCCCTGGAAGGTTCCCGGTTTTTTTAAAACGCAGGTGGGTTGCCCTATGCCGAATCTCTCCACGGAACTCATTGTTGAAGGCACGCTCTGGGCGCTGCTGGTGTTTTCACTGCTGACCTGGACCGTCATTCTCAAGAAAGCCTGGCAACTGGTGCTGATCGCACGACAAGACCGGCAGTTCACGCAACGATTCTGGCAGTGCGCCAGCATGAGTGACGCGGAACGAGTCTCCGCCCCCCACAGCCCGCTCGCCAAATTGGCCCGCGCCGGCTTTGACGCACTCCACAAACGCGCCACCGAGGCAGATTCGCTGCAACACGGGGGCCAGCGCGAGCGCACCCTGGAACGGCATCTGCGCCGCCAACTGCGCGCGGAGCGTCGTTCCCTGGAGAGCGGCCTCGGTGTACTGGCCAGCATTGGTAGCACGGCGCCGTTCGTGGGCTTGTTCGGTACCGTGATAGGCATCATGAAAGCATTACAGGACATCGGCACGGCGGGGTCCATCGGTTTTGATGTCATCGCCGGCCCCATCGGGGAAGCCCTGCTGGCGACCGGTATTGGCATCGCCGTGGCGGTGCCCGCCGTGCTGGCATATAACTTTTTCCTGCGACGAATCAAACAGATGAACGTGCAACTCGAGGATTTCGCCACGGATTTCCTGGCCCTCGCCCTGGAACAGCAGGACGGGGTTCTGCCCGTAACGCCCACCGCTGCCATGAATGTTTCACCTGCCCCGGCGCTTGCCCGGGTGGCCGTTCCGGCGGTGACCACGGGTATGCCCAATCTTGATCTGGCGCACTGACTTGATCTGGCGCACTGACTTGATCTGGCGAACTGACTTGATCTGACGCACTAATACGCAGGAGACGTGACATGGCCTTTCATCGTGCAGAAGACGACAGCGAACTCAGCGACATCAATATCACGCCCCTGGTCGACGTCATGCTGGTATTACTGGTGGCATTCATCGTCACGGCGCCCCTGATGACCCATGTGGTCAAGGTCAACCTGCCGGAAGCCGCCAAAACCCGGGCATCCACAGAAGAAAAACCGGCGGTGCTGACCATCACCGACGGCGGCGAATACCTGCTGAATGAGCAACCGGTGGCCGAAGCCGATCTGGAAACCCGCTTGCGCGAGCTGAAATCCACCATGAAGAAAGACACGGCACTGCACCTGCAGGCAGATGAAGCACTCAACTACGGCAAGGTCGTGAATGTCATGGCGCTGATTGAACGTGCCGGCATTCGCAAACTGGCGGTATTCACCCGGCCAGGATAACGCCAACCCCAAGTGACCGAATCAGGTGCCACCGCGATGGCATCGGGGCTTCCTTTGCCCGAATTTTGACGAAACGGAGATGCACTATGCGCTTCAAGCAATGGGGAATCGCGCTGACCGCTGCTACCGCCGCGCACGTTGCCGTTGCTGCCTGGGTCATCAGCGAACAACCGGACACCACGGGAACGGCCATCGATAGCGGGGCCGGTGGCGTTGAAATCGGACTCGGTCTGGCAGGGAGTTATAGCGACAGCCACGAAGCCACGCCGCCACCAGTTGTGCAACCACTGCCGAATGAGCAACCACTGCCGATGCAAAAGCCACTGCCGATGCAGAAGCCTCTGGCAGCCCCAACCGCCGCCAAATCCACGCCGCCGATACCGGTAGCAACGCCTGCCCCGGTGGCCAAAAAGCCGTTGCCAAAACCGCAGCCCAAACCAGTCGCGAAGATAGCGCCCGCGTTGCCCCCCACACCGGTCGCGCCACCACCGCTGCCAGTGGTTTCCCAAGCGTCAGCTTCGCCACTCAACATACCCGTTACCCGGCAAGTGGAAGACGCACCTGCGGCCTCTGCGCAGGTGCGTGCGACAGGCAGTGGAGAACAACGCAGCGCCGGTGGCCACAAAGGGGATGTCAAGAGCTTTCTTGCCCAGTTGATGCGTGAACTCAATCGCCACAAGGAATACCCGACCGAGCTGAAACGACAGAAACAGCAGGGCACGGTCACCCTGCAGTTCTCGATAGACAAACAGGGCAACGTGATTGCCTCGAGCATCCGCAAAAGCTCAGGCAACACGTTACTTGACCAGGCAGCGCTGGCCATGCTCGCCAAGGCCAACCCCCTGCCCCCGATACCGGATTCCATGGGGTGCGATCGACTCAGCTTGTCGATCCCCGTCGAATATTCACTGATCACCAAGTAGAGAAAAAGGAGTCAACCATGCCGATGAAAAAGTCTTCCGCCCTGCGGCCCCTCAGCCTGCGCCGCGCCGGTTTGCCACCTGCTTCCATCGCCGGACGCAGCGCCCTTGCGCTGAGTGTTTCCGCGCTCATGATCGCCCCGGCGGTCTCTGCGGAAGAAGAGGCGCTTCAACTCGATACACTGCAAATCGAAGAGCGCACCATCGACACCAACCCGTATGCTGAAGCCGACGCACCCTACAAAGCCAAAGTGTCGGGCGATGCACGCCACGTCAAGCCTCTGGCCGAGACGCCGCAAACCATCAGCGTCCTGACCCAAACGCAAATCCAGGATTCCGGTCGATCCGACCTGCGCGAAATTCTCGAAGGCCAGCCCGGCATCACGCTGGGCACCGGTGAAAACGGCAACGCGTTCGGCGACCGTTATGTCATCCGTGGCCACGAGGCACGCAGCGACGTTTTCGTCGATGGTTTGCGTGATCCCGGCATGACCATCCGCGAGAGTTTCGCGGTAGAACAACTCGAAGTCACCAAGGGTCCGAGCTCGACCTTTGCCGGTCGTGGCAGCACCGGTGGCGCAATCAACAGTGTCACCAAACAAGCAAGTACCGAATACGATTTCACCAAATTGCAAGGCGGTCTCGGCACAGATGCTTACCATCGTTATACCGTGGATGCCAACAAAAAAATCAGTGACGATATCGCTGTCCGTGCCAACCTGCTGGAAGCCTCGGAAGACGTACCAGATCGCGACGGCGCCGATCGCCAACGTCAGGGGGCTGCCTTGTCGGCCGCTTTCCAGGTAACGGACAAGCTGAATGTCGTGACGGATTACTATCACCTCCAAGCACACGATAATCCGGATCTGGGTACCTATATCAAACCCAACGGTGGCGAGCCGGTGAAAGATATCCCGACCTATGTGCAGGATCAGGATTTCCTCGAATCGACGGTCGATACCGCAACGGTGCGTGTCGGTTACGATTTTACCGATGATTTCCGTGTGCAGAACGCCGTGCGTTATGGTGAAACCGACAACGGTTATGTCGTGACCGGCGCCCGTGGTGGTGTCCGCGATGCCAGCGATCCTTTGGCACCGGGCGCAGATACGATTTCACTGAGCACCCACCAGGGCTGGCAGGAAGTCGAGTATTTCGTGGATCAGTTGAATTTCTATTTTGATACAAGCATTGCGGGACAGCGTCACCAGTTCCTGTTCGGCACCGAATTCTCGGATCTGAAAGTATTAAACGGTGTCTACAACGTCGAAAATACCGGGGCCACCACGTGCATCATGCCAGGTCGCGGAAGCAACCCGGCAGCGGGTGGCTACTGCATCATCGATGAAAACGGCGGTTTCATCACTGGCATCCACAACCTGATGGATCGCGTCATCAGCAAAGGCGATTACGACTCCAACTACAACGTCGAAACCATTTCCTGGTCGGTTATGGATACCATCGACCTCACCGAACAACTCTCGCTGTTCCTCGGCGTGCGCTACGATGATTTCGATTACACCAACACCGTCGTCGGCCGTGAAGAGACCAACTATTTTTCCTATTCCGATGACCTGTGGAACGAACACATCGGCGTGGTCCATGACATCACCGAACAAGGCAACGTCTACCTGACTTACAGTACGTCGAGCGAAATCAACGGCGGTGAATCCGACGTGGGTGGAAGCTGCGGATACGGTGGTCTTTGCGGTGACAGCCAACAGGTCGACGACAGCAAACCGGAATCGGTCGAAAACATCGAGCTCGGTACCAAGTGGAACCTGTTCGACGAAAAACTGTTGGCAAGCGCCGCCATTTTCCAGATCACCAAGGATGACGTCATGGAAAGCGTTGGTGACGACTACGCGTCACTCGGCACGCTCAACACCGGCAAAAACCGTGTGGAAGGGATCGAACTTGGTCTGTCCGGCAATATCACGCGCAAGCTGAGTGCCCAGATCGGCCTCGCCATGATGGATTCCGAAGTGCTTGATTCCTACGACGAGACGGGTGAGGGTCATGTGCTGAGCAATTTTGCGGATGACAGCGCCACCATGCAATTGCGTTATCAGTTGAATGACCAAATCTCGTTTGGCGGTGCTGCCACCTACTCCAGTGAAATGTACGCCGGTCAACCGGATACTGCCGCCAGCTACAATACCGACATCAACGACTATTCGTTTGAAGTGCCCAGCTACACCACGTACGACCTGTTCGCCCAATACGATTTCACCGAGAAACTGCAGGCACGCCTGAACGTGCTCAACGTCACCGATGAAGACTATTATCTGGCGACCTATCGCAGCGGTGCTTTCACCTATATCGGTGATGCCCGTCGCGCGTACCTGACACTGGCTTACGAAATGTAAAAGAGGTGGTTCATGTCTGCACCCGCACCACAACGCATTCCCGCTGACATCGTGTCGGTGGCAGACTACGAACGCCACGCGTCGCAACGCTTGCCACCGGCAGTGTTTGATCACATTGCCGGTGGCAGTGGCGATGAATCCACCTTGCGAGAAAATCGCCAGGCGCTGGATAATATTCGCCTGTATCCCCGATTACTCACCGACATGCGCGCCGGGCACACCCGGCTTGAATTGTATGGGCAGACCTTTCGCCATCCCATTCTGCTGGCCCCCGTGGCGTTCCAGGCACTGGTGCACCCCCACGGCGAACTCGCAACAGCACAAGCGGCGAGCGCCACCGACACCGGCATGATCTGCAGCACGCTTTCCTCTTTTCCGCTCGAAGCTGTTGCCCGGGAATGTCACTCACCACGATGGTTTCAGCTCTATTTTCAGCCTCATCGCGAGCATACGCTTGATCTGGTCAGGCGCGCCGAAGGGGCCGGCTTCCAGGCATTGGTGGTCACGTTGGATACCGTCATACACAGTGGCAGTCGCCGCGCCCGACGCGCGGGTTTTCGTTTGCCGGAAGGCGTGGTCGCCGAAAATCTGGTGCGTTATCCACCACCGCAACAACGCACGCTAAGCCCTGATGACAGCCTCATTTTTCAAGGCATGATGAGCGAAGCCCCGACCTGGGCCGACATGGAATGGCTGATTCAGCAAACCCGATTGCCTGTACTCATCAAAGGTGTGATGCACCCGGCCGACGCCACGCGCCTGGCAACGCTGGGCATCAGCGGCATGATTGTCTCCAACCACGGTGGTCGCGCGCTGGATCACGCGCCTGCCAGCATTTCCCTGCTGCCCGCCATACGCGAAGCGGTGGGGCCGGACATGACGCTACTGCTGGACGGCAGTATTCGCAGCGGCCAGGATGCCTTCAAGGCGCTGGCACTTGGGGCCAATGCGGTCTGTGTCGGGCGCCCACAAATTTACGCCCTTGCAGTTGCCGGCGCCCTGGGGGTTGCTCACATGATCAAACTGCTGCGTGAGGAACTGGAATTGTGTATGGCACAAACTGGCTGTCCCACCTTGAAAGAGATTAAACCCGATGCCATCGCCACTTTTTCATTCTGATCTGAGGCCGAGGAATACTGCATGTTAGTCGTTATAGAAAATCTGCTGACAAAAACCGAGATACAGCAAATGCGCAGCTTGCTCGATGCTGCTCACTGGGACGATGGAATCGCCACTGCGGGCACCCTGGCCGCCCGCGTCAAACAAAACCAGCAATTGAATGAACATGCACCCTTGGCAAAGGAGTTGGGCACACAAATTCTCACTAAACTGGGAAGACACCCAACCTTTCTCTCGGCAGCGTTGCCTCAACAGATTTTCCCGCCAAAGTTCAACCGTTATACCGAAGGTGGCCATTATGGCGTACACGTCGACAGCGCCTTGATGACTCTGCCGGGAAGCACACAACTACTTCGCAGCGACCTGTCCGCCACGGTTTTCCTGTCTGAACCAGACGAATACGAGGGCGGCGAGCTGGTGATCGAAGGTCGCTTCGGTGCACAACAGGTCAAACTCGACGCCGGAGACATGGTGCTCTACCCATCCAGCAGTCTGCATCAGGTAACGCCCGTCACACAGGGCGTCCGGACCTGCAGTTTCATCTGGTTGCAAAGTGTGATTCGCGATGAAGAGAACCGCACGCTGCTGTTCGATCTGGATCAAAGCATCCAGTCGCTGACGCGGGAACTTGGCAAGACTCACCCCGAGGTTCTTGCGCTGTCACACACGTATCACAATCTGCTGCGGCGCTGGGCGACGACATAACCCTTTATGGGTATTCTTCTGAAAAAAGCCTACCTCTTCTTTTTCGCTCGAGGGATAACGCCGAGGATGCTGCTCAACGCGGTTCATTCGTTTGATGGTTGGCTTGCGGCATCATCACACGGTCAAAATAGGCCGGGATCAAGGCCGCTGCCGCAGGTCTCCCAAAGCGGAATCCCTGCCCCTCATCACATCCGATATTACGCAGAAAATGCCACTGGGCATCGCTCTCTACCCCTTCAGCGGTAATTTTCAGATTCATGTTGTGCGCCATGGCAATAATGGCCTTGGCCACACCGGCATCTCTTTTGTTGTCAGGAACAGCCTGAATAAATGATCGGTCAATCTTGATTCTGTCTACCGGCAAATCCCGCAGGGTCGACAAAGAAGAATAGCCTTTGCCGAAATCGTCGATAGCAAGCCCTACCCCCAGCGACTTGAGACTTTCCAGGCCTTCGATGGCGCGTGAGCCCGGGTGAAGGATGCTTTCAGTCACTTCCAGTTGAATCCACTCGGCAGGCAAACTGAATTCGTCGAGAATTTGCCGCACTTTCGTCGACAGGTTATCAACCAGGATATTTCCGCGCATCAGATTGAGTGCCGAAAAATTGATGGCCACCGGAATGAGCGGCAAGCCACTGCGCTGCCAATTCGACGCCTGCTCACACGCGGCCCGCAGCACCCACAGGTCGAGATCAAAGATAAGACTGCTTTCCTCGGCAATCGAGATGACCTTTGCAGGGCAAGTCAGGGCAATGGAAGGTTCCCAGCGCAACAACGCTTCCACACCCACCATTTTCCCGGTCGCCAGGTCGAACTGCGGCTGATAACTGAGAAAGAACCCGTCAGAGGCGAGATTGTCACGAATCACCGTTTCCATTTTTGTGCGCTGTTCCGCACGCAGGGTCAGTTCACGGGTAAAAAAGCCGTATTTGTGCCGGCCCCGCGCCTTGGCGCAATACATGGCTACGTCAGCGGCCTTGACCAGCTCGGTAGCAGTGCTGGCATCCCTTGGAAACAGACTGATTCCGATGCTGGCAGAGGTTGTTACCTCACGCCATTCCAGCGCTATCGGATGATGAATGGCGCGCAGGATCTTGTCGGCCAGGTTGGCCGCCTCCTGCTCGTGATTGATTTCACTCAGCAGCACGACAAATTCATCGCCACCCAAGCGCGCCACCGTATCCTGCTCACGCACGCAATTGCGTATCCGGGTCGCGACCTCCTTCAATAGCATGTCACCGCATTCGTGCCCCAAGGTGTCATTGATCAATTTGAAACGATCGATATCCAGAAATAGCAAGGCCAGATGCGTCTTGTGCCGTTTGGCCAGCTGCAGCGATTGTTCCAGGCGGGCGTTGAACAGCAAGCGGTTGGGCAACCCGGTCAACACATCATGGTGAGCAAGATGAATGGACTTTTTCACCTCAGTCTTGAGCTGGCTGATATCCGAAAATACCAGCACATGATAGAAAACCCGCCCGTCAAGATCACAAACCGTGCTGTGATTTTCCCATGCCGCATAAAGATTCCCTGATTTGTGTCGGTGCATTCTTTCCCGACTATAACGGGTGCCGTCAGCGACAACGCATGCCATCGACGGCAAAGAATCAGGCCCCACACTGTCCGACAACAATCGTCGCAAATCCTTGCCAACGACTTCGTCAGCACTGTACCCGGTCGTCCGTGTAAATGCAGGATTGACCATGAGCACTCGATTATCGGCATCCGCCATCACGATGGATTCATTGGCACAATCGAAGACTTGCGCGGCCAATCGCATACGGTCATTGACTTCCGATTGACATGCATTGACAGCGCTGGTGATCACGGAATTACAGCTTGCAGCGGAACCGCCAGCACTCGTCACCACGATGGACTCAAGCCGAATGATTCGATGATTATGGCTGTCATCCCTGATCAACAGTTCGACACTTTGTTTCTGCCGGGATAAAAAGACCGCATTGAGGTGCCGAATGAAAAGCTTAAGCTGGCCGTTGGCAAGCCACCCGGAAAGAGACTTTCCCCGGATATCCTCCCGCTCGCGACCCAACAGGGACGCCGTCGCCAGATTGAGGTCGATAAAATTGCCCAGGCGGCTGAAGGTTGCGAACCCCACCGGCGACAGATCACAAATTTCGCGGTAATGATCAGCCGTCAATCGCACCGAATGGCACGGGGCTGCCGCTGGAGCGAACCCCGCCTCCGCGGACACAGGCGGCGCCAAGGCGATATTGTGGTTATTTGGAGAATTGTCTGGGTTTGTCTCATGCTTTAGTGCCACTCGGGCCCTGCCAAAGAAATAATTCCACATTGAAATATCCACTATTTTCATCGACGCCTCCCAGCCACCTGGCCCGGACCCCGATGGTCGCCCCAAAATCGACCATCCGCCCCAAAAAGGTGAAACATTTTCAGCAGAGATCCCGCCAGAAAAAGCGCAAAATATGCTCACCCTTAGCTCTGATGTTATTTATTTTTTTGGAATTTAATTTCAAGCCAAACCAACGCCCGCAAAGCTAACACGAGTAGGCATGAGATGTCGAACCATGCACGAAAAAACCAAGCTTCGACAAATAAAAATTCTGTTCTATCCGTTTTTCCTCGTGGCTACAGAGGAATCCCTGTCAGCATTTCCCCAGGACGCTGCATTACAGAATCATGAAGGATCAACGCGTCATTCCCTCATGCGCGTCATCATCCCCCTACTTTTGCCCGCTATAAGAACTCACCGAAAGACTCACGTCACTATGATTTTTAATTTCAAGAACAAAAAATTCACCTGATAGAAATCAAATTATTCCCCAGCCTTGCCATTCACCGCATGACAACATTACACTCACCATAACCGTTACACTACACCACAATAAAAAATACAGGAAACGCATACAATCACCCATCTTCGACACTTTTCCAGTACGAGGTTCGCCGAAACAATACCCACTTGAAACCAAATGTTTTCCATGGAAGGCATGATCCACTCCCACACTGATCAAGGAAGATGTCATGAACGACGCCGAAGACGCATTGAGCAGCCGCCATCCACTGCATTGCCTGATGCCACCCTCACCGGAACTGGAGGCGCGCATTTTGAAATCCAGGGAACAAATCAAGTCTTCGGGAAGACTTCCTGACAATCCAACGATTGACCTGCTCGACATGCGCAGTTTCAACCGGATAACGTCGCGCCCCAAGCGAACACGCGCCCACACGTTGATCACTCGACAATTGCAACGTTCAGCGGTGACTGGCGAGAGAAAGGCGCTGGTACTACTTGTGGATTTTTCCGATGGTGAAGCCAGCAACCCGCAGTCGCATTACGCCGACATGCTTTTTTCGACAGGAACACATGCAACGGGAAGCATGAGGGATTATTACCGGGAAGCCTCCTATGGCGCCCTTGATGTCACGGGAACGGTCAGTGGCAATGGCGGGCCGACGGCGGGCTGGTACCGCGCACCACACGCAAAAACGTATTACACAAACAACGAGAATGGCTTCGGTGATTACCCACGCAATGCTCAACGCCTGGTGGAAGAAGCCATCGATCTCGCAACGCCGTTCGTGAATTTCGCCGACTACGACAGCGACGGTGACGGCGTCGTCGACGCATTGCTGATCATTTGTGCCGGCTCCGGCGCGGAAACCACAGGCGACGCAAACGATATTTGGTCACACGCCTGGTCGATCACGCCAAAGACGGTTCACGGCGTGCGTCTGGAACATTATTTCATGGCCCCTGAAGATGGCCGTGTGGGTGTCATGGCACACGAGCTGGGGCATTTACTGCTGCGTTTGCCAGACCTTTACGACACCGACTACAGCTCGGCGGGCACCGGCCGCTGGGACCTGATGGCAGCCGGCAGCTGGAATAACGGGGGTGATACGCCGGCACATCCCACCGCCTGGTGCAAGATCAATGTTGGCTGGGTAGAGCCCACCACCCTTTTCGATCAACAGGAAAACGTGACACTGGAGCCCTACGCCACACACGCACATATTTACAAATTGCCGGTCAAAACTGCAGACAGTCAGGAGTATTTCCTGGTGAGCAACCGGCAGAGAACAGGATTCGATAGCCACCTTCCGGGGAGCGGCATGATTATCGAACACGTTGATGAGCACCAGATGAACAATTCTGACGAACAACACTATCTGGTGGATATTGAACAATGTGACGGATTGTTCGACCTCAACAAGAACGCCAACCGTGGCGATGAAAACGATCCTTTCCCGAGCGATGTAAACAGTCAATTCAGCAGAAATTCCACGCCGTCCAGTGCCGCCAGCGACGGGTCCCATTCTGGCGTCGAGATCACCAATATCACCCGCAATTCATTGTCGATGAGCGCCAACATCAGGGTTGGCACAGCCAATGCTGACGACGAGGAATCGCAAACCTGGTTTTACAGCAAGAACGTCAGCATGACGTTTGCCCATCACGCAACGCAATGGGCCTGGGCCAACATCGAAAGCCTGGGATGGCGGCGAATACAGGAAGGTTCGCCCGATGGCGTGACGCATGTTTTCTCAACACTTTGCGATGCGCTCGCGAATCAAAGAAAAATTCATGTTCTGGCGGATGCCAGCAAGATTTACACGCTGTACCTTGTGTAACGCTTTCCGGCAGCGGCGATAAATGCCGGTTTTCCAACGCTCAACACAACAGAAAGGGAGGCCGCAACATGTGGCACTACAACAAAAAAATCAACGCCACTTTTGTACACCACAAAACCCAATGGGCCTGGGCTGATGTCGAAGGAATAGGCTGGAAGCGCATCAAGGACGGCGCCGCTGACGGGGTCACCAATGTGCTGACATTGTTGAATTCTGCACGCGCCAACGAAAGGCTGGTACACGTCGATGTTGACGCCAACGACCTGATCATTACCGCCTATCTCCTGTGAAACCAGCAACTTTGCCAGCAGAACGGTGCGGCTAGACGGCCCCAATAACAATCACACTAAAGGACTGCCTCATGAACAAGGAAATCATTATCAAGATCCCGCTATTTGGCGCGGAACCCTCGGCAAGCGACGCAAACGCCTTGCCTGAAAAAAGCACGTTGCCTGAAACGAGTGGTTTGCCTGAACCCTCACTGACCTCACCAGCAGAAAACAAACACAATCCTGTTCCGTCGAAGGGGCTTGTCGCCCATACGGCCGTTGAAGGGCTTCCCGTTCCACTACCTGCCAGCAGACTTGCCGCACTCGCGGAAGGCCCCTTCTGCCCGCTGCCCAAGGTGGAACTCGATCCGTTGCCGCCGGGACCAGGCCCAAAAACTGCGAGGGAGTAAATCCATGGACAGTCGTTTCAACCGTGTCATGGCCGTTCCCAACGAATGCACCATGAAAGCACGCATACTCAGCGTCGAACGATCCAGCCAGATCAGTAACAAGTGGCACATGCAAATCGAAATAACGGAATCCACGAGTGTCTTCGGGCCGAACTTCGCCAAGCGAGGGCAAGTAGCCCGAGCATTTACTTTTTGCGACCCGGCTATTTTTTCTGGCGAAGACGCATGCGTTTCCTGTCGCGCAGAATTTTTGGGCGACGAACATGGTGGCCAATTTCAATTGATTGCGATGCAGCGATTGCATTGCAGCGAATGACAGCAGGAAAGCGGAAAACAGGCATGACCCGGCACTCCGGGCAACGCCTGTTTTCTGCATACGTTTCAACCACGCTTTTGAAGCAAAATATTCGAAGAGAGCTATCAGGATTCCATCATCGATTGCTGGTAGTTCTGGATGCCGACCTTCTTGATCAGCTCCAGCTGGGTTTCCAGCCAGTCGATATGTTCTTCGGTGTCTTCGAGGATATGTTGTAGAAGATCACGCGACACGTAATCACGTACGGATTCACAGTGCGCAATGCCGTCCTTGACAGTTTTTTGTGCCCCTTGTTCCAGCCGCAAGTCGCACTGGAGGATTTCTTCGGTGTGTTCACCGATCATCACTTTATGCAGGTCTTGCAAATTCGGCAGGCCGTCGAGCGTGAGAACGCGTTCAATAAGCTTGTCAGCGTGCTTCATTTCACCGATGGACTCGTCATACTCTTTCTTGGCGAGTTTGGCGAATCCCCAATGACGAAAGATACGACTGTGCAGAAAGTATTGGTTGATCGCCGTCAGCTCGTTTTTAAGCTGCGCATTGAGCAAATCGATTACGCCTTGATCGCCTTTCATGTAACGCCCCTCCTCTGGTGAATACCTGAACGATGAGGCTAATCCAGTGTCAGGCCATCTGCAACTGGAAACCGCCCGGGAAAAACATCACGGGGGCCTTGCTACCCACCTGCTCATTGATCAGATCACGGGCAAAGCCTTCACACCGCCCACAACAGGTCGAAAGCCCGAGCTGGGCTTGTACGGCTTCAAAATCGCCAGCGCCAGCATG
>JBPOHS010000155.1:0-27227 GCA_052035295.1 Pseudomonadota bacterium
AGCGCGGTGGGGGAGAGGCGCGCCACTATCCTGTAGAAGCTGACGAAGCCCGGCATCGAGGAATCCAGATCCACCGGGTCGATATTCCTTTGGGTGGCAGGAAACAGCCGCATCCTGCCAAGAAAAATCTGCCGCACGTCATCTTCGGTGAGGGTGTTGACCGGGTTTTTCGGGTGGACGATGACCATCAGATCCGCACGCGCCGTGTCGGATATCCCCAGGCTTCCCACGAGGCAAGTCAGTAACAGCAGCGTTATACCGGTTCGATGCAGGCTCATCTGAACACCACATCAAGTACCAGCGTGGTGGCGAGCGCATGGTCTGGGCGGCTCTCGTCACCCACGAAGGTCATTTGTCCTGCACTGTTCAGGTGAAAGTATTCTGCCTCGACTTTCAGGGCGGTGTTGCCCGTCACCTCGTAGCGAAGGCCCAGGGCCAGACTCGACTGGGAAATGGTCATGTTTTCGAGGGTGGCGAGCGTTTGTGTACGCAAGTCATCCAATGGTGTGATCCAACCTTCAGGGGTCACGTTATATGTACTGGCCACCAGTTTTCGGATATGGTGGTCGGGCCCCGAGCCATATTCGCCGATCGTCACATACGGCATGAAGTCCTGAATCTGGCGCGCCACCGACAGATACCAGCCGGCGTTATCAAAAGAGAACTGTTTTTCCGGGCTGACGGTCTGGAATTTTTCCGCAATGATCTGCCAGCCATCACGCTCCCACTGCAGGCCCAGCGCATGGTACTGGAATACCTGGGCGTCGAGTTGGGCGTTGTTGGCTATCTCGTCGTAGATGGGCTGATTCAACAGCCCGGCAAATAAACGATAGCCATCGGCTGCCGGTTCAACCGCCGGATTGAAAATGCTGACGCGGTTCCAGTTATAGCAATAGCGCAGTTTGAACGCGTCCAGCTGTGTCTGTGCCGTAACGGCAAACGTCTTGTGCACATTGATGTCGCGTCCGCGATAGTCCTCTTCGGTAGTGCCGGCAAAAAAGCCGAATTCTGTTTCGTGCTTGCCCCATCGTGTAAACCAGGTGATATCGATGCCGTCGTAATTGTCGAAAGGTTCCAGAAAGTTCGCATACATGTTCACGGGCGGGCGTACCCACGGGTACGAGAATCCGGCATCCAGCGATTCGGAAAACAGGAATAACGGGGTTCGCAGGCGGCCGGCGCGCGCTCTCAGGGCATCCGTTACTTCATAGCTGGCGAACAACCAGTTGAGTTCTGGTTCGTAGGGCGACCGATCGTCGAAGGTAAAGCCCTTGGACAGGATCTGTCCGGTGAAGGAAACCTTTTGGGAGACTTCGGCCACGGCCTGCAGGGCGAGCATGCTGTCGCTGTCGAAGCTCCACTCATTGTCGTAGTCGTAGAATTCGATGGAAGCATCGCTGACACGTCCAGCCCCGATGCTGGCAAAGCCCGAAAAATCCACCTCGGTCTCGGCACAGGCCATGCCGGCGCCTGCCATCATCAGCAGTGCGACGTAATGCAGGCCCCGGGTTCGACGCATGGAATAACACCTGTGATCCCGGCGTTCCGGGAATGGTTGATTGTTGCAGTGGCTGAACTTTTAAACCTAGCGGTCCTGCGGGGCCTGTCAACCGGTGCTGCCCGACACCCCGACACCAGATGCGGAAGCCACGGGGTTTCGAAGCACGGACATCGTCCGTATGAGGGTGACGGCAAGGCTGCGTGTTGTGGCGGAATCAGGTCAAGCTGCACTCCTTTCACCCTTTTGCATGACAAGGCACCTTATGAAACAAGAATCTGCTCGCGCATCGATCCCCACGCAATCCCTGACCGGGCTGTCGGCATTGGTCTTTGGTGGAACAGGCGGCATTGGTTACGCCTGTGTGCGTGCGTTTGCCGAAGCCGGGGCGAAGGCGGTCATGCTGGTGGGGCGCAATGCCGATCGTGCAGCCTCGGCGGCTGCCGCACTGCAGGCGGAATTCCCGGCGACGCGTTTTGCCTCGGTGGCGGCAGATGCGGCGACAGTCGCCGGCGCCCAAGCGGGGGTGACGGCCTGTGTCGAGGCGTTTGGTGTCATTGATATCCTGTTATGCACGGCCGGCGGCGATCCCATGCCGGGCATATTTCATACGCTGCCCATCGACACGCTTGCCGAGCACGTCAGTGGTTCGCTGATGCCACCCATTCTGTGCGCGCGTGCTGCACTGCCGCACATGATGGAACGGGGCCAAGGGGTGATCCTCACCATGGCGTCGGATGCCGGCAAGGTGGCCACGCCGGGGGAGGTGGCCATCGGTGCGGCGATGTCGGGCGTCATGATGTTCACTCGCGCGTTGGCCAATGAAGTGAAGCGTTCGGGGATTCGCGTGAACTGCATTTCCCCGTCCATTGTGCGTAACACCCCGCTCTACGGCGCGCTCATGGCAGATCCCTTTGCGTCGAAGCTGTTCGGCAAGGCGGAGAAAATGGCAGTGCTGGGCGTGGTGGAGCCCGAAGATCTGGCCGTGTTGGCCGCCTATCTGGCCAGCCCGGCAGCGGCCAAGCTGTCTGGCCAGGTGATCAGCCTCAATGGTGGCATCTCGATGGCCTAGCGGGGTTGCACCGGCTTGGGGGGCTCTGCTCCCGAGGGCGGTGGAATCCCGTTCGTTGCTGCGACGACTTCCTGGGTCGCCCTGGCCAAAGGCGGGATCTCTGACCAGGCGGCAACTACCGGTGATGCCCATTGCACCGGAAACCAGTCGCTCGGCCAGCGCCCCCGCCGCTTGATCAGTCGTAGTTCACACTGCACCTGACCGCCGGGCAGCAGGCGTTGACTGCCGATTTCCACGCGCAGGGGCGCTGGGGAGGGCGATTGTGCATGGCGGGCATCCCGCATCAGCACGCCCAGGCATTGCCCTTGCTGGGCTGCCAGTTGCAAGCGCTTGACGTGCTGGGGTTGCAGCGCTTCGGGCCACCCCAGCACCGCAGCACAAGTGCCGGAACTCATGCATTGCTCCAGCGCCCACAGGCAGTCACGTAACTGGGCCGGACGAATCAACAGTACCCGTTCGGTTCGGATCCCGTGCCGTAACAGTGCCGGTGCATAAGGAATCCAGGGCGGCGCGATCCAGGCGATCCAGCGGTTGCCATGGCTGAGTTCGGCCAGTGCCGGCGCCAGCACGGACAATTCCCCGCGCCCCTTGTGTGACAGCAGCATCTCCAGCACGCCACTCCGGGGCCAGCCATGGTCGGGAAGTTCGCGGTCAAGCCGGCTGAAGCCGGTGGCCAGGCCCTGGGCTGTCTGTTGCTGGCAGTCACGGGCATTCTGGAAGCGCGAAGCGCGCCAGATGGCCGGGTGTGACAGCAAGGGAGCAAGCATGTCGGACATGAGTTTCTCACAGTAAAGCTGTAATTATATACAGTATATTGTGCGACGCAAGCGAATGCGAATTTCAGTGGGGAGACGAGTGTGATCAAAGGGTGTCGGTAAAAGGGCGCTCAGTTGGCAGCACGATCCTCCGGCGACACCGAGGCCAGAGTGGTCGCCAGCGCATCGATGGTCACCGGTTTGGCGATAAAGTCATCCATGCCGCACTTGAGCGCCTCGGTCATGAATTCCTTGAGGGCGTGGGCAGAAAGACCGAATATCGGTGTGCGCCGCAGCCCTCCACGCTTCTCGAACAGGCGAATGGCCTGTGTCGATTGATAGCCGTTCATGACCGGCATTTCGATATCCATCAGTACAACATCGATCTGGGCGTGGTCGCGTTGATACGTCTGCAGGGCTTCCTGGCCATTGCTGGCAATGGTGACCCTGGCGCCATGCTTCTGCAGAATGCCCCGGATGACCATCTGGTTGACGCTGTTGTCTTCGGCCACCAGGAAATGCATCCCGTCGACCTGCAATGACGGCGTTAGCGTTGCTGTTGCCGCAGGCTGGGTGTCGTCCACGCCTTGTAACGCCCGTAGCAGGCTGCGCGGTGAGACCGGGAGTTCGAGCATGTTGCGCAGTGGCAGGCGGCGTTGTGCCGACTTGAACTGTTCGTTGTCACACACCACCAGCACGCGGTCGAGATAGGGCTTCACCAACTCGGGCGACGACAGTTGCTGGAGCACGTCGGCATCCATGAGAATGCTGGTTTTCTCCATGGATTTCCCGCTCTTGAGCAGGGACTCCACTTCGCCGGGGGAGGGCATGCTGAGTACATGCCGGAACCAGACGCCGAACATGCGACGGTTGGCTTCCAGCAGGGCGGTGTCGTGACCGGCAAAAATCAGCACATCGCCAAGCGTCGGATGGGTAACGGATGCAGCCGGTGGCGCAACATGGTTTTTCACTGTGAACCAGAATTCCGAACCTAGGCCCGCTACACTGATGACGCCGATGTCACCCCCCATGAGTTCGGCCAGGCGCTTCGAAATGGCCAGCCCGAGCCCCGTGCCGCCGTATTTGCGCGTGGTCGAGCTGTCGGCCTGGCAGAATGACTGGAACAGCTTTTCCTGTTGTGCCGTCGAGAGACCAATGCCCGTGTCGTGCACGGCAATACGGATATCGCCATCGGCCAGTTGATTCAGCCGGATGTGAACACTGCCCTGTTCGGTGAACTTGAACGCATTGCTGAGGAAATTCAGCAGCACCTGACGGATGCGCACAGGATCCGAATGTATTCGCGCCGGTATGGCCGGGTCATGGTCGACATAGAGTTTCACGTTTTTTTCTGCGCAGCGCAGCGAGAACACTGACACGCATTCATCGACCAGAGACATCAAATCCAGCGGGATTTTCTCAACTTCCAGCTTGCCCGATTCAATTTTCGAATAGTCGAGGATGTCGTTGATGATGTTGATGAGCGCCATGCCGGAACTGTGAATGGTACTCACATAGCGCGCCTGTTGCAGATCGAGCGGGGTGCCCTTGAGCAGTTCCACCATGCCGATAACGCCGTTCATGGGGGTGCGGATCTCATGGCTCATGTTGGCCAGGAAAGCGCTCTTGGCCTGGGTGGCAACCTCAGCGGCATGGCGCTCACGCAGCGCGGTTTCCTTGTCGATGCTTTCGGTAATGTCGACCAGTGAACCCTCATAACGCAGCACATTGGGCGCGGAATCCTGGCGCAGGGGGCGCAGGGTGATGATGCACCAGACACTGGCGCCGTCGGCCCGCTTGCCTTCCAGACGCAGGCTTTCCCTGAAATCGACGGCATCGGGCGTTTGCAATAGATCGACCAGCGCCGGAAAGAAGTGGCTCAGTGACAGTCCCGGTTGTTCCTGCGATCCTGCCAACTGCTGATCGTCGACGCCCAGAATGCGTTTCACACTGGCATTGAAACGGATGAAGTTGGCTTCGCCATCCACAACGAACAACCCCTGCGCCGCATGTTGATACAGGGCTTCGTACTGCCGCAGCGACACCATGGCGGCGCCCTGTGCCTGCAGGGTTTCCTGTTGGGCGTCTTCCCGCATGCGTTTCTCGCGATTGAGCTGGTCGGCGAGCGCAAGCGACAGCAACATCACCTCGATGGCGGAACCAATCTGGGTCGCGTTTTCGGTAAGAATATTACGCGGCATGATGCCGAATTTGTTGAGGGCAAGCACTAGCCCGCCCGCCATCATGAACGACCAGGCGATCGAGTAATAGCGTGCAGGGCTGTAGCCATCGCGCCAGCGGATGAAACCAATCGTGTAAGCAAAGAAAATGCAGACAACGGCGACAATGATCGCACTGAGTATGGCGATGTGGTAACTCAGCAGCAACGCCCCCCCTGCAGTGCCCAGGCCCGTGAGCGTCAGCAGGCGGGCGACCAGGGCGAAGCGCGGGCGGGTATGCTTGAGATCGAGAAAATCATGCGTGAACATCATGGCGAAGAAGATGACGCCCGAGAGCCCCATGACAATGCTGACATCATTCCACCATGTCGCCTCCGGCCACAGGTATTGAAAGCAAAGCCCGTTGATGCTCGCCAGAAAGACCAGCATCGAGGCGACGTAACACACGTAATAAAAGTACTTGATGTCACGTACCGACAGGAACAGTACCAGGTTGTAAAACACCATGATCAGCATGGCACCGTAATAGAGGCCCATGCCCAGCGTCTGGTTGTGGTCATGTTCAATGAGGGATTCCTTGTCCCACAACGTCACCGGGAACTGAACGGAACTGCCTGTCCGGACCTGCATGTAAACATCGACAGTCTCGTCCGCAAGCAATTGCAAAGGGATGATGAAGTTGTTGTGCTGCAGCGGGCGTGACGTGAACGGCAATTTATCGCCCAGCGCATAAGCGATGACCTGGCCATCGGCCTTGACGATGTAAACGTCCAGATAATCCAGTACGGCATAGGACACTTCAATCAGCCGATCGAGCGCCACCGCGTCGTGATTGTGAAAGCGTGTATGCAGCCAGAACCAGGACTTGCTGTAACCGAAATTCAGCGTGCCATTGGGTGGTTTTTTCCAGGGGAGCAGGTCAGGGCGGGATCGCAGATCAGCAAACGTGACGGACTGTGCCCGATCTTCGGCCACCATTGAATCAATGCCGTAGGCAACCGACACCTCTTTTCGTGACAGTTCGACAATCGGGGCCATGTCAGCCGGCGAAGCCGCCAGTAACGATGCGCGGGCAAGGGTGCCGCCAAGGCACAGCGTTATCACGGCAAGCCAGACCAGGGCCTGTTGCGGCCAGCAGAGAAGCAACCCTGGTCTGTTTGGTGGCATGGGGAAACGCTTTTTTTGACTACTACTGACTTTCAGTGTAGTCAAAATCCGACCGCTGCGAGAACGAATTGACAGGCGGGCTGGCGGTCAATGCCGGCGGGGTGTTGGCCCGCCCGGTCAGAACAGCAGACTGTAGTCTTTTTCCAGCTGTTCGAACGAGAGCGAGCCGATGAAGCGGCCAAAGCTCAACCACGACGCCAAGCCCTTGAAATCAGAGAAAACCGGCGGTATGAACTTGGGTTTGGTGATGATGTCATCCTGCATCAATTCATAGATGATCTTGACGTCATCCAGCAGAATTTTGCCCACAAACAACAGCGGCAAGCGATCGATCATACCCTTGGCGACAGCAACCCGAATAAAGTTGTAGGTCAGTACAAAGCCCTTGATATAAGAAATGTCTTTGGCGAAGGGCTTGCCAGTGGGCGTGGACCCACGAAATACCCGACTGACGATCGTGTAACAGTCTTCAGGCTCGATGCCCTTGTCACGCAAATAATTGAATACTTCAAGAAAATCGGCGCCTTCCTCGGCCAGGGTGATCGCGCGGATGCGATTCACCAGCTTGTAAAGACGTTTGGGGCCTGAGCGCAGGGTGATGATCTCTGACAACACGGCCAGGCCTTCCTGCGTCACGGTGGCAGACGGAGTGCCCTTGCTGAGGAAAGTGCAGTATGGCTGTGCCGCACCGTTGAGCGTGGTGCCCAGATGAACCCAGCCTTCATGCACTTCGAGAATGTCGATGTCGCGCATGCTGAAACGCGCATCCTGGTTGAGCTTGATGTAATCGCTGCCAGCTGCGGCATCCGATGCGATACCGTCACTGATGATGACGCGCACTTTTTCTTCAGGGAAGGCGTTACTGATGCGTTGCTGCAGGATTTCCACCGCTTCGGGGGCGGTCAGTGTGCGCGGTTCTTCCTGCATGTCCTTGATTTGCAACAGACTCGATACCGTGGATTCAAGCATGGTGCCCAGCTCGGCAATGGTAGGATCACCGGCATGGAAGACATCGGAAGGGGAGCCGTAAAGCTCTTGCGCAATATCGGAAAAGCCGGGTTTTCCGCGCGCTTCAAGCATGCGCACCACCGTCTGGAATTCGCGACACATGCGACGCATCATCTTGGCCAGCGGATTGAGCTGCCCCAGGTTGCGGGTAATGTCGCGTTCGATATCGTAAAAATCGCTTTTGATCTTGTCCGGGTCGAATCCCAGCGGGCGGCGGTTGTAATAATCGGGATCGATATTGGGAAGTTCCCGGCAGCCTTTGGCGAAGAATTCCTGGCGAATTTCATCGCGCCAGTTGATGGCATCGAGAATGCGAATGGGGCCTTGTGCAGCGACGATCCGGTCAGACAACTGTTTGATGGTTTTCTGGTAGGCCTTGCGGCTCGATGAAACGGTCATGCATCCTCCGGCACTGCAATGGAACGATATGATACCGCCTAATCCCTGGCCCAACTAATCCTTTTTGTCTGTTTGGCAAGCAAGAAGCCTGCCGTGTGCGGTAGTGCTTTTTTGATCTGACACCGGGAGCGCACACCACTTTGTGCTACGCTGCCGTCACGAATCAATGAGGTATATCCATGGCAACATTGACTTTTTTGGGCGCCGCCCGCGAAGTGACCGGTTCCTGTCACTTGCTTGAAACGGCATCTGCCCGCGTTCTGCTCGACTGCGGTATGCATCAGGGCGGGCGCAAGTCCGAACTGCGCAACCAGGGGGATTTTCCTTTCAATCCCCGCACCATTGACGCCGTGATCCTTTCGCACGGGCATCTCGATCACTCGGGGCTGTTGCCGAAGCTGATACGCGGAGGTTTCAAAGGGCCGATCTACACCACCGAAGCCACGCGACATTTGCTGGCGATCATGCTCAAGGATGCGGTCAACCTGTATCTGCGTGACATTGAAAACGACAACAAACGCCTGTGTCGTGCCGGTAAACGCACGATCAAGGCGCAGTATGATCTCGATGACGTCAGGAAAGTCCTGAAACTGTGCGTCGGCGTGCCTTATCACAAACAGCAGACACTCAATCACGAGATCTCGTTCTGTTTCCGCAATGCGGGGCATATTCTGGGATCCGCCCTGACCGAAATCGAGCTGCATGAGCCGGCAGGTGGCAAACCACGCAAGCTGGTTTACACCGGTGATATCGGCAATCCGGATTCGGTGTTGATGCCGAGTTACGAATATATTGATGAAGCTGACGTCGTCATCATGGAAAGCACCTACGGTGACCGCGACCATCGTGAAATGAGCGACACCAAGGACGAGCTGGCGCAGATTCTGACGGCCGCCGATCAGGATCATGGCAATGTGCTGATTCCTGCGTTTGCCGTGGGGCGCGCCCAGGAAATGCTGTATTACCTTGCACAACTTCATGCCGAAGGCCGGGTGCCTCAGCAACAGATTTTCCTCGACAGCCCGATGGCCATTGAGGTGACCGAACTCTACCGCGACTACATGCACCTGCTCGATCCCGAAGATGTGCAGGCGATCATGAAAAAACTCACCAATCGTCAGCATGACCTGCTTCCGCAGCTGACGCTGACGCCCGAGACCGAAGATTCCATGGCGATCAACCGCTATACGGGCGGCTGCATCATCATTGCCGGCAGTGGCATGTGTAACGGCGGTCGTATAACGCATCATCTCAAACACAATCTCTGGCGGGATGAGTGCCGTGTGGTGTTTCCGGGTTATCAGGCCAGTGGCACACTCGGGCGCATGCTGGTGGAAGGCGCCAAGCGCGTCAAAATATTTGGCGCGCCGATTGCGGTGAAAGCGAAAATTCATACGCTGGGCGGGTTTTCCGCGCATGCAGGGCAGTCGCAATTGCTTGACTGGACGTCACACTTTCACAATCATTCGCGCTTTTATCTCGTGCACGGCGAGGAAAACGCACAGCAGGCGTTACAGGCAAAACTCAAGCAGACCCAGAACATCGATGCCGATATTCCTGCCGAAGGCACGCGCATCGAAATCTGAACAGACTCACGGAACCGTACCCATGCATGTCAGCCAGTTGAATCTCTACCCCCTCAAGAGCGCGCGCGGCTACGGCGTTCAGCAGTATTCGCTCGATGCGCGCGGCCCACAGTGGGATCGCCGCTGGATGCTTGTCGACAACGACGGCAAGTTTCTCACCCAACGCCAGCTGCCGGCCATGACGCAACTGATTGCGCGTTTCGATGACAACGAACTGCAAATCGCTGCGCCCGATATGCCGGAACTGGTGATTCCGCAGTTCTATTGGGAGATGATCAAGAAGACGCAAGCGGTGACGGTCTGGCGCGATACCGTGCAGGCGAAAGTGGCGGAAGGGCATGTCAATGCCTGGTTCGCCCAGGTGATCAAACAACCCTGCAAACTGGCCTATATGCCCGAGGATACCCGTCGCCCGGTCGATACTGCGTATGCGAAAAACGGGGAAATCACCAGCTTTTCTGATGGTTTCCCCATGTTGTTGACGACCGAGGCGTCGCTTGCCCAGCTCGGCGAGTGGCTGGGCGATACGCTCGACATGATGCGTTTTCGCCCCAATCTGGTGATCAGCGGCAATGCGGCATTTGCGGAAGATGGCTGGAAGCGGTTGCGCATCGGTAACGTCGAGATTGAGGTGGCAAAGTCGTGTTCACGTTGTGCCATTCCCACACTGGATCCCTATACCGGTGAGCGCAATCCGGCTGTATTTGCGATGCTCAAGGCGCATCGCAGCCGTGATGGTGAGGTGTTCTTCGGCCAGAATCTGCTGCCGCGGGGACGTGGGGAACTCAAGGTCGGCGATACCGTCGAGGTGCTGGAATAGATCAATTCAGAACAGCTCAGTTCAGAACAGCTCAGAACAACTCGATATCGTCGTCGGTGGCATCTCGCGCCAGGGTGTCTGCCTGACTGAATTCATGCCGATACAATGCCAGGGCTTCTTCGACCGTGGAGCCCTTCATGATCATGTCAAACATCAGGCGTTCGCATTCCATGGTGTAGTTGGAACGAATTTCATCCTGAATCTTGCGCCATTCCTGCGGGTTGTAGAGGCGACCGTTGTCACCGATCAGATCACCGAGGTGGGACAGGCTGCCATTGACATGCCCGAGCTTCTGGCTCAGGCGGTCGTAAAACTGGAAGGCAACGACGGCAAGGTTCATGTGCTTGAGAATGTCTTGTGACAGCTGAAGGATTTCCATGCGTGACGTCGGCCAGCTTTCTGCCGTTTCGTTTTTCTCGCACAGCTCGTTGATTTTCATCGACTCCTTGGCCATGTGGGTGAATGACTCCGTCAATTCACCGACCGATCGGGTGCTTTCCGTCAGCGTCGTATCGATCTGCGCCATTGCCAGACAGAGCATGGCGATTGTCTCCTTGACCTGACTCCAATCCAGATCGGGGCGATCGACCCGAGAACCCGGATTGTTGAGTTTGTTACCCGTAGCCGCCACGAGGTACTCCTTACAGAAGGTTGACTATCTGCCTTTAAGCGTAGTCCACAAAACAGAGTCCACAAACTGCAAGTGGTAACATTGAGGCTTCACCCCTGATGCCACCCTTGACGTATCCGCCTTGGCTTTTCCCCGGCTCTGCCAGGCGGGGACTGCTATGCTTTTACCATGGCTATGGCAGCGTGAAGAGTTTCCCATGAGTATTCATTACACCTTTGAGTGCAGTGAGCATCTGCTTGAATATCAAGTGGATGTGGAGCGTCGATATGACTTCAGCGCCGAGCGCGGTGAATTGCCAGCGTGGACCCGACTGGCGCATTGTCAGTGTGAAAATTGCCCGCTGACGGTAAAGGATGCTCGCCATTGCCCGGCAGCGGTCGATTTGATGCCGGTCATCACGGATTTTCAGCGCATTCCTGCCGACAAAATGGCCCGTATCACCGTCGTCACGCCACAGCGTACCTACACCAAGGAAACGGAAATAGAAGAGGGCTTGCGCGCGTTGATGGGGCTGATCATGGCCAGCAGCGCCTGTCCGATCCTGTCGAAGCTGAAGCCTAACGCGCGCTATCACCTGCCGTTTTCGTCACATCAGGACTACACCATGCGGTCGGTGTCGTTCTATCTGCTGCGGCAATATTTTCTCTATCGCGAAGGCTATCGGCCCGATTGGGATCTGCAAGGGTTGGTCACGTTGAACCAGGATCTGAAAAGTGTGGACGCGGCGCTGGGGGAGCGGGTAAAGGAAGCCTGCAGTGATGACGCCAACCTGAAAGCGCTATTGAACTTCTTCAATATGTCATCGAGTCTGGGCAGTTCGCTGGATGAGCAGCTGCAGGCCTTGATGCCGCTCATCCTCGACAGTCAGCAAAGCCCCGCACTGGGGGCTGACTAGGCGACTATTTTTGAACAGAGCCTACTCTTGAGCAGAGCCTATTCATGAGCAGAGCCTACTCTCATGAATAGCGACTGTTCCTGACCAGCAAATGTTACTTGGCCTTGCCCACGCGTACGGCGAGTACGTCACATTGTGCATGATGCAGCACACCATTGGCTGTGGAACCGAGCAATAACGCCAGGCCATGGCGGCCGTGGCTACCCAGCACGATCAGGTCAGCTGCTTGTTCGCGGGCAACCCGCAGTATTTCGCGTTCAGTAATGCCGACTTCCAGAAATTGCAGCTCCGCCGGAATGTTCAGTGTCTTGCCAAGTTCCGTCAGTTTGTCGCGAGCCTGTTTTTCCAGTTCCCGGTGCAGATCTCCCAGATCGAGGGGAAACTCGCCGCCATACGCCACGCCAATCGGCTCGATGACGTGAACAATGCTCAGCTTGCATTGATTGGCTTCGCGCAGCGCCTGCGCCCGCGCCACCACCTTGCCAGATTCATCATGAAAATCCGCTGCCAGCAGGATGTGTGAATATTGGGCCATGACAATCTCCTTGTTCGAATATGAGTTTGATAATGCCGCCATCTTTAATAGCATGTATTGTTGAAAATCAATAGGTTTAAACATAAGGACAACGAGCCCATGATGTACCTGCTGTTGATCGCCGGCGCCTCGCTGATTCTCGGGCCGATTTTCTGGATGCGCCCGACCGCCACAGAACGGCGACAATCGCGCATGCGCCTGAAAGCGCGCAGCCTGCAACTGCATGTCGAGGCGGTGAGCTTGACCCATGACCCGGTTTACAGCGAATTGGCACGACGCAATCCGCACTGGCCGGTCACGGGCTGGATGCGCTATCGGCTGTTTGCCGCTGACAAGGAACGGGGGCCAAGTCACCAGGCGGCCTGGCGTCAGCGGAGAGACAAGAGTGGGCAACTGGTATGGGACGAAGATCCGGTTGCCGTGCAGGCAAGCCCGGCTTCGCAGGTTTTGCTGGATCAGTGGGCGGCAACGCAGGATAGCCGTTACATGGCGCTGGAAGTCGGGGGCCGTTCCGTGGCGATTCTCTGGAATGAAAATGGCGATGAGCCCGAGGTTGAGCAAATCGCCAAGTGGTTGCAAGCCGTCTTGATCGATGAGGCGGCCATGCCTGTTTGAGCCTATGCCTGTTTAAGACCGGGCCCGTTTAAAACCGGGCCTGCTCAAGCGCTTTCCATCGTCGTGGCCAGTTCGTTCAGTACCTGTACGGTTTCCTGGCTGAACTTGCTGATCAGGAACGGCACGGTTTTCTCGGAATAATTCATGAACGATTTTTCCATGAAGCCCCAGTTGCGACGCACCAGTTCGATTTTCGGGCGGTGTGGGCTGTTGGCAGGAATGGCGGCCAGCAGTTTTTCCAGCGCATGCGAGAACCGCACGGCCTTGGCATCGATGGTTTCCTCTTCCTGCTGGTCTTCACGGTAGCTGGTGCCAAACTGCGAATTGCTGAGCTCGACATACGCCATGGTCATGCCCTGCAGCAGCAAGGCTTCGTCGCGCAAGATCTGCACGGTCGGATTCACCTTGTAGCCGGTCGTGTCGATAATGCGCGTCTGCATCTTGCCCAGCGTCTGCTCACACTCGTTACTTGCCTGCACGTAGCCGTTCATGATCGCGAACTCGGCAAAGCCTTCCTTCTCGATCGTATCCACGGCGGTATCCAGTGCCGCCTGAGTGGCGTCCCAGGACTTGTTCATGGCTGACAGTTCCTCGTCAACACCGGCGCCTTGCAAGCCGCCCTGCAGGGTGGCCACCTTGGCGCGAGCATCGGCCATCTGGGCCTCGAGATCCTTGCCTTTCTTGGGGTCACCTTCGGCGCCCTGGAAACTCTGGAAGGCCGCCACCGTTTGCATGAGGCCAAGGCGGGCGTCGTGGATCTGTCGCAACATGGCACCAGCGTCAGCGGCCTGTGCCTGCGATCCGGTACCTGACAGCAGCAGTGCCGCGCAAAAAGCCAGAGCCTTGTTCATTCGCATAGTCAACCTCTCAGACATAAGGTGCGTTAACAGCGAGGCCGGTCAGCCTCGATTCATCAGGATTGCTGGAAAGTATAGGGGGGAATCCGTGATTTCGCCGTGGCAGGCGCGGTAAAAGCCCCTGATCCTGCTCGTTGTCCGAGCGGGATATTCGCAAGTCCATGAATTAAAAGGAATTGGGGCTTTCTCCTGGATTGCTCCGGGCGACGGAAGCAGCGGTAAAACAAGAAATTTTTTGACGAAACCGCGCGCGCTGTCCTAAATGCAGAAGGGTGGCCGTATGCAACTAACGTTTGTAGATGCAACTAACGACTGTGAATAAGTGGCATATCGCTTGACCTGGGGCCCGGTGGGTCGGTATATATTCCCGCCTTTCAATGTCCGGCAGGCGCCAATGGCGGACAATCCCACGTGTTGTGGGTAAACAAAGACATAAAAATCAGGATGTTATGGGAAAATCACTGGTAATC
Source organism: Pseudomonadota bacterium (assembly GCA_052035295.1). GTDB lineage: Bacteria > Pseudomonadota > Gammaproteobacteria > Pseudomonadales > Ketobacteraceae > HdN1. Next base: position 14,489 of record JBPOHS010000155.1, read on the forward strand.
GTTGAGTCCCCGGCCAAAGCCAAGACGATCAACAAATATCTCGGCAAGGACTTTGTCGTGAAGTCCAGCGTTGGACATGTACGAGACTTGCCTACCAGCGGTAGTGGCGAAACCACCATCGATGCCAAGGAGCGCAGCAAAAAAGCGGCCGCGACCCGGCAGCTGAGCGCCGAAGACAAGGAAATACATAAAAAGCAGAAGGCCCGCGAGGCGCTGATTGCGCGCATGGGGATAGACCCCGAGCACGGTTGGAAACCCAACTACCAGGTGCTGCCCGACAAACAGAAAGTCGTCGATGAACTCAAGAAACTCGCCAAAGAGGCCGACGCCATCTATCTCGCGACCGACTTGGATCGTGAAGGGGAAGCCATCGCCTGGCACCTTCGCGAAGTGATCGGCGGTGATGACAGCCGTTTTCAACGCGTGGTGTTCAACGAAATCACCAAATCCGCCATTCAGGAAGCCTTCTCGCATCCGGGGCGTGTCAACGAGAACCGGGTCAACGCCCAGCAGGCGCGCCGTTTCCTCGATCGGGTCGTCGGTTACATGGTATCGCCGTTGTTGTGGGCGAAGATCGGGCGCGGTCTGTCCGCCGGGCGGGTGCAATCGGTAGCGGTCAAGCTGCTGGTGGAACGCGAGCGCGAAATCCGTGCTTTCCTGCCCGAGGAATACTGGGAAGTCTTTGCCGACACTCTCACCGGCAAGAAGGTCCCGTTGCGTCTGGAACTGGCCAGAGAGGGCGACAAGGCGTTCCGCCCGGTCAATGAGACGCAGGCCATGGCGGCGGTCAAAAAGCTGGAGAAAGAGGCCTACAAGGTTGCCAGCCGTGAAGACAAGCCGACCCGCAGCAAGGCCGCGGCGCCATTTACCACGTCGACCTTGCAGCAGGCTGCCAGTACGCGTCTGGGTTTCAGCGTCAAGCGCACCATGACACTGGCGCAGCGGTTGTATGAAGCCGGTTACATCACCTACATGCGTACCGACTCTACCAACCTGAGCGCGGATGCCGTCAACGCCTGCCGTGAGTACATCGGTGGCCAGTATGGCGAGCGTTACTTGCCGGAATCCCCCAATCTTTATGCCAGCAAGGAAGGCGCACAGGAAGCGCACGAAGCGATCCGCCCGTCGGACGTCACGTTATTGGCCGACCAGGTCGCCGGCCTCGAAAAAGATGCGCAGAAACTTTACGAGCTGATCTGGAAGCGCTTTGTTGCCTGCCAGATGCCGCCTGCCGAATACCACAGCACTCAAATGACGGTAAAAGCGGGCGATTTTGAATTGCGCGCCAAGGGCCGCATCCTGAAGTTTGATGGTCACTTGATCGTCAATATGCCGGGCACCCGCGCCACCGATGAAGACATCGAACTGCCCGATGTGGCCGTGGGCGAAATCCTCACGCTCAAGAAACTCGATCCCAGCCGCCATTTCACCAAGCCACCGCAACGTTTCACTGAAGCATCGCTGGTGCGCGAACTGGAAAAACGTGGCATCGGTCGCCCGTCCACCTATGCATCGATCATATCGACCATCCAGGAACGCGGTTATGTGCGTCTTGAAAGCCGCCGTTTCTACGCCGAAAAAATGGGGGATATCGTTACCGATCGCCTGGGCGAGAACTTCGACAACCTGATGGATTACAGCTTTACCGCCAAAATGGAGGAAAAGCTCGACGAAATCGCCCAGGGCCAATTGCACTGGCAGAATGTGCTTGATGAGTTCTATGCCCGTTTTTCGCAGCAACTTTCCGCTGCCGAGAAAAACGAGGGTGGCATGCGGGGCAACAACCCCGTTGAAACCGATATACCGTGCCCACAGTGCGGTCGCCACATGATGATACGGACCGGCGCCACGGGTGTGTTCCTCGGTTGCTCTGGCTACAATCTGCCACCCAAGGAACGCTGCAAGGGAACTCTCAACCTGGTGCCGGGCGATGAAGCCATCAGCGGTGGCAATGAGGATGATGAGGCCGACGAGTCAGAAGCCATCGCCCTCAGCAAGAAGCGCCGCTGCAGACTCTGCGGAACGGCCATGGAGAGTTATTTGCTCGATGCCGGTCGCAAGCTGCATATCTGCGGTAACAACCCGGATTGCTCCGGTCATGAAGTGGAGCAAGGCCAGTTCAAACTGAAAGGTTACGATGGCCCCATCGTCGAATGCGACAAATGTGGCAGTGACATGCAGTTGAAAACCGGTCGCTTCGGCAAATATTTTGGTTGCACCAACGAAGGTTGCGGCAATACCCGCAAACTGTTGCGTAACGGTGAGGTTGCGCCGCCGAAGGAAGAGCCGATTCCGATGCCGCATTTGCGCTGCAGCAAGAGCGATGACTTTTATCTGCTGCGTGATGGCGCCTCGGGCTTGTTCCTGGCAGCCAGTCAGTTCCCCAAGCATCGCGAAACACGCGCGCCGACCATCAGCGAGCTGAAGAGCGTGGCCGACAAGATTCCGCTGAAATACCAGTTCCTGCTGCAGGCCCCTGAGAAAGATCCGAAAGGCAATCCGGCGATTGTTCGCTTCAGTCGTAAATCACGCGAACAATATGTGATGAGCGAAGACAATGGCAAGGCAACCGGATGGGTCGCCACCTGCAAGAATGGCAAATGGTCAGAAAAAACGTCGAAAGATGAAAAGTAATTGATTGCACTGGAATATGCCGGCGCTCATGGTTAGTGAGCGCCGGTAGACACCAGCGTCCCGCCTGTTTTCCCGGTTGTCGACAAGCATAAATTTCGCGTAACGCAAAAAAAAATCCTCCACAGCATGCCGTTGTGCATCGTCAAACGCAGCAACAACTTACCTCGATTTTTGTCGGCCAAAATCATTCTATCCACAGGAAATGCACTGGCGGGGCGTTTGTCGGGGTAACACGCTTCGTGTTACTATCCGTATCGCAACGAAGCAAGAAATATGCGGAAAATACAGTGTTTTTCCGACTCCGGATAAGTTCTTGTATTTGCATGGAATCTAGGATGTAGCGCTCGCCGGGCGAGCTTTAGAGGTTAGTAATGGCGTCTTCAAGGCTGGAAATTGTCGAGCTGCCAAGTGGCGAAATAGTGCTCAGACGCACCGATGGAGAGGGTGAACCGTTCGTTCGCATCCAGTTCTCCAACGAGGCTAAAACCTTGCTGGGCGAGGCTTCCCTTGACCTAGGCAAAGCCATGATCGGTGCCGGTGTACAGATTGTTGGCCACATGTATACGCGTGAAGAAGGCCAACCCGCGCAAAGGCAGGATCAAGAGGATGACGCAGAAGTCATTGAGCTCGAAGACTGGCCAGAGATGGAAGGTGATTTTGAATTCAAGATGGCGAGTGTGGTTCATTGATCAACGCATTTAGTCAAAATAAAAAAGGCCTGAAGTTCAGGCCTTTTTTATTTTGTATGTCAGCTGTTTCAGGCAGCTTTAGTTTCAAGCAGTGTTGGTCTCAAGCAGCGTTAGTTTCAAGCAGCGTTAGTTTCAAGCAGCGTCAGTTTCAAGCAGTGTTGGTCTCAATCCGTTTTGGTTTCATGCGGCGTCAGTTTCATGCGGCGCTGGTTTTGTCCGGCAAGGGTTTGATCAGACATTGGTTTTCTGCATCTTTTGCTTGATACCGCGATCGTTCTTTGTCGTCACCAAAAACTGTAGCGCTGCTTGATAATAACGTGCGAACTACAGGCCACCGTTGCGGATGACACCCACACCGATGCCTTCAATCGCGAACTGTTCATCACGCGAGTCTACTTCAATTACCTCGAAATCCGGGTTTTCCGGAATCAGCAACACGGCCGTGCGTCGCTTGTCAAAGCGCTTCACTGTCACTTCGTCGCCCAGTCGCGCTACCACGATCTGGCCTTTGCGAACATCCTGCGTCTTGTGAACCGCCAGCAGGTCGCCATCGAGAATGCCCGCATCTTTCATGCTCAGGCCTTTGACCTTGAGAAAGTAGTCCGCTTTCGGGTTGAAGAACTCGGGAGCGACCGCGCAGTAGCCACGGATGTTCTCTTGTGCCAGCACAGGATGGCCTGCGGCGACTTCACCAATGATGGGGATACCGTCATCCGGCTTTTCCTCTTCGACCAGCTGAATACCGCGGGATGCGCCAGGCACCATGCGGATGACGCCTTTCTTGGCCAGCGCCCGCAAGTGCTCTTCGGCGGCATTGGGTGAACGAAAGCCAAAGGTGTTGGCAATGTCCATCCGCGTCGGCGGAAAGCCTGTTTCTTCAATGTGTTGGCGAATATGATCCAGAATCTGGGATTGGCGTGCAGTGAGTTTTTCCATAGCGAGCCGGTTAAGTGTCCGTCAGGTACGTTAATGGTCAGAATACATCGTGTCACTGAAATTATATACAGGCTGACGGCGATTGCAACGTAAAGCATTGATCAGCAAGGATGGCGACCAATCGTGCAGGGATTGGCGCATGCAACTGAATTTGCGCTAGCCTGTCAGAAAGATCATCACGCTGGCTGGCAGCAGCCCTTTGGAAAAGGTGAAAAACGTGTCACCTCATCGATCATCTTCTGGCGCGCTCAACGATTGCCGAGACCACCAAAACCACCGACGTCTTCGACACCAAGGGCTTTCATGGCGTAGCCTGGTCGTTGCCGTGGTGGCCAGCGGGTTTGCCAGAGCGGCGCCAGCCCTGACTCTCGACAGCGAAATCGGCCTGGAACAACGCCATTTCTTTGAAGACTCGCTGGTAGGGAAGGCCGACAACAACCTTTCCTTGCGTGGGCAAATCGCCACGGTTCATGCACTGGATAACGGCGTTGATCAGCTGGAATTCCTCGCCCGCGCCCGCGCTGATGAGCATGACGAAGAGCGCACCGGCGCTGAAATCCAGGATCTGGCCTGGATACACGTCAGCGGTGACTGGGAATGGCGCACGGGGTTACGAAAAGTATTCTGGGGGGTGACCGAGTCGCGGCATCTGGTGGACATTATCAACCAGTCGGATCTGGCCGAGAGCTTCGACGGTGAGGATAAACTCGGACAACCCATGCTCAATCTCTCGTGGACGCAGGACTGGGGACTGATCGATTTCTTTGTGTTGCCGGGCTTCCGGGAACGGCGATACCCCGGGCTGGACGGGCGGCCGGGTCCGATTGTCACGCTGGACACCCATGATGAACGTTATGAGTCCTCGGAGGAAGATCACCGCGTCGATGCTGCGATACGCGCCAAATTCAGCCTGGACGCCTGGGAAATCGCCATATCCCATTTCTCCGGCACTTCGCGTGAACCTGAGTTCCTCATCACCGGGGAGGGCAGCATTTATATTCCGTATTATCCGGTGATCGACCAGACCGGCCTGGAACTGCAATACATTCTCGATGCCTGGCTGTTGAAGGCCGAAATCATCAGCCGGCACGGCATGCAGGGGGGGCGTTACACCGGCAGTGTCACCGGCCTGGAATACACTCAATACAGCATTCTCGACAGCAGTTACGACCTGGGCTGGATCGTGGAATACAACTTCGACGATCGTGGCACGCGCGGTCCGGAAACCTATGAGCACGACTGGTTGCTGGGCTGGCGCCTGAGTTTCAACGATGCGGCGGATTCCTCGTTGCTGGCCGGCATCGTGTTCGATCCCGTGTCCGAAGAGAGCCTGATCTCGGTGGAAGGCCGTACCCGACTCAACGCTGACTGGGGGCTGGCAATTGAAAGCGCCATCCTGCAGGGCGACGACCCCTCGCCCGGGGACGATTGGCGCTATGGTGCCGAAAACAAGCTTTGGCCGTTCTATCGCGATGACTTCCTGCAGCTGGAGCTGATCCGCTATTTCTGAGGCCGGGAAATGCGAGCGAATCCCCGTCAAACTTGACAGCGACAGCAGGCAAACGTATGTTTGAAACGCGTGTAAGAATTAGAACGAACAGGCGCGGTCATGGCTCAGAAAGACACAGTAGAACGTATTCTCGATGCGGCAGAGATCCTGTTTGCCGAGCGGGGTTTTGCCGAAACATCGTTGCGCACCATCACCAGCGCTGCCGGCGTCAATCTGGCAGCGGTCAATTACCATTTCGGTTCCAAAAAAGCCCTGATACAAGCGGTATTCGTGCGCTTTATCGATCCGGTGGTTGAAGCGCTCAACAATGAACTCGAGGCTTACCAGCATGCCGGCAAGGAGCCGTCGCTCGAGGAGTTGCTGGATCGCGTGGCGTTGACCGTGCTGGCCGTACATGGCCAGGATCCGGCCCGTACCGCAAGTTTCATGCGCCTGCTGGGGCTTGCCTACACCCAGGCCCAGGGCCATTTGCGCAATTATCTGAAAGACCGTTACGGTCGCATCAACGAACGCTTCAACACCATGCTGCGTCATGCCTGCAACGATCGCAGCGAAAGCGACATGTTCTGGAACATGCACTTTGCGCTGGGAGCGGCGGTGTTCACGATGTCCAACTACGATGCCCTGCAAGCCATGCAGCAGAATGAATCCGGTCAGCAAACCGATGTCAGCGATACCCTGCGCCGATTGGTGCCGTTCCTGGCGGCGGGCATGCTCGGTTCGCCGCGCGTGACGTCTGCATGACCCCTGCGTCCCCGCTATCCATTCAGGTCAGCATCAGCGAACAGACCCTGCATGTATTCGATGGGGATGCCTGTGTTGCCTCCTACGCCGTTTCCACGGCGCTGAACGGCGCGGGCAACGAGAGTGGGTCGGGCAAAACCCCGCTCGGGAACCACCGCATTCGTGCCAAAATCGGGGGCGGGCAACCTGTCAACGCCGTATTTGTCGGTCGTCGACCCACCGGCGAGATCTATTCGCCGGCACTCGCCGAACAATTCCCCAAACGTGACTGGATTCTGTCGCGCATTCTCTGGTTGTGTGGTTGTGAACCGGGTGTCAACCGCCTGGGCAATGTGGATTCGCAGCGTCGTTATATTTATATCCATGGAACGCCGGATTCCGAGCCAATGGGCGAGCCGCGTTCGCATGGGTGCATCCGTATGCGCAATACCGATGTGATCGCCTTGTTCGATCGCGTTGACTCGGGCACACGTGTGCGTATTTTGCCCTGATTGGCTGCGTTACACATATTTCACTTGCTTTCGCCGGCCTGCATTCCTACATTTTGCGATCAATGATGTGTTCGTCATCAATGACTTGGTTTTATTCACCCCGTGTTTCATTCCTCATTTGCGGAAACCCAGATGTCCGGACCCTTGATGCTTGATCTGGTGGGCACGGCGCTCACCAGCGATGAAGCCGATTTGCTGCGCCAACCCCAGGTGGGCGGCGTGATCCTGTTTGCCCGAAACTTCACCTCGGTAGAGCAATTGCAAGCACTGGTGGCCGATGTGCGTGCCGTGCGCCCTGACCTCATTCTCGCTGTTGACCAGGAAGGCGGGCGCGTTCAGCGTTTCAAAACGGGAATGACCCGGCTGCCGCCCGTGCGTTTGCTCGGGCGTATGTACGATGATGATCCGGGTTTTGCGGTGCGTCAGGCCCGGGCGTGGGGGTGGTTGATGGCCGCCGAAATGCGGGCGCTCGACATTGATATTTCGTTTGCACCTGTGCTTGATCTGGATGTCGGGCGCAGCCAGGTGATCGGTAATCGTGCTTTCCATTCGGACCCCGCTGTGGTGTGCGCGCTGGCCAGTGCCTATATCGATGGCATGGCCGAGGCGGGCATGGCCGCGACGGGCAAGCATTTTCCCGGGCATGGCTGGGTGGAGGCGGATTCCCACGTGGCCATTCCGGTAGATGAACGGGCCGGTGCCGAACTGCTCGAGGTCGACCTGATGCCCTTCAAAGTGCTGGCGTCCAAATTGCGTGGCATGATGCCCGCGCACGTGATTTATCGCCAATTCGACGCGAACCCGGCCGGGTTTTCAACCTTCTGGCTGCAGGAAGTCTTGCGTCAACAGCTCGGGTTTGACGGCGTCATTTTCAGCGATGATCTGGCGATGGAGGGTGCTTCGGTTGTTGGCGGATACGTTCAGCGTGCTGATGCTGCCCTGAAAGCCGGTTGCGACATGGCCCTGGTGTGTAATCAGCGGGCCGGCGCGATCGAGGTGCTGAACTGGCTGCAGACACAGACCATTGAGAGTAACGCGCGCATTGCAGCGCTGCGCGGTCAGGCCGCTCCTGGCCTGGACGCATTGCGCGAAACGGATCGCTGGCAGCAAGTGCAGCTGGCGATGGCAGAAGCTATGAAAAACGTTTAGGACCTCATCATGAGTGTAACGATTGAAGAAGTGGAAAAGGTATGGCAGGAAGCCGATTGCCTGTGGAACCAGCAACAAGTCGTGCGCGCGATCGACGCGCTGGCCGTACAGGTCGAAAAATCCTTGGCGGGCACAAATCCGGTGGTGCTGGTGGTGATGACCGGCGGTATGGTGTTCGCTTCGGAATTGATGATGCGACTGCAGTTTCCGCTCACGCTCGATTACGTGCATGTCTCGCGTTATGGGCAGGCCTTGTCCGGCAGCGAAATGCACTGGAAGAAATCGGTTCCGGATGACATTGAGGGGCGCACGGTACTGATAGTCGATGATATTCTCGATGAGGGGCAAACCCTCGCTGTGTTGATTGATGCGTGCAAGCAGAAGGGCGCCGCGTCCGTGAAATCGGCGATGTTGGTCGACAAACAACACAATCGCAAATTTGACCCCAATCTCAAGGCGGATTTTACCGCGCTGACCATTCCTGATCGTTACATCTTTGGTTACGGCATGGACTACAAAGGCTACCTGCGTAATGCGCAGGGTATTTATGCCGTTAGAGGAGCTTGAGCAGATGTTGACTGCCATTATCGGAGGTACTGGTCTTACCGCGTTGGAAGGCCTGGTCATTCATGAGCAAAAGACGGTGACAACCCCTTACGGCGATACGTCGGCGCCGCTGCAGTTCGGCACGTTCGGGCCGGCCAATACGCCCGTTGTTTTTCTGGCAAGACATGGCACCCAGCACAGTCTGCCTCCGCATTTGGTGAACTATCGCGCCAATCTCTGGGCCTTGAAAGAAGCGGGGGTGCAACACATCATCGCGGTCAATGCGGTAGGGAGCATCAATCCTGCCATGCCGGCCGAAGCGTTGGTGGTGCCGAGCCAGATCGTCGATTACACCTGGGGCCGGGAATCCAGTTATTCGGAGCCGGGCAAAGTGATTCACATCGATTTTTCTTACCCTTACAGTGAGGTCGTGCGTGAGCGCGTGCTGGCGGCAGGGAAAAACCTGGGGTTGGCCGTGCATGACGGCGGTGTTTATGGCGCCACGCAGGGCCCGCGTTTGGAAACCGCTGCCGAAATCGATCGCATGGATCGTGACGGCTGCGATATCGTCGGCATGACCGGCATGCCCGAAGCGTGTCTGGCCCGCGAGCTGGAACTGGAGTATGCATGTCTGTCGCTGGTGGTGAATATGGCGGCGGGGCGCAGTGACGGCATTATTACGATGGAAGATATTCAGCGGGCGCTGGATAACGGTATGAGCAAGGTGCGATCGGTATTGGCGGCGGCGTTGTAGGTTGGTCGATGACAAGCCCTAAAATCGGCGCTTGTCGGGCTGGCGTCGTTTTTTGCTGAATACTTTTGGCTCCCATGGGCGCAACGCCAAGAGCAAGCTGGAGCCGAAGGTCTGCTCGCGCGGTAAGCTACTATCTGCGTCGTGAAGTTCTGCCACCATTGCAGCGAGTTTGGCAATGTGTCGTTGTAGCTGCGCATTGCTTTCGCGGCTGAGCATGGCACTGGCAAATATTTTTATCTCGCCACGCGCATCAAAACTCGATTGAACAAACTCCCTCTCAAACGGCCTGACCACCTGCCTCTCCATAACACCACCAAGCTGCCAGTGAAAATTGCGGGCGACCCGTAATCGAATACGATTTTGTGGCAACAACTCAATTAATCCAAGTCGATCCAGTTTTATCAGGAGTCGGACACCTTCCGCCTGAGAAATATTGTATTGAGTGGTGATCTCTTCCAGCGTAAGACCATTGAGTACGCAATTGGCCATCAAAAGCAAGTTCTCATCTGTGGCGAGTTGGGCTTCTTGTGCTTCATTGAGCATTACCGTTTGCGGAGCGGACTGCTCAGCGGTTCGCACCAGATCAGCGAACGACAACTGTATCGCTTCGCAAAGGGTCTCCAATCTTTCGACGGTCAATGATTGAGTAGAGAACATGCGTTTGACACTGGCTTCGCTCATGTGGATTCGCTCGGCGAGATCCTTGTAGGTCAGCTGACGTTTGCGTAGTTCGGCTTGAAGAGCTTGCATGATTTGTCGTGTTTGGCGCATAGGTATCGTATTCCAATACGTGGTATATATTAATTTGCTACCAGGTTACGTATTGTTAGACTCTAGCAAAGATGCGTGTAAAGTTCAGCCCTGAAACCTGATTTACTGGAAGGAAAATGGCGGATGTTGTTCGAACTCATATGCGTTTTTGTGCTCTGCTTTTTGATCGAGCGGTTGGTTCCTGGTTGGCGCTTACCCTACGTGCGCACATGGCCAGCAAGAACTTTGATACTCAACGGTGTGCAAATTGGCGTGGTCTTGTTGGCTGGTATCAGCTGGGAGCACTGGATGCAGCCGTATTCACTGTTCCAGCTCGGTAATGTGATGCCTGACTGGGCCTGTGGCATGTTTGCGTATTTTATTGCGACCTTTGTTTTTTACTGGTGGCATCGCTGGCGTCACGAAAGCGATTTTTTGTGGCGGGTATTCCATCAAATTCACCATAGCCCGCAGCGGTTGGAAGTAATTACCTCATTTTATAAACATCCGGTGGAAATGGTTGCCAACTCCATCATCGGTAGTGCGTTGATATACTGCCTTCTTGGTCTTTCTCCAGAGGCCGGGCTGGTTTACACCGCGTGTACTGCACTGGGGGAGTTTTTCTATCACACGAGCATTCGTACGCCACATTGGATTGGCTATATATTTCAGCGTCCCGAGATGCATAGGGTCCATCATGAGGCGGACAGGCATCGCAACAATTATGGCGATATCGTATGGTGGGACATGTTGTTTGGAACCTGGGAAAATCCACGCAGTTGGGAGGGTCGCTGTGGATTTTCACCACACAGGGAGGAGCAACTAGTTGATATGTTGCTTTTTCGAGATGCGCACAAGAATTAAAGCTTATCCCTGACGCCGCGATAGTTGGTGCTCTCTGCCAATAAATAAGTAGAGAAATTTGCAGGCGCATCGGTTTGGAAGGGTAAAAAGTATCTTTTTTTTTTGCGGATGATTACCTCCCCGGTGCAGAAAGGCGAAATGTTAAAGCCAGGTGTTGTAAAGAGTAATCCTCATACAGCATACGCTGGTGCTTTCGTGGAGCGAATGTTTGTCGAGCGCATAGCGATGCTCCTGTAACGGAAAATGAATGGATCTCCCATGGCAATCGGACTTGGCGATCTATGCGCAACGGTCGCCATGTGTCGTTCTCGATTTGGGCAAGATCGTGCGAGTGATCGTAAGTACTGGACTGCTGGGAAGTGTCCGTGGCAGGCGCATAGGTCGCGACTGCAGGTATGACGCTTGCGTCGAAGTGGCGTCCGCATTTATTGCAACTGGTGGTGCACCCATGACAACCATATAGAGTGGCAAGTACGCCATGCTCCATTTCAATGGAACTGTCGAGCAGTTTGGCGAAGCATGGGCGACATTACTTCGGGGCTGTTTGCCTTCCAGTGGGCGGCAACTTGATTCGCGTCAATGTTTCGAGTGCTACTGTAAGAGTGCAGCGTGTGATGGTAAAATAGGCGCGTTTGGAAGCGAGATGGCATTCCCGTGAATCCGCTTTTAACGGAATGTGGCAAACAGCTGCCCCTAATATTTCGTATGAGCTGTGCGCGACAAGAACGGCACGCCTCTTGGTTTTGCGTCAGGAAATTTAATTATAAGCAAGAAATTAAAGTGGTGTAACAGAGGTTGGTGTCAAGAAAAGTAAAAAGACTATTATAGACGTCAAATTAATCTCCTTCTGCGCGTATAATTTTTTGATCAAAAGCAGTATTTCATGGCGATAAATATCACTAAATTTAAGCATGGCTATTTGCTGCATTCGATTCCCCGAGCGGGTGCTGGTGCGGCGCCCGTCAGCTTGATGTTGGTTTGACGCCTTCGGTGTCAGAGATCTGCTGCAGCAGAGGAATAGAAATGGAAAGCAGCCTGCGTAACACTTTCAATATCCGAAATTGGTCTTTGTTCGAACTTGTATGGATCGTCGTTTTTGTTGGTGCTGGAACAGTGGTGGCAATTTTCACGAAAGATTCGTTGCTGAATTACGCGATTCTATTGACGGGTATTCTCTGTGTCGTTCTTGCGGCGAAGGGGAATATTTGGAATTATGCCTTCGGTCTGGTCAATAGTTTTGGCTACGCATATGTTTCATATGTAAATGGACTGTATGGTGATATGGGGCTCAATATACTATTCTTTGTTCCAGCAAATATTATTGGGTTTTTTATGTGGCAGAAGCACCTTGGTTGGGATTCTGTTGAAATGAGGGGCCTGAAGGCATCCCAGTTGGTTTGCGTACTTTTAGTCTGCACGGTCTCCATTGGTGTGCTCGGTTGTGCCTTGTCTCAGATCAAGGCACAAAACACGCCATACATAGATGCGACTTCAACGGTTCTTTCAATTATTGCTACATTCTTGATGATGTGGCGCTACAAGGAACTGGACCTACCCACCAATAACGGACATGACGTTAAGCGAGTAAACTACGCAAACGAGGTGTCCGATGAAAAAACAAACCAAGAAGCCCAACCAAAGTCGTACCCGCTATACCACCGCCTACAAGGAC
>JBPOHS010000050.1:0-58911 GCA_052035295.1 Pseudomonadota bacterium
CTGGCTGGATGGCCTTGGTATACCACGGCGCTTCCGGGCTCATCTGAATGGCCGCCTGGCTGCGGCGGGCGTCCGCGACATCAGCGAGATAGGCCTTGGTTTCTTCGAGGGCGAGTTTGTTGTCTTCCAGCTGGAGCTTCAGCAGCTCTTCTTCGTGTTCTGCCTGAAACTGACGCAGTTTGGTCTTGTCTTCTTCACTCAGCGTCGCCTGGTCAATGTCGACGCCGGTTTTGTCCTTGATGAACTCCTTTCCCTTGACCAAAGCGGCGTTGGCGACCAGGCGCAGGCCTGACGTCAGTAATCCCATGACAAACGGTGGCATTGTGGTTTTCCTCGTACAAGTAAGCTTCGCAGGTATGTGTGGCAGTAACAGCTCAGTCGTTATCAGGCAATACGGCAGCCTTTTACCGAAACATACATCAAAATGGGGTCAGAGAGATAACGGCTTGACTAGGCTGTCGTTACTCCGAGCAAAAAATGTACTGAGAACCCATGTCGATCGCTTTGTCGTTGATCTGACAATTTGTCGGGTTTGCGGGGTGGCAGACGTGAGCTGGAGTTATATTTCTGTTTTAAAACAGCAGGTTGCCGCTGGCCCGAAATTTGCGACATCCCTCCGGCAAGCCACGGGCGATCATGCCCGTCGTGCAATATTCACGGCCCGGAGCGTTCAATATGGCAATAACCAGTGGTTCCTCTCTTCTTGACGGGATTCGGTGCGGCGACGTCGTGCCCTATCTCGGCCCCGGCACTTTGAAATATGTGGCGGAAATCAATACCGGCGCACGTATGCCGGCCGATAGCGACAGTCTGATCTTCGGCATGACCGGTGGGCAACCCATGTCGCCGCGCCTGATGTACGAATTTCCGCGCGCCGCCATGCACCTCGAGAACAAAAAGGGCCGTAAGTTCATTGAGCGTTATCTGACCACGACTTACGCTGAGCGTCAGTGGCAACCCTCTGCGTTGCATACCTGGCTGGCATCGCTGCACTTACCCTATCTCGTTGATACCAATCGCGACACGTTTCTGCCAACGCTCTATCAGGATCGTGAACACATGCTGGTGCTGGGGGCTGCACGTTTGGCGGGAACGCATTATCGCTTTGACTTGTATCATTTCCATGATGGCAAATATGAGAAGTGCGAACCGACCAAAGCTGATAATGCCCTGCCGGTGCTCTTTAAACCCTATGGCGCGCCGTTACCCAACGCCAGCTATATTGCCTCTGATGCCGATTTCGTGGATTACATTACCGAATTGATGGGTGGTTTTGCCATACCGGCATTCCTGAAGGCTTATCGTCAGGGCAAACAGTATGCATTCCTGGGCATGAGTTTCAATCGTGACACCGAACGCATGGTGATGAGCGATATCATTTACGGGGCTGGCGAACCTGCAGGATGGGCGTTAATAGCCGATGCCACTGGCAAAGAGGCGCGCTTTTGCCAGAATCGCAATATCGTGGTGCTGGCAGAGGATTGGGATGAGGCCTTGTTCCCTGTGCGGGCAACGGAGGTGGCCTGATCGCGCCGCGTGGCGTCTTTATTGAAAAGGTAAAAATGATATCTGCGGGCACCGATTGGCAAAGGTGTCTGCAGATTTTATTTTGCCCGTCAACAATCACAGTCAAACAGATCGAGCACAGTCAAACAGATCGAGCCTCATGCCGAAGCCGGGAACTCGCTGTCTTCGAACGACTCGGAACCCGAGAAACGCAGGCGTTCTTCTGCCGTTTTGCCCATTGCCTTGGCCAGCCAGGGTGGCGGGGAATTTTGCATGACCTGGCGCAAGTCTTCCAGAATCTCCCCCGCCACACCGCCATTGATCTTTTTGATCGGGTAAATGCCGGCACGCACCACTTTGGCGGCGGCAGGCCCGCCGATCGAGACGACATAAAGCACTTGGCAGTCCCGTATCAGGTCAGTCCGAAAACCGTTTTTGTCTTCGGCCAGATCGGCCTCCAGCGCGGATCGAACGTCGACCAGGGCGGCCTCCTCGGTCGACAGTTGATACACCAGAAAACGAATGCAGGAACCAAAATGCCCATCCAGACGGTCACTTGTATTTGAGGCAATGGCAACCCGTATCGCACCCGGTGGCGTTTCTGTAACGGCCACGGGTACTGGCAGCTCGTCCAGTGACGTCTCGCCCCAAAGAATACGCACGGCGTCCTTCATTTGCGGCAAGCCGATGGCAATGTCTTCACCGTCTTCTTCGCCGTCAGCACTACCGAAGCCGGTTTTGAGATCGGTTACGGTGATGGTTTGCAGGGTTTCCAGCGTGAGATCGCCAGGAATACGGCGTTGCAGCACTTCCAGCAATTGGCCCACTCCAATACCGGGCAAGCTGCGTGCAGCCAGTGCGATACGCAATGCTGCTTCGCGTTCGATGTTCAGTGCACTCATGTCACAACTCCTTGGGTAGGGGCAATTAGATACGGGTTAATACATAGGGAATAAAGTTTCAATCAATCGTCTTCATCATCGTCTTCGTCATCCAGTACGCGGGTGATCTTTCGGTAAATTTCGATGCGATCTCCGTCGTTAAGAGCGCTGTCAAGCTTCACGAATTTTCCAAAAACACCCACCTTCTGGGTCTTCAGATCAATATCCGGGCAGCACTTCAGGATGCCGGATTTTTCCAGTGCCTGTTTGACAGTGGCTCCGTCTTCTACGGCACATGGCAGCAGAATTTGACGTGTACCGGCATAGACTACGGTCACTTTCATGGATGTTTCTCCTTGCACGTCGCTCTATGCCATCAGGTCTGCACGCTGACCAGTGTTACTTGCGTCTGTTCTTTCGTGCTCTGCAGTCGCCGATCGATCAAACGTTTGCCGACAACCATCAGCCCAAGCGCGATAAATCCGCCGGGGGGAAGGATGGCGAGCAGAATGCCTTGATCGGCAGGCATGATGGTCAGTTCCATCCATTGGAAATGTGAACCCAACAGCGAGGAGGCCTGAGAAAACAGGGTGCCCGAGCCCAGTATTTCGCGGATGCCTCCCAGCAAGGTGAGTGCCCAGGCGAAACCCAGGCCCATTCCCAATCCATCCAGCATCGCAGGAAGGGGCGGGTGCTTGAGGGCGAACGCTTCGGTGCGTCCAAGCACTGCGCAATTGGTCACGATCAACGCAATGAACAGTCCCAACACTTTGTAGAGTTCGTGCAACCAGGCATTCATGGCCATGTCGACCAGTGTCACCATGCCGGCAATGATGGCGATCATCACGGGGTTGCGTATTTCCGGAGAGATGGCGTTCCTGAGCAACGAAATTGCCAAATTGGACATCACCATTACAGCCAGCGTTGCAATGCCCATGCCCAAGCCATTGGTTGCCGTGGTGGTAACGGCGAGCGTAGGGCATAACCCCAGCATCTGTACCAGTGCGACATTATTTTCCCAAATGCCTGTGGAAAAATGTTTGCCGTTTTCACTTTCGTTTTGCTGATCGTGACCAGCCCCGCAGCCATGGCATCCCATATTGTCTACTCCACCGCCAGTTGCCGTTGTAGGTTAGTTTCCAATTCTTGATTGCTGCCAACATTTGATGCCGGCGTTTATCTGTGGCTCTGCTGAAACTCACTTTTATGCCGCGCATAAAAAGCCAGCCCTGCGCGCACGCCCTTCACGACAGCACGCGGTGTGATCGTAGCGCCAGTAAATTGATCAATTTTGCCGCCATCTTTTTTAACAGCCCATTCCTGTTCGGGGGTGTTGTCGAGCGACTTGCCGTCAAACACCTTGATCCAACTGCTTTTGGCAATTTCTATTTTGTCGGCAAGCCCCGGTGTTTCCTTGTGCGACAACACCCGTACGCCAGTAATTTCGCCATTGCTTTTAACGCCAAACATCATGGTCATCTCGCCGCCGTAGCCAATGGTTTTGACCTGGAATGCAATACCACTGAATTTCCCGGCGAGCGTGGCGGGGTAGACTTCGATGTCCCCGATCAGCTCGTCATGCACGACGACAGCTTCTGTCACGGGGTTGTTGTCATAGAGCGTTACCGGCAACACCTGGCCGAGGGTCACCAGTCGGTCTTCCATGAGTCGCTCACTGATAGACGCGCTGGTTTGCCGGTCGCCAATCAGCAGTGAAAGCGTCATGATCATGCATACCATACCGAGGAAAAATCCCTGATAGTCGACCCGTGTCCTGATCAGCAGGAGCTTTTCGACAAAGACTTCGCTCATACCTTACCTGCCTGTTTTACATGATCGGTCAGTGCAGCGACCTTGAGGGGATTACCACTGAGGGTGCGCCCGTAAGCGCGTGGACGCAGATAACGATCAATGAGTGGGGTCAAGGCATTCATGAAAAGCACGCCGAATCCCATGGCTTCTGGGAACCCGCCCCAACTGCGAATGACCCAGGTGACAAATCCGCAGCCGATGCCGAACAGTATTCGACCCTTCTGGGTGACAGGAGAGGTCACCGGATCCGTCGCGATAAAGAAGGCGCCGAGCAGCATGCCGCCGGAAGAAAGATGAAACAGGGGGCCGGCGTAACGCTCCGGATGCAGTCCGCTGGCAATCAGTGACAACAGGGTAACTGTGCCCAGGATCGCTACGGGAATCTCCCAGGTAATAATCCGCAGGGCCAGCAGCCAGATGCCACCGAGCAGGATCAGCAGTTCACTGGTTTCACCCAGACTGCCCGGCGTGTGGCCAAAAAAGGCCGCCTGCAGCGAGAAATCGTTTGCGAGCACTTCGCTCGCATCCTGGTTCAGGGTGAAGGCGGTTTTCAGATGCCCCAGCGCTGTCGCCCCGCTCACACCGTCAGGAATGGGCGTAACGCCAAACGTAATGGCCAATCCACTCATGAAGCCGGGAGCATCAGTACTGCCGAACCCCCCGGGCATGACCCAACTGGTCATCTGGACCGGAAAGGCAATCAGCAGTGCGATGCGGGCGAGCATGGCAGGGTTGAAAATGTTTTGCCCGACACCGCCATAAAGATGCTTGCCGAAACTGATGGCAAAGAACGCGCCGCCCACACCGATCCACCAGGGTGCCCATGGCGGAATGCTCAGGGCAATCAACCAGCCTGTCAGCAAGGCGGTACCATCGAGCAGTCGGGTCAAGGGCTGGTCTTGCGCCTTCAGGCAGGCCAGCTCAGTCACTATGGCGCTGCCGCAGGTGAGCAGGAAAAGGTTGATGGCGGGCCAGCCAAAAAGATACAAACCAAACAGCGTTGTTGGTAATAACGCCAGACACACGTGGCCCATGATGCGGTTGACCGTCGAGCGATCGTGCGCGTGAGGAGAAGAGGCGGGATGGGGTATGGATGTCATGCTGTTACCTCATTGTTCCGTGGTCGTCGACGGCTTGCGGCGTGCCGCTTTTGCTGCCTCGCGAGCGGCTTCTTCCCTGGCGAGGCGCGCGCTACGGGTTTCCATCAGCTGTTTGATCGTGTCGGATTTCTTTTGCGCAGTTGCACGCGCATCCTGCTCTCCCATCGCATACTGGAAATACTGTACTAGCGGAATGTGTGAAGGGCAGACATAGGCGCAGCAACCACAGAGGATGCAATCACGCAGCCCCACCTCATTGGCGCCATCAAAGTCGTCGGCGCGGGAATGGGCTGCCATTTCAAGCGGCAGTAATCCCATCGGGCAGGCATCAACACAACGTGCGCAGCGAATGCAGGGTGCAGCCTCCTGACGTGGGACCTCGTTTTTTGCGAGCGCCAGCACGCCAGTGGCCCCTTTGATGATGGGAACGTCCGTATCGGGCAATACCATTCCCATCATCGGACCGCCCAACAAAATCTGCGCAGGTTGCCCAATGATGCCTCCACAGGCATCAAGCAAATCTTTCACGGGGGTGCCGATCAATGCCTCGACGTTTCGTGGCCGGGCAATACAGCCGCCTGCGACCGTAATAACGCGAGAAATAAGCGGCCTGCCGTAACGCAAGGCCTGTTGTATCGCGTAAACGGTACCGACGTTGTGTACCAGCACGCCAACGCTGGTGCTGCGTGCGTCGGCCGGTACTTCGCGGCCAGTGATTTCATGTATCAATTGTTTGGCGGACCCCATGGGGTAAAGTGCGGGCGTTACTTCAATTTCTATCGCGCCATACGGTTCTGCTGCGGCCTTCATGGCGGCAATGGCTTCGGGCTTGTTGTCTTCAATGGCGATGACAATACGGTACGCTCGCAGAATGTGCTGTATCAGGCGCGCACCATCGACAATGTCTTCAGCGCGTTCACGCATGAGTCGATCATCGGTGGTGAGATACGGTTCGCACTCGCTGCCATTGACCAGAACGGTCTTGATTTCGTGTCTGACACCTTGTTTGAGTTTTACCGCGGCTGGAAAAATCGCACCGCCCAGACCCACGATGCCAGCGTTCGCTACCCGGTCTGCCAAGGTCATTGGCGCTTCCGAGTACGGGTCTGAGGGTACGTCAAACTCCATCCAGCGATCTTCTCCGTCGCATTCAATAACGACGGCATTGGCGGTCAAGCCAGAAGGGTGCGGTGCAAGCACCGGACCGACGGCGACCACTGTGCCAGAGCTGGATGCGTGCACCGGTGCGGAAACCTCGGACATGGGCATGGCCACCAATTGGCCCTTGAGCACCTTGTCACCGGCTTTTACCATTGGCATGGCTTCGGCACCTGCATGTTGCCGCAACGGCAAGATCAGGCGTTTGGGCACCGGCAGCGTGTGAATGGGTAACGCAGAGGAGCGATCCTTGTGCGCTGCCGGGTGGACGCCGCCACGTATGCGGGGGAGATTCAACATGTTTCAATTCTCCATGCCAGTGCTAACGCAGGTCAGGCGTTATGCCACTTGCGGTTTGGTCCAGTGCCAGGTGTCCAGGGTGACCGATTCAGGTTGTAGCTGCAGACAGTCTTCGGGGCAGGCTTCAATGCACTTTCCACAGCCGGTGCATTGGTTGCTGAGGACGACGTGGATCTGGCCATTGGCCCCGACGATGGCATCTGTCGGGCACGCACGATAGCAACGCGTACAACCAGTGCAACGTGCTTCCTCTATGGCGGCGACCAAGGGGGCCGACATGGCGCTGGCATCCAGCGACACTCCCAGCAATTCAGCCAGCTTCTCGGCCAGCGCGCGCCCACCAGGTGGACAGCAGGTGACGCTGGCGCGGTTCTCGGCGAGTGCCGCCGCTGCCGCAGTGCAGCCGGGAAAACCGCACTGACCGCATTGGCTGCCAGGCATCAGCGCTTCTATCTCCTTCTGCAGCGGGTTGGCGTCTTCAACAGCAAAATAACGCCCGGCGATGCCCAGTCCGCCTCCCAGAATGGCGCCGATGACAGCAAGAACAAACACGGCAAGCAACATGATCATTCTCCTAAAAAAAGTGATTGTCAGGGGTTCAGATTCAATTCAATGCGAAATCAGTCCGCCAAAGCCCATGAAGGTCAGTGCCAACATGCCTGCCGTTATAAAGGCTATCGGTGGTCCAGAAAAAATGGCAGGTACTTGCGCCAGCGTCAGTCGCTCCCGAATACCGGCAAAAATGGCCATGATCAGCGAGAAACCCAGCGCTGAGCCAAACCCGAATAATGTTGCCTGCAGAAGCGAGTGATTTTCGCGCACACTGATGAGGGGAACGCCCAGCACGGCGCAGTTGGTAGTAATCAACGGCAGGTAGATGCCTAGCGCCTTGTGTAATTCCGGCAATGCTTTCTTGATGACGATTTCAATGAACTGGACAACGGCAGCGATCACGACGATGTACGCAAGTATCCGTAAAAATCCGATTCCCAGGGGTTGCAGTACATAGTGCTCCAGTAACCAGCTACTCATGCCGCCGAGTGTCATGACAAAAGTGGTCGCCAACCCCATGCCGATACTGGGATCCAGGCGGCTCGATACCCCCATGAATGGACACAAGCCGAGGAAACGCACAAGCACGACGTTATTCACCAGCACCGTACTCAGAATGAAGAGCAAATAATCCATGGTTGTGTCACCCTGGTTGGTAATTGCCGAGCAACGCTTGCAATGGGTTGCTGCGGATCTCGTGAAATAAAGAAGTATCGAGAAATGCACCACAATGGATGCTTCCACCTGTTTTCACTGATCGCCTTGAGCTTGTTGCATCAAGCGTGCCACCGGTTTGATTGATAAAAATCGATAGGCTTTTCGTGCGCGAGCGAAAGGAAACGCTGACATGCATCAATAAAAATGGGAAACCCTCGGTTTTTTAGAATCAATAATCTTTGACGCTGTGATCATTCAGACAAAATCAGGAGGCCAGCACTGACGACCCCGTCGGAATCGCAACAAATGCGTGTCACGCCCCAAAGCAGGGCGCAGCCAAGGCATTTATGACACAGTTATTCACGCAAGCGGGTGAATATTGATTGACGGAAACCTCACATGCTTCGAGTGATTGTCGCAAACAAGACAATGGCTTGGAGTAGCGCGATGCCTGTGTAGGCTTTGTCACAATGGTGACAGTTTGTCGGTCGCAAACCCGCCGAAATCCTGCATTTCCAGCATCGGCACGGTGCTTGCAGATCCAGATGACATGCAATGCCAACAGTGCTCCGCCGGAGGAAATTTCCATGTCTAAAGGGCCGCTCGAGCTACGTAACCTACACGAGGCCGTTTCAGCGGTCACGTTATCCAGCAAGGTCTTCATGCAGGCTGTCGAGCATGCCCCGGTGGCGATATCGATTACTGACCTGAAGGCCAACATCCTTTATTCCAACCGGATGTTCAGTGAAATCACGGGCTATTCGGAAGAAGAGGTCATCGGCAAGAACGAATCCATTCTGTCCAATAAAACGACGCCACGCCTTGTATATCAGGCGTTATGGGGGCGGTTGGCACAGAAAAAGCCCTGGTCGGGGGTGCTGGTGAATCGCCGCAAGGATGAGTCTCTCTATCTGGCAGAGCTGACGGTAGCCCCGGTGCTCAACGAGAAAGGTGATTCCGTCTATTTTCTCGGCATGCATCGGGATTACACCGAATTTCATGAACTGGTGCAGCGGGTCAACAACCAGAAGCAGATGATCGAGGCCATGCTCAATGCTGCGCCCGAGGCCATGGTGCTGCTGGATGAACAGCAGCAGGTGGTGTTGTCGAATGCCAGTTTCGCCAAACTGGGCACGCGTTTGGGCGCATCCGATAATCAGGCGCTTATCGCGCTGTTGATTGACAGCCTCGGAGAGAAATTCCTGCGTTTGAAGGAAAAAGGCGACTCGTTCAATCAGCAGGAAATCTCGTTCGACAGTGGCAGCATTCACCCGCACTGCCTTTCCTGCCATGGCATGTCCATCCGCCTGGAAGAAGAGCGCATCGACAATTTCTTTTCGCAGCCGGAAACCCGCTATTTGTTGCTGGTGTTCGATGACATCACCGAACTGCGCCAGCGCGAGCACGATTCCAACCTCAATGCACTCAAGGCATTAATGGCCGAGGAAGAACTGCTCGAAGGCATGCGCGAGACCTATAACGCTGCGATTCATCGGCTGCAGGGACCGGTCAATCTGATGGGCGCTGCCATCAAGATGCTGGAACGGCGTCTTGGCAAGAGTGCTGCCGAAGATCCCGCCTTGAAAGCGATGGAGGATGCCTATCAGGCCGGCATGGAAACGCTCGAACAGTTGGGTGAGTCGGTGCCGCAGCGACTGGAAGAAGCCCGCATGCCGGTCAATATCAATCAGTTGTTGAGGGAGGTCATCACGCTGGCCACCGGGCAGTTGTTGTCCAATGGCATTACCGTCGAGTGGAAACCCGCCATGCGCCTGCCCTGGTTGATGGGCCGCGAAGGGCGGCTGCGTAGCATGTTGAAACAGTTGATCGATAACGCGATTGAAGCGATGAGTGTTCGCGGGATCAAGAATCGTGACTTGTTGATCGTGACCGAAGCGGAAAACGAACGGTATGTGCGAATCACCATCTGCGACAGCGGCCCGGGTATTCCCGCCGAGCTGCTTTATAAGGTGTTTGAGCCACTGTTCAGTACCAAATCGATTCACAAGACCGGGCGGGGAATGGGCTTGTCCATGGTGCAGGAAATCGTCGCCGAGCACGGCGGCACTGTGCATGTTGATCCGCAGTACAAACAGGGATGCCGGATCATCGTGGAAATTCCGTTCTCTTATGGCACTACCTGATCAGCGGGAATCACGCTTATGAACTCCACGACATCGCTGTCTTCGCGCCCGAAACCCATGGATCGCGCCGAATTGCTGGAAAAGGAGATAGGCGCACTCAATAATATTTCAAAAATCCTGAGGCGCTCCAAGAACATCAAGGAGACACTCGGTCAGGTGCTGGAGCTGCTGCATAACGATGTGGCGCTGATGCACGGACTGATTTCTTTCTCGGATGCCGAACGCACCAAACTGCAAATCAGCGTGCTGCATTCCGACAACGAGAACGTTACCCGCACATCCAGTGGCGTGCGCTACAAGAGTGGCGAGGGCATCATTGGCCGTATTCTGCATCACGGTGAGTCGATCGTGCTGGGGCGTATTTCGTCAGAACCCCGATTTCTTGATCGGCTTGCCCTGTATGATTTCGAATTGCCCTTCATCGGTGTCCCGATCAAGGACACGGATGGGGTAACGCTGGGGGTGATGGCGGCGCAACCGAATGCGCCGGCCGACGACTTGCTGCCCGAGCGTACCCGTTTCATGGAAACGGTGGCCAATCTGCTGGCACAAACGGTCAAGCTGCTGGTCAATGAAGAGAATGGCGATCAGCTGCGCGATGAACGCGATGCGCTGCAACGCGAAGTGCGCGGCAAATACGGTTTCGAGAACATGGTGGTGGGTAATACGCCGTCCATGCGGAAGGTCTTTGATCAGGTGCGGCGAGTGGCCAAATGGGACAGTACGGTCCTGATACTCGGTGAATCCGGTACCGGCAAGGAATTGATTGCCAGCGCGATTCACTACAATTCCCCCCGTTCCAAAAATACGTTGGTGCGGCTCAATTGCGCCGCCCTGCCGGAATCGCTGCTCGAATCCGAGCTGTTCGGCCATGAGAAAGGCGCGTTTACCGGCGCGGTGAAACAGCGCAAGGGGCGTTTTGAGCAAGCCGACGGTGGCACCCTTTTCCTGGATGAAATCGGCGAAATCTCGCCCATGTTTCAGGCCAAGTTATTGCGGGTATTGCAGGAAGGCGAATTCGAGCGCGTGGGTGGAACGCAAACGGTGCGCGTCAATATTCGCGTCGTGGCGGCGACCAACCGTGATCTGGAATACGAAGTGGAAAAAGGAAAATTCCGCGAAGACCTGTATTACCGCCTCAACGTCATGGCAATCCGGATTCCGGCGCTGCGTGAACGTGCCAGCGATATTCCGGAACTCACCGAGTTTTTGCTGGGCAAGATTTCCCAACAGCAAGGGCGAAAATTGCACGCTACTGACAGCGCCATGCGTTTGCTCATCAGTTATCCCTGGCCGGGCAATGTGCGTGAGCTTGAAAACTGCCTGGAGCGCGCTGCCATCATGAGCGAGGACGGTACCATTGACCGCGACGTTATCAGTTTGAGTGGTATTGATACCGACACCGTGCGAATGCCTTCCACACCGACGATGCATGCGTCTGTGCCTGTGCCACAAGTGAGTCTCGAAGACGATACGCTCAGCGAACGCGAGCGGGTCATCGCCGCGCTCGAGCAAGCCGGCTGGGTGCAAGCGAAGGCTGCCCGTTTGCTCAACATGACGCCCCGCCAAATTGCCTATCGCATTCAAACACTCAACATTCACATGCGCAAAATTTGAAAGCTTGTGTGGGATACCCGACAAAGCCCACCGGCTTTGTCGGTGTCCAACCTGACAAAGGCTCTTTCGCGCACACGTAAGTTGCTGTAATTAAAGAAAAAAATATCAGGCACACGAATTGCTACTCCAAGGATGTTAACCCCAGGAACCGCGCATACGCGCATTGACCGGAGACCGCATCATGGAATTAACCGTACTTGGACAGTCCAGTGAGAGTAGTGGCGGTTGCAGTGCTTCTTCGTGTGGAAGCAGCGACGACCAGCTCCATCATTTGCCGGATCACATCCGCGAGAAAGTCCATAACCATCCTTGTTACTCCGAAGAAGCGCATCATTATTTTGCGCGCATGCATGTGGCGGTGGCACCGGCATGCAATATCCAGTGCCACTACTGCAATCGCAAATACGACTGTGCGAACGAATCACGCCCGGGCGTAGTGTCGGAGTTGCTGGATCCGGATCAAGCCGTCAAGAAGGTCAAGGCCGTGGCGGCCACCATTCCGCAAATGACGGTGCTGGGTATTGCCGGCCCCGGCGACCCACTGGCCAACCCGGAGCGCACGTTCGAGACGTTCCGGCAGCTGAGTGAAGATGCACCTGACATCAAACTGTGCGTGTCTACCAATGGCCTGGCATTGCCGGATTCAGTGGAGGAGCTTGCCAAGCACAATATCGACCACGTAACGATCACCATCAACTGCGTCGATCCGGAAGTGGGTGCCAAGATTTATCCATGGATTTACTGGAATAATGAACGTATCCGGGGTGTTGAAGCGGCGCGAATCCTGATCGAGCAACAACAGAAAGGTCTGGAAATGCTGGTGGCACGAGGCATTCTGGTGAAAGTGAATTCAGTACTTATTCCAGGCGTCAATGACGAGCACTTGAAAGAAGTCAGCCGTGTGGTGAAATCCAAGGGCGCCTTTCTGCATAACGTGATGCCACTGATCTCGGAGGCTGAGCACGGTACGTTTTACGGTGTCATGGGGCAGCGTGGCCCCGAGCCGGAAGAACTTCAGGATTTGCAGGATTCCTGTGCGGGCGACATGAACATGATGCGGCACTGTCGCCAATGCCGTGCTGATGCAGTGGGCTTGCTGGGTGAAGATCGTGGCGAAGAGTTCACCATGGACAAGATCGAGGCCATGGATATCGACTACAACGCGGCGATGGTGAAGCGCGCTGTGATACACGCTGCCATCAAGGAAGAACTTGACGAGAAACAGGCCAAGAAGGCCCGCCTTGCCGCCATGAGCGTGCCGACCAACGCAACGCCTACCATGAAGGGCACGCGTCCTGTCCTGATGGCGGTCGCGACCAGCGGGGGTGGCTTGATCAACCAGCATTTCGGGCATGCGCGGGAATTTCTGGTGTACGAAGCGTCACCCAATGGTGTGCGGTTTATCGGTCATCGCAAGGTGGATCAGTACTGCATCGGCAATGACACCTGCGGCGAGAAGGAAAGCGCCCTCAGTGGCAGCATTCGCGCCCTCAAGGGTTGTGAAGTGGTGTTGTGCTCCAAGATCGGTTTCGAGCCCTGGGGTGAGCTGGAAGGCGCCGGTATCGTGCCTAACGGCGAACATGCGATGGAACCCATCGAAGATGCGATCCTTGCGGTGTATCACGAAATGGCCGAGCACGGAAAACTCGATCAATCAACGCTGGCTGAGCGCGCACACGGCTGAAGGGAGAAAGTGTCATGGCACTGAAGATCGTAGAATCCTGCGTGAATTGCTGGGCTTGTCTGGATGTGTGTCCGAGTAATGCCATTTACCCGAGCGCTACGCATTTCAAGATCAACCCGAAAAACTGCACGGAATGTGAAGGAGATTATGGGGTGCCGCAATGTGCCACCATTTGCCCGATCGAAGAAGCCATCCTGGATGCACAAGGCCAGCCGATGAATCCGTTGGGGTCCCTTACCGGGATCCCGCCGGAAAGACTCGAGGAAGCCATGCGCGAAATTCAGGCGCGTTAAAAATTCGACCGCGCTAACGACAGGAATGGGGGGCAATCTCATGGCCGAGTGGGTTACGTTTTACGAGAAACCGGGGTGTGCCAGTAATTCCAGGCAGAAACGCCTGCTCCAACAAGCGGGTGTGTCGCTGGTGATTCGCAATCTGTTGGTGGAACCCTGGACGGCATCACGACTGGCACTGTTTTTCGAACAACTGCCGGTGTCGCAATGGTTCAATCCCGCATCCCCCCGCATCAAGAGCGGTGAAGTAATACCGGAATCCTATTCACCGGGTGAAGCGCTCGTGGCCATGATGGCGGATCCCTTGCTGATCCGTCGCCCGTTGATTGAAGCCAGGGGTTTTCGCACGGCAGGATTCGACTGGACATTACTTTCCTCGCGGCTGGGGCTGGATCCGGACTTGCTTGAAACGCCAGCCAACAGTGCCCAGAACGGCCGCGTTGAGAAGAACAGCCACACTGGCCAAAACAGCAAGCTTGACCAACACAGCAACCTTGAAAGGTACAGCAACCTGGAGAAGTGCAGCCACCCTGAACCGGGACATCGTTGTAGTCAGGAGGGATGATATGGCGAGCGTGGCTGCAAACGTGATCATCGACAGGGCGGAAGAGAAGGCCTTGCTCGACGCGGAGCCGGGTGTGCTCCTGTCTGTCCTCTGGCATGCACAGCAGGCCGGCGACGGGTGCCTGCCCTGGCAGTTGGGTCTAGGTGAAACGGCGTACGTGGCGATGGCCCGGCGTTATCTTCCGGCGATGGCCCTGCAGGCGGGCGCCAGGAATGAACGCGGCGAGTTACGTCAGGCGTTACTCGACATGCGCGAAGACGAGTGGAACGATATTCGCGGCTTGCTTCTGTCAGGGCGTCGCGATAACCACGTGATCGAAGAATGGTTGGCGGCCATCGTGTCGGCAGCATGCCTGGGGGGGAATCATCTTTGGCGCGATCTCGGGCTCCCCAACCGTCTGGTGTTGGGCGCGCTACTCAAGCGTTATTTTCCCGGGGTTGCCGACAAGAATGTCCACGACATGCGGTGGAAGAAGTTTTTCTACAAGCAACTGTGTGAAGCCGAAGGCGGGTATGTCTGCCGATCGCCGACGTGCGAGCAATGCGCGCTTTATGCGGAATGCTTCGGTGATGAAGATTAGGTGACGTCAATGCCGAGATTTCAGGAAATTACCCCGCAGGAGGCGAACCTCCTGCTGCAGACAGACAGTGAAGCGCTTGTGCTCGATATGCGGGATCGTCATGCGTTTCAACAGCATCATCATCCGCGAGCGATTTCACTCGATGAAACCACGCTCAAACGCATCATCAAGCAACAGGACAAGACGGTTCCCATTATCGTGGTGTGCTATCACGGTAATAGCAGCAAGGATATCGCCCAGCTGTTTCTGGATTTTGGTTTTACCGCAAGTTTCAGCCTGAGTGGCGGCTACGACGCGTGGAAGCCAGTGATGATGAACGCCAAAGACACATTCACCGCCACGCATTGAGGTCAGTTCCATGAGTACGTCCGATACAGAAAAACGCATACGCGATCAGCTGGCGCAATACTCCATTCTGCTTTACATGAAAGGCACGCCGGACGCACCGGAATGCGGATTTTCCGGCGCGGCGGTCGCGGCGTTGAAAAAAACCGGTATTGCCTTCAATTACGTGAATGTACTTGCCAATCCTTTCATCCGGGAGCGGTTGCCGCGAATTTCCCAGTGGCCCACCTACCCGCAGTTATTTGTGCAGGGCGAATTGATTGGTGGTGCAGATATCATCAAAGAGATGCAGGATGATGGCAGTCTGCAGTCACTGCTGGAATCGGTGCCGGATGCCAGGCTTGCGGCGAAGCCCGAGTCCAAACCGGCAGGGAATGACCTGTCCTTGCCCGTTATTCAGTAAGCGATTGGTGGGGGGGCCAGCCCCCCTGCTGTTGCAACTTCCTCGCATTCTTTCTCGCTTCGCAACCTCTCTCAGGTCGCAATCTTTCTCAAAACATAGTATTCCTGCCTGTGCCTGTGCCTGTGCCTGTGCCTGTGCCTGTGCCGGATCGATTTCGGCAAATTTTCAGTGAGACATTGAAACTATCAGTGACCGATGTGTATTATCGATCGCCTCTCCGCTGATCAACTGACAAGCATCGCCCTGGCAGGAATGAGATACTGCGACGGTCGCTTTGCGCTCATCCATCGCAAGCGCGGGGCGACGGAACGGTGCGGGGACTTTGCACTCTAACGCTTTCAGTAAAACAAGGCTCGGGAAACTCCTGTATGAGCGAGAGAAAAGCCACGCAGTGGCGCATCGTGGTAATGCTGGCGTTCGCCGTCTTGCTCACGCTCTTTTTTGCATTGGGTTTGCAGCAGTATTTGAGCCTGGATTTTTTCAAGGCGCGACAGGATGCCATTGGCGATTATTACGCGCAGCACCCTGTCGAGACGATCGCCGCCTTTTTTCTGGGGTATGTGCTGGTCACTGCGTTGTCTTTGCCGGGTGCCGCGATCATGACCGTTCTGGCGGGTGCCCTGTTCGGCTCGTGGCTGGGAACGCTGGTCGTGTCGTTTGCCTCATCGCTGGGAGCCACGCTCGCCTTTTTGTCGACGCGTTTCGTGTTTCGTGATCTTGCCCAGAAAAAATTTGCCGAGCAGTTGAAAGGCGTCAATCAGGAGGTCAGCCGGGATGGCGCCTTTTATCTGTTCACTTTGCGACTGGCGCCTGTCTTTCCGTTCTTTGTGGTCAATTTGCTGATGGCGTTGACACCCATACGTACCGTTACCTTTTACTGGGTGAGTCAGGTGGGAATGCTGGCAGGCACATTCGTGTACGTGAATGCAGGCAAGGAACTTGCGCAGATCGAATCCTTGCGCGGGTTGCTGTCACCGTCTTTACTCGTGTCGTTTTCTCTGCTGGGCGTGTTCCCCCTGCTGGCGAAAAAATTCCTGGATGCGCTGAAGGCGCGCAAAATATACGCCCGCTGGAAACGGCCCACCCGTTTTGATCGCAATCTGGTGGTGATTGGCGCCGGGGCAGCAGGACTGGTGAGTGCCTACATTGCGGCCACCGTGAAAGCGCGCGTCACCCTGGTGGAAAAACACAAAATGGGCGGTGATTGCCTCAATACGGGCTGCGTGCCTTCGAAGGCGTTGATCCGTTCTGGCAAAGTCGCGGCCACCGTTGCCGAGGCAGGCCGGTTCGGTATTCGGACAACACCGCCGGAGGTCGATTTCCCCGCCGTCATGCAGCGCATTCGGGACGTTATCGCAGCCGTGGAGCCGCATGATTCCGTTGAGCGGTATTCGGCGCTGGGGGTAGAGTGCCAAAGCGGCACGGCGACGATTCTGTCGCCGTACGAGGTGGAGATACAAGATGAGCAGGGAGAGAAAACCCGCCTGACCACGCGCTCCATTATCATCGCCGCCGGCGCGCGCCCTTATGTGCCCGTGATTCCGGGCTTGGAACGGATTCCTTTTTACACGTCCGATACCGTCTGGAATCTGACTGCGTTGCCCAGGCGGTTGCTGGTGTTGGGCGGCGGTCCCATTGGGTGTGAGTTGGCGCAAGCCTTTGCGCGCTTGGGTTCACAGGTCACGTTGGTGCAGCGCGATACACGCCTGTTACCGAAAGAAGACGAGGATGTCTCGGCAAGTGTGCTGTCTCAATTTTCGAAAACGCCCGTACGCGTTCTGTTGGAATCACAGATCGTTCGTTTTGACGCAGGCGAGACGTTACATCGTGGTGTCTGCGGCACGCCGCAGGGCGACATCGTCATCGAATGCGATGCCGTGCTGCTGGCGTTGGGTCGGGTGCCCAACACACGGGGCTACGGACTGGAAAACCTGGGTATTCTGCCGGTGGACCACAAGACGATAGAAACCAATGACTATCTGCAGACCCTCTTTCCTAACATTTATGCCTGCGGCGATGTGGCAGGCCCGTATCAATTTACCCACGTGTGCAGCCATCAGGCCTGGTATGCCTCGGTGAATGCGCTCTTTGGCCGTTTCAAGACATTCCGGGTGGATTACCGAGTCATTCCCCATTGCACGTTCATTGATCCGGAAGTGGCCCGCGTCGGGCTCAACGAGCAGGAAGCCCGGGCGCAGGGAATTGCCCATGAGGTGACGCGTTACGGAATCGATGATCTGGATCGCGCCATTGCCGATGGCACTGCGTACGGCTTTGTAAAAGTGCTTACTCCCCCGGGCAAGGACAAGATTCTCGGGGTGACGATTGTGGGCGAACACGCTGGCGATCTGCTGGCCGAATTCGTCCTGGCCATGAAACAGGGGATCGGTCTCAACAAATTGTTGGGCACCATCCACGTTTACCCCACG
The DNA here is from genome assembly GCA_052035295.1 of Pseudomonadota bacterium. Classification (GTDB taxonomy): domain Bacteria; phylum Pseudomonadota; class Gammaproteobacteria; order Pseudomonadales; family Ketobacteraceae; genus HdN1. The sequence goes on from JBPOHS010000050.1 coordinate 18,027, forward strand.
TTGGCTGAGGCCAACAAATTTGCGGCGGGAGAATGGAAGCGGGCGCACAAACCGGAGCGGTTGTTGCGCTGGGTCGAGAAATATCATGCCTGGGAACGGGGAGAATGACGATGCGTGCATTTTGCAAGGAATGGCTTGCGGCACTGTGGTTGCTTTTGAGCCTGGCGACGACCGCACACGCGGACTTTGATCACCGTCATGCAAAATGGACGGCTCTGCTGCAACGTCATGTGGTCGACATCGGGAATGGCCATGCATCGCGCGTGGATTATCGCGGGTTTCTGACAGAGGCCCCCGCGCTGGACGCCTATCTGGGCGAGTTGAGTGCGGTGAGTGCCGCAGACTACGCGCGATTCAGTCTCGACGAAAAAAAAGCCTTCCTGATCAATGCCTACAACGCATTCACTATCCAGTTGATCCTGTCGCGTTACCCGGAGCTTGCATCCATCAAGGATATCGGCAATCTGCTACAGTCGCCGTGGAAAAAGCGTTTCTTTACCCTGCTGGGTGAAACACGTTCGCTGGACTGGATCGAACATGACATGCTGCGCAAGGAGGGCGTGTTCGATGATGCGCGCATCCATTTCGCGGTGAATTGTGCCTCGATCGGCTGTCCAAAGTTGCAGCGTCAAGCCTTTCTGGCCACCGGCCTGAATCAGCAACTCGATCAGGCCATGACAATGTTTTTGCAGGATCGTTCGCGCAATTATTATGATGCAGCGTCCGACACGGTGTATCTCTCGAAAATATTTGACTGGTTTGACGGTGACTTCGAACGCCAGTACGGCTCGCTGGAGGTGTTCGTTGCCCGTCATGCAGAACCACTGGGCGTGCCCGTGTCCCTGCAAGGCAGGGGTTCAGCGGCGATTGCCTTTACCGATTATGACTGGAGCCTCAATGACACTGGATCCCCCCGCGCTCAGCCTGATCATTCCAGTGGGGCCCGCTGACAACGCCTGGGCTGGGCTGCTGGAGACGTTGTCAGTGAGCGCCGTCATGCAGCGTTTCGCGGCTGACGCAGAAATTGTGCTCGCCAGTTGCGAGCCGTTGTCATTGCCTGCCTCGATGAACGAGCGCCTCAATGTGCGCGTTGTGATAACGCCGTCTGGCCGGGCCCTGCAACTGAATGCGGGGGCTGCGGAGGCGACGGGGGCGGTGTTGTGGTTCGTGCATGCAGACACGGAATTGAGTGAATCGGTGCTGCAACAGGCATGGGATTTCGCGATATCTGCCAATCTCGCCCCTTGTGTCAGGTATTTCCGCCTGGCGTTCGCTGCGGATGGCCCCAGGCTGACCGGCTTGAATGCCTGGGGGGCCAATATTCGTTCGCGATGGTGGGGGCTGCCCTTTGGGGATCAAACCTTGCTATTGCATCGCGTCGTTTGGTCGCGCGTGGGCCTGTTCAATACCGCGATGGGGCCGGGTGAGGATCTGGATTGGGTGGTGCGTGCCAGACTGCTTGGCATTTCCCTGGCATGCCTGCCGGCGGTGGTGCGTACCAGCGCGAGAAAATACCGACGGCAGGGGTGGGCGCGCACGACGGCGTCGCATCTGATCGCCACCTGGCAAATGGTGCGGGCTGCAAAAGTGCGCTTTATTCAATCACGACCAGCGACACGCAGCACATGAGCGACGAAGGCCACAGGAGCGACGCCAACCCTGGTCGAAACGCTGATCCTATGAGCGATATGGGCAGCGGGCAGCGTCACGGCTGTTTTGCCATCTTCGTGAAGACGCCGGGCTTGTCTCCCGTCAAAACACGGTTGGCCACGCAGATCGGTCGTGATCGCGCAGAAGTGTTTCATGTGCTGGCGGCACGCGCAGTGGCGTCGGTGTGCCTGCAATTGCAGCCGCACGGCTTTGATTGTGTCTATGCCGTGGCTGAGGCGGCGCACCCCGAATGTGCCGCGATCTGGCACGATTTGCCGTTGATCGAGCAACCGGAAGGCGATCTGGGGCCGCGCATGGCCACGGTCTATGCTGATTTGCTGCGTCGCTACCGGCATGTCTTTTTGATCGGCGCCGATGTGCCCCAGGTCGATGCCAACCGCCTGCAGTCCATGACACAGTGGCTGCAACAGTCGTCTGCGCCCCGCTTTGCGCTGGCGCCCAGCGAGGACGGAGGCTTCTGGTGTGTGGGCGGTAACGCTGACATTGAGTGGTCGACCTGGACAGACGTGATTTACAGTCTGGCGACGACCCGCCGGGAATTTTTGGCAGGATTGTCGCGGGATGGCGAGGTGGCGCTGTTTGATTTTCTGCGGGACGTGGATGAGCGTGAGGATTTGTTGGCGCTGAGTGATTCCCTGCGCAGTCTCCCGCACCCCACCCCGGAACAGACGCTGCTGATACAGACGGTGGCTGAGTGGTTACCGTTGGAATAGGGAGACCGAATGAACGATTGGTTGGCCTCAGAAGCGATCATCCGTACCGGCATATTTGTGGTACTTCTGGGTAGCCTGCTTTCCCTGGAAACCCTGCGGCCTAGCGTCAACGTTGCTTTGGGGTGGCGGCGTGAGGGGGTGAACCTGGCGTTGGGCGCTATCAACATTCTGGTGTTGCGGTTGGCGTTTCCCTGGTTGGCGGTGGATCTGGCGATGACGCTGCAGGCGCATTCCTGGGGATTGCTGGCGGTGCTGGAGGGGCCGCAGTGGCTAACCGTGCCGGTAGGCTTTCTGCTGCTGGATCTGTCGGTGTATTGGCAACATCGTGCCTTTCACTGGCTGCCCGTGCTGTGGCGTTTTCATCGGGTACATCATTGCGATCCTGGCGTGAGCACCACTACAGCCTTGCGTTTCCATCCGGGGGAGGCCGTGTTGTCGATGGTGCTCAAATTGCTGGTTATTTTGCTGATCGGTGCGCCGCCGCTGGCCGTGCTGCTGTTTGAAGTGGCCTTGTCGTCGGGGGCACTGTTTTCGCACGCCAATGTGCGTTTGTCTGCGCGGCTCGATCGTTTTCTCGGCGCCGTCATTGTAACGCCTGATATGCATCGCGTGCATCACTCGGTCAAGCCGGACGAAACCAACAGCAATTACGGATTTTTTCTCGCCGTGTGGGATCGAATGTTCAACACGCGGCGATATGTGGAAGATGTTGCTCAGGTAGAGATCGGCCTGACGGATTATCGGGAACAGAGTCACCAGCGTTTGCCGGCGTTGCTGCGGAATCCGTTTTCCTGAGGGTTGGCTTGGCGGTATCTCGCGTAAACCTATCTTGCTTGAACTTAGGGAGTAGAACTTGAAATCAACGCTGCCACTGCTGGAAATCAGTGACTTCCCCCCGCTCAAGCGCGGGCGTCTGGACACCCTGCAGATGAACCTGGGTTACCTCTGCAACCAGAGTTGCGTGCATTGCCACGTCAATGCGGGCCCCACACGCACCGAACTCATGCAGCGTGATACCATGGAAACAGCGCTGGAATTTTCCCGGCAACACGCTGTCTCGCGCTTCGATTTGACTGGTGGCGCCCCCGAACTCAATCCTCATTTTCGCTGGCTGGTCGAAGCCGCACGCCGCCAGAATATTCATGTCATGGATCGCTGCAACCTCACCGTATTGTTCGAACCCGGCCAAGAAACGCTGGCGGAATTTCTTGCCGACAAACACGTAGAAATTGTTGCCTCGCTGCCGTGTTATCTCGAACCCAATGTGGATGCCCAGCGTGGCAAGGGCGTGTATGAAAAATCCATCGCGGCATTGAAACGTCTGAATGCGCTCGGGTACGGGCAACCGGATTCCGGCTTGCTGCTGAATCTGGTTTACAACCCCTCGGGGCCATCGTTGCCGCCGCCGCAGCAACAGCTGGAGGCTGATTACAAGGCTCAACTCGGTGAGCGTTTCGATGTTGTGTTCAATCATCTTTTCACGCTGGCGAATATGCCGATACAGCGTTTTGGGGCTGTCTTGCTGGCGCAGCAACAGTTTGACACTTACATGGCGCTGTTGAAGTCGGCGCACAGCGATGACAATCTCAAGCAGGTCATGTGCAGAAGCCTGTTGAGCGTGGACTGGGAAGGTTACGTCTACGATTGTGATTTCAATCAGATGCTGGGCATGCCCAAAGGCGGCAGGAAAACCCCACTCTCGGCGTTATTGGAAAAACAGCTGACCGGCGATGAGATAGCCGTCGCTGATCATTGCTGGGGGTGCACGGCAGGACAAGGGTCAAGTTGTGGCGGGGCGCTGATTTGATCGGTGCCGGTCGCGTTTTCATCGTTCATGACAACAGGGGGAATACACATGAATCACAGACGGGAAACGACCATGCATTGGCGGCGGTCACGCGTATTTAACCGGGGGCTTGGCGGCGTTGGCGCCATGTTGCTGCTGACCGCATGCGTCAGTGGCCCGAAAGTGTCCGGTGTCAGTGAAGGGTATCTCAAACCGTGCCCACCGACGCCCAATTGTGTGGGAACGCTGGAATCGGGCGATCAACGTGTTGAGCCGTTGACCCTGGCCGTCAAGCCCGACCAGGCGGTGGCGGAACTTGCCCGGGTGCTGGGAACCCTGCCTCGTGTCAGGATTGCCGAGCAGGGCGACCGTTATTTGCGTGCGGAATTTACTTCGCTGGTCATGCGCTTCGTGGATGATGTTGAATTCCACGTCCAGAAAAACGGCAATCTGGCGATTCGTTCGGCTTCACGGGTCGGGTATTCCGACCTGGGGGCGAACCGGCGCCGGGTAGAAGAATTACGGGGACTTTTCCGGGAGAAGGGCATCATTCGCTGACAGGGCGGGCATACCTTTACCATTGACGCCTTTTTTGCGAGTCATGATCCCGTAAAAAAGGGCACCACGAAAAACGAAAGGGCACCGAAGTGCCCTTTCGTTTTTCGTGGTGCCCGCGTGGCTTATTTCAGGTTATACGCTGTCGCATAACGCTCGCTATTGACGATCATGCCTGACAGAACGACCATTTTGTTGCTGGTGGTCGCAAACTTTGTCCAGGTATCACCATACGTGGATTCCACGGTGGAGCAGCTCGGGAACGGGTCGCAGGCATCACCGGTGGATACCGTCACCGCACCGTTGTATTTCGCGATTTTCTTGCCGTTGGCGTCGAAATACCACAGCGAGGAACCGATGTTCAGCGTGATCTTGCCGATGATGATTGACGACTGGTTGCTGTACTGGCTCAGGGCGATCAGGCGCTTACTGCTTTCCTTCCACTCGATCTGGCTGATGGTCAGCTGGTCGGGCAATTCGATGTCCAGCAAGGGAGCGCCGGTCGCGTCGAGTTTGGCAATCTTGGTGCCGGTGGCCACATACAGGTTACCCGTGGCATCGGTCGTGACGGGGATCGTGCCGCCGTAGGCGACCGTCCACAGTTGGTTGCCACTCAGATCGTATTCCCAGGTGGCGAAGGCGTGCGTGATGACAAAGCCGTTGGCGGTCGGAGTGATCGGGTTGGCCGCGACGCCCGACAGGCTGATGCCGGTGCTGCGGCTGCGGTTCCAGACCGTGGTGCCGGTGCTGTCAATCAGATAGGTTTTGGTGCTGCTCAACTCGGCGATCGATTGCAACAACAAACCGTCGCTATTGAGGGCGAGTGCGGTGGCACAGTAGAGACCCAGGCTGCAGTTCGGCATGGCCTTGTCCCACGCAATCGCACCACTGGCATCCAAGCGAATCGTGTTGGTGCGGGCGTTGGACTGCTTGATGGCCACGGTCACGCTGTCGTCGCTGCCCACCACCAGATCCGAGATGGATTCGGCCGTGTGTGTGCCGAGGTCACTTCCCCAAAGCGATACGCCGTTGGCATCGAAAGCGCGTACATACGCAGCGGTGGTACTTGTGCCATAACCCGCCACGACACCCGTACTGGTCACTTTGAGTGCGGATGCTCCGCTACTGTCGACCACGGTGTCATCGACCGGAACCGTCCACAGCTGGACACCTTTGTCGTCGACCTTGCGCAATTGCAGGGCGGTGCCGATGGGGTAGAGCTGATAGGTGGCATTGGTAGCGTCTGTCGCCACCGCCAAGGGCACGCCAGTGGTCGTGGCATCGGCAACGGTCGACTTCCAGAGCAGGGTTTTGCCGCAGGCGGCGAGGGCGAGAGTGGTGGAAGCAATGGCGAGGGCTTTGAGTTTCATGTGATTCCGTCGTTTAGTGTTTTGGTTTTGGCGGAAAACTGATCAGCTCATCATACGCAAGGTGCGTACATATGATGAGCTGAGAATCGTAGCGATTTGTGAACGGCGGGTCGAGGGGGCAATCGCATCAATTTCCGAACGGGACTAAGCTTGGAATTGATGTTGGTTCATCCCTCAATAGGGGGTGGAGGGAGCGACACGTGAATCATCGCTCCCCGCGTGTCATGACAATGTTGTTTTGGGAAGCCCAGCCCACAACATCGCCTCCATGGAGTGCAATGGCCATGAGATCCGGAAATGTGTCAGGGGTGCAGGAGAACGTTGGAATGCTGAGATTGGCAAAGGCTTGTGCATTGTGTTTGTCGTACGAAGGCGAGCCTTCATCGTTGAGTGCGAGCAAAGCGATCAGGTTGACACCCTGACGCTTGATTTCTCCTGCACGCGTTAGCATTTGTTGTGTATTGCCGCCTTCGTAAAGATCGCTGATCAGAATCAACGTCGTTTCCGGAGGTTTGGTGATTTGTTGTTGGCAGTAGGCAAGTGCCTTGTTGATATCGGTACCCCCACCCAATTGCGTTCCGAATAGCACATCTACTGGGTCTTGCAGTTTCTCGGAAAGATCGACCACTTGCGTGTCAAATACAATCAGCTGTGTGCGCAACGCGGAAATGCTTGCCATGACTGCTGCAAAAATGCTGGCGTAAATCACGCTGGTGGCCATTGATCCTGATTGGTCGACACAAAGAATGACTTCTTTCAAGGCATTGGGATGTCGTCGACCGAAACCAATCAATCGCTGCGGAATCACTGTCTTGTAATCCGGCTGGTAATGCGCTAGGTTCGCGCGCAATGTACGTTGCCAGTCGATATCGTTGTGGCGGGGGCGCTGCTTGCGTTGCGCGCGATTGAGGCTTCCTCGCACAGCATTTTCAGTCCGTTGGCGCAAACGCTGCATCAGGTCGTCAACGATCTTTTGTACGATGTGTCGCACCTGTTGCTTCGATTTCTCGGGAACCAAATGCTTGAGACTCATTAAAGTCGCAAGTAGATGGATGTTGGCTTCCACTGCTTCGAGCATTTCTGGCTCCATCAGCAGCTTTGTCAGGTTCAAGCGCTCAATGGCGTCTTTCTGCATGACCTGCACGATGCCTCTGGGAAACAGCTCCCGAATATCACCAAGCCAGCGAGACACATTGGGCGCGCTGGCACTTAAGTTCCCTGCCTTTTTCTCATCGGCACGCCCATAGAGTTGATTCAGTAACTGATCCATTTTGAGATCTTCAGCGGAAAGAGGCGATTCCAGGCCAGAATTTCCCAGTAGCAGGCGCCAGCGTCTTGCGCGTTCGGCTGTGGTATTCATTTAATCACCGAGGGATCAATCCCTATCATCTGAAACAATAGCGGCACTGCCTCTGCAATGGTCGAATAATTAAAGTCATCTGTCGTCATGTGCGTCGTAGTTTGGTCGCTGCGGGCCTTCTGAAACAGTTGACCTCGCTCACCAGACGTGAAACCGGCGAACGTTCTACGCAAGAGAGGCAGGATAGTGAGAAATTTTTGTTCGTCGAGTTGGCAGACATACTGATCCAGAACCCGCCACAATTTGTCATCATGTATCAATAGCAGGCCAGAGCCGGCGAGAAGTCCTTCGATCCACATTGCCGCATGCAAAGCGTCCTGCGCTGACGATAACGCCAGTCGCAATGCGGACTCAGCTTGTTTGCTGTCGAAAATGCGGGCGCCAATCAGCAAGCGTACGCAGCGGCCGCGAATGATGGGCTGTGTGTCGGCTTGCCCCACAATTTTTTCCAGGCATTGCCACCATTCTTCCAGAAAGTCCCGCCGATCAAGGAGAAGGAGCGTGTCACTCAGCTGCTGAATTTGTTTGGCGTGCTCACTCGCTTGTTGCTCGTCAATCTGACGACTGAAAAATGCAAGCCCGACCATGATCCGACTGCAGAAGCCCTCTACTACATGCAGTAGGGCCTGTGTGTCAGTGTTTCGCACGTCGCCATAGCGAATAACGTTAACCAGGCGTGGCAAGGCCTGCATCAATTCTGCAACGTCACCCGATGCGGCAGACAGTTTCTGTAGTTGAATAATGGCATCATTGAGTGCACCAGGCAGATCGGCAAGCAGTAGCGTGTCTATGTGTGATGCTACATCAGCAAGAGAGGTAGAGTTCTTGACCTGCTCACTGACATATCGATGCGCGGCAGTAGAAATGTCAGCTCCCCAGGGACTCAGTTCCACCAGGCGAATTTCGAATTCCGGCTGCCATCGGAGCTCCCATATTTCCTTGAACGTACCTTTGCCTGCGCGACTACCTGACCGCTTACCCCAAGGAAGATTCAACAAAAGCAAACGGTGCAACAAGGCGGAGCGTTCCAGTCCGGTTTCGTTACGCAAATCCAATTCAATGGTGGATTCAACCGCCGATACTTTCAATCGCAAACGTTTCTGTTGTGATTGCAGGTCCTCCTGCAATGGAACTTTGGGCAGTTGATCCGGAACCCGCCCAAGGCAGTCACCAATCAGCAGTTTTTTTTCGAGCAGCAGTAGTGGGCTGGAATCGCCAAAGCAGAATAGCGTCTGTATGGCTTCATTCATTTCCGGAAGGCCGGGAAGGGCGCTCTCTCGCATTGTTGCCAGTGTTTCTGCGAGTCGTACGGCCTCGATGACATTGGCGGGTGCTACGTCAAAACCGTCTTCTCGTAATATCCTGGCTGCGCGCGTCAGCCACGAGCTTGTGATGCTCGCTCGTGAGTCATGTTCATTGTGATGCCAAAGATGATCATACCAGCCCGGTGAAGCAATACCTGCGCCGTAACCGCTGTGATACGTGATACGCCCGTAAGTCCAGGGGATCCAGGTGCTCAACACCTTGGATTTGGGCAGATTTTTCAGAAGGGCGTCATCGTCCTTTGCCGCCACCTTTCGCGCCAGTGCCGGAACGTGCCACGCGCCACAAACAACAGCGATACGCGCGAAACCATCTTTTGTCGCCTTTCGTAAAGTGCGTCGCATCCAGGCTTCACGCAACGCTTCGCGACGGCTGAGCGGATACTGTTGCTCGACACTTTCCCGTAGCGCTGTCATCGCTTCTCCGATTGCCGAAAACACCGCCATGCCTTGAGAGTGTTGTTCGACGACGCGTTCCCACCAGCGTTCGCCGTCTTCGTAGCCTGCAGCCTTGGCGAGCATATCTAAAGGATCGTGTCGCCATCCGAACGTATCGGAGTCTGCTTGCGGCTCATTGATGACGTTATCGTCGCTTGATGTCTCCTTTTCGTCTGCATCCGTTGCATTGGTGGAATCTCGTTGCTGGCATTGTAGGGCAAGCTGATGTGTTTGCGGGAGATCCATCATGCGTATTTCAATTTGCCGCGCTCTGGCAAACTTCAGTGTCTGCCATTCCGGAGAAAACCGAGTGAATGGGTAGAGCACGCTGTCCTGCAAGCAGTCGGGTGAATAGATTAATTGGGCGACAGGAGGCACCATGCCCGGATCGTCAATGAAATGCAGAATGGATTCCGTTTCTGCACAACCCTCAAGCAGAATGCAATCCGGCTGAAATTCCACAAGCGCCTGCAAAGCGCTGGCGGCAGAGCCGGGTCCGTGATGACGGATACCCAAAAGCAACAGCTTGTTGTCAATCAGCATGCATAAGCCTTTCTTCAGCTAATTTCACGGCAGGCACGGTAGAGATCCTTCCACCCATCGCGTTCCTTGACAACGGTTTCCAGATATTCCCGCCACACGACAGCATCCTGTACGGGATCCTTGACGATCGCACCGATAAGGCCTGAAGCCATGTCCGATGCGTCGGGATGCCCAGTGCCAAAATGTATCGAAAGGCTGATGCTGCTGTTCATGACCGATATCGCTTCTGCGGTGCTCAGCGTACCACTGGGAGATTTAATTTTGTCTTTCCCGTCGATTGTAACGCCGCTGCGTAGCTCCCTGAAAATGGTCACCAATTTCTGGATTTCAGCGATCGCGTTGATTTCGGTCGGCAACTGTAGTGCCTTGCCCATATCCTTCACGCGCTTCTCAACGATGCTGACTTCCTCTTCGAGTGTGGCCGGCGTGGGAAGAATAATGGTGTTGAAGCGACGCTTCAGCGCACTTGACAGTTCATTGACGCCTTTGTCCCGGTTGTTTGCTGTGGCGATGACATTGAAACCTTGTTGCGCCTGAACCTCATCATTGAGTTCTGCGATGGGAAGGTGCTTTTCGGACAATACCGTTATCAGCGTGTCTTGTACGTCCGAAGGGATGCGGGTGAGTTCCTCGATACGACAAATACTGCCTTGTTGCATGGCTCGCATCAACGGCGATTCCACCAGCGCATTCTTGCTGGGACCTTTCGCCAGCAGTTCTGCATAATTCCAGCCATAACGCATGGCTTCTTCGCTGGTGCCAGCAGTGCCTTGCACGACGAGGGTTGAATTGCCACTGATCGCGGCAGCCAGATGTTCCGATACCCATGATTTCGCTGTGCCCGGAACACCATAGAGCAATAACGCTCTATCTGTGGTGAGCGTTGCAATCGCGATTTCCATGAGCCGCCTTTGCCCCACATATTTGGGGGACACGATAAATCCGTTGTCAAGCGTGCCTCCCATCAGGTATGTGCACACTCCCCACGGGGAAAGCTTCCATTGTGCGGGGCGAGGGCGGCTATCCACATTAGCTATGGCGTCCAGTTCTTCGTGAAATTGCTGCTCGGCATGCTGCCTCAGTACAGACGTCATTGAGAAAACTCCAGATGCAATTGATGGCGAATTCGAAGCCAGCGCAGGCAACCTTCCAGGCCTTCCGGCAAGCGGGCTTCAAGCTGTGCGATCCATTCCGGGATCTGAGATAAATCGATATTGAAGGCCAATTCGTTCAATCGTTGCTGCATTCCGGCGTAGGAATAAGAAATGCTTTCGGCGTCTCGCGTAAGGTATTTCAACAGTAACGGTGAAAGTCGGGGTGGCATCTTGCCTGCGTCATGGACAGCACGAAGAATGTCAGGCAAAGGCATGGCGATATTTCCTGTGGGCGGAGAGAGCGCAATCGAAAGCAAAATCTCGTGACAGGGGCCGAATGCTTGAGGCAAAAGTGATTGTAGCCACAGATTCAGCTGCGTATCGGGTACCCGCGTCATCACCATGGCCAGGGCGTCTGCGTCGGTATGCAGTAGTGATGCCTGAGCCCATGCGGAACACAGCATGGCAGCGTAATCTGATTTAGCGGCCAGCGAAAGATAGTCTTCGGCATTCGTGCCCAGCGCTTCAACCAGCGTACGCGGCGAAAGTAGTGCTAGCCATTGGTGCAGCCAGGCACTTTTACGGCCGAGCTTCCCTGCTGTCGGGATGTGTTCCAGATTTTCCTGAATGCCCCAACTATCCCATGCCTTGTCAAAATTCTCCGGAAGACCAATCTCTAATTCAGATCTGCGCAGAATACCGCGTCGAGCGATGCTTACATGGGCTGCTACGACGGATTGCGCAAGGGTAATGACTGCCGAATCCTTTAGTCGAGCACGCATTTTACCGGCGATTTGGCGTACCCCCTGGCTACGATCCTGCGCACATTGTTGCAGGAATGGAAGATCATTCGTGTGGGGAGCGATATCCAATACAGAAAGCAAATTTTGTCTGTCCTTGACGGAGAGTGCATCCCATACACTGTGTAGCATTGCATAGAAGCCGTCAGGGTCATTCAGGCGTTGATCCTTCAGCTGCCACAGGAGTGCTTCAGCCTGCAGTGTGTCTGTTTCTTTGCTGGCGGCAAAGTGCCAGGCAAGATTCTGCTTGGCGAGCCAGGCACCGCGATCACCCGCCAATGCTGTGACGAGAGATTGTATTCTCGGCACTGTTTCTGACCAGGTGAAGCAATCCGTCAACAGGTCTGGTGGAATCTGAAGATGATGAGCCTTCATTAATCCAAGCGTTTCAAGAAGAAGCTCACTCTGCCTTGATCGTAAAGCAGACCGAAGGATTTCGCGTACAGCGGGGGATGGCAGGGCCTTTATTGGTATGGCTGTGGTATGGGTAATCGCTTCATGCCCGAAGGTGGATCCAAGCTTTCGCATCCATTGCAACCCAGCCAGCGCCAGAACCAGTTGGCGGGAGGGCGGCTCTGGTCGTAATTTGTCGAAAAAAGCCTGTAATGACGGGTCGTCGGTTGTAAAAGGAGTACTGTTGGCATCACTGCCGAGCACCAACCGTGTCGAAAGTGCGTTCCATTCCTGCATGTCAGCCCTCGCCCAGCAATGTGGTATCGAGCGTAAAAAAGTCGCGCTCTGTCACGACACTTTTGGGAAAAAATATCTCACCATTCCATTCACCAAACAGGGTGACCGGGTATCCCCCTGACAACGCCAGCAACTGCCACTTGGCTTGTGATGACATGGTTACCCTGACGGCTGTGTCGTTGCCATGCAGAAATAACTGTTCCCCCTCAATACGGGGCAGGGCGTCTTCGAGAACATAGGGGCGTTCTCCCAACCATGGCTGTTGAAGTAGCTGCTGTTGATAATGCTTAACCATCATGGATAGGGAAAGTGTATGCGAAGGGGGCTCTGCCATCGGGATTTGAATGGGGTTCACCAAAACAGCGCGTAACGCAAACGTGGCGGGATGAAAGTGCGCATCTGCCTGATAGCAGTGCCCAGGCAGCCATCCTTGTAACAACGCGCTACGTTGTGTGCTATGCGCGTAATGGATGATGCGCGCAAATTGCCCGTTTTGACAGCCTTGTAGAACGATGTCTTGGCGTATCAATTTGTCTTCTTCCTGAAGCTGGTGGCTCCACACCCACCATTGATCAGTGTTGGCTGGTTCAAGAAGCAGATCTTCCTGCGCCTGAGTCCAACCGACAAGGCTTCGAATATCCTGTTGTAATAACGGGGGCAGATTTTTCTCGCGAATGGCGGCTTCCACCAATAAGGCTAGTTCTGCAAAAAGGGCGGCGACCTCAATATGCGGGGCACCTTTCATTACCCGTTCACCCAATAGACGAACCCTGAATGCCAAGGCACTGGCTTGGGCGTCGATCATTCTTGCTGCCAGATGATCCCAGTAGGAATAGGGTTTGCCTTGCAAATCTGCCATGCCTACTCTAGTGACGTCCTCCAGCCAGCGTTGCAGTTCGACAAGACCCTGGGCTATGTTCTGCCCACGCTTTTCAACTCTTCGTGCTTGGGCTGCTTCATCTACCGGTTTGGTTGCGCTGACGTTTTCGATTTTCTTCTGGGCCTTGTCGGTGCGCGCATCGATCCATTCCGATACCCAGGGTGGTGGCGTGGCCGTTTCAATAAACGATGATTTTCTTTCTGCATGCAGCAGAAACAGGGCGAGTCCGTGCTTGCAAGGAAACTTGCGGCTGGGGCAAGAGCATTTGAAGGCTGGGCCATTGAGATCAATACGACTCTGATAGGGGGAGGCACCGCTGCCCTGGCATTCGCCCCAAATGGCCTTGTCGTTAAACTGCAGAAGCGGCCACTTGCTTGCATTCATCAGCTTTTCAGCAGCCTTCAACGAGGCAGCGTCAGGCGCCAAGGATTGGATCTGTTCTCTGGAAAGCATTTTGGTATTGTGGTCGAGTGTAGGAAGTGACCTGCAGTTCTACTGAAGGTTGCCTCTCAACGTCAAGCCTTTGCTGGAAATTGACGGAACTCGTTTGGCCCAGCCGCTAAAACCTTCAGCGCCCTGGCCGTGACCTACACAATCAATTCGCCACTGGCCGGCTGTATCATGGCAACAGCGGATTCACCGGCAGAATGAACACCTGTAGCACCGGCGCTTGTCGCCTCTGCTTCACCCGTCCCCCGCACCAACTTCGCAAAATAAAACCCGTCATGTCCGTTCACGCCCGGGAATAACTGTCTCCCGGCCCCGGCGGCATGTCCCACGTCGAGGCTGAGTGGCATCAGCGTGGCTTCCGGCGTTTCCTTGACGAACTTCAGGACCACTCGCTCGTTCTCCTGCGGCAGCACCGAACAGGTGGCATACAGCAATGTTCCACCGGGCTTGAGCATATTGAATGCGATCTGCAGCAATTGCAGTTGTTGTTCCGCAAGGGTGTTGATATCAGTGCGACGGCGCAACCATTTGATATCCGGATGACGACGGATGATACCGGTGGCCGAGCAGGGCACATCCAGCAAAATGCGGTCAAAGGGCGCAACGTTTTCCTGCGCGGCAAACGCTTCCAGTCCCAGTGCCTGTACATCAGCGCTCAGACCCAGACGTGCCAGGTTCTCGTGAATGCGTTGGCAGCGGAATTCATCAACATCGATCGCCACGCAGTCGATATCAGCCATTTCCAGCAGGTGGGTGGTTTTGCCACCGGGGGCGGCGCAGGCATCGAGCACGCGCTCGCCGGCTTGCGGGGCCAGCAATACTGCTGCCAGTTGCGCGGCTTCATCCTGCACCGAAAACCAGCCTTCGTCGTAGCCCGGCAGCTGTGGCACATTGTGCGAACGCTCCAGACGAATTCCGGCGGGTGAATGATCGCACAGTGAGGCGGCGATATTGCGTTCGCGCAGCGCGGCCATGTACTGCTCACGACTGACCTTGCGCATATTCACGCGCAGGGTGAGTGGCGCCTGCTGGTTGTTGGCTTGCAGGATGCCATGCAGATGTTCGGGCCAGGCCGCTTTCAACGCGTCAATCAGCCACTGAGGATGGGCGGTATCGAGCGCTTCACTGGCAGGCAGCTGGCCTTCGAGCGTGGATTTTTCACGCTGGGCGCGGCGCAGCACACCGTTGACCAGTTTGACCGCCCAGGTTTTTCCGAGCTGGCGCACCGCTTCAACGGTTTCGCTGATGGCCGCGTGATCGGGAATGCGCATGTACAGCAGCTGGTAGAGACCGATCAGCAGCAGGGCATGGATATCTTCGTCGCGGGATTTGAGGGGGTGTTCCAGCAGTTTCGACAGCAGCTTGTCGAGGCGGGTATACCAGCGACACACGCCGTAGCAGAGTTCCTGTGCCAGCTTGCGCTCAAGCTCGGGAAGCCGTTCCTGCGCGGCGGGCAGCACGTCATTGAGGGCGCGCAGGGCCTGATCCTTGCGGTTGCCCAAGGGCAACACCTGCATCAGCACTTGCGCGGCGGTGGCGCGAACCTGGGCGGCCTGACTCATGCCGGCTCTCCTTGGGATGCGTCTCCGCCCGAAGTGCTGTTATCTACCCCGAAGCATTCGCCCGGTGCGAACCAGGCGGCACGGCTGTTGAGTATGTCGCGGGCCGGCAGGGCTTTCCCGCCGGGGAGTTGCAGCTCGGTGAGCACCAGCACACCGTCACCGGTCTGCACCGCGATGCCACTCTTGTCGGCCGTGAGGATGGTACCGGGGAGCGCACTGCCGGGATGCCCGTCGCCGCCACCGATGGACGGCGTTGCGTTCCAGACGCGCACGGTCTCGCCCTGGCGTTGGCTGTAGGCGACCGGCCACGGATTCAAGCCGCGTATCTTGCGGGAAAGCGCAGCGGCGGGCTGGGCCCAGTCGAGCTGGCCTTCTTCCTTGCTGAGTTTGTGGGCGTAGGTCGCAAGCGCGTGGTCCTGCACGTCGGCGGGGGGCATTCCCTGTGCGGCAATCTGAACCACCAGATCCACCATGGCCTTGGCCCCCAGCACGGCCAGGCGATCATGTAACTGGCCGCCCGTTTCGTCGACGGCAATGGGCGTGGCCACCTTGACCAGCATGGGGCCGGTGTCCAGGCCAGCCTCCATCTGCATCAGGGTAATACCCGTCTCGGCATCCCCCTCGATCAGTGAACGCTGGATCGGTGCCGCGCCGCGCCAGCGTGGCAGCAACGAGGCATGCACGTTGATGCAACCCAGTGTCGGAATATCCAGCACGCGCTGCGGCAGGATCAGCCCATACGCCACCACGATCATGAGATCCGGTTGCAGTGCCGCGAGGGCATCGACGTCTTCCTGCGCTTTGAAATTCAGCGGTTGATAGACCGGAATGTCGTGCGTCAGTGCTATGGCCTTGACCGGGCTGGGCGTGAGCTTGCGGCCGCGACCGGCAGGGCGGTCGGGTTGGGTGTAACAGGCAATGATCTGGTGGGAGGGGCCTGCCTGTTGAGGGGCGAGCAGGGCCGCCAGCACACTGGCGGCAAAGTCGGGGGTGCCGGCAAACACCACTCTCAAGGGTGTCTGCGGCAAGGTTTGTTTCGGCTCAGTCATTTCGTCTCGATAAAGGTGGGGGCGACCGTTTTGGTCTGCCTCGGCTCTGGGTCAGGAACGCGGCGCGGCTTCGCGCTGGGTTTTCTCCAGCTTGCGACGGATACGGTCACGTTTGAGCTTGGAAATGTGGTCGACAAACAGCACGCCACTCAGGTGATCCATTTCATGTTGCAGGCAGACCGACAGCAGGCCGCTGCATTCCATCTCGAAAGGCTTGCCCTGGGCATCGAGTGCACTCACGCGGATGACATCGGGCCGCACGACTTTCTCGTGAAAACCGGGCACCGACAGGCAACCCTCTTCATATTCCTTCTCGCCGGTCACAGGCGTGATCACGGGGTTGATGAATACCTGCGGCTGCGTTTTGTCTTCGGAGAGGTCGATGACAATGATCTGTTTGTGCACGTTGACCTGGGTTGCAGCAAGGCCGATGCCCGGCGCATGGTACATGGTTTCGAGCATGTCCTGCGTCAGCTTGCGGATGCTGTCGTCCACCTGTGTGACCGGCTTCGCTTTGGTACGCAGACGTGGGTCGGGAAATTCGAGAATATCCAGAAGGGCCATCTTGAGAGTGCCGTTAATGTGGGTCCAGAATGAATGATAGAAGGCGGCGCCCGCCCTGCATACGCACTGCATAGGCATGCAAAATCGTGCGAGCATCTGCAGAAAGCGTCTATAGTTAAGCGTAACCTAACATGATTCAGGCTGAGGGCCAGCGCCCGCGCCATTCATCGTCTGCGAATAATGATAAAGGGATTCCCGTCATGATGAAAACTTTTCTCCGTTTCATGGGTGTGGCCGCGATGGGCGCCAGCCTGCAGGCCTTCGGGTTGGATGTGAAACCCGACCACCCGGATTCCTATGTCGTGAAACGGGGCGATACCTTGTGGGACATTTCGGGCAAGTTCCTCGACAAGCCCTGGCACTGGCCCGAATTGTGGCAGGCCAACCCGCAAATCGAGAACCCGCATTTGATCTACCCGGGGGATGTGCTGTCGCTCGTTTATGTCGATGGCAAACCGACCTTGCGCGTCACGCGTGGCCCCAATGCCGGCACCTACAAGCTGAGCCCGAAAGCCAAGATCACCCCACTGGCAACGCCGATTCCTGCGATTCCGCTGGACGCGATCAGCCCGTTCCTGGTGGGCAACCGCGTGCTCACCCAGGAAGAAGTCAAAGCCGCACCCTATGTGCTGGCGGGTGATGAAAAGCACATCGCGATGGGGTCAGGGGATTATATGTATGCCCGTGGCGACTGGTCACAAGCAGCGGCCAGCTATGGCATTTATCGGGAAGGGGTCAATTACCTCGACCCTGACACCAAGGAGTTTCTGGGCTTTGGCGTGATCGATCTGGGCACGGCCCGCTTTGAGCACAACGAAGAGGATGTCGCCCGCTTCAAGATTGTGGCGTCGACGGCTGACGTGCGGGTAGATGATCGCCTCATCGAAACCGAAGAGCGCAAGGTGGAATCGATTTTCTACCCCAAGCCCCCGGCGACCGATATCAATGGCCACATCATTCACGTGTTCAGTGGCGTCCGTAACGTGAGCCAGTACGACGTCGTCGTGCTCAACCGTGGCGAGCGGGAAGGGCTGGCGGTCGGTGATGTCCTCACCATCAAGGGGCTGGGCGAGACGGTCAAGGATCGCCGCACCGATGAAATGGTCAAGCTCCCCAACGAGCGTCGTGGCGTGCTGATCGTGTTCCGCACCTTCGAGAAGGTCAGTTATGGATTGATCCTGCGTGCGCAATCCGTGATCAAGGTAGGGGACATCGTCGAGAATCCCACCTGATCCACATCGCAATTCGCGTAGAAAAACCCGCCTTGAGCGGGTTTTTTTATGGGCGTGGCTCAGGCCCGTTTGGTAGGATGCGGGCCAAGTCGCCGCTCGGCGACCCTCACGAATACAAAAGCTAAGGAGGGTTTATGAACACATTTTTCCCATTGCGCGCGGGCTATTTGCTGATCGCTGCCGTGGCCGCATCAAGTCTCGTGGCCTGTGGTGGCGGTGGCGGTGGTGGTGGCGGCAAGGCCTCGTCGTCGTCACGTTCCATCAATTCCCAGAACCAGACACAGATCGTTGCCGCTGTGATGGGGCACGTGGGTGCGCCCGATTCACTGGATGATTTAAGCGGTGAGGATGAAACCTCGGCGCCCCTCATGACTCGCGCCGACAAGGCCGTTGCTCGTGCTCGCGCTGCACGCGCCGTTGCACGTGCCGCCGAAGAAGTGCCGTGGTATTGCAGCACCGGGCGCCTGCTGTTTGATGAGGATACCGGGGAGCAGCGATATGAGGAGTGTGTGGTTGAACTCAACGATGACGCCTCGTTTTATATCAATGGCTCGATCACCGACCAGGACTTCAGCGACGATCCTGGTGCGGAATATGACTTCGTGAACAGTTATGACATCCGCTTCGAAACCCGTTTTGGCAATGGCGATCTGATCGCTGACACGCTCGATGGCAGTGCGGTTGGCAATTACACCGACACGGGTGAACATGGCGAAACCCGCATGCAATTCGCCACGAGCTATCGTTGTGATGGCCGGACCGGCAATTTTACGGGTGATTACGACATCGAGAGCGATATCAGTCTGGAGGGAGATGAAGCAACGTTCAGCGAAAACGGTCAGATGCGGTTTACCTCCGGTACCTGGATTTTTCAGGGTAACCTGACGATAACGACCACTGACCCCATCCGTTATCGGGAAGGTTACAACAATGGCTACCCGTATGATGGCAGCTATACAATCGAGGCGACCGATGGCAGCAGCGTGACCTTGTCATTTGTTGCCGGTGGCGTGTATGTCGATGACCAGCATTACACCTGGGCCGAATTCCAGCAGCAGGTTGTGCTGGATGAGATTTATGCCGGGTGTGGTCAGTAGTAACGTTCACATTGAGGGGTTGCGATGCCCGTCGCAACCTCTTTCACCCTCCCAACAACCCCTCCATCGTCTGTACCGTCAACGCACCCCCCCGATACTTCGTGTCAATGAACACCTGATTCCCGGCCCAGACCGGCCGTTCGCAGGCGACATGCCCACACACTACGTAGTCCACATGCTCAATCGGGCTCAGCGGATGCTTCATCTTCACATGATGATAGCGCTGGCGTGACCACAGGCAGGCGAGTTCGGCATTGAAATCATCGAGGGAAAACGTTTGCATTACTTGCCAGTCGGCCAGCAGGGGGTCGGTGTGACAAACCCCCACGCTTCCCAGTGCGGTGTCAATGGTGAACGCCAGCGGGCACTTCAGGGCCAGCGTTGCAGCATGGTGGCGTAGCGACTCGTCATCGACTTCGCCCAGCCAGTCGCCGCCATTCATGGCCTGCATGCGGTAGTAATGCGGAGCATCGCCCAGCAGCCATTCCAGCATCATGATTTCGTGATTGCCCAGCACCGAGAAAAACCAGGGTTGGTCGAGGAGTGCCAGCACCTGCAGGTTTTCGCTGCCACGATCGATGAGATCCCCCACGGCGATCAGCCGATCCCGGGTCGGGTCAAAATCCACGCCTGCAAGTTGCTCCAGCAGGTGGGTGTAATGGCCATGAATGTCGCCCACGAAGAAATCGCGCCCGCTCGTATTGCGGGCAAGTGTGCGGTGGGGCGTGAGGGTCAGCGGGTAATTCTTGGTCAAGGTAGCGTCCTGCGGCGTGAAACACCGTCCGGTGGCATTGGGGAGCGTCTGGCGCTCCCTCGTTTTTATAAGGTCTTGAATCTTACAGTAAGTTTTTGCAGATTGGATACGGTATCCACCAGGTCATGATTGAACCTCCGGGTCGTTTCTGCCACTTCAAGTGTGTGATCCAGCACGTTATTGATATTCGAGACACTCTGGTCGATTTCGCTAAGCGATGCGCTCTGCTGCTCGGCTGCCGAGGCGATCTGTTGGGCTTGTTCGAGGATCTTGTTGACGCTCTCGAGAATACGGTTGATCGACTGCCCTGCATCTCTGGCGTTCTCGATGCTGATGGTGGCCATGGGCAGGCTTTCGCGCATGGTGACCACCGTTTTCTCGGTGGAATGGTGCAGGTCTTCCAGGCTCATGCTGATCTGGCGGGTGGATTGTTGCGTGCGGCTGGCCAGTGAGCGCACCTCGTCGGCCACCACCGCGAAGCCGCGCCCCTGATCGCCGGCGCGGGCCGCTTCGATGGATGCGTTGAGTGCCAGCAGATTGGTTTGTTCGGCGACATCGCGAATGACATCGAGTACTACAGAAATCGTATCCACTTTCTGGCGCAACTGATCAATGGCTTCCGCCGAGCGGCCTACTTCCTTGGTGAGGTTGGTGGTGGTGTCGGTGGCCATTTCCACCTGCTTGAGCCCGGTGGCGGTTTCGCGTTGGGCGGTACTGACCAGCTTGGCGGTGTCGTTACTGTTGTGGGCGACATTGCGTGCGCTGATACCGATTTCGTGCAGCGCGGTCGTGAGCATGTCGATGGCGAACTGTTGGCGTGTCATTTCTTCCTGCAGCTTGTCTTGCGATTCGCTGGCTTGATGGGCGACCGACATGAGCTTGCCGGTGGCGTGATTGATTTCGGTAACGACCGTATTGATGTCGTTGAGGAAGGCATTGATGCCACCGGCCAGTTGGCCCAGCTCATCGGCAGAGCGATATTCGATGCGGCGGCCGAGATCGCGTTCGCGGGCAATGCTGTTGAGGTTTTCGAGCACGCGCTGCAAGGGCGACATGACCAGTTTGCCCAGCGAAAACGCCAGTGCCAGCGATAGCAGGATGTCGAGCACGATGATTTCGATGAAGCGGGTGATAACGGCATCCTTGAGGCGCGCCTGGATCGGGGCGTCCGTCATGTAGAGCGTTACCGAGCCGACCTTGTTGCTGGTGCTGCCATCCTGATAATTGAGGGGTACGCTGCGTTCAATGGCGTGGGCGGGAAGGGCGGTGACCCCATTGGCTTCGCTAAGCCCCTGGGTGAATTCATTGCCTTCGACATCGAGCACGCGGATGGCGAGCAGCGAGGGGTGATGCAGCTCGCCACGGATGACTTTCACTGCTTGTTCGGCGGAAAAATCCCACAGGGCTTGCGGCAGGGTGGCATCAAGACGCTTGAGAATGGTGCTGGCATCCTGCTCCAGCCGCTCGGTTTCGAGTGTTCGCAGGTGCTGGGTATTCCAGGCGCCGGCAGCGCCCAGCATGAGGGTGGTGACGCACACCAGGGTAACATTGAGCTTGGCGCTCAGCGACTTCAACATAAGGAGCGTGCCTGCTTATTTCCAGTCCTTCAGCCCGTATTTTTCGAGGATCTTTGCCAACTCGCCACTCTGGCGCAAGGCTTCGGTACCGTCGCTGATGAGTTTCACGTAGGTTTTCGAGCTCTCCTTGACGGGTGTGCAAGCGATGTAGAGATTTTCGATGCTGGAGAGCATGCCTGCCTCGTCGAACTTGCCTTCGAGCTTCAAGTCCTTGAGTTTTGCATTGAATACCGCCGGGGACTCGATCAGCACATCAATGCGCTTGGCAGATAATTTTTTGATGTTTTGTTCGAGCGCTGTTTCCCCCACGGTCAGCTGAACCAGTTGCGGATTTTTCTCGATGTAGGCATCAACCTCGTCACCGTAGCCATAGCCGGAAATGGCACCGAGCTTCACGCTCTTGAGCGCGTCGAGCGTCGTAAAGCGCCAGGGGGAACCTTTGTTGACGTAGGCTTCGACCGTGTCCACCCCCTGACTGTTCTCGGGAAACAGCAGATCAGGTGCATCACTCTTGTAGGCACCCACCACGCAGTCGATCTGGCCTTTTTGCGCGGAATACACGGCGCGTTCCCAGGGCATCAACGCGTAATCGACGGTGTGCCCGCCCTTGGCGAGGGTTTGCTGGGCAATTTCAATCATGAATCCGGGATTGGATGCACCGGGAGTGCCATTCATCGGGTACCAGTGATCGGCACGAATGGTGACCGTATCGGCGAGCGCGCTGTTACATGCGATGCTGTTGCAGAGGATGCTGCTGGCGAGTGCTGTCAGGAGTAGAAAGGCCTTTTTCACGACGCTGTCCTGTCTGGGGATTACCAAATCAGTATAGACAACGCGTTCAAAGTTGCCCGGAATGCCCAACGGCCACAGGGAACCGCACTGAACCAGTGGCCGTGTCTGCGATCCGCCTGTTGAGAACGCGAATTCGCAACGGTGCGGCTGGAGTCAGCGCAGCAGCCACTGGACTGCTGCGCGGCCAGCAAGGAAACAGGGTCAGCGGCTGCAGCTCTTGCCGCCGGGTGCTGTGAACTGACCATCGCCGTCGCCATCGACGTAGATCGCATTGGCCGTGAAGCGTGGCACCTCGGCCGGATCGAACTGCGGCAGTTCCCGTGGGTAACGCTGGGTGCCAAAGCCCTGTACCACGACATGGGCGTCACGCCCGGCGGGCAGGGGCACATCCAACACGCCGTCGAACTTGACGACCCGACCGCTGGCAGCGGTGGTGGGTTGGCGCAGGGTTTCATCGCAATTGACGTACACCCGCAGATCGCTGACATCCACTTCGGGCAGCGACTGCACTTGTACCGACAGCGCCAATTGGCCATCGGTATCCGTCACGGTGTCGCCCATGTCGGCGCTGTCGTTGGCGCGGAGGCGGGCAAAGGCGCCGGTGCTGACCAGCAGATTGCCGCGCAATACCGCACCAATCATTTCCTGCTCATTGAATCGGCGCGGGTTGTCACTGCCTGACGGAAAGTAATTGCGCGGGGTTCCCGGCAGTTCGAACCCGTGCACATCGCTGGCACCGGTGGCGGTGATGCGGTGGCCATGGTTGATAAAGCTCATCCAGTCGTCGAACAAACCACTGCTGAACACCCGGCTGGGCCCGTTCATGAATTCCACGGCTTCGAAATCCCACGACCACAGTTGCGCATCGGGGCCAAAGCCCAGTCGCGTGGGATCGGTCAGATCGGGGGCGCCGGTCAGGCGGTTCCACTGGATCAGGTTGAGATAGTCACTGCGCGGATGTGCAAAGGTGCGAACAAAGGCGCCTCTTCGTGCTTCCTCGGCGAAGATCTCGGCAATATCGTGCCCATGCCAGGAGACGAACTGGCGTCTGGGCGTGGCATTGGGGTCGAGCCTGAGCGGGTAGGCGATGGTGTGATTGGGAATACCGGCGGTCACTTCCTGGCCGATCACGGTGGCGACGAAGTCATCGGCGCCAACCTCGCGTACCGCCGGCCGCAAGTCGGTGATGATCTCGTGGTCGGTGGCGACCACGACTTCCAGGCCGGTGGCGGCGGCCGTGCGGATGCGATCGGCCTTCGACACATAACTGTCGGGGCTGGGGTCGGAATGCACGTGGGCATCGAAACTGAGATAGCCCGTGGTGTCGACCAGATGTTCCAGGGTGGCGTTGATGGTGGCGGGAGTACCCGGGGTCACGGTCAGTGTCTGCTCGACGATGCTGTATTCAAACCCGCGGGAGACACCGATCTCGTAATTGCCGGGCGGCACGGCCATGCGTCCTTCCCCGGTCGCGCTGTAGACGCGTTTGACGAAATTACCTGCCTGATAGAGGGAAATACGTGCCGGTGAGGCGGCACCGTCCTGATCCTCGATGTGGTAGGCGATTTCGCCTGCGCCGGCCATGCGGACTTCGATGTTGTTGAGCTCATGCGGTTCCAGGGCGATGGGCCCAACGGGGGCACGCCCATCAATCGACGCCATGACGCGGTACGGTTGGTTGGAGGGTAAATAAGTCAGTAACGGAACGTCACCTCCGAAGCGGCCCTCAGCATCCGTGTAAGTGGAGAGAAACGTTTCCCAGGGCCAGTCTTTGAGCACCACCTGCTTGAGGGTCTGGAACTCGATCTTTACCCCTGCCAGCGGGGTGCCGTTTTCGTCGGTAACACGTCCCTCGACCGGGGTGGTGATGGTGCGCAGGGCTGGCGGCGTGCTGGCGAGGTGATCCTGGATGGCCTCCAGCTCATCACCCTCGGTGACCGTCACGTAAAAGTCTTTCTGGAGGGTATCGCGTGGCCAGCCATGCGGGTCGAGCAACTGTCCGAGCCAGGTATTGCCGAACTGGCGGGCGTCAAACAGAGCGTCGACGCCGGCAATATGGGTGGTGGTCAATACGTCGGAATTGGCGCCGTACACATAGGTGCTGCGCGCATCGCTGGCGCTGACCCAGGGCAGGCCATATTGCAGGTCAAGGCCTTCGGCGCTGAGATCGAAGGTCGAGAAGGTGTTGAGTTCGGGTCCACCCCCGGCGGAAAGCAGAACAAAGGCCATCGACAGGCTGTTGTAAGCCGCCGTTTCATTGGTCAGCCGGTATTCGACTTTCAGGGTCGGGGAGCCGGGTTCCAGGATGTAATCGACTTCAATGGCCAAACCGAGAGATTCGCTGCGGTGTTTGGACAAGCCATCGAGCACGGCGCGCGCGAGCAGTTCCATTTCCAGCAGCCAGTAGGTGTCGTCGTGACCGGTAGCGCGGACGATGGCGGCGCGTCCGTCACTGCCGTCGTTGATGACCTCGACGCGTTCCGCATTGAAGGCGCGGAAAATAGACAACGGCTGGTGGGCAAAATTCAGGCGCGACACCATCAGTGGCATTTCGAAGAAGTTCTCGTCGACCCGTTGCTGGCACGACTGAAGTGCAACGGCGTCTACCAGGATGCCGTTGTAGTGGTAGTAGGTCTTCTGCGGGCCGATGCCGGTAATGACGAATGCGGCGCGTTCATTGGTCAGCAGGAAGTCACCGGCGCCGCCGACGGGATTGGGGCCACGCAACTGGAAGTTCGCATCAGCGATCTCGGTGGCGCGTGCTTCGCCGCCGGTCACGCAACTGGCAATGGGGGTGACGGGCTCTTCGGTCGAGCCATCGGGTGGTGTTTCGCCGTCACCGGTATCAGGCGGGGTATCACCATCGCCTTCTTCGTCGTCTGACGTGTCATCAGGCGGTGTTTCACCCTCTCCTGTGTCAGGGGTGTCGTCAGGGTCGCTGGGAGTCTCATCATCCGTGTCGACGCCGGCGTCATTGTCTGCATCGTCATCTACAGGCGTGTCGTCGTCCGGCGTTTCGTTGCCGGATGTATCGTCATCCGGTGACGAAGCGGAATCATCGTCGTCTTCGGGGATGTCGGGTGTCGTGTCAGGATTGTCTGGCGTCGATTGATTGCCAGGTGTCGATTGATTGCCGCGGTCGCGCTCCGGCCAGTATTTGTCTTTGCTGAAGCCACCGCAACCGGTAAGCAGCACACTGCAGAACAGGAGCGCCAGGAGTGGAGAAAACGCATTGAAGCGAGGGCGCGAGGGCGCGTCAAAAAGAGAAACGACTTTCATGGCAGAGATCCCTCTGTCCTGTGACTGCTTGTTCATTATTGTTTTCACGCATCATACCCCAGACGGGCCGGGATAAGAATAGGACGGTTGTGCCAATAGCGGCTTGCGAGTGCGGATAAGTGGCTTGCACGGGTGGGAAGCGTAAAACAGCTAACGATTTCTCTTTTTATGACAGACCGTTTGGTCTTTTTGTGATGCAGGTAACACTTCGTAAAGAATTGTAGTTTTTGCCCCGTATAACACGGGAGTGAATTGTATTAGGCGCACCCCCTTCCTATTATCCCCTGTATAAGAAATGATCAATATTTGATCGGTCTCGGCATGCCTGTCTGAAGATCAAAAGAATAATCCCCCCGGAGGTCCCTGAATGCGAATCGATGTGCGCCACCTGTTTCTGGTAACGCTGTTCGCGCTGTTTCTGACGGCCTGTAAATCGGTCACCGTCACCAACCCGACGGCGGGAACGGTTTACCTGACGCCACCAGAGGTGCAATTGAGCTTTCCCAAGGGGCAGCCGGATGTGCTGACGGTCAGCCTCAATGACCGCGACATTACCTCCTTGCTGACCGTGACCAGCACGGGGGCAACGGCGAGCGCAGGTAGCATTGCGTCTTATCTGCGTGACGGCGAAAACTTTTTGCGGGTCACCAATCCGGTCACGCCGACGGTAAAGTTCATCTATGACATTTCCGGCCCGATGGTGCACATCACCAAGGTGACCGAGGGCGGCCAGCTCAATATCCAGGGCTATGTTGAAGATCCCTCGGGCGTGAAAACCGTCACCGTGAACGGCACGGCCATGACGTTGGCATCCGGCAATACCTTCAACATGAATATTGCGAACGCCACTTATGTGACCTTCGTGGCCACCGATAACAACAACAAGGTGCGCACGCAAAAGTTCGCGCGCCCCAGTGTCAACGTTACGGACAGCGTCAGCGTACGCATCAATCGCAATGGCCTGAACTTCGTCACCGACGAAGTCGAGAACGTGTTGAAGAGTTCTGCGCTGGGCAAATTGATTTCCGGCATGAACCCGATGAAGCACGAGTGCATTTTGGGCAGCTGCTATGACATCAACGTCAATGATGCCACCCTGAAAAATGTCGACCTCAATCTGGCGGTGCAGGCCGCAGGCGATGGCACGTTGGGAGTGAGCGGCACCATGACGGGGGTGTGGGCGAAATACGCGGTGGTGATTTACCCGCTGATCGGCTGGACCTCGACCATCGATGGTGAGGCCACTGCCTCCAGCGCCACGTTCAGCGCATCGGCGAAAGTCAGTGTGGCGGCCGGCAACAAAATCAATGTGACCATCAGCAATCTGTCGTTGAGTCTGGGCACCTTGAGTGCGAGCGTCGGCGTGTTGCCGAGCTGGCTGGTCAGCCCGTTCCTGAATGCTTTCAAGGGCATTGTTGAGTGGATTCTGGCAGAACAACTCAAGCAGATCCTGCCGGCAAAAATGGCGGAAATGGTCGATACCTTCCCCAGCAGCATGCTGATAGAAATCAATGGCAACCAATTGAAGCCGGCCATTCTGCCGAGCACGATTGCGACGCCGAGCAACGGCCTGAATATTTCGCTGGGAGCACGCCTGGCTAACGTTACCACTAATGGGCCAAAAATCGTCGGCTCGCTGTGGAAGGACATGGGCGCGGTGCCGACCGCTACCAACACCTCGCCTACCGGCGTGACCAAGGACATCGGCATCATGATGTCGCAGAACATGATCAACCAGGCACTGGCGGCAGCCACGGCCTCGGGCATGCTCAACATCTCGCTGACCGAAAACGATCTGCCGGGCATCGGTGATGTCGCGGGCGTCAATGCCAACGACAACCTGCGTGTGCGGCTGGTACCGACGTCTGCACCGACGCTGGAATTGGTGAAAGCTTCCAATGGCCTGGCGACCTTCCGCATACAGGATCTGTATCTGGCCCTCGACGCCACGGTGGATGCGAGCAATACGCTGAAACTGGTGATGGGCGCCACCATCGATGTGGAAGCAACGGCCGACCTCGGTGTCACTGACAACAATGCGCTGGCGATTGAATTTGCCGGTACCCCGCGCATCAAGATCCGCTCCATCGACAAGGCCAGCACGCTGATCCTGTCCGAAACGCTGGCGCAGGGCTTCATGGATGAGCTGACACCGAAGGTGTTGCCAGTGGTGATGGGCATGATCGGTGCGATTCCGCTGCCCAGCTTTGAAGGCTACGGTTTGAGTCTGGGTGAAATCTGGGTGACCGATACCAACGCCAATTTCATCGGTATCGTGGCCAGCATGGTCAAGGCCAGCACGACGGCGTCGGCACCGGCCCCGTCCACCTCGGCTTACGTGAAGAACAGCACCGTGTCGACCACCTCGGGAACCAGCAGTGCCCGCGCTGCCTCGGCGGTGGATGTATCGGGCAATGTCGTGACCATTGCGCTCGATGGCTACAACCCGTCGGAAGGCAACCTGCAGTACCGTTACAGTCTCGATGGCGCGTTCTTCTCCCCCTGGAAGGAGCGCAAGAGCATCAAGCTGTACGGTCTGAGTGCCGGCTTGCATTCGATCATGGTGTGCTCACGCACGGCGCTGCTGGTAGAAGACACGAACTGTGCGTCGCTGAGTTTCTACGTCAAGAAGTAAGCTCACGAAGGCGCATACGTGCAAGACAAGAACCCCGCTTCGGCGGGGTTCTTGTTTCTGGCGTCCTGGCTTGGCCTGCAAATCCTAACTTTCGGTAGGGGCGCGCGGGTGGGGGGCTTGCGATACTGATACTGACTGTATCCCCCCAAGCACAGGAGAATTCGCCATGGGTGTTCCACCATCCTTTCCAGCGCAGCCGCTGCCAGACCAACCTTTGGCCGACACGGTCGCCAGCGCCATCGAGCGCGCGCCTGAACGCGACCGTTGGGCGCACAACAAGAAATATTGGTATCTGGCCACCTTTCTGGTGCCACTGGTGACGGTGCTGTCTGCTGTCATGGCGCTGCAGAGCGGTGCCGGCCAGTGGTTCTGGCTGCTGACGGTCATTTTCTACGTGGTGGTGCCGGTGGTGGATTTCATCATGGGGCACGATGATTTCAATCCGGAAGACGCCGACGAAGCGCAGTTGAACAACGACGCGCAATACTACAAACGCATTCTCTATATCGCGACAGCCGGGCAGTGGGCGGGGCTGATCGCCATGACCTACGCGGTCATGCACGGCGACTGGTCGTGGTTCAATATTCTGGGCGCGATCATCAGCGTTGGCTGCATGCATGCCGTGGGGCTGACCATGAGCCATGAACTGGGGCACAAACTCAGTGATGCGCCGCAGGTGCTGGCAGCAAAGATCTGTTCGGCGGTCAGCGGTTATGCGCATTTCAATATCGAGCATAACAAGGGGCATCACAAGGATGTCTCCACCCCCGAAGACCCGGCGTCCTCGCGTATGGGCGAGACGCTTTACACGTTCGCCCTGCGTGAATTGCCCGGCGCTGCCAAACGGGGCTGGACCCTCGAAGCCGAGCGCCTCAAGCGTCAACAGCGCAGTGTGCTGTCGTTCCATAACGAGCTGTTGCAGGTGGTGGCGATCACGGCAGTGGCCTATGTGGCCATGACGTTGGCCTTTGGCTGGATGGCTTTGCCTTTCCTGCTGGTGACTGCTGCCTTCGGGTGGACACAGCTGACGATGGCCAATTTCATCGAGCATTATGGCTTGCTGCGCCAGAAAAAACAGGATGGCCGTTATGAGCGCTGCCAGCCGCATCATTCCTGGAACAGCAATTACAAGGCGTCCAACCTGCTAACGCTGCACCTGCAGCGCCATTCCGATCATCATGCGCACCCGACGCGTGCCTATCAGTTTTTGCGGGATTATCAGGATGCGCCGCAACTGCCGCACGGGTATCCGGTGATGATGGCGCTGGCCATGATTCCCCCGGCCTGGCGTTCGATCATGGATCCGCGCGTGGTGGCCTGGGCCGGTGGTGACATGAACAAGGTGAATATGGATCCGGCGCAACGCGATACCTTGTTTGCGCGCTACCATCGTGTGAATGCGTGAAGGAGAACAATGCCATGGCGAAATTTCAGTGCCCTGATTGTGGTTACGTTTACGACGAAGCGACGGGATGCGAACGCGAGGGCTATCCTGCCGGTACGCGCTGGGAATCCATTCCCGAGGACTTTCCGTGCCCGGAGTGTTTCGTGCGGGAAAAGCCGGATTTCGTGCCAGTGGAAGAGGGGGCAGCATGAGCGGCTTTCGACAATACGTGTGCATCACCTGCGGTCTGGTTTACGACGAAGCCCTCGGTTGGCCCGATGAGGGCTTTCCGCCGGGCACGCGCTGGGAGGACATTCCGGCAGATTGGACCTGCCCGGATTGTTCTGCCTCAAAGGGGGATTTCGAGCCAGCAGACTGACGGGCGGCCACACGCGACGGGTTGATGGCTAAGCTATACTTGCACGGTTTCCCTCTGGCGCTGCGGCGTTCCTGGTGAGATCGTGCATGTCAGCTCCTGCGTTTGATGATACCGATATCGTACCGCCTTCCTTCAGCGGCCTGTTGCCTCGCGCCAGGCTGGTCGAGCAGTGGTGCGCCCAATCGCGCAAGCTCTGCCTGATACAGGCGCCGCCCGGGTATGGCAAAACCGTGTTGTTGAGCCAGATCCACCAGCAGGCGCCGACCCTTTCCTTGTGGGTGTCATTGCGCCAGGCCGATAACGATCCGGTCAGGCTGCTGCATAAGCTGAGTGCCGGGTTGCGCCGTTTGCCCCATGTGGCGAATGTGCGGATTCCGGAATACCTCGATGGTTTCGCCCCTCCCTCGATGACGCCGTGGATTTATTCACTGATCGACAGTCTCAACGCCTGTGAGGTTCGACGCCTGTGCCTCAATGATGCTGATCTGCTCACTGACCCCGGGGCGCTGGAAGTGCTGGATCTGTTGATTCGCCATACCGCGCCGGATTTTCAGATCGTGGTCACGACCACCGCCGCGCCGACGTTTTCCTATGCGCATTTGTTATTGGAACAACAGGTGTCGGTCATTGACCAGCGTGCCTTGCGTTTCAGTCACAGCGACATCCGTGCGTTGTTTGCGTTGCAGCAAAAGCCCCTGCCTTCCGATGCGTTGCTGGAACATCTTGATACCTTGAGCGAAGGCTGGCCCACCGCGATTCGTTTTGCTGCCCAGCAATGCACCGATAACGACAGCCTGCAAAATTTTGTCAACGAAGTGACGCACGGCCAAATGGCATTTGAACGTTATTTCGTTGAGCGGGTGTATGAACAACAAACGCCGTCACTAAGGCGCCTGCTGTTACGGCTGTCGTTGACCGAGGATTTCAATGCCGAATTGTGTCGACTGCTCAGCGACCAGACCGCCTCAGACGCAGCAATTCCCGAAATTATCCGTCAGCAATGGTTTGTCACACCCGTGGATCGGGAAGGGCGCTGGTTTCGCTTTCATCAATTGTTTTCGGTGTTTCTGCGCAAGCGCGCGCAGTGGGAGCTGAGCGACACCGATATCGCCGCCGTGCGCATGACGGCGGCCCGGGGCCTGCACGCCGCAGGGCGTCTGGAACAGGCCATCGAGCTGGCATTGCAGGCGAATGCATTGCCGAGCGCAGCCGAATGGATGGAAGAAATCCTGCCGACCACGGTGATCCGTCAGGGGCGGCACCAAACCTATCTGCAATGGTTCCGGCACTTGCCTGAAGCGATCATCCGTCATCAGCCTCGTGTGCGCCTGGGCTGCATCGTGGCTCTCAGCATGGGGCGCCATTATCTCGCCGCCGCAGAACAAATCGCGCTGCTTAATAACGACCGCCCTCAGTATGATGAAGCGACCCGTCGCGAATTGGGGCGCACCCTGGAACTCATTTATTGTTGCACCATGGCATTGCAGGATGATGCCCTGAAAGTCGAACCGGATATTACCCGTTGGCTGGCACAGTGGAATGATATTGCGCACTACCAGAACAGTAACGACTACCATTACGAGCTCGGCTTTGCCTGGTTGGTCAAAGGCTTTTGTGCGAAATGCGCGTCGCAATTTCAGGTCGCCAACGACGCACTGATTCGCGCGCACGATCACTTCGAAGCCTATGGCAGCCCCTGGGGGCAGTCCTGGGTGCGGTCGATGATTGCGGTGAATTATGCGCGTCAGGGATTTCATTACGAGGCCATGCGCGAAGCGATTGATGCGCATGCCTTTGCCCAGCAACAACTCGGTGAAAAATCCCACCCCGGTAGCGGGCTGGCGGTCTTGATTGCAGCGATTTACTACGAAACCGATGAAGTGGCGCTCGCGGAACATTTTCAGGGGGATGCGCTCGACTATCTGAAAGAGCAAAGCGCCACCGATTTGTTGATCGCCGGATTTGAAACCCGCGCGCGTTTACTGATGCATGCAGGCAAACGCGAGGAAGGTTTCGGATTTCTGAAAGACGGCATTCAATGGGCGGAACGCCAATCCCTCACGCGCCTGAAATTGCGACAGGTCGATGAGTTGATCGTCTGGTTGTTGCGTTGCGGACGAAGCGCTGACGCCGAACGTTACGCCAGTCATCATGACCTGCTGCTGCGCGGGGCCGATGATTTTGACATGCACACGGCCTGGCACCACACCACTGCGCGCAGTCGCGTTTATTTGCTGCTGTCACGCAAGCAGTATGATCACGCCTTCACGCTGCTGGAAAAGCTCCAGAGTCGTAGCCAGGGCCTGCGCCACCAGCGCCGTTCGGCAGAGTGGTACAAGTTGACCGCCATGGTGCATGAGAAATGCAATCGTCACGATGCTGCCATCAAGGCGCTTGAAAAAGCCTTGCAGATCGCATCGCTGCAGAATTATTACCGGCTCTTCATTGATGATCAGCAGGCGTTGCGTCGCTCACTGGAACAGGTCGGAAAGGCATATCCAGGCGCCTCATGGTCGGCGTTTCATGCCACGCTGATGAGAAAAATCCAGCCCCCCGCCGAGCGCTCCCTGGTGACGGAAACCCTCACCACCCGGGAGATAGAAATCCTGCGCTCGTTGGCGAACGGGCAGGGCAACAAGGACGTCGCCGCGGCGTTGTTTGTGTCCGAGGGCACGCTGAAATGGCATCTGCATAACATCTACTCGAAACTGGGCGTGAAAAATCGCACCCAGGCGCTGCTGGCGGCGCGCAACGCCGGTTATCTCGCCGCCGGTAACTGATACGGCCTGCCGGTGAGCGCGCTTGCCCTGACGAGCGTTACATTGGTGCACTACGTGGCACTCGGGCGCACTTTGCGTGCAATTCCCGATCACAGCGGGATCAATCTCTGTCACGCAAGCGGCCTCTCGCGGCAGGGGGCGACTCACGGGTCAATTCAGCCGTAGACCGCCGCAACGCTGGCACACAACCTGCTAACGCTTCCTTGCACAAAGCGCACAGGCATCCCACCAGCAACCCTGCGGAGCCCCCGATGATTCCAACGCCTATGACCCGCTCCCCCATGACCGCTTTGGTACTGACCGCCGGCGGCGCACGCGGCGCCTACCAGGCCGGTGTGATGAAGCGCATCAGTGAACTGCGCGTCTACACCAACGCACCGGCACCGTTTCCCATCATTACCGGCGCCTCTGCCGGTGCCATCAATGGCGCGGCGATGGCGGCGCAACACGATGATTTCAGCGGCGCGGCACAGCTATTGGTAAAACTCTGGTCCAACCTGAGCGCCAGTGATGTGTATCGCACTGACGCGGCCGCGCTCGCCCAGAACGCCGGGCGCTTGGCCATGGATTTCGCGTTGGGTGGAATGATCGGCGCCGGTCGCGTGCAATCGCTGGTGGATTCCACGCCGCTGTCGGCCTTTCTGGGCTCGCACCTCAGGCTTGACGGTATTCGGCGGGCGGTGCGTGAAGGCGGCCTGTATGCGCTGGCGGTGACGGCCACCGGCTACCATTCCGGGCGGGCATTTACGTTCATTGAAGGCAAAGAGGGGCACCCGCTCTGGAACAAGAGCCGTCGTCTCGCGTTGAATGCCGAGATCGGGCTGGATCACATTCTGGCATCGGCGGCCATTCCCATCGTGTTTCCCCCGGTGGAATTACCGGTCGGAAAAACCAGAGCCTTTTTTGGTGACGGTGCCATGCGCCTGGTGACACCGCTCAGCCCCGCCATCCGGTTGGGCGCACAACGCTTGCTGGCGGTGGGTGTTCGCTGCCAGGAATCCGCCAACAGCCTGCTGCGTTCGGAATGGTCGTCTGACGATACGTTTGTGAGCGACCTGAAGCGCCCGCCGTTATCGCAAATATGCGGCACCTTGATGAATGCCATTTTTCTCGATCATCTTGATGCCGATCTGGATCACCTCAAACGCATGAATTCGTTTGTGGCGGCGTATCAAAAGCTCGCCATGGCCGTGCCGCCGATGCAGCAGGAACCGGATCACGAACCCATGCGCGTCGTTACACCGTTGGTGATTTCACCGTCGGCAGATATCGCCATCATTGCGAAAACCCTGGAACATCGCATGCCCAAGAGCGTCCGCTACATGATGGACGGCCTGGGAACACCCGATGCACAAAGTGCCGACCTTACCAGTTTCCTGCTGTTTGATTCGGCGTTCACGCGTGAATTGATACAGCTGGGTTATCGCGATGCGGCGCAACGCATCGACGAAATTGAAGCGTTCCTGCGTGAGCCGGCTCCCCGGGAATGGGAGCCGGTCAGCAGAACGCCGGAAGTCGCCTGATCCGGTGTTCAAACGGATTCGAGCACACGTGCTAACCGCTGTGCCATCTCATCGATTTCCGCGTGGGTGACGTTCAGGGCCGGCATGAACCGCAACACGGTGGGCCGTGTCGCATTGATCAGCAAACCCTGCCGGAACGCTTCGGCGGCAATGGCCGAGGCGTTGCCCTGCGGCACCTCGATGGCCGCCAGCAAGCCTTCGCCACGTATTTCCCCCAGGGCGAAAGTATATGATAACGCCTGTAATGTCTGGCGCAGATACTGGCCCCGGGCATTCACGTTGGCCAAAAATTCAGGCTGTGACACGATATCGAACACGGCATTGCCGACCGCCGTCATCAAGGCAGTGCCGCTGAACGTTCCCCCTTGATCGCCGTGTTCAAAGCAGCTCACCGCTTGGCTGGCCACCATGGCGGCCAATGGCACGCCAGCACCCAGGCCCTTTCCGAGGGTAAAAATATCGGGGGTAATGCCGGCGCGCTGAAACGAAAACAAACTGCCGGTGCGTCCCATACCGGTTTGTACCTCGTCCAGTATCAGCAAAATGCCGTGTGCACGCGTCAATTCGCGCAGGGCCTGCAGGTATTCCACCGACGCCGGAATCACGCCGCCTTCGCCTTGCACGGGCTCCAGCATGACGGCGACGGTGTTGCCGGTGATGACGCGCGTTATGGCCTCCAGATCATTGATCGGTACCTTGCGAAAACCGGTGACCTTGGGCTCGAACAGCGGTTCCCACTGCGGTTTTCCCGAGGCTGACATGGTCGCGAGGGTGCGGCCGTGAAAACTGTTCTGCAGGGTAATGATTTCAAAGGCGCCGCCCTTGAATTTTTCGCCCCAGCGCCGCGCCAGTTTGATGGCGCCTTCGTTGGCTTCCGCGCCACTGCTGGTAAAGAACACTTTGTGCAAACCACTGTGTTTCACGATGTTGTCGGCCAGCGCCAGCATGGGGGCGTTGTAAAACGATGGGCTGCAATTGATCAGCGTCGCTGCCTGTGCCGCGAGGGTTTCCGCAATGACGGCCGGGGAATGCCCGAGACAGTTGACGGCCCATCCCTGAACGAAATCCAGATAACGCTTGCCATGATTGTCCACCAGCCATGCGCCATCACCCGCGACCATGGTGATGTCCGGTCGTGGCGTGATGTCCATGAGTGCAGATCCCAAACTCGTCATTGTGTTGCCTCCTGTGCAATTGCTTATCGAGTCGTTGACTCGTGCGTGTTGTATGCCCGGTAAAAATCGGGCGCAAAAAAAAGGCCGCAGGGGTTACCTGCGGCCTTTTTCGGGAATTGATGCTGTCTACACCAGGATTCTCCGGAGGTCCGCAGGCGCGCACGCGCATGCTCGCGCTGCTGCGCGGGCTGCAATTCGGGAGGCTGGTACGGACAGGGAATAGGTGTTCATCTTTTTATGATGCGTAAAGCATCCCGCAGGTGTCAAGCGGGATGTTGGTCTTTTTGGGTGGACCGGCGTGTTGGCCGGCCTGTTGCGGGTGCGATCGTTGCGACTCATTGCTGACGTTATCAGGCGCTGCGGGCGGCCTTTTCACCGGCACGCTGGGCCTGTTCAAGCCATTGATCGCGCAGTTGTTCCTTTGACGAAATCATGGGGCTGAAGGTCAGGGTGCGCACCGGTGAAATGCCGCTGAATTCCAGGATGTTTTTCTTCATGACCGAGATGCCGGCGTTACGGTAGACCAGTCGGTAATACCACGCGGGCGTGTCCATGGTGACAAGCAGTTCAGCGCTGCGGCCGACCAGCAATTTATCCCACAAGGGTGAGTTTTTTCGGTATTTGAAGGCAAATCCGGGCAGGAATACGCGGTCGATGAACCCCTTCAGCAAGGCAGGCAAGCTTCCCCACCAGCAGGGGTAAATGAATACGAGGTGTTCGGCCCAGAGAATGTCCTGCTGCGCTTGTTGCAGATCGCTTTCAAGCGTCTGGGCGCCACGGTAACCGGTGCGCAAGACCGGATCGAATTGCAGGGTGCCCAGATGCAGCTCGCGGATATCCGCGCCGGCCGCGCTGGCGCCTTGCAGGTAGTGATGCGCGAGTGCTGCGCAGAAACTGGTATCGCTGTCCGGGTGTCCCAGAATGATCAGTATCCGTTTTGCCATGGTGCCTCCTTGTCGTTCAGCCATTGTAACGGGTTTCAGACCGGCGCAGTTTGAATGGAACAGTCTGTTGTCGGTAGCGGCTGAACAAAAAGGCAGCGGTTCAGGTCTGATACAGCGCGGTATTCTTTTAATGGCAGTATTCTTTTAATGGAAGTGTTGGAATGAGGGCCGCAAGGCTACCCGGCCAGGATTAACGCGCAGGATGAGGTATCGAAATGAAATATCTGTGGTTTTTGCCACTGTTCTGGATCACGGGTTGGGTTCATGCCGATACCCTGCGCTGTGGGCGCTACGTGGTCAGTGAGGGCATGAGCCCTTATGAGGTCGTGCAGAAGTGTGGCGAGCCCAATTTCCAGCAGGTGGTACGCGAAGTGGTCACCGTGGTGGTCAATCGCCAATCGCGCGTCGAGGCGGTTGAGCCGGGAACACAAGACGCGTTGTCGCGACTGAACGTGACGACACAGGAGCAGGCACCCCTATACCGCGACATAGATCGTTGGACGTATGACTTCGGCAGCGGTCGCTTGCTGCGGGAAGTCGACTTTTACAACGGCGCGCTGATTCGTATCCGCACCGCCGGTCGCTCCCCCTGAATTTTCATCTTGCTGTCGTAACCATCTGTTTTTATGGGTTTTTCAGGAATGGTCAGGAATCCATTACCATTTGGCGCAGGTTGGCTACACTGAGTAGATAGATGTTATTTATTCGAGGGTAGCACCGTGGCATCGCAAACGGTTCTGGTCATTGATGATGATGCTGTCGGATTGACGGCGGCTCGCCAGGCGCTGGGGGGCGAATTTGAAGTTCTGACCGCCAGTGGTGGCCAGGAAGGCATTCGCGTCGCCATCGAGCAAAAACCCGATATTATTCTTCTCGATATCGAAATGCCCGGCATGAGCGGGTATCAAGCCTGCGAAATCCTCAAGTGTGATACCGCTACCCATCACACACCCATTGTTTTTGTGTCTTCAAGCAATACCGTTCGTGATCGCATGCTGGGTTATGAACTGGGTGCCGAGGAATTCGTTTCCAAGCCCTACCATGGCGAGGAACTGTTGCACCGGGTGCAGCGCATTTCTGCCCGAATCCGTGCGCATCTCGATCTGTCAGAGCGTGCTGACATGGCCACCCGTACGGCCATGACGGCCATGGCGGGTAACAGTGAATTGGGTGTCGCCATGCAATTCGTTGAAGCCAGCTACGGGCTGTCGACCATCGCGGAACTGGCGATGCGCATGTTGCGTACGCTCGATACGTTGGGTCTGACGTGTGCCTTGCTTTTCAATACATCCGAGGGTGCGCGCTTTTTCTGCTCGCGCGGCGAAATGAAACCCATGGAGGAAGAGCTGATGCTCGCCATACATGGGCAGGGCCTGCGCATTCACGACTTTGGCTGTCGCACCCAGGTGAATTATTCGCGGGTGGCATTGCTGGTCAAGAATATGCCGTTGGAAGACCGCGACCGTTATGGTCGCCTCAAGGATCTTTTTCCGGTAATGCTGGGCGCGGCCGATGCCCGCTTGCGGGCGCTGGAAACCGAAAATGCCCTGCTATCGCAGTCGCAGGATCTCGCGCGTTCCTTCAAGATTGTTGAATCGACGCTCAAGGAACAAAGCAGCAGCATGAACATGACGCAGGCGCAGGTTGCCAGCGTAGTGCGGTCGTTATGGAAGGAGTTTGAAGCCAAGCTGCCAACGCTCGGGCTGGACGATGACCAGGAGCATTATCTCATGGCTCATGTCGAACGTGCCTTGCAGGAAACCCAGGATGCGATGGAACACAGCGAGAGCTTGCAGGGTTCCTTTGATTCGGTCATGCGCTTGTTCAAGCATCTGACCGAGCGCCAGCAAAGAATCGTCGAAGATTTCATGCGCAAGCACGAATCTGTTGCGGCGGCCTCCCAGCCACAGGAATCTGTCGATAGCGGTGCTGACATCGAACTTTTCTGATGTTAGACCAGCCGCGGATTCAGTGTGACAGCACGCTGATCTGTTTTTCCATGAACAGTTTGAATTTCTTGAAGTTCACTGGCTTTACCAGAAACCCGGCAGCTTTGTAATCGCCGAGTTCCTGCCGTATTCCGGTGGGGGATTCGGTGGTCATGAAAAAGCAGCGTGATGTTTGACCGGCGCTTTGCAAGCATTTCACCAGATCAACACCTGTCCTTCCGTCATCGAGATTATAATCGGTAATCACGATATCGAGCGTCTGGCTCTCGATGGCGTTGAGCGCTTTTTCCCAGGATTCGACGATAATGAACGTGGCGGCTATTCCCTTGGCCAGGCGACGGAAAATATTGGTTTGCACCGGGCTGTCATCAACAATCATGACCACGGGAAGCTGAGGGGGTGCGTTATCAGGCGAGCCTGCCTTCTTTGTATCATCCGTGCTATTCATCGAGGTGTCCCGGATCCGTGCGTAATTCAACGGCGCGTGCGTTTTCCCAAGACCAGGCGCCATTGTCCAGAAGTTCGATCACCGCATCGTAACATTCCAGATGTTCGAATTTGCCGAGATTGATATAGGTGATGCCGGATTCCTGTAACAGATTGAGCACGAGTTCGAATTTGTTCTCGGACAATGAGGAACGCAGTCTCTGCATGATGGCGAAACGTGGCGCGGCCAGCAGCATGCGCGCAATGCCCAGCATTTTCTGCTCGCTGATCGAGAGGAAGTGATTCCAGTCGTTATGCAGGGTATCGAGCCCGCCGGCGATTTCCAGCACGTTTTCAAGGCCGAGCTTGTGCAGGACCAGCACGATGCCGGTGTCATCGACCGGGGTGATCCAGTCCGGGTGCATCAAGGCCTCGCGCAAGGTGCCTGGCGCGAGATAGGGTTTTTCCGGCAGGAAGTAGATCTGGTTCAAATGGGGGCGATGCAGGGCGCCGGTGCTTTGGTGCTCGATGCCGGCCACCGTGTTGAAAAACACCTGCATGGTGTGTTTGCTGGAGCCACAGATCAATACACGGGTTCCTTGCGGAATGTTGACCGAGAAATTCCGTAGCACAGGCGTTTCCTGGTCGCGCGCATGAAAATTCACGTTGTCGAAGCACAGTCGTGTATTGTCCTCGATGACGGTCAGCGTGTCATCGAAGTGGTCATGGGCTTTTTCGGTGGCTTCACCAAGGGCGCTGAGTCGTGCCGTTACGGCTGCGAAATTGGAGAGCGCCGGAAACTGGCTGACGATCAGTGAAAACGCGTTGACCAGAATGGTAAAGGCCAGCGCGGATTGCGATATGACCCCGAATTCCGCCTTGCCGTTGATAAACAAGGGGGCCACCACCAGCGCCGGAATGATTTGTATCAGATAATTGTAATTGCCGGTAAAAAATGCCAGGTTGCGGTTAACGCTGATCATGCGGCGCGTGTTGGCCACCAGTTCGTTGAGTCGCTTGATCAGACGATGGCGAAAATTGCGTTCCAGGCGCAATATGACGATCGGCTCGGCATGCGCGCGAATATGTTGTAATTCGCTGCGGAAATCCGCTTCCCGATCTGCCTGCTTGGAATTGAGGGCAATCAGCGTGCGCCCCAGCAGAATGGTGAAGAGGGAACCGCAGGCGGCATACACCAGCGACACCAGAAACAGCATCGGGCTGATCGCCCACAAAACCCCCGCAAACGCAATGATGCTGAAGGCGCTGTTCACCAGCATCAGCATGAACGAGAGTGCCGTGGTGGTGAGAATACGAATGTCTTCGGAAATGCGCTGATCCGGGTGCATGAGCTCGTGCGAGGCTTCGATATGCTGGAACGTACGCTCATCAAGATACTGGTTGACGGTTTTCTCGGTGAGATAAGCGCGCCAGAGCAATCCCAGATGTTCTTCGCTAAAGCGTGTAAAGGCCGCCACGATAGTGGACGCGACAAAAAGCCCGATCATGAAGGTCGCCTGGCGCAAAAACTCGGCCATCTGCTGTTGCTCGATGGCGGTCATGAAATCGCGGCTGACATAGCTGATGGCCACGTTGAACCCGTTGATGGCTACCAGCAACAGCAGCAGAAAGGCAAAAATCGTTTTGGCCCGCCCTCCAACCGAAGAGCGCACGAACGCCATCAACATGCGAAACGTCAGCGCAAGGACGGCTTTGCGGCTGAGATCGATGATGCGTGCCTCTTCTTCGGCGCGGTGGCTTCCAGTGCTGGACATCGTGTGCTCTTGCGGTGATGAACGGGGGGATCTGCAAGACCCCGTCCTGAAAAGTATAGACAGCTCTGGCGGTTCGACTATGTTCGGTGCGCACAGGCCGGCGGACGGCAAATGCGGCGAGGGCAAATCCGGGTGGCGCGCCCGCGGGGCGGGGCAGGGACGGTAACGGAAGAGATCCGACCGTCGCTGGCGGTAGCGCCAACGACCGATCGTGAGCTTACGCCGCAATAGCGCAACAAAACCAATATTTCGTGTATTCGCGCTGGCACAGCATGTTAGTTAATTTTTTGCAAACGACCAAGGCATCCACATTTCCGGATTGGCCTTCACGCTCACC
>JBPOHS010000138.1:0-12743 GCA_052035295.1 Pseudomonadota bacterium
GAGTCTTGTCTGTGCTCATCAGAACTGCGCACGTACACTGCCAATGAGTGTACGTGGTTCCCCGTAATGGGCGCCTTCCCATCCTGCCGAAGAAAAATAAATTTTATCAAAGGCGTTATTCAGATTGATCTGTGCTTTCAGCTTCGCACCATCAAGACTGAAACGGTAGGCCGCGTAAAGATCAGCACGCACATATCCGGGAATCGAGTAAGTATTTTCGATATTGGCTTCGCGGGCATTGGCCGCAAATATTCCGCCGCCTGCCTCCCAGGGCGTATTAATTTGATAAACCAGCCACCCACTGGCGGATTTGTCCGGCACACTGGCGAACGCGTTGCCTTCGGTGCTCGGGTCATAATTGTCTTCTGTGACTGCGGTATCGAGTAATGCCGCGCTGGCCATGAAACGGAGTCTTTCTGTCATGTTCCCTGCTGCATCCAGCTCGATACCCTCGCTGCGTTGTTTGCCAATAGCGCGACTCAGCTCCGGATTGTTCGGGTCTGCCGTCAGCACGTTTTGTTTTTCAAGTTGGAACAGGGCGACGCTGAACCAGGTATCACCAGGCAGCAATTTTTTATACCCGACTTCTTGTTGCACACCGATTTCCGGATCAAAGGCGATGCCTTCGTCATTTATCCCGTTGTTGGTGCCGAACGATTTGGCATGGCTGGCATAAAGCGATGTGGTGTCATTCACGTGATAGACGATGCCGACCTGCGTGCTATTGACGCTTTCCTCGCTTTTTCCGAGTTCACCCGCAATTTCTGCATCTTGCAGAGATGTGTCGGTGTAACCATTGCTGACGCTGGTCTTGTCGTGTCGCCCACCTGCCAACAGTTGCCAGGATTCAGAAAATGTGACGAAATTCTGGATATAGAGTCCATGACTGATGTCTTTCAGCATGGCGAAGGAGGTTGGATCCGCGTGAATGTATTCATTGTGGTCAAACTGTCCATAGACCGGATGATAGAGATCAGTGTCAGGTAAGTCGTAGGCATCGTACCAGTTGTAGCGGTAGTCTCGTTTCAGATGATCAACGCCGACCGTCAGCTGCTGGGAAACTGTGTGGAATTTAAAGGACTGGGTCAGTTCCGCGAAGGTGTTTTCAGTATCCCGCTTGTCAAAATCACTGGCTAAGCCGAAACCACGATGCAGGGTGTGTCCGTCCTCGTCCAGCGTGTTTTGATAAATGCCTGCGTATTCGTAATCGCCTTTCCATACTGCGTGACCTGTTTTCAACTGCAGGCTATCGGTCAGTGCTTGTTCTATATCGATGCTGAAAGTGTTGACGCGGAAATGCTCGTTCAGCCCGGGTTCGCCATAATAGCTGTCGCGGTCGACCTTGGCGGGGCGATCGCCTTTGAAGGGAATTCCCGGTGTTGCGGGTACTTCTTCGTCACGATATTCATAGGCGAGCGTAACGCGGGTTTTATCAGTGGCCCATGCGAGCGTGGGTGATAAAATGCTTCTTTCCTTGAATACGTAATCAATAAACGAGTTCTCATCCAGACGTTCGCCGGTTAGACGAAACAGCCAACGCTTGTCGTCGCTCAGAGGAACATTTATGTCTGTCGTAGTCCGCACAAAGTCGTTGGATCCGAGCTCCTGGTCGATGGACATCATCTGTTTGGTCATGGGCTGTCGGGTGATGACATTCACCATGCCGCCGGGATCGATGCGTCCCGCCTGCATCGCGGCTGCTCCTTTCACAATGTCGACGCGTTCTGCATTTGAGAGTGGCAAGGTAAGAAAATAGACTTTGTGGCCGTTGACATAGGTGCTTGCATCGAAACCACGCGACAATACGCCTTCGTACGCGACATAAGAGTCGACGCTTTGCGTGCTGCTGATATTTTTGAGCGCGTCTTCCAGCCGATAGGCACCTTGATCATCAATGACTTGTTGCGAAACAGTCTGAACGGAAAACGGTAAATCCAATTTGTCGATGGGCGTGTGCGTGCCTGAGGATGTACTGAATTGTGGGTAGCCATTGTCATTCGTGCTTTCTGCAGAGACAACGACCGGGGTCAGTGTCACATCCCGGGTCAGGGTCGCATCCGGGGTGGCCGCTGACGGTGCATGAACAGGAAGCATTGACAGCAAGGTGGCGGGCAACAGTACTTTTTTCATAAGGGAATTCCGTTCAGGAGTGCGATGTAGCGTGTTTCAATGATGTTGGCCAGAAGGCATCTTGAAGTGGTCCATTTTCTTCCGTTGTTCTTCCGATAATGATTTTTCCTGGGTAATAATGGCGTCGACGAGTTTTGGCGCTTCATCTGCAGACACCCCCAACCCGATCAATGTATCCGGCTGTAATGCGGCTGCGCCGGTACAGGTGGCGATCTGCCACTCATGAGAGGCGTTTTTTACCAGAATGGCGCGTCCAGCGGTGTCGCCCTGTGACCAACTGACGATGGCGTGTTGGCGGTTAGTGGCGATTGCCAATACGTGCAATGGTTTTCCTGGTTTATCCCAGGTGGTGTGCATCCGGGATTCCACGGCCGATCTGTCAGATATTGAATCGGCCAGCGTGGGCGACGCAAAGAAAAGCAGCAGAAAAATACACAAAAGTTTTTGCATGGCGGGCTACTCTCAAAAAAAAGAACCCCTTGTCATCACGACAAGGGGTGGTTCACGTAAATCGGAATCCGTATCAGAGATCCCACTGCACCTTCGCCCATAGCGTGCGACCGGGTTCGTTGACGCGCTCCGTCTGCACATAGCCGGGAATGGCTCCCCCCATGCCATTACTGTTCGCGCGACTGATGAATTCCGCATAGGTCTTGTCAAATGCGTTGTCGATGCCTGCGCTCAACAGTGTATTTTTGTCCATTTTCCAGGCCGTGTTGACGGAGAACACTGAAAATCCGCCGCCGGGTGCAAAATCCTGACCGACGATGGTGCCACGACCTTCGTCGTAGCGATCCTGATCATCGACGGCTCGCAACAGTGCGCCTGTAGTCCAGGCGTTATGGGTATAGGTGAGACCCACCCGGCCCTCGAGTGGAGGCAGTTGCGCCAGTGCAGTGTCATCCGTGTCATTC
Source organism: Pseudomonadota bacterium (assembly GCA_052035295.1). Classification (GTDB taxonomy): domain Bacteria; phylum Pseudomonadota; class Gammaproteobacteria; order Pseudomonadales; family Ketobacteraceae; genus HdN1. The sequence goes on from JBPOHS010000138.1 coordinate 3,045, forward strand.
GAACCCCAGGTCCAGGCCAGTGAACCATCGATTTTCAATGCGTCAGTGAGCGCTCGTGCCGCGCTGACTTCTGCCCCATAAAGGGTGGCATCGATATTGCGGGAATAGCCGTTCATGACCATCATGTTGGTGTAATCGATCAGGATGTAATCCTTGACGTCGCTATAAAATGCCGACACGGAAAGCTCGTTTTTCTGCGTCTTGTAGAGAGCACCCACATCCAGCTGGCTGGTTTCTTCATGGCGCGTATCGAAACCGGTGACGGAGCCATCCCCTTGCTTTGCAATCAGTTCCCAGTAATCGGGAAAGCGTTCGACATAGCCCAGGCCGGCATAGACGGTGGTGGGCTGTGATGTCAGGTCATGTTCAATCCGCGCAAAACCGCTGCCCAGTGTGTCTTGTCGCGTGTCCCCGGAAGAAGGATTCATCGACATTGTTGGTGGCATCATGTTGGTCATGATCATCATCGGGCGTTCGTCGGTGACTTCCCAGCGATCAGATCGATACCCTGTCATCAGCCGGTTCTGTTCATTCAGGGAAAGCTCCCATTCCGCAAACAGACCGCTTTGGTTGAAATTGGCGTCGTCTGCCCACGCTGAATAGGCATGGTCGGCACCGGCACGCCGTGAGCGATGTTCATTGTTTTGGGTGTCGGCACCGAGGGTGAGAAGAACCATGTCACTCAGGTTGAGCGTTGTAGAGAGGCGCCCGCCATCGGTGCTACGTTCAAGGTTGGCGTATCCCATCATGCCGGGCTCACGCAGCTCCTGGTCATCCATGATGTGATCGACGTTGTTCTGGTAGGCGTGTAGCGATATTTCCTCGATGAGCGGGTTCAGATGCTTGCGCTCAACTCGCACGTTCTGGCTTTCGCGCTTGAACTTTGTGCCATCCATGCCGCGATCGGCGTAAGCCGCTTCACCATCACTGACCGTCGTCGCCACTTCGACTCGTGTGTTTTCATCCGGTGTCAGGCCCAGGGCCATGTTGCCGCTATAACGGTGGTATTCAGAGTGCACCTTATCCCCGTTGCCGTCGCGGTAGTCATTCGCGCTCGCGTCTGACCCGGTGGCCTGCACATAGCCCAGACGATTGCCCGCCTGTACGTCGGCCAGCACATCCTGACGATCGGCGCTGCCCGCCAGTGCGCTGGCATGCACTCGCACACCAGGTTTTTCAAATCGTTTGACGTCACGCTCGAACATGACGGTAGCCGCCGAGTTGCCGGGCCCGTGTGAAACGGTCTGAGGCCCCTTGATAACGGTCAGCTTGTCGTAGATTTCGGGATAGATGTAAGCGGTGGGTGCATCCATACGATAGTCACAGCCGCCCAGGACGTTCTCGCCATCGACCATGACGCCCAGGCGTGAGCCGGACATGCCGCGAAACTGCGGATCGCCATCGGTACCACCTTTGCGGGTGACTGAGAATCCGGGAATGGTCTTGAGATAATCGGCACCGTCATGGGTTGGCACCGGTTGGCGCGGGGCTTTCGGATCGGCTTCGACCTTCAAGGGCGCATCAGTGGATTCGCCAGTGACAACGACCGGTGTGAGTGTAGCCTTCTCGTCTGTTGGTGGCTCGGCTTGTGCCGTGCCGATCCCTGAAAACGACAATGCAGCAATGGCAACGGATAACACTTTCATTTCAAAACGCATGACATCTCCCCTTGTTTGTCAACGCGGGCAGTGTACCGATGGATGGGTGGGGAGGGGGTGCGACAAATTGTCGCAGTAGGCCCTTTTGCGACGCAAAAATGACCAAACGGTGATCTGACTCAACAGTGGAGAAATGATGCTGACTGGGAAACTTGCTCCTGGGTTTGGCTGATGGGGTTATTGGCTCGCCACGTCTGGCTGGTCCTTACCCGGAATTTTTTGAGCCACGACGAAAGCGCCCGGGGGTTTGCCCCGTCCAGCGTTTGAATGCGCGTTGGAACACCGCCTGCTCCGCAAAGCCAAGCATGAAGGCAATTTCTGGTAAAGCGACGCTCGCATCATGGATATAGTGTATGGCGGCTTCCTTGCGGGTTTCATCGAGCAATTGTTTGAAACTCAGACCTTCGCTTTGCAGTTTTCGTTGCAGGTTGCGCGGATGCAAACCCAGGTGGCGCGACACGCTTTCCAGCGTGGGGGCGGATTCGGCCATGCGCAGTGCCAGGTGCGCCTTGATCTCGTCGAGGAACGCATTGTGTTCACTCAACTGGCTCAGCAGGCGTTCGGCGTGATCGGCCATCAGATCCCGCATCGTGGCATCAGGCTGCGGAATGGCAATGTCAACGTAACTCAAAGGAAACGTTACACCGTCAAACGGTTGGGAAAAAAGTACAGGGCAACCGAAGAATCGTTCGTGCTCTTCCGTGGAGGCCGGAGCGGCGTGTGAAAAATGAATCGACAGTGGCGGATGGCGTGCCTGTGTAACCCACCAGGAATAGCTGACGATGGCCGTTACATGTTGTTCCACCAGCTGTGGATGCACCGGCTGAATGTTGGGAATCCAGCGCAACTCGACATTATCCCCGTTCTGCCTGGCCACGGAATGCCCGACATCCCCCACCAGACGCTGGTAGCGTTCGGCTTGCCGCAATACCTCGCCAAAGGTGTGGCAGTTCATCACGACATAACCAACGACGCCGTAGTGGCCAGGGCGAACGAGTTGCCCGCATCGTAATCCGAAGTGCTCGAATCCTGTCTGATCCGCAATGCGGCCAAACAATGCATCGTATTGTCGCGCGGAAACGCGGTAATCACTGTCGTTCAACTGCGAAGCATCAATACCCACGTCTTGCATTAATGCCGGCGGCGACATGCCAAGCATGCTGGCAAATTCGAGAATCATGCTCACATAAGAGGCGGCGACAGAGTGGTGGGTCACGTCAATGTCCAGAATTGATGGTCATGTCCCGACGTCATCGGGGGGGAGCGCAGGTATTGGCCCCGCGTTGGCTGAGGTTGATGCTGCCTTGTTATTTGTAGCGGGATTGTCGTTCAGGATCAATTTGCCTTTCCATCGATCAATACAGGGGCGATCGATCGCGGCAGAATCCTGAACGGGGATACCCACTCAATAATAACGACATGACGAGCAGGACAAAAGGTTTCGCATATGGACGGTTTCCAATATTTATCTCGGCGATGGGTGGCGGTGGCCACCGTGTTGCTGTCGAGTTCCGGCAGCGTGTGGGCAGCTTACCCGGAGGATGCGCCCTGGCCCGTGTTCAGGGGCGATGGCAAAAATTCCGGACATGCGCGAATAGCAGCGACTTATAACGGCAAAAATCCCTGGTCTTACCAAACCGGCAAGGGCATTTTCAGTTCCCCCGTGGTCGACGGAGACGAGCGTATCTATATTGGTTCGGCCGATCGACAATTTTATGTGTTCAACCCCGATGGCTCGGTTGCCTGGACATTTCCGACCAACGAGATCATTGATTCGGCCGCGGTGCTGACGCAAGAAAGCGGTCAGTTGCGGGTGACCGTTCCGTCTGGAGACGGATTTCTCTATCACCTCGATGCCGATCCCGCCATTAGCGATCCGCGTGATCGCATTCTCTGGGCGTTTGACGCTTCGAAACACCGCCATCCCAAGGATATCGGTTACAACTGGTTCGAAGGCAATGTGGTCGCAGGCCCCGATGGCACGCTCTACGCGGGTAACACCAACTGGAATTATTACGCGCTTGATCCCCTGACAGGTGAACTGAAGTTCCGTTACCTGACCAACAACATGAACTGGTCGGCCGGGGCGTTCGACGACGACGGCAATATCGTGTGGACCTCGCTGGATTTTCGGGTGCGTAAATTCAACCCGCAGTTGCAGCAGGAGCAGTGGAAATTCCTGGCGCTGGGCTTCATGTCAGCATCGGTAGCGTTGGGGACCGATCAACGCGCATACGTGGGTGCGTTCGACAACAATTTCTATGCCCTCGATCTGGCCACTGGAAAACGCCAATGGAAATTTCCGACCACCGATCATATTTACGCATCGGCGGCCCTTGGAGAGAACGTTGATGGAAACACGAATGCGATCTATGTGACGTCCACTGATGGGCACCTGTACAAATTTGCCACCGATGGCGCCTTGCTCTGGAAATACGATGTCGGTGATGTCGTGCGCTCCTCGCCGGTCATTACCCGTAAACCTGCGGGAGAAACGGGTGAAATTATCTATTTTGGCGCGGCAGACGGTCGGCTTTATGCCATCAATTCCGAGGGTAGCCTGCGGTGGGCGTTTGATACCAATGTGAGCACGCCTGAGCTGCGGGACCGTAACGATCTGAATGCGTCGCCGGCCGTGGGGCGTCAGGGTTTGTATATTGCCGGAGAGCATGGGTATGTCTGGCATGTTCCCTTTGATTATCCCTTGCATCACCCTGAGGATCCCCGCAGCGTCTTGACGATTGCGCAACCAGCGTCGCTCGTGGATATCCGGTTCAGTACACCCGGTGGTTCCGCAGTGGCAGAGGCGCCCTATGCCTTGCCGGTATCGAGCATCGTGCACGGCCAGTTAAAAGTCAGGCAGGCCGGGCAGAGTCTGGATGCTTCGCTCAATATCCGGGGCGCCGCTGGTTTCCATGGTGAAGACGTTGTCAAAATAACGCCTGAGGTGCCCTATCGGGTGGAACGCTCCGCCGATGGTCATCAGTTTCACCTGATTCCCGACGGTTTTCTCGCGCCGGATACCGACTACACCGTGTCGGTGGAGGGCCAGTATACCTGGGGCGGAAAGCGGATTGGTGCGCTCGAATTCGCCGGCAATCAGCGCGGTAACGTCAGCGATACGCTGCACTTTCGCACAGCGCCGGTGCAACTCGATTCGTTACCCTGGCAGGTGAATGCGCAGCAAACGACAACCCTGTTGATGCGCCGGCTCGCGGTTCCGTACCCCAGCATGTTGACGTCGCTCAACCAGATCGGCTTTGACAGCCTGACGTGGATATTGAGCCTGGTCAGCAAAACCGAACCCGATGCCAACGGCGAAGGTCGCTTTGTGATGTGGGCAACGGGGGCGGAGCTTAACGATAAGGGTGAGTGGCAGCCGATGAAGGGCACGGAATTTTCGTTCCCCCTTTACGGGCGCTATCAGCACGATGCCTTCATTCTCGAAAATCAGGGTACGCCCTTTGACGTCAGTGGCATCCATATGCCACTGGAAGTATTCCAGCTGCGTGGTCAGTGGGATGAGCAGTTCCGCATGCGGGAAGGTGGGACGTTTTACGCGGAAGTCAATGCACTCAAGGATCGCACCTATGGACCGCTGTTGGCGTTGGGCGGATTGCTCAATACCAAGCTCAAACTGGTGGCGGCGGGTACTGTGCTGACGGAAAGATACACGGCGGGCGCTGTGAATCAGCGGCCTGTGCAGATCGATGTTGCCGGCTTCACCTACCGGCAACCCAGCCGTTGGCGTAACGGCAGTCTTGAGGTGCGATTCGTCAACGGCTACCCGGCACAGCAGCATTTGACCAAGGTCATCCTGGTGGATCGACGCACCAGCAAACCCTACTTCCTCGATTATCGGGCGCAGGTCAGTGAGTCTGCAGATGAGAACGGTCGACTGCAATCGATCACGCTGAATTTGCCCAAAGGCACAGTCATTGGCAAAAACACCGATGCCTATGTCATGGCAGACGCGTTCCCATTGCACAAGGCCGATCTGTCACCGTACTACAAAGGGTTCTGGACGCAGTTGAAGGAGTGGTTGGCGACCTTGTAGGTTCGCCGGCGCAGGCGGGGCGTAAGCGGGGTACCCGTTTACGCCTTTTTACGGCCAAACATGTTCGCCCAGATATTCTGGACGGTTTGCGTTGGCAGCAGGCGATGCAGCCACGGTAAGGGCGCAGAGCCGGGGCCGATCAAGTAACTCGGCTTCAGCTTGCGTGCGGTGATGACCTGCGTGTAGACCTTGTCAGCAAAGATGGTCGGCGAATACAGTTTGAAGTTTTGTCCGACAGCGGTTGCGCCGTCGATAAAGTGCTGCTGATACTGGCTGCGCAAAGGCTTAGGGATACAGTTCCACTGTGCATCGGCGACGTCGGTGCCCAGCGCTGTCATGGGCGTTTCGACGCCACCCGGTTCCAGCGACGTAACGCTGACACCGAAGGGCGCCATTTCCATGCGCATATGGTTCGACAAGGCCTTGAGCGCCGTTTTGGCGACAGGGTATGACGATCCCATGGGAATGGTCAGGTAAACCGAGGCCGAGGTCACATTGATCACGCGCCCCTTGGCTTTTCGCAGCAGGGGCATACAGGTTTTCGCGAGCAGCAGCGGTCCCCAGAAATTGACTTCAAACGTCTTGCGGTAATCGTCCATGATGGCCGCCTCGATCACACCGGAATTACCTGCATAGCCGGCGTTACTGACCAGGAGATCCAGGGTGCCGTGGGTCATGTCGGCGATGCGCGATGCGGCAGCCGTGATCTGCGCCGGATCGGTGACATCGCAGGGCAGGGCAACCACATTGGGCTTGCCAAACCAGCTGGCTTTCTCTGGCGCGGCGCTGCGATAGCCGGCAAAAACTTGCCAGCCCTCCGCTTGCAGTTTGTTGACGAGCCCTTCGCCAATGCCGGTGACCGCACCGGTTACGAATGCGCTTTTCATGAATGCGCAAACGGGCATTTGGCCGCTGGTGCAGCCTCGCCGCTGGCGGCATGGGCGCTGCTGACCGACGCGTAATGGTGGCGGTTGGCGGCGAATTTGCCGGCACGTCGCCCGGAAAACACCCCATCAGCAATGGAGAGACCGCTGATATAGGCGTTGGATGCCACACCGATCGCGGTACGCCCCGCTGCATACAGACCGGGAATCGGGCCAGTGCCATCGGCTTTGAGTACGGCTCCTGTGCCTTCACAGACTTTCAGGCCACCCAACGTGATAACCGACGTAATATCCCCTTTGCCCACCGACATGTTGATGGCGTAAAACGGCCCTTGTTCGAGCGCGTGCATGTCATCACGTGATTTGCCCAGGCCATCGACCGTTTGGCCCTTGGCGGCAGCGTTATACTGCTCGATCGTGGATTTGAGCTGCACCGGGTCGATCTTGCATTTTTCTGCCAGGGCTTCAAGCGTGTCAGCAGATTTGGCAATGCGCACGGCGGTCTTGGCTTGGATCAGAGTAACCAGGCGGGCATTGCCCAGGTTGAGGTTGGCCACGCTCTGATCATAGAGTTTCTTGTCGAGAATCAGGACGGCCTCGCCATTGTTTTCTTCCATCATGACAGTGCCGATGGTCGCACCATAGAGGGCTTCATTGACGTAACGCTTGCCCTGCAGGTTGACCAGCGCGCCTTTCGGCCAGTCGACAGGGGGATTGATGAAGCGCCAGGCCGTGGCTGTGCTCAGGCGTTCTGCTACGCCGCCTGCACTGACGCCCAACGCAAAGCCTGACCCGGTATCGCCCGTCGTGCCCAGACGCATTGCGCGGCGATATTTCGGCAGGTATTTTTCGGTCATGTCCTTGTTCAGGATAAAACCGCCGGTGGCGAGAATGACGCCATTGCGTGCACGGTATCGAACCGTTTTGGCGTGTCGGCGCTCGATGGCGGCCAACTTGGCACGAAAATATTTGGCCGCGGGTGCATAGTAGATTTGTGCATATGATGCCAGCGTAGACCAATAACGGTGTTGCCAACCGGCGGCGGTATTTCCGGCGATCTGTTGCGCTTCAACGCCGACAACTTCCCCCTGCGCATTCTTGAATAAACGCGTCAATCGGGTTTGCGTTAGTGCCACCACACCTTTTTTGTAGGCACTTTTGATCAGCGGCGCGACAAATGCCGGCCCAAAGGCGGTAAAACGCTTGATGCCATCGGCGAGATGGCCGCGCGGGGCGGGTTTCGCGCTGTCGGAAAAAGCGAGTTCGTTACCGGAGTAATACAAGCTGTAGCCAGGGGTCGGGTAGCTGGTTTTTTTCGGAAACAGATTGCCGCTGTAACGCACGCCATTGCCGAGTACCCAGTTGTAATTGGCCGGGCTGTCTTCGCAGAATTTGCGCAGGGTTTGCGGGGTTACCGCATCTTTCACTTCATGTTGCAGATAGCGGAACATGTTCTCGGGGTCGTCATCGATGCCGAGTTTTTTCTGCAGGGCTGTCCCGCCCCCGGCATACATAACGCTGCCACTGCGTGCCGTGGTGCCGCCGCCGTTGAAACGATCGATGAAGGCCACCCGGCACCCCTGGTCAGCGGCTTCGATGGCGGCCGAGACGCCGGCGGCCCCCAACCCCACCACAATCACATCAAAGCTGTCATTCCATTCGATGGCGTTGACGTTGACGATCAGGGCCTCTTCGACATCAGTACCAGGCAGATCACTCAGTTGGGCGGCGACGGTGGCGTTCACGGGAACTCCTGCTTCTCAATGGCATGTTACTGGGTGCCAGGTCATTGATTTTCAAGAGAATAGCCTGGCATTGGCAGCGCCGGCTCAGGCAGCAAACAAGCCTGCCGGCAGGCGCGGAAGTGCAGCCAGTCTACCATTACGCCATATATTTGCAAAATAAATGCATAAATAGTGGAAGACGAAACCGAGAGGGGTCAATGCGAGGGTAAGCGGACATCCACCAGCAATCCATCCGCTTCGCTCAGGCTGAAAGTGAGATGACCTTGATAGGAATCGACGATGTCGCGGCAGATCGACAAGCCGAGACCATGTCCCTGCTTGGATTCGTCGAGTTTGACGCCACGGGTCTGCAACTGCGCCAGCGCTTCGGGTGGAACCCCCGGGCCGTCGTCACTGACGCGAATCGAAAGACCTTCCGCCCCATGCCTTAGGCTGACGTTCACCCGGGTACGGGCATGTTTGCAGGCATTGTCGATCAGGTTGCCAAGCAGTTCCAGCATGTCATCGCGATCGTAGGGCAGTAATCGGGCGGGGATATCGCCGGCGTGCAATTGTATGGCGGGATAGATGCGCGAGAAGGCGGTATACAGGTGTGGCAGGTCTTCTGCCGGGGCGAAGTGGCGGCCAGGGGCCACCGTGCCGGCGATGCGCGCGCGCTTGAGCTCACGATCGAGTAACGCTTGTAGTGAGTGTAGCGCGTCCAGCAGGTTGCCGCGCCATTGTTCCGGCAGCGCGTGGATATCGCTCGACATGAGCTGCAGCGGCCGTTTCATCTCGTGGGCAAGATTGCCCGTCGCCTGGCGGGAACGTTTGAGGCGGTTTTCCAATTGCTCCAGCAGTCGGCCAATTTCCTCGACCAATGGTGCCACTTCCTGGGGCAGGTCTTGGGCAGGCGGAAGTTGTCCCCCGCCGGGTAAGGCACTGATCGCCCGCTGCAAGCGCTGGAAAATCAGAAACTCGCGAGAGAGCGATCGATTCTGCAATGTGACCAGGATTGCCGTGGCTCCCAGGATGAACAGGGTGGCGATGCCGGTGAACCCCCACAGGGTCGCATCGAAGGCGGTGACGTCTTCGGCGACCCACACCACCAATCCGGTTTCCTGGACGCGAACGCCTTCGGCCCAGGCGAGCCAGTGCTGATCGTCGTTATTCTGGTCGAGAAATTGTTGCGCGCCCGGCGAGAGGCTCGGCACGTCTGCGCTTCTGTCCCACAGCGAACGTGATGACAAGCGTTGCTGCGGGGTGACTACCTGAAAATAGTGGCCGGATTCCGGGCGGTGATACACCGTCGGTAAGCGTTGCTCATTGATGTAAAAGCCTTGAGGACCATGCTCGATCGCGCTCAGCAGGCTTTC
>JBPOHS010000056.1:0-8378 GCA_052035295.1 Pseudomonadota bacterium
GCACACGCCGTGCGCGTGCACAATTGTGTCAGTCGACGCAGATCGGAAATGTTGATACGGCCATCACGATTGAGATCGTAAGGATCGTTGGGTCCCGTTGCGGTGGTGTTCAACCGCTGCCTCAACAGGTTTGCATCCAGGTTGTCGACGTCTCCATCTCGATCCAGATCGCCAGTGAGCTCAACGGGCAGGAAATCGAGCAACAGTGGGTCGTGATCGGAACTGCGATAAGCGTCCGCGTTGTAGAAACTCGTTATTTGGCCGGCCGTTTTGAATTCCACGTTGTAATCCAGCGCGCGTGGTTCATCGGCGTTGATAGGGTGTTCTTCGACGTGCTGAATCTTGGCTGCAAAAGCCGCCTTGGCAAGCGCGTGATCCAGGTAACCGGATTCAGCATTGAAAACAAACGAATAGGCTGACTGGTTGCCCACGTGTTGATCTATCAAGTTGGTATAGCCTTGCGACACCAGATACTGAATCGGATCTTCCTTGGCGTAGGCATTTAGGTCACCAATGATTACGACATCACCGTCGACGTAACCGTTTGGATTGGTGTTGATCCATGTCGAAAGATCGGTGGCGGCAGCGACGCGTGTCGGGTTCCAGCAACTTTGACCATCGCCCTGATCCTGTTCCAGGCTGCCGTCGGTGGGACAGCTACCCTTGGACTTGAAGTGGTTGACTACAACGGTAAAGCGGTCGCCACTGTTGGCTGGACGAAACGTTTGCAAAAGTGGTTGGCGATTTCGATCGGCAAACGCACCTGCAGAGGTGGTAACGGCACTACCGAGGGGAACGACGCGTGACGGGCGGTAGAGGATTCCGACGGTGATTTCATCACCGCCAATCGAGGCAAGTCCAGGATTGACAAACTGCCAATCGGATCCCATTCCGTTGACCAGGTCTTGAATGGCGCTTTGGGAACCGAAACCATCGTTTTCCAGCTCCATCAGGCCGATAACGTCAGCATTAAGGGATTGCAGGGCGGCAATGGTTTTTGCTCGTTGGCGTTCGAACTCTGACAACGTGTTGGCACCACGTGAGGTAGGAAATCCGCCACCCACGCCGTCGCCATTAAAGTAGTTCAGCACGTTGAAACTGGCGATTCGGACCTGTCCGGTTGCAGGTGCCTCCGTGCCTGCAGGGCGAGCGTTAGTGTCGTTGAATATCGGCGTACTGGTGGGAAAAATACGGTAGGCGCTGAAACCATAGCCCATGATTCCCGTCAGGTTGCTGACGGTGCTGCCGGCACGCAGACTCTTGCTGGCCGACAGGTTGCCGGCAGGATAAATGACGGGATCCGGGTTTTGCACATTGCTTGCATCATCAAGCAGTACCCGATTCAACTGATTGGCGGCGGCAGCAGCGTTGGCTTGCGCACCTGGTGTTGCCACCTGGGTTGGTATCATCAAGCGACCATTTGAAAGCACCACTTCCCCAAAACGCGCCAGATTATAGTTTTCGGAAACCGTAAGGGTCTGGGTGGCACTCACCCGCATGCCTTCAAGCGCTTCTGCGCTCGCAGCGCTGGACCAAGGCAGTGTGACATTGGTGGTACCTGGTAGTGTGGCGGTACCGCAAATCGTTAACCCGGTGAGCGTGCCCAATTGGGTTTGTCCGAAGGTTTCCGTGACGGTGCCTGCGATACGCACACGATCACCGAGGGCGACAGGGTAGCTGGTGTTGTACACGAATATGCCTTCTGACGTCGTGCTGTCTGCATCGGTATCAGTGTCTTCTTCTTGAACGTAGAAACCGGCAAGACTGTTGCCTGATTGGAAGTCGCCCGTTACGACGCCCTCGATAGTCACCGCTTGGCCAGACAGCGGGCTGATGTCTGTGGTTCCTTGCAAAGCATGGATACGTGTGGCGTTGTCACCGCAATTGCCCAAGCCGGCATTACCGCCGCCGCTGTTGCCACCGCCATTATTATTGCCGTTATGGGTTCCCAGACCGTCGACGGTATTGACGTCGAATCCATCCCATTCGAGCGCAGGGTTGAAAACGCTGTATCCGTCGCTGCGACCCGCGTCTATTTCGCTTTTGCGTCGTAGTGTATTGTCAGCCGTGCTCTGAACTCCGGTGCCCCATTCACTACCCGGGTCTACGCCAATTTGACCGATGACGTCGATGGCCGCACCGCCATGCAACAGAACGACGGCATCGTCCCCATTGAACATGCCGGAGCCTGACATTTGTTGCGCTTTCTCGGTAATCGTGCTGATCGATCCACTGTGCGCAAACACAAAAGTACCGCCTTGCGGAATCGTGCCGGTCAATGCGACCGTCAAGCCCGGCGTGGTGCCACCATTGAAATACATTTGTATTTCATAACCTGACAAATTTACCGTAGCACCCGTATTGTTATAAATTTCCAGTGCTTTGTTGTTGGAGGATCCCTCGATGTACTCCGAGAAAAAGAGATCATTGGCGGCCAGCGATGTATTACTTCCCAGCAACGCGAGCGCAAAGCCTAACGGCTTGACTGAGTGCATTTGGATACCCTCTGATTTTTGAGTGTTTTGTGCAGGGCGAAACTGCTTGATTACGCTGTAAGCAGGGTACGGTGGGGAATATTAAAGAGGTGTGAAGATTTGAAGAATGTTGATCGATGTTCAGCTTGGTTATGCCAGTTCAGCATCGGCAGAAGGCATGCATTGCTGAACTCTTCGAGCATTGCAGACACCGATCAACTACTTCTGTTTGGAGTTTTTCGTTAATATGGTTGTAGTTATTCTGTAATTTAAAGGACTGATTCAGCTGGTGCATGTCAATCCAGACGGTTGGCACCCAAGGCTACGGCGAGCAGGACAGACGGTGATTCCGTAAGGGGGGTAAAATGTTTGATCTTCATGAAGACCAGCCTTCTGCAATTTCTGCCCGCTCGTGAGACTTCAATGAATAGGTTATCGCCTGGTCCAGTGGTCTATCAAAAATGGAGCGTTTGCGTGCCCAAGAGCACCATTTTAATTGTCGGACACTGCTGGCGGCGATGGTTCGCGCAACGAGCTTGGTTTGGTGATTAGCACTTTTCTACACCATTACTGAATATTTGTGGACAGAGTGAGCACTCGATCTGGTGAGGGTTTAGGTATGACAGAATTTTTGGCGGTAGACAGTATGGATACTGAAAAGAGGGCCGCGCCATTGTTCGACGATGCCGAGCGGGCGGCATTTTATGGCATTCTCGAAGCACGTCGGGACATGCGGCATTTCATTCCCGGGGCTTCGGTCGAGCCGCAGGTATTGCAACGCATCGTCAATGCTGCGAATCATGCGCCGTCGGTCGGCTTGATGCAGCCTTGGCGTTATATCCGCATAGTCAGTCCGCAGGTGCGCGAGGCCATCGTGGCACTGGTGGCAGAGGAACGGCTGAAGACAGCAGAAGCGCTGGCCGAGCGCAAGCAGGATTTCTTGCGTCTGAAAGTGGAAGGCGTCCGGGAGAGCGCAGAGCTGTTCGTGGTGGCGATGGCGCCTGATGACGGAACAATATTCGGTCGACGTACCTTGCCTTATGACACGGCGCTCGGTTCCGTGGCGTGCTCGATCCAGAATTTCTGGCTGGCGGCGCGGGCGGAAAATCTTGGCATGGGGTGGGTGTCATTGTTCGATCCGCAGGCGCTGTCGCAACTGTTGGGTATGCCCGACGGTGCAAAGCCGGTGGCTATTCTATGCCTGGGGCCGGTCAAGGAATTTTATGCGCGGCCCATGCTCGAGCAGGAGAACTGGCGTCACGCCAAACCGTTGGACGAATTGTATTTTTATGATGCCTGGAACAAGGTGCAGCATCAACAAGGCACCTGAATCATGACAAACCTGAAAAAGATAGTGAGGGATTTTTTTATGCTGAAACGTTTGAGCTGGGTGGCGAGCATCCTGTTGTTTAGTGCCAATGTCATGGCAGCCGAATGGGTCGTCGACGTGCGCACACCCGAGGAAGTCGCGGCCGGCAAGGTGGACGGTGCAGTCAATATTGAATACCAGGACATTCTGGCCGGCGCGCAAAAGCTCGGTTTGAAAAAGGATGACACCATTCATTTGTATTGCCGTTCGGGTCGACGCTCGGGGCTTGCGCTGGAGGCATTGCAGTCGGCCGGTTTTACCCATGTCGAAAACCTGGGGGGCTATGAGCAAGCGCAGGCATGGAAATCAGCTAGGAGCAGCGAAACCGGTTCGGCAAGTGCTTGCCAGGATCCAGCAAAAGCAGGTCAAAATGCGACGTCCGGCTGTTAGGGCGAGAAGCGGCAACCGATGCATTGGCTTCCCACACCCCACGGCGGGTCGATGCCGTGGGGCTTTGCAGGATTACAGCGGTTTTACCGGTCCGGGATAGGGCGTCGGCAAGACAGGTTTTCTGGCCGGCGGTGTTGCAGGTGTTTTGACCGACGCTGCATTGGGCTTTGGCGCAGCATTATGATTCGCCGCGGCACCTGATGACGGTGTGATCATCGGCTTGACGGGCCCGGGGTAGGGTGTTGGCAACACAGGTTTACGCTGCAAGGTGCTGGCCGGCGAGGTCGTTGGCGCCGGTTGCACGAAAGGTTTGACCGGACCCGGATACGGCGTAGGTACCATCGGCTGCCGCGTCGACGAACCCGGTGCCGTAACGCCCGGTTTGGACGGCGACATTGCCGGCGTCGTTGTCATGCGGCTTGGCGTGGAAGCCGGTTTCATGGCGCTTGGCTCTGGCTCGGTCGGTAACGCCAGGATTCTGGGGGCGGCCAGAGGCGGCGGGGAAACGTCTATCACTGTTGAGGTTGGATCACCCGTTGTCGGATCACCATTGGTGGTCGCGGGATCGCTGGGTAGTGCGGCTTGCGGGGGCGCCAGCTGGCCGCAGAAACCGGTGCCGGTCGGTTGCAGATAGGGCATCAGGATCGGTGCCATGCCCTTCAGCGCCTGTACCGGCAATGCCGAGGTAAACCGGAACGCCGACGCTTCACGGCCGGGCACGAAAGCAGTCAGGGTGCCAAAATGATTGGCGCCCAGATAGAACACAAAGGTCGCGGTGCGGTTCAGCGAACGTGAGCCCATGCGGCTGCCACCGGCTCCCATCGTTACCAGACGGTTGTCACCGGTACCGGTCTTGCCCCCCATCACCAGCGACGTGCCATCTTCCATGTTGTAGGCGCCCACGATACGGCGCGCAGTACCGACGCTAACGACTTCACTGAGGGCCTGGCGCAGGGTCGCCGCCACTTCCGGGTGCAGGACGCGTTCACCCATCACGGGTTGGTGGCGTTCCAGGCGGGTTTCATAAGGGGTCTCGTCACCGAAATGCAGATCATTGATGCGCACCGTCGGCAGGCGCACACCGTCATTCGTGATGATGCCCATCAATTCGGCCAGTGCTGCGGGGCGGTCGCCTGAGCTTCCCAGTGCGGTGGCATAGGAAGGCACCAGGTGATCGAAGGGGTATCCCACCTTTTTCCAGCGCTGGTGGATGTCGAGGAAGGCTTCGACCTCAAGCATGGTGCGGATACGTGAATCACGGGCGTTTTTGGCGCGCGTGCGGAACAGCCAGCCGTACACTTCCTGGCGTCTGTCAGCGCTGGCTTCGACGACATCGTTCCAATTGGCGTTGGGTTGCTTTTGCATGTGCCCCAACAACCACAGTTCCAGCGGGTGAACCCGGGCGATATAGCCTTGGTCTGGCAGGTTGAATTTGCCCGGCCCGTAACGTTCGTAACTTTGTGCGATGTATTTGTCGGTCAGCTTTTCATTGGGCAGACGTTCACGCAGGAATTTGCTGAACGTCGCCAGATCCGCTTCGGGGAACAAATACCGGTGCACGGCAGACAAACGTGGCGCAGTTTGTCGCAAACCATCGAGGAACGTGCTCAGCCGCTCGGTGGTGTCCTTGCCCTTGTATTTACGCCAGAAACGGTTAAGGAACACCAAGCCTTCGCGATCGGCAAAGCGGGTGAGGTATTCCTTGCGCCGTGGATCCTTGTCGTTGCTGAGCAACTCGGTGTTGTCGCCGAGGTTTTTCGCGATGGTGTGCTTGACCAGATCACGCAGCATGCGCACGAAGGGCAGGTTGATCGATTCCTGCAGTGACTCACGTACGCTCGGCACGCGACCGTTGTCTTCGCGCTTGAAGTTGTTGAACGTATGCACCCCGCCGCCGGTGAAAAAGCGTTCGGCCGGGCTGGCGGAATATTGCCTGTTCATCGCTGCATCAAGAATACCGCGCAGGCTTTTATCACCGCTGTTGATCAGGTGATCCAGCGCCCATATCGACAGAATGTCCGACGCGTCGGCGCGGGCTTTCTGCAGGGTGGCGACAGGTTGTCCGGCATATTTCTGGTGAATTTCGGCGATGACTTCGAGATAGGTCGTCAGTACCCGCAGTTTGGCGGTCGAGCCGAGTTCGAGCTTGCTGCCTTCGTTGATGTCGAAAGGCTGGTCGGTATTGTCGGTCTGGATGCGTACCCGGTTGCCATCCGGCGTGCGCTCAAACAGGGTGAAACTGTAGTGGACGTCGTCTGCCTGGCCCGATGACAGCAGTCTGTCGCCAAACAAGCCGACGGATTGGGCAAACTCCGGCTCACGCAGTTTCCGCAGATACTCGCTGACTTGCTCCTGGGCATCGCGCTGCAGGGTTGTCGTTGTTCTGAGGTCCAGTCTGTCGAGATCGTAAAGTGGAACGCCCAGCATGCTGTTGAGGCGATTTCTTACCACATTGATGCCTTTGTTGGTCACCATGGGTGCCACGGCAGGATGGGTGCTGAAATCACGGTAATCCAATTGTTGCTTGAGGGCGGCTTCCCGCAGGGTCCAGGGAATGGCCCCCGTCTTGGCCATGATACGGATATAACTGTCGGTCAGGCTGGCAAGCTGCACGCGCCCGCGCGACAAATAATAGGAAGGTCGGCGGTGGGCAATCATCAAGGCAATGACTTGCCGCAATGCGATAGCCTGATCATCGAGCTCGGCGGGATCCACTTCGGTGCTGCTGAGCAGGCGATTGACCTTGTCGAAATCGGCACCGAACCAAACGTACAGACCATCACCCAGACCATTGACTTCACCGTAGCCGGGGGCTGCCGACAAGGGAACCGTGTTCAGGTAGGACAACACCAGATCCTGGCGGGTGCGCAGGGTTTCCGGCCCGTTGTGATAGGCACGGACACTGGCAGATGCCATCTGCCGCAATTTCTCTTCGGCAGAGGAAGTAACACCATCGGGTGAGTGGCGGTATTTTTCCATTTGGGTGGCAAGCGTGCTTCCCCCCATGGATTGTTGCGGCGCACCGACCATCTTGGCGACCTGGTAGACGGCCGCCTTGGCGAAACGCCCCCAGTCCACGGCGGGGTTGAGGAAGGGTTGCTTGTCGTCGAGCAAGGAGCGGTTTTCAATGAACAGTAGTGACTGCGTGATCAAATCGGGAACATGAGTGAAACCATCATAACCACGACGGGGATAACGAAAGCTGTACATGGCATCGCCACGGCAGTCGATTGCCTCAAGCCCCGTGCGGGTTTTTTCGTCATAGGGTGGGAACAGCCCAAACTCGGCGTAGCGCATCAATTCGGGGGAAAACCGGGTTTGCGAAACGATGTCGTAACCCCTGTTTTCCAGGCGATCGAGCAGTTGCGGCAGTTTGACATAGCCGAGGCGCTCATCGAAGGGGCCTTGCACCGGATAACGGATAGCATCGCTTTTTCCAGGATCTACCGTGAAGGTCAGCTTCGACGCATAGCGCGAGATTTCGCGGGCCTGATAAAACGAGGTTTGTGCTTCCTTGTAAACGACGGTGCCGGCTGCGCCACAGAGCCCCAAAAACAGTAATGCCAAACTGGTCTTGATGACAGAGATGCCTTTGGCTTGTTTGGCGCGACGGGTAATTCGGCGGTTAGACGCAGAGGGATCTGGTGAGACGGGTTTCAACGATACGCCCATTTTGAAGCTGGTATCCCCGGAAAACTGGTGCTTTATGGTTCTTATGGAATGAGGCAGGCAGAACGATTGTCGGTCAAATTCCACCTGTGGCTGCGAGCAGAAAGAGAACTTCTGCCCGACTCAAACGAGTATAACGCACGGATTAGAACGCAATAGGGCGGCGTGTAAAAAAATGTTTGTATAACCAAGGTTTGCGTAGCTTGGCAGAGTGGCGGTGAGTGGTTGGCGTTATTGGGAAGGGATGCGGCCCGGTGTGTCGGGCCGCATCGTCGTGACGGGCT
Source organism: Pseudomonadota bacterium (assembly GCA_052035295.1). GTDB lineage: Bacteria > Pseudomonadota > Gammaproteobacteria > Pseudomonadales > Ketobacteraceae > HdN1. The sequence continues at coordinate 8,187 of JBPOHS010000056.1, forward strand.
TCAGGGTTGTTGGCGTGCGAAAATCCAGGTTTCGCCAGTGCTGAGTTGCAGGCGCAATTCGCTATCGGAAACCGTGTAGGTGGCTGGCGTCTGCAAACCAGGCAAATAACGTTTTTCGAGGCTGCGCAACCCGCTGTCCTGGATAACGCAGCGCATGCGGGTACTGCCCGTTGCGTTCAGCCGCAAGGTGTT
>JBPOHS010000081.1:0-48812 GCA_052035295.1 Pseudomonadota bacterium
TCGGCCGCCAAAGAAATCAAGGATCTGATTCGTGACAGTGTCTCCAAAGTTCAGGACGGTACCGTATTGGTCAATGAGTCAGGCGATACCCTGAAAGAATTGGTTGGTGCGGTGCAACGTGTCAGCACCATTGTTCAGGAAATCACGACGGCTTCGCTGGAGCAGGGCGCCGGGATCGAACAGGTCAATATCGCAGTCTCGCAAATGGATGAGATGACCCAGCAAAACGCGGCGCTGGTTGAGCAGGCCTCCGCCGCAGGTGAGGCGTTATCCGATCAGGCGCAGCAGCTGATCGACCTGATCGCGTTTTTTGATTTGGGCAAGGCAGGAAACCAGCGGACAGGCACTCATGCCAGAGGCTCGCAAGGTGCCGCCATGGACCAACGCGCCTTCGGGAATGCCCGTCATGTACCGCTGGCCCGGCCAGTAAGCCCTGCACGCAGCGGTGGCAGAGTGGCATCGCTGTCCGTGAGCAATGACGATGACAGCGATGACTGGAAGGAATTTTGAGGCCAATTGATGAAGCCAGCAGCCAGTAATTCAGTAGACGGCGGTTCCGACCGCGCATTTGACGATCGTGAGTTCCCCATGAGTGATGCGGATTTCCGCTTCATTCAGCAAATCGCGAAAGAGCGTACAGGCATCGAACTGGGCAATCACAAGCGTGAGATGATCTACAGTCGCATCGTGCGTCGAATCCGCGTACTCAAATTGCAGGATTTCGATTCGTACTGCCGGTATCTCGAGCAGAACCCGGATGCAGAACTGACCAATTTCATCAATGCCATTACCACCAATTTGACTGCATTTTTCCGCGAGAAGCATCACTTTGATTATTTGCTCGAGACCGCGCTGCCCGAGATCAAGAAGCGGAACCAAAGCACCAAGCGTATCCGTATATGGTCGGCCGGTTGTTCCACCGGGGAAGAGCCTTATTCGCTGGCAATGACGCTGCATCGTGCCCTGGGTCGCGAAAAATGGGACGCGAAGATTCTGGCAACGGATCTCGACACCAACGTAGTCGCTCACGGGCGTCGTGGTGTCTATGCAAAAGAGCGGGTTGAAGGCCTGCCCGACGCGGTCGTGCGTGAATACTTTCAACCGGTGCAGCAGGGGAATTCGCTTGCATACGAGGTGCACGATGAGATCAAGAGCTACATCACGTTCAATCACCTGAACCTGCTGGGCCCGTGGCCCATGAAGAATTCTTTCGACATCATTTTTTGTCGCAATGTCGTCATCTATTTCAGCAAAGACACCCAGCGCACCTTGTTTGATCGTTACGCCAACGTACTGAAAGAGGACGGTTACCTGTTTATCGGGCACTCCGAAAGTCTTCATGGTGTGTCCAAGCGTTTTGATTCCCTGGGCAAAACGATGTACAGGAAGACCAGTTGATGTATCAGTCATCGCCGCCCCATCAGCAACCTACGTCGCCACAGCCCCTGGCATTGAAGGGGTTTGGTCACATCAACCGGTACTGGGATCCGCGGCAGGGTGTTTATGCCGCGAAAATTCTACCCGGGCAGTTCTATGTCAGTACGGCCGGCGAGATGATCGTCACGGTGCTTGGTTCGTGTATTGCCGCGTGCATTCGTGATCGTGTCAATGGTATCGGAGGAATGAATCATTTCATGTTGCCGGTGATGCGTGAGGAACGCCGCGACATGGCACCGGTCAGTGAGTCTGCCCGTTATGGCAACTGGGCGATGGAATACCTGATCAACGAAATCCTCAAGAACGGTGGTCGCAAGGAAAATCTCGAAGTAAAGATTTTCGGTGGCGGCAAGGTGCTTTCCAACATGAACATGATTGATGTGGGCGCCAAGAACATCAATTTCGTGCATCGATTCCTGCAGGACGAAGGCTTGCGTATCGCATCCGAAGATGTTGGCGACATCTATCCCCGTAAGGTGCTTTATTTTCCGGATACCGGTTCAGCCAAGGTACGCAAGCTCAAAAGTACGCGCAACGACGTGCTGGTCGAAAGAGAGCAGCAGTACGCCAAAAGTATCAACACGCGTCCTGCCCAGGGCGATGTTGAACTGTTTTGAGCCCAGGAGACGCATAGATGTCAGAGAATTTTACGTCAGACAGTGCCAATCCAGTCGATACCGGGCCGGAAAAGGTAAAAGTGCTGGTGGTCGACGACTCCGCGTTGATGCGGCAGCTCATAGCCGGAATGATTGACGCCCAGCCGGATATGGAAGTGGTCGGGGTGGCATCAGACCCTTACATCGCCCGTGACAAGATCAAGCAGCTCAATCCTGATGTGTTGACACTGGACATCGAAATGCCCCGCATGGATGGCATTACCTTTCTCAAAAACCTGATGCGCCTGCGGCCCATGCCGGTCATCATGATCTCCACGCTGACCGAGGCCGGGGCTGAAGTGACGCTCGAAGCCTTGCGGATTGGTGCATTCGACTTTATCACCAAGCCCAAGGAAAATGCCGGCAAATCCATTGTTCAGTACGAAGAAGATCTTGTGGCCAAAATTCGTTCGGCGGCCAAGGTCAACGTGGGTGAGCTGGAACGTCGTTCCGAACGCGCAAAGGATGCGCCGGTCAAACCAACGCCGAAGTTCCCGGATTACAATCCGCGTGGTGGTCAGTGGATTGCGATAGGGGCATCCACGGGCGGCACAGAGGCCATCAAGGAAGTCCTGCTCGGGTTGCCGGCGAACTGCCCACCGGTGGTCATTACCCAGCATATTCCCCCCCAGTTCTCACTCTCTTTTGCACAACGCATGAACACACTTTGTGCCATGGCCGTGCATGAAGCAGAGGATGGTCAGAAAATTCTACCGGGCAACGTCTATATCGCGCCGGGTGACCGGCACATGAAGTTTCGCAAGGTGAATGACGGCTTCGTTATCAGTTTGTGGGATGGCGAACGTGTGAATCGGCACAAGCCCTCGGTCGAAGTCATGTTCGATTCCATCGTCGATCTGGGTTTGCGCAAGACGGTTGGCGTCATGCTGACAGGTATGGGGGCCGATGGCGCCCAGGCCATGCTGCGTATGAAAGAGCTTGGTTGCCATACCATCGTTCAGGATGAAAAAACGAGCGTCGTGTGGGGCATGCCGGGCGTGGCCTTCCAGCTCGGTGCCCATAGCGAGGTGAAACCATTGCCAGCGATCGCGCGCCGCTTGCTGGAACTCACCAATCGCAAGCAGGACGCCAACGAAAGCAAGCTGGCTTGAGCATGCCGAAACTATTTGCCATGATCAAACCACCCGGTCGCGGGGTCGCGCTCCGGGCACTGGCTTTCCCCGTTATACTCTCCATGATCGCTGCAGCGTTATTATGGAAGATATCACCAGATATATTTCCTTTGGTGATACTTCTGGTGGTGGTTGGTACCTGGGTCGTTACCGGGATTTTGCTGGGCAACAGAACCGAAGAAGGGGGATCGGTGAGTACACTTGAGGATCCCATCAAGACGGGCGCGACACTGTCCGCTTCGCCGATAACGCTTTATTACATCAATTTGCTGACCGATTTTCAGCGCCACTGCTGGAGTCTTGATCAGCAACGCTTGCACGCGCTCACCATTTTTGCCCGTATGTCGCAGCATCTTGGCAAGGCAGCAGATCTTTCCAAGTCTACCGGCCTGCTGGCGGCCAATGCCATGCTCGCTGCTGCACGCTGTGGGGAAGTCGGGCGTGGCTTTGTCACGGTATCGCGTGATCTGGCCGGCATCAGCGAGCGTTCGGAAACAGATTTGCAGAAACTCAGCAATCTGGTCACCCGCTTGCACGCGCGTATTCAACTGGCGCCCGCCATAGATCAGCGGGTTGCGAGTCAGTGGATCGCGGTCCAGGGCAGTGGCTTACCCATGCAGTGGTCACCCCAGGCGTTACAGGACCTGGACGAGTATCTCGTGTTTGCGTCACATACCGTGCAGGAAATGCAGGATCGCTATCGTGACGACGTGCGTCTTGATGTACGCTGGTTGCAGTTGGGGGACGCCGTTAGAAGGGTGCTGACCGAATTGGGCGATAATTTGTTCAATCTTCGGCAGGCCATTGAAAAGGTGTTATCGGAATGGCGGATTTTGACCATTTCGCAGCCCTTGACCGAGATGCAACTCACTGAATTGAAAAAATATTTTGACAGTTTTGGGGAGCAATCATCAGAATTGGGCTAAATTCTTCTGCGTTTTTCTTTGGCGCGGGAATTTTTGGTCTATTCTCAATAAAGAAAGCTCATGATGGCCCCCGCAAGGGGCAGGGAAACAGGTAAATCTTCTCGAGGTATAGAGAATGGCAATTTGGTCTACAGCCGCTACTGCTGGTGAACTGACAATTAAAATCCAGGGCCGATTTGATTTCAGCGCGCATCAGGAGTTTCGTGATGCCTACGAAAAGGTAAAAGAGGAACCCAAGGCATATGTGGTCGACATGAAGGAAACCACATACCTCGACAGCTCTGCGCTCGGCATGCTTTTGCTGTTGCGCGACCACGCTGGAGGTGACAATTCGCAGATTGAAATCGTGAATTGCAACCCCGACGTGAAGAAAATTCTCACCATTTCCAATTTTGAACAGCTCTTCACGATTCGTTAACGGGTTGCCGATGCACGGTAGAAGCGCTTTTTCCGAGAGCACTTCTGCCGTTGACATCCCGCGTTAAACCCCCTGTCACCCACCAGCGAAGCCGTCCTCATGGAAGCAGCCGCCGTCCAAACTGCCGATTCCGGTCAGCAGTCTGTCGAACACCTTCGTATCCTGATCGCCGACGACAACGATTCCGATCGCCTGATCCTGCAAACCATCGTTCGCAAGGAAGGGCACACGGTCTACACCGCGTGCGATGGGCGCGAGGCCATCGACATCTTTGAACGCGAGCGTCCTGATATTGTTCTCCTCGATGCACTCATGCCCAACGTTGATGGCTTTGAAGCAGCCCGCAACATCAAGCGTCTGGCTGGCGAGAACCTGGTGCCGATCATCTTTCTCACCTCGTTGCGCGACGCGACCTCGCTGGCAGACTGTCTGGCCGCAGGGGGGCTCGACTTTCTGTCGAAGCCATACAACCGCGTTATCCTGCAGGCGAAAATAAAAGCGTTTGCTGCCATGCGCCGTTTGCACGAAACCGTGCAGAAACAGCGTGACGAGATTTCCGTGCACCATGATCGCCTGATCCACGAGCAGGAAGTGGCGAAGCGGGTCTTTGACAATATTGCACACCCCGGCTGTATCGATGCGCCCAACCTGAAGCACCTGTTGTCGCCCATGGCGGTATTCAACGGTGACCTGGCGTTGGCCTCGCGCAAGCCCTCGGGTGGCATGTACGTCTTTCTCGGCGATTTTACCGGTCACGGGTTACCTGCCGCGATCGGCGCCATGCCAGTGTCGGAAATCTTTTACGGCATGGCCGCCAAGGGGTTTTCGTTGCAGGATATCCTGCGCGAGATCAATCAGAAGCTGAAGCGTATCCTGCCCGTCGGTGTCTTTTGTTGCGCCTGTATGGTTGACCTGAATTTCCGCAAGAACACGGCGGAATTCTGGATAGGCGGTCTGCCCGACGTCGCGATATTCCACGCCGGCAAAGGTGAAATCACCAAGGTGAAATCGCGGCACCTGCCGCTGGGCGTGCTCAGTAACGAGCGGTTCAATATCGACACCTACCTGACCCCGCTGGATCGTGGTGACAAGATCTATATGTGGTCAGACGGGATTCTGGAGGCCTCCAATACCGATGGCCTGATGTTTGGCGAGGATCGCATCCACAACGTTATCCTGGAAACCCCGGATCCGAACCACATTTTCGAACAGCTGCTCGGCGCCGTGCACGATCACACCGGCAAGGCGGAGCAGGATGATGATTACACCATGGTTGAAGCCACCATGGTGTCAGAAGAAGATTTGGGCGAGTACTTCGGCGATCGCGGCTCGAAAGGGTTGCAAGGTGGCCCCGCTGACTGGAGCATGACCTACGAATTACGCCCGAAAACGCTGCGTGATTTCAATCCGTTGCCGCTGATTACGCACTTGCTGATGGAAGTGCCGGGATTGCGTCCGCACAGCGGCAAGATCTACACCATTCTGGCCGAGCTTTATTCCAATGCGCTTGAACACGGCATCCTCGGGCTGGATTCCGAACTGAAATCGTCTGCCCTGGGGTTTGCGCGTTATTACGGCGAACGCACTTCGCGCCTGGCGCAGTTGTCAGAGGGCTACGTCCGTTTTCACATAGATCATTCGCCGCGCGACAATGGCGGTGACCTGGCCATCATCATAGAAGATACCGGCCCCGGATTTGACTGGCAGTCCAAGCAGTCGGCGGCAGAACACAAGACGTCGGGTTATTGCGGCAGGGGTATTCCCTTGATCAGCACCATGTGCAAATCCGTGCAGTACCTGGAAAAGGGCAACAAGGTCGAAGTGATTTTTGAGTGGTTCATAGACGCCTGACGGCATGCTCAACAAGCGTCGACAAGCAAGTATCGAGGGGAGTTATGGCAAACGTAGAAGATCATGTTGATATCGCGTCCTTGAACGATCTGAAGGACATCATGGAGTCCGAGTACGAGACCCTGATCAATACCTTCCTGAGCGACTCGGAAGCCCGTATCGTCGACATTCAGGCCTCCATCAGTGCCAATGACGCAGAGGCGTTGCGTAAGAGCGCCCACAGCATCAAGGGCAGTTCGAGTAATGTGTGTGCCATTGCGTTGTCGGAATGTGCGCGAATTCTTGAACACATGGGCAAGGAAGGCACCACCGCTGGCGCGCAGGCAAAGCTTGACGAACTGAAGACGGAATTTGTCGTGGTAACGGGAATTCTGCGCGGGACACTCTGATCCGGCTAGAGAGCAGAGGTTTGTGCTCTCAATTTCCGGGAATGAACGCAAAAATAAAGGGCGCCATTGGCGCCCTTTATTTTTGCCCGATAAGTGCCTGCAGTCGTGTCAAAGCACGAAGGAGGCCACGACACCACCGATTGCGATCACCAGGGCCGCAATGGCCAACAGGCGCGTCGTTCCGGTGGCTTGCGTGATGCGCGCTTCGATGTCTTCGGCCAGGCTGGCCTTGATGATGTCGATTTCCTTGCGGGAGATCTCGTCGAAAATCCGCTGGCTGGTATCGGCCGCCGTTACCTTCGCTGCTTCACCGGCAGCGGCCGCCGCCGTGAACTGCGCAATGTTTTTAACTTCATTCAGCATGTCGGGCGAAGGTTTGCGCAGGCTCTCCAGGTTCGCCTGAATCTCGACGATCTGGCCGACGAGTTGCCCTTGAACATGATTGGCCAGGTCGTCAAAGCGTTGGTCGAACAGTTCGTTGGCAATCTGCCGCGCGTGTTTTTGCGCGGTGATATTGATCTGGCCATCCATCGAATCGGAAAGTTCTTTGCGAATGGTTTCGCGAGTCTGAGCCAGTGTAAGTTCGACCTGTTCACGCACTTGCGCCTGCAGCGAGTCGCCGAGGTTCTTGCGCAGAAGGGTAACGCTGTCGTCCAGCATCTTTTTCACCAGCGACTCAACAGCGCGCTGACCCATACCGGCGCCGGAGGAGGCGGCCTGTTTGGAGGTATCGGTATTGATCTCCGCCGACGGTGCCGCCAGCGTGAGTTCCAGCTGATTGAGAACGGCCATGAGGGTGGCCTCGGGGGCCGGCTTGGGCAGAATTGCATACGCGCCTGTCGCCATGGCTTGTTCTGCGTAATCCGAGCCTTCCTTCGAGGTGCACATGATCACCGGAATATCCGCAGTAGCGGCGTTATTCTTGATGGCCTTGGTGGCGTCAAAGCCATCCATGCCCGGCATTAGATGATCCATGAAAATAATGTCGGGGCGACGGGATTCCAAATAGTTCAGGGCATCACCCGCCGATTCCGCGAAATCGGATTCGATGCCTTGTTTTTGCAGGAGTTTCTTCAGCGAAAAGCGGGCCGACTTGGAATCATCGACCACCAGTGCAAGCTTGATTTGCATTGTGTGCCAACAGAATGGTCAGGGGCTGTTATGTGGAAACGACATCGCAGAGGACATCTTCCACCTCAAGAATTCAGTATAGAACCAATCAGGATATCTGCGCGGGTGCAAATAGCCTGATCGCCAGATTACCATCCGGACCCAGGTCACGCCATGGCGGCGTTACGGGATGCGCCTTGTTTTTCAAGGTCTTGCAACAAAAGTCTCACATTGCGGGCGTTAGCCATCCAGCCTGCATCAAACAAATCCCCCACGATCGGAATCAACCCGATCATGAAATCCAGCACCATGTTCACCAGCATCCGCACCACGGTCATCGGATGAGCGCCGTGATACACTGCAGCAATGACGATGTAGGAAGACAGAATGGCCGCCGCCATGTCGCCGATCACTGGCACCAGCCCGATCAGGAAGTCCCAGCCGATGCGGATATTGGTGCCCGGCAAGGTGAAACGGTTGTCGAGCATGTTGGCGAGATGGGTGAGTACGCGCGGCGCGAAAATCCGTTCAGCCAGCGGTTTGATTGCGAATGCCATGTTTTTCCCCCGATAAATCTGCATCCTTTGACAGCGTACTATAAAACAAATCCAAGGAGTTCACATGGCAAAGACCGTTGATGCTGTCATGGGGCATGTTGCCCCCGGGTTTGAAGGCGTGCGGGAAGTATTCGCCCGTCATCTGGCCGATGGCATCGAAAAGGGCGCCGCTGTCGCCGTCATGCGCGAGGGCGAGCTTGTCGTCAACCTCTGGGGTGGCAGTCGTGATCGCAGCGCCGAACACCCCTGGCAGGAAAACACCCTGGTCAACATTTTCTCGACCACCAAAGCCGTGACCTCCCTGTGTGTGCAGCGCGCCATCGATCAAGGCTTGCTCGACCTGCAGCGCGAAGTGCGCTACTACTGGCCCGAATTCAATCGTCCGGACAAGCGCGACACCCTGGTCGCCTGGTTGCTCTCTCATCGTGCCGGACTGCCCGCCATTTCGACCCCACTGCCGGATCAGGCCTTGTTTGACTGGCAATGGATGACCAAAACGCTGGTGGAACAACCCCTCTGGTGGGCCCCCGGCAGTCAGCACGGCTATCACCCCGTCACCTGGGGCTGGCTGGTCGGCGAGGTCTTTCAGCGTGCTGTTGGCGTGACGGTGGGGCAGTACCTGCGCGAAGAAATCACCGGCCCCCTGGGCCTGGATCTGCATATCGGCCTGTCAGCCGACAAACATGCTGCGGTCGCCGACATGCTTGCGGCTCGCCAGCCGCCCACGGATGATCGCGTTTACCTGTTTGGTCGCATCATGGCCGACGCCCAGGGTATGACCGCCAAAGCCATGGCCAATCCCGCCTCCTTGATGTCGAGCACCAACAAACCTGCCTGGCGGGAAATGGAGCTGCCCTCCGCGAATGGACACGCCTCGGCGCGTGCCCTGGCCACACTCATGTTCCATGCGGCTGCCGGCGGGCGGGTAATGTCGGAAAAGGCGCGCCAACGCTGTTTGCAGATTGAAAGCGATGGCTTCGACCCGGTCCTGCACACCGAAACCCGTTTCGGGCCCGGCTTCATGTTGCAGTATCCGGGGCATCGCGAGTCCGGCTTTGGCCCGGGTGCCCGTGCATTCGGCCATGCCGGTAGCGGAGGCTCCCTGGCGATTGCCGACCCGGACCAATCGATGGGGTTTGCCTATGTCATGAACCAGATGGGGGCCTACGTATTCGTGGATCCGCGGGCGAGGGCGCTGCTGGAGGAAGTGTATCGGGCCCTCAAGCCCGCGACATGAATTTCCCGGTCTGGGTATTCACCCGGACCATGGTCCCGTTCTCAACATACTCCGGTACCTGCACTTCGGCCCCCGTCGACAGCTTCGCCGGCTTCGTGCGTGCCGTCGCGCTGGCGCTCTTCATGGCGGGGACCGTATCAACGACTTCCAGTACGACCACCTGCGGCAGCTCCACGCCGACCAGTTCATCGTTCACCATCAGCCCGACGATGCTTTCAAGCGAATCCGTCAGGAACGGCAGCTGATCCTCGATGGTCTCGGAATCCAGCGTGTATTGCGCGTAATCTTCCTTGTCCATGAACACATAACCATCGGCATCCTGATACAGGTATTGCACTGGGCGCTTGGCGAAATTCGCTTCTTTCAGGATGTCATCACCGGTAAAGGTCTGTTCGAATTTCTGTCGGGTTTGTGCATGGTTGAAGCGAAACTTGTACAGCGTTTGCGCACCGCGTGCTGACGGATTGCGGACTTCCACTTCCTTGACGATATAAGCGACATCATTGATGTCGACCACATCGCCACGTTTGACTTCGCTGGCTCTTGGCATGGTGGGTCAGGACTCCTGTAAGACTTTCTGGGGTTCGACTCGTTGAGGCTCGATGTGTACTTTCGAGACTACCGAATTGGCGATAAAGCAGTTGCGATGGGCCGTGTCGTGCAAACGTTCGACCTCACTGGCATCCGGAATATTCGGACCCGCGAATTCTACATAAGGTTGTAGCAATACGCGCGTGATGGCGATGCGGCCTTCCTCGTTCTTTTCGAGGGCGCCCACGGCCTTGTCTTCATAGCGCGTGATCACATAGCCCTTCTTCACGGCCACGGCCATCAGCGACAACATGTGGCAGCTGGAAATCGAGGCGATGAAGGCGGATTCCGGATCCACCATCGAGGTGGTGCCCCCATGACTGGATGCCCTGATTTCTGGCCCGTTCTCAAAATGCCAGAAGTACTGTTCCTGATTGGCACTCCCTTTTTCCCAGCGAATCGCAACACTGTATTTGGCCATGACAACTCCTTAACCGCACCATTACCCAAAGGGCTGAATGAAAGTACTTATTTTTGTCTATCCAGTGTTTCAATCCGGCCCGGAAAAGTCAAATCAGCGGTGAAAGGTTCAGGCGATAAAGAAGTGATGCAGGGTCCAGGCGGCGCCGGCAGCAGCAGGGGCTGCCAACACAAGGGCAATGGTGGTATGGGCATTGAAGACAGGCGCCAGCAGGCGCTTGATCTCCGGATGGATACCGGAGCCAAGTTTGTGTTCGATCAAGGCGCTGACACGCGCGGCACGGGAATGGTTGAACCGGGCATCCTCGAAAGGATAACGCAATGCGTTCAAAACGGTGGTGCTGAGGGTGTTTTTCAATTCGACGTAACCCGTAGCGCCAATCGTGAGCTGCGCAAATGTGCGAATCGACAGGTTCTCGACCAGACGCGACACATGTTTCTTGGCAATCAAATACGTTTGCCGGGTCTTGGGGCCATCGATAACGGCGGTCATCCAGTGGCGGGGTGTAAAGACCTCTTCCGCCAGCAGGGTTGCCACAGCGATCGAAAAATCCTGCCGGCAGGTGCTTTGCAATTGCGTAGCAAAACGCGACAGGCGGGCACCGGCCTCTGCTTTCGCCAGTGTGGCCCTCCATACCAGACGATGCCGCCACCAAAGGGCCAGGCAGAAACTCGCGTAAATGCCGCCCCCCAGCACCATCCAGTCTCGGGTGTGCCACCACAGGCCACCCACCGGAATCAGCGCCAGCAGCATGATGAAAAAGAAGCGGGTCTGGGCCGCGCGCAGCCAGGGCGATGCGGCATGTTCCATCAGGCGGGTAGCCAGAAATGGCGACTGCTGGCCGGCAATTTCGAACAGGTTGTCGACATCGATCAAGGTGTCCGACTGATCGCCGATTTCCTCGATGATATCGTCGATGACGGCAGGGATCTGACGGTGGGCTCTTTCATAGAAGCGGTTCTTCAGTGAAATGGGCATGTTTTCCCATAACACGCTGTTATGGGTTTCGATGGCCTCGTCAATCAGGGTGTCGAGCTGTGGGCGCAGGGTTTGAACCGCATGCACCACCCACTTCTGCGGGGTCAGGTACTCGAACATCTGGCTCAGGGGTTTGAAGCTGGAACTCAGCGATGCGACCAGGTGATGACGCAAACCCGACTGCGAACGCGCGAGCCAGCCCTGCCAGCCCAGCAGTTTGCCAGGCCCGACGAAATGGCGCGGGTGAAAGGTCAGGAAGGTGGCGGCGCGGAAAACGAGCACGCCCATTCCGGCCAGAACAATCGGAATGAACAACAGCTGAGCGCTCAGCCAGACCCATTCAGCGATGGGCATGCTTCAAGGATCCAGTGACTGTCGGTGTGCACACGAGAGACATCGCCTTACCTGCTCATCCTTATCGTTTTTATTCTGCCAGGACGCCTGTGTCATTCCGCCTGATGGGGTTGCCGTACACGACAAATCAGACGCGGCCAATTAGTGTACTCAAAACCGTGGCTTGCGCCTATTGCTTCTTGGAAGAAGCAGGGCGCCGTTTGGGCCAATTGAGTGCAGCGTTAGCCGATGACGTTGTAGCCGAAGGTGACGATCAGTTGTGCCATGCCCGCTGCCATGCCGAGTACGCCACCCACGACGATCAGGATCAGCTCGTCTTCCTGGAAGGCGGGGCGCAGCAGGTTCTGGAATTCCTCAGAGGTCATGGCCTGCATGCGGTCACGAAACATTTTCTCGACCACCACGCCACGTTCCTTGGTGAAGACCGGATCATCGAAGGACGCCAGCGACATTTCGATGGTTTTTTCCTCGATGGAATGCTTGAGGTCGACATAACCCTCGGCGCCGACGGTCAGCTGCGCCATGGTTTTGAGCAGACCATTATCGACGACTGGCCGCAGGTGTTTCTTGATCAGGGCCTTGGTACGATCGGATTTGGGGCCCCGGAAGATGGCCCGCATGATATGACCGATCGTGAGCACATCCGTGGTGACGAGACGGCAGAACACTTCGGCGACCGCGTTCTGCCGTTTGAGGAACAGACCCTGCACGTTGAATGGACCGATCTTGACCGGATTGAGCGGGCGGAAGATCAGGTTCAGCGCCAGCCAGTTGGTGGCATAACCCACCACGAAACCCGCCACCGGCAAGGTCCACCATACCGGGAAAAACCACCACAGGACCATTTGCACCACGCCGAACAGCGCACCGAAATAAAAACCGGAATTGATGATGAACTTGAATTCGGCGTCCCCGCATTCCTGGAAGACGCGATTGAGCAGGAGTTTGTCGGCGCTCATGCGCTCGATGATGAGTTCCTTGGGGTCAACCAGGTCTTCGATGTTTTCCTGCATATCCTCCAACAGGTTATCCATCATTTGCGGCAGCTGGCGACGGGTGCGCTGATAGACGCGATTCTTGAGGATTTGCGGCAGATTCTCCCAGAGTACGGCATTGCGTTCGCTCATGATGTCATCAGTGAATTCCTCAAGGCGGGCGTCGGCTACCTTGACGATGTGATGAGCGATCTTGTGTGGCTCGAACTCGGCGAAGATTTCGCGCATCGAGCTGATCTTGGCCAGCGTGTTGTCGACCACGATGCCAGCCATCTTCCGGCCTTTGCGCGGAATGATGCCCTGCCAGCCCAGGAAGGGGGGAATGCCAACAAAGTTGATCGGATAAAACGTCATCTTGATGGCCACCCAGTTGGTGAACCAGCCGATGAAACCGGACCAGAGCGGAATGCTCATGTAGGACCAGAAATCCGGGTGATTAATGAAGGCTTGAATAAAGTCCCACATCCGCATTCAATCCTTGTATCGAAAGAGGCTCGCGCGACTGCGCCATGACGAGAGCCAAGAGGCTTGGCCACACCCGGGGTGATCAGCAGGGGGAACTGCAACAGGCTGCACGGGGTGTGTGGTGGCGCGCGATTATAACGTGAATCTGTCACAAAACTGCAGCGATTTCTTGTTTGCCCCGTCGGCGCCAGGGCGTACAATCATTGGTCAGGCACAAGGCCTGTCACATAAGAACAAGTCTTTATTTCCGCTGGAAAAATCGTCTGCGGGGGGCGTGCATGTCGGTCGAGCAACCTGAATCCATGGCGGGAATGCTGGTCACCGAGTTGATGGAGTCCGCCATCAACCTGGCCCTTGGCAATGACCCCAAGGCCCTGGAACAATTGTCAGACCATACCGGAAAAGTGATTCGGGTAAAGACGGTCGATCCACATGCCGTATTTTATCTGACCATTGCCGAAGCCGGCATTCAGTTGGCCATGCACCACGAAGACATGGTGAATGCTCGTGTGCGCCTGCCGGCAACTCTCCTGGCGCGTTTGCTGGTGGGTGGTCAGTCGTGGGGCGGTGACAGTGTGTTATCCGAGGTCAGGGTGGCCGGCGATGAACAGTTGCTGCGCGATGTGCTCGCGGTCGCCATTGATTTCAACCTCTGGCATGTCACCAAGAAAATCGTGCAGCGCTGGTTACCTGAATTCCAGTCGTTTGAAGATCTGCTGCGCTTGCTCCGCGAGCAGGATCCGGCCTGGCTGGCGCGTCTCGAACACTTGCCCCAACTGACGCATGAAACCTTCCAGGCAGTGCAGGACATGCGCGCGATGCAGGCGGAACAGATTGCCGAGCTCAAGCACTTGCGGCGCCAGCTGGATCGCGATCGTCGGGCAGGGCAGGTGAGCACCGTTATCGGGTTAGTCATGATTGTGGCTGCGTTTCTTGCCCACAATGGCTATCTGGATGGGGGAGCAATGGGGTGGGGCAAACTGGGGCCGGCATTCAATGAGATGCTGATGCTGATCGTGGCCCTGGTGATCCTGATTCCCCGCCTCATGGGCCGACGCTAGGGCGCGCCCCAACGGCGGCCAACCTCACTCAGGGCAGATCATCTTCATCGGCATTGAGCATGTCGCTTTCACTGCGAGGGCGGCGTTTCTTGAGGAACGGCTTGATCCCTTCGTTTACCAATTCGGCGCCAGTGCGCGCCATGTTCCAGGTGGTTTCTTTAAGAACTTCACGCGAGGGCAACGACTTGACGCCATCGCGCACGCCTTTCTTTACGCGGGATTCGATTTCAGGTCCCACTTCGGCATTGATGCGGCGAATGGCTTCGCGCAGTCCCGCTTCAAATTGCCTGCGCATGTAACGCTGCAATACGACATAACCGAATCCGAGAGTAAACAGACTGGACAAAATGGCGGTGGCGATAACGATACCCAGCTGTGAAAGCATCGACCTTTATTGCCCGAGTTCGGCGCGCAGCTGTTCAACGAGTTCGTTGAGTTCCGCGATTCGCTGATGGAGTTGATCGATGTCGGCTTTGCTGGTGATGCCCAGGCGGCTGAGGGCGGACGATACGCGCAGGTCGAAGGAGCGTTCGATGCGATCCATCGTCTGGTTGGCCTTGAGTTTGAGTTCTTCCAGTTTGGAATCGGGTGATGACGCCTTGCCGGTGGCGCTCTCGTTTTCGAGGTCCTGACCTTTTTCAACCAGGGCGTCGAAGTGCGCTTGCCCGGTCTCTTCGATAGAGGCGTAGGCACCCATACCGGCCAACCAGATCTTGTGGGAGTTACGCTTGATATCGTCAGATTTGCTCATGGGCCGTCTCGATGGTGGGCAGGGCGCTTCAATTAAGCCAAAGGTAACTATTAAGCCAAAGGTAATTACTAAGCCAAAGGTAATTATGCCAAAAGTAGGGGCCACTGCCATTATGAATGTTGTGGCTGTACCTGCTTTATAAGCTAAGGGGAGTTTGGTTCAACGTCAACTGGCTGTCGGGTCGGACTGTCGGATTGGCATCCCCGGCTTTTTTGATGGAACCTCAGGAAAGCGCAAGTCGTTGTTCTGCCGGCCAGTGATTGCTCGACGCCGCTGATGGCCTTATATACAATGCTGTTATCCGTGTGGACAAAACACACCATGTGACCAAAAAACAATAGAAAACAAGCGGGGTGACTATGCGCCGGGTGATATTCAACAAGAAAGGTGGCGTGGGCAAGTCCAGCATCGCGTCCAACCTGGCTGCCATCAGTGCCCAGCGTGGCCTGAAGACCCTGCTGGTCGATCTCGATCCCCAGTGCAATTCCACGCATTATCTGCTGGGATCCAGTGTCGATACGTCCGAGCGCAATATCGGCGTTTTCTATGCGCAAACCCTGTCGTTCCGCCTGCGCGGCCGCAACGAGATGAGCGACTACATTACGCCCAGCCGCTACCAGAATCTTGATGTAGTGGCCTCCAACCCCGAGCTTGGCGACATCATGTCGCAACTCGAAACCAAGCATAAAATATTCAAGTTGCGCGAGGCGCTCACGTCGCTGCGCAACTACGACGCGATTTATATCGACACCCCACCGGCTTACAACTTTTACACCCTGTCAGCCCTGATCGCGGCCGAAGGTTGCCTCATCCCCTTCGATTGCGACGAATTCTCGCGCCAGGCCCTGTACAGCCTGCTCGACAATGTCGAGGAAACCCGTGCCGATCACAACCCTGAGCTGGAAGTGGAAGGCATCGTGGTGAATCAGTACCAGCCTCGCGCCAGTCTGCCCCAGCGGGTGGTGGATCAGTTGCGCAGCGAGGGGCTGCCCATTCTCGACGCGTTTATTTCGTCCTCGGTTAAAATGCGGGAAAGCCATGATGTGGGTGAACCACTGATACATATGGCGCCCAACCACAAGCTGACGCGCGAGTTCGTTACCCTGTTCAATTTGTTGCATCCGGGCTTTGCGCCGCTGGAGCTGTCAGGCGAAACGGAAGACGAGGAACTGGCGGAGCATTGATGACGCCGATTTCCGTCGAGCACGAACACGCGAAAGGGGCCCTTGGGCCCCTTTCGTTCATTTGAAAGCCTGCTTTTATTTGAATGCTTGCAGCCCGGTTTGCGCACGTCCCAGAATCAGCGCATGGATATCATGGGTACCTTCATAGGTGTTGACGGTTTCCAGATTGAGCATGTGGCGCATCACCGGATACTCGTCACTGATGCCGTTGGCGCCGAGCATGTCACGCGCGTCCCGGGCGATGACCAGCGCCTTGCCACAGTTGTTGCGTTTCATCAGCGATATCAGTTCAGCCGGGCAGGCGTCGTTGTCCATCAACCGACCCATGGTCAGTGCGCCGTTCAATCCCAGGGCGATCTCGGTCTGCATGTCGGCCAGTTTTTTCTGTACCAGTTGTTGCGCGGCCAAGGGTTTGCCAAATTGTTCGCGCGCCATGACATAGTCGCGGGCGGCGTACCAGCAGCCTTCGGCGGCGCCCATGCTGCCCCAGGCAATACCGAAACGCGCCTTGTTCAGGCAGGCAAACGGGCCTGCCAGGCCAGCCGCTGAGGCAAGGCGTTGCTCTTCCGGGATGAATACATCATCAAATGACAGGCCGCCAGTGATGGAGGCGCGCAATGACAGCTTGCCTTCGATCGTGTGCGCAGAAAGCCCTTTCATGCCTTTTTCAAGGATGAAACCAGCGATTTTTCCGTCGAGTTTGGCCCATACCACCATAACGTCCGCAATGGGGGCATTGGTGATCCACATTTTGCTGCCGTTGAGACGGTAACCGCCGTCAACGCGTTCTGCCCGGGTTTTCATGCCGCCGGGGTCAGAGCCGTGATCCGGTTCGGTCAGCCCGAAACAGCCGATGAGGGTCCCGTTGGCGAGGGATGGCAGATAGCGCATGCGCTGTGCTTCGCTGCCAAAGGCGTAGATCGGGTACATCACCAGCGACGATTGCACGCTCAATGCAGACCGATAACCGCTGTCGACGCGCTCCACTTCGCGCGCGATCAACCCGTAGCTGACATGGTTGATGCCTGCGCAACCGTATTGGGCGGGCAGCGTGCTTCCGAGCAATCCCAGTTGGCCCATCTCCCGATAAATGGCGGGATCGAAGACTTCCTTGCGACAGGCTTCCTTTACGCGCGGCAGCAGTTGCTGTTGGGCGTATTGGCGCGCCGTGTGTTGCACTTGTCGCTCCTCGTCAGTCAGTAATGCAGAGAGTTGAAAAGGATCCTGCCAGTCAAAGGATGCGTTCATGTCGTGGTTTCTATTGGGTGGAATATTGAAAACAAATATATAGCTGCAATGGTTATAAGGCAAATGGCTGTTTTTTTTACCTTGACAGCGTGTTGTGCAAAAGCGCGTTGAGGCGACATGGAGTGTCGGGCTTCGCCCTTGAGGAAGCGCGAGCGTGGTTGATACTTTTTGGGAACCGGGTATTTCCCGGGTGGTCAACTACAATAAAAGGCATGTCTTGTATTGAATATGCCGTAAACCAATGAGGGCGTTGCAATGGCTTTGAAAGTGGTGGATCAAGCGCCAACCGCGCTGAATGAATATGATGGCGATGGCAATCTGCTGAATCAACTGAATGCCGGGCATCTCGAAACGATCGTTGAAATATTTCACACGCCGCTCAACGGGGCTTACAACTGGGATTACGAGTCCGCTGACGGGCGTATTCGCAAGTTGTACAAGCTTGGCAAGGAACTCAACTGGGACGCCGAAATGGACGTCGACTGGTCGATCAATTTTCCCAGGAGCCAGGCGCCGGTCGATCAATATTTCAATCCCTTTGTCGGTTATGACGAATACGAAAATCTCTCGGAAGAAGACAAGCTGAAATTTTCCTGGCACAACCAGGCATGGACGCTGTCGCAGTTTCTGCATGGCGAACAAGGCGCTTTGCTGGTGGCTTCACAGCTCGTCTCCTGTGCGCCATCCCTTGATGCAAAATTGTATGCGGCATCGCAAACGTTTGATGAAGCGCGTCATGTCGAGGTATTCGGAAAATATCTGAAGGAAAAAGTCGGCACGCTTTATCCGGTCAATAAAAACCTCAAGGCATTGCTCGACAAGGTACTCACCGATCCGCGCTGGGATCTGAAATTCATCGGCATGCAGATCATCATTGAAGGCCTGGCATTGGCGGCATTCAATACGATGAAAATGGTATCGCTCGATCCGCTGCTGCGCGACATCGTGCATCTGGTCATTCGCGATGAAGCTCGCCACGTGACGTTTGGCGTCAATTATCTCGAAGAATTTGTGTCGTCGTTGTCGCAGAAGGAACGCGAGGAACGGGCTGAATTTGCGTACGAGGCCTGTGTCGTCATGCGCGAGCGACTGGTGGCGACCGACGTGTTCGCGCATTTTGGCTGGGATGTCGAACGCGCCCGCAAACGGGCACTGGAAGCAGAAGTCATGGAAAAATTCCGTACATTCCTGTTCACGCGGGTGATTCCGAATCTCAAGCGGATTGGTCTGCTAACGGACAACGTGCGTGCCAAATACGAAGCGCTGGGTATCCTGCAATTCGAGAATCTGGTGGATGATGGTGCGATTGACTGGGCGGCGCTTTCGCAGCCCTTGTATACCGATGGTCGGGTATTGCCGAGTCAACAGGCGGCAAAGCTGGCATCCGGTCAGAATTAGGCCATAATCAAGGCATCGATTACTGAGGTCCAAGCAGCCCGGCGGGCATTCCCACCGGGCTTTTTTTTGCCCGTCATTCAGGCCGCGACGCGGTTGCGGCCACTGTGTTTGGCCCGGTAAAGAGCCTGATCAGCAGCCAGCATCAACGCCGAAGCAGCGTCGCCCGGGTGAGCCTGGCAGGACCCGATGCCGATGCTGGCCGTCAGCGGGATGCGGTGGCCATCGTGCGTCACGATATCCAGGCCCCGCAAGGCTTCCAGTATCTGTTGTGCAACTTCCCTTGCCCCCGTTGGCGGGGTATTCGGCAGCAACACCACAAACTCCTCGCCACCGTAGCGGGCCACGATATCGGGGGGGCGTTTAACGGTGTTGTTGAGGGTTTCGGCCGCCAGTTTCAGGCAGTAGTCGCCCATGGGATGGCCGTGGGTATCGTTGATCTTCTTGAAGTGATCGAGGTCTACCATCAAGACGGCAATGGGTTGATCATCGCGGGCTGCGCGGCGAAATTCCTTGTCGAGTACATCATCGTAGTGACGGCGATTGAAGACGCCGGTCAGCGGATCGGTGATGCTGTTCTGATGCAGTATCTGGTTCAGTTCTTCGAGTTCGCGGGTGCGTGTTTTGACCTGTTTTTCCAGTTCGGCGTTCATGGTTGCCTGAATGTCGATAACCTTTCGTTGGGCCGCTTCCGTGGCCTTGCGATCCTGGTTGACACGGTCGGCCAGCGCGAAGGAAAGCACCATGATTTCAAACAGGGCACCAAACCGCAGTCCTTCCTCACTTAGAACGGTGGTGGGTACCAAGCCGAATTTGCTGCCCATGTTCAAGCCCGCGCCCACCAGCAGGAATAGCCACGAAATACAGTAGAACGCCGCCTGACGTGAGCGTGTCTGGTACCAGACCGCGATGGCGATGAAGACCATCAGTACTGATGAAATCAGGGTAATGCCGGCCGCCGACTTGCTGGCGACCTGGTAAGGCGTGTACAGCAGCACCAACGCGAGTAGCAGTGTGAATAACGCCTGCCAGATAAGAAAGCGATGGGCGCGCGGCGCAATTTGTGCCAGCCGCATGAAATGGGTGGCGAAGGCGCCGGCACAAGCCACCGCGATCAGGCCCCCTTGAATGATGCACCAGTCCTGCAGGCGGGGGTTTTGTTTCCCGACAAATTCGGACGCCCAGCCGTGCAGGCCACCCACACCAATAATGAAGAAAAATATGTACAAGCTGTAGAACAAAAAGCTCTTGTCGCGCAACGCGAAAAATAGCACGCCGTTATACAGTGCCATCGCGAGGCAAATAAAATAGATGCCAGCCTCGAACATGCTGCGATAACGATCGACTTCCCAGAACTGTTCCACGCTTTCCAATGTCAGCGGGATCTGCAGGGCACCCTCGGTAGTAATCTTGACCAGCACCTGATAGGTGTCGCCGGCATTCAAATCCAGCGGCGCGATAAATTTGGGATGGCGGAACTGGCGATCGGCGAAAGCGTAATGATCACCGCTTTTCCAGGTTTGCACGATGCGCTGTTGTTCCTCGCTGTATAGATAGAGCTCAATCTGATCCAGCAACGGGTAATGGAACACGGCATACCAGCGCGTTGGGGCGGTGGTCTCGCGCTGCAGGTCCCAGGCAATCCACAGGGGCGCTTTCTGATATCCCAACGTGAGATTGGACTGTTCGGAGTCTCGCCAGGCCGGTGACTGTTGCTGGATCATCTCCGGTGTCAGCGACTTTGTTTCATCGAGGAAGTAGCGGAGGTGCGGGCCAACGGTCCAGGCCGTTTGTTGGTCGTCCAGTATGATGGCGGCACGCGCAGACGCCACGCTGCCAAGCATGATCAGCAGCAGGCAGAGCCTTCGCCAGTGTGAAGCCAGGCCAGTCAATAGAGCGTCCCCATACTGAATGAATCGTCGTCGCGGCGGAACTCCGCGCGAGTGTCAACAAAGTATAGGCAGTGAAAATCGCAGTGCCGGAGCAATCGGTTCGGCCGGATTCGCGGTGAGGCGCGCAATGCGTTGGAGAGGACAAGGCGGGAAAAGCAGGAATGCCCCTTCGGCGAAGTCATGTGCCGAAGGGGTAAAGGCGGCGCTTACTCGTTGTGATAACGGGTCACGTGTTCAACCTCGTTTTTCGAACCGAGCACGACCGGAACCCGCTGGTGCAGTTCTGACGGCTTGATGTCGAGGATACGCTCGCGCCCCGTGGTCGCGGCACCACCGGCTTGCTCGACGATAAAAGCCATGGGGTTGGCTTCGTACATCAGACGCAGTTTGCCTGGCTTGGTCGGATCCTTGAGGTCGCGCGGATACATGAATATGCCACCACGCGAGAGGATGCGATGCACATCGGCCACCATCGATGCAACCCAGCGCATGTTGAAATCCTTGCCGCGCGGGCCTTCCTTGCCGGCCAGCAGCTCGTCAATGTAGCGGCGCATCGGGGGTTCCCAGAACCGCATGTTCGACATGTTGATGGCGAATTCCTTGGTGTCCTCGGGAATCATGAGACCGCGCTGGGTCAACACGAAGGTGCCGAATTCACGGTCCAGCGTGAAGACGTCGACGCCGTCACCCAGGGTCAGTACCAGCAGGGTCGAGGGGCCATAGACGGTGTAGCCCGCACAGACCTGTTTGGTGCCCGGTTGCAGGAAGGATTCATGCGTCGGATCAATCGTGCCCTCGGGGCAGCGCAGGACGGAAAAGATCGTTCCCACCGAAATGTTCACGTCGATGTTGGAGGAGCCATCGAGGGGATCGAACACCAGCAGGTATTCGCCCTTGGGGAAACGGTTGGGAATTGCGAAAGGATCGTCCATTTCCTCGGAGGCCATGGCCGCGAGGTGACCCCCCCACTCGTTGGCGTCGAGCAGTATGTCGTTGGACAGCACGTCGAGTTTTTTCTGGGCTTCGCCCTGGATATTGTCGCTGCCGGCACCGCCGAGGACGTCGGCCAGTGCGCCTTTGCCGATGGCGATACTGATGGCCTTGCACGCGCGGGCCACCACTTCGATCAGCAAGCGCAGATCGGATTGTATCCATTGCTGTTCACGCTGCTTTTCGATCAGGTAACGTGAGAGAGTGATGCGTTTCATTGCTTCTCCATGGGCCTTGCGATTCGTCGGGGCATTATCGCCGAACGCGGCTACTGTTTCACGCCTTTTATAAAGACCGAGGTCACCGCCTTTGTTCCCTGTTTGGTAATGGCAAGTTGAAAAAGTCGCTCCAATGGTTCTGCAGGCTTGTTGCGTACACCTGTGGGGCCGGTGATCGCGTCGGGCAGGGCAATTTCGATGAAATCGGCTTCTTTGCCCACGGCAAAATTGCCGATATGCGTTTCGAGATGTAATGCCTGCGCGCCACCGAGGGTGATCAGATAAAACAATTCGGCAGGGCGGAGCGGGTTTCCCTGCAGGGCGCTGGTGAGATAGGCATCGCCCGCGGTATCGAGCATCGACAGACTGGTGCCGGCGCCAACATCCGATCCCAGCGCAAAACGGATTCCTTCGGCGCGCGCTCTTGCCGCATCGAACAACCCGCTGCCGAGAAAGAAATTGGAACTGGGGCAGTGGGCTATGCGGGCATCACGCGCTTTCAATAACGCCCATTCTGCGTCTTCGAGATAAATGCAGTGGCCCAGCATGGTGCGATCCCCGATCAACCCGGCGCGGTCATAGACTTCCAGATAGGTCGGAATGTCCGGGAACAGCGTTTTCACCCAGGCCACTTCCTTGCGGGTTTCGGCGATATGGGTCTGAATGTAGAGATCGGGCCAGGTCTGGCGCAATTCTCCGGCGAGTTGCAACTGCAGAGGCGTGCTTGAAGGCGCAAAGCGCGGTGTAACGGCATAGGCAAGTCGCGCCCGGTTGTGCCAGCGTTCGATCAGGTCACGGGTGTCGCGAATGCCCTGTTCGGCGGTATCCCGCAGGTAGTCGGGTGCGTTGCGGTCCATCAGGGGTTTTCCGCAGATCATGCGCAAATCACGCGCCAGCGCCTGCTCGAAAAAAACGTCGACACTGTGGGGGTGTACCGTTCCGTACACCATCGCTGTCGTGGTGCCGCGTTTCAATACCGCTTGCAGAAAGCGTTCGGCGAGCCACCGCGCATGCGCAGGATCGGCCAGAGCCCGTTCCGCCGGAAACGTATAGTGTTCCAGCCAGTCAAGCAGGGTATTGCCGGGGCTGCCAATGATATCGAGTTGGGGATAATGCACATGGCAATCGATAAAACCCGGCACCAACAAGCCCGGGTGCTGTACGATCGCGGATTGATCGCAAAATTGTGTCTGCCAGTGGGGCAGCAGCGCATCGGCGGGGCCGCAGGCTACAATGCGACCTTGATCAAGAATGAGCAGGCCGTCAGGGATATGTTCGACGGCCTGTATGCCTGCATTGAACGGGTTGTCTGTGCAGTGCAGGATTTCGCCGCGATGCGCAGATAGCAAGTCTTGGCCTGGCATGGACAGGATTCCGGTGGTGGTTCCGGGCAAAGTGTAACCCAAATAACGAGAGAATAGATTGCATGCGCAATATGCACGGAGGGGCCCCTGATTTGGGGGCGGTGGCCGATTGGCGGGTATTCCTGCGGCTGTGGCCTTATTTGTGGCGCTGGAAGCAGCGCGTTATGCTGGCCCTGGCGTTACTGATCCTGGCCAAGATTGCCAATGTCACGGTGCCACTGACCCTCAAGCACGTCGTCGATGCGCTGGATGCCCAAACGGCGGCGTTATGGATTCCGCTGATGTGGGTAGTGGCCTATGGCGTGTTGCGATTTCTCAGTACGGGATTTCAGGAATTGCGTGATGCGGTGTTCGCCCGCATTGGCGAGCGCACGTTATCGGACATGGGGCGGGAGGTGTTCCGCCATTTGCACTCACTGGATCTGGAATATCACCTCTCGCGCCGCACCGGCGGCGTCGCCCGCGACATAGAGCGCGGTGTCAATGGTGCCGGTTTTCTGGTGCGGGCATTGGTGTTCAGCGTGGTGCCTATTCTGGTCGAAGTGCTGCTGGTGGTCGGCATCTTGCTGGTGCAGTTCCGTTGGGCCTATGCGCTGGCAGCGATGCTGGGTATTGTCGGCTATGTAGCGTTTTCGGTGGTGGTCACTCACTGGCGCACTGATCTGGTCAGAAAGGCCAACGAAAAGGATTCGACTGCCAACAGTCGCGCCGTCGACAGTCTGCTGAACTTCGAGACCGTGAAGTATTTTGGCAACGAAGCCTATGAAGAAGCCCGTTATGCCGAAAGCCTGCACGAGCGCGAAGACGCCAAGGTCAAAACCGCTTTGTCGCTGGCGTTCCTCAATGCGGGACAGGCCCTTACCATCGCCGTGACCATGACGGTCATTCTCTTGCTCGCGGCATGGGACACGTCGAAAGGGGCGCTGTCACTGGGTGATTTCGCCATGGTCAATGCCCTGATGATACAGGTATTCATTCCGCTCAACATTCTGGGTTTCATGTATCGCGAGATACTGCGCAGCCTCACCGATCTTGAGTCGATGCTGAAAATCCTCAACATCCAGCCCAGGGTGAAAGACAGGCCTGATGCCATTGTGCTCGCCAACGAAGACGGCCTGCAGTTTGACGACGTGAGCTTTCACTACGACCCCGCCCGTCCCATCCTGCATAACGTCAGCTTTCAGCTGCCACCAGGAAAGCGCCTCGCGATCGTCGGGCCCAGCGGTTCGGGCAAGTCGACGCTGGGGCGATTGTTGCTGCGTTTCTATGATGTTTCGTCCGGCGCGATTCGGATTGGTGGCGTGGATATTCGCGATGCCACGCAACAAAGTGTGCGCGCGGCCATCGGTGTGGTTCCGCAGGATACGGTGCTGTTCAACGACAGCATTCAGGCCAACATCGCGTATGGTCGCGTCGCTGCCAGTCGCGAAGAGATCGAGAAAGTCGCTGCCCTGGCCCAGCTGGATACCTTTATAGCGCAGCTTCCCAAGGGCTATGACACCAAGGTCGGTGAGCGGGGCTTGAAGGTGTCTGGCGGTGAAAAGCAGCGTATCGCGATCGCGCGTACTTTGCTGAAAAATCCCCGCATCCTGCTGTTTGACGAGGCGACTTCATCATTGGATACCGTGGCGGAACGCGCGATTTCGCAGGCGATTGCCGAGGTGGCCTCACAGCGCACATCGATCATCATTGCGCATCGTTTGTCGACGGTGGTGGACGCCGACGACATTATCGTGCTGGAACAAGGCCGGATCGTGGAGCACGGCACGCATTCGCAACTACTGGCAATGCAGGGCGCCTATTGGCGCCTCTGGCAGGTGCAGCAGGAGGAGGTGCAATAGAAAGAATCAGCGGGTGTTCTTGCCCTGTCACCGCGCTGCCAGCGCGGTGCTGATTTCGCCTTCGACGGCATCAAACAACGCATTCAACAAGTCTACACGCCGACTGTCCAGCGCCACGTTGATATTCAGCTGGCCACCGAATTCACACACTGCAAAACACCAGAATGGCGCATAGGCCAGGGGCGCGAAAACCCTAACCTGGTCGGGTGCGTTGTCGAATTGCACGGAGGCGGGGTTGACCTCGCCAACGTTTGTCACGGTCACCGCAAAATTCTCGGTTTTCATTACCATGTCACGGGTGGACTGGTTCATTTTGCGCTGTGTTTCGAACTTCAGCTTCTCGTTGATCACCAGGTCCAGCAGAAAACTCAGGCCAATGCCGGCTTTCTTTTTCGCCTGGGTGACCTCGGTTACCTTGCTCAATGTGTCAGCCAGGGTGTTGCCGAGCTCGCGTTTGATGTTGACGCATTCCATCGCGCTCAGATTGCAGATTTCGCTGCTGGGAATCGTCGACTTGGCCAGGTAACGGCGCAGGTTGATGGTCAGCAGGATACGCAGGGCCTTGTCACCCTTGAAATCCACTTTGTTAGCCATGGCTCGCAGAAAAGCGGCCAGCAGCATGTCGTTGAGCGATGCGTCATGACGACGTGCATAATCACGCATGGCCTTGACGGTTTCGACACTGATCTGGCGCGTTACGAATGCCGGGGTGACCAGGCCGCTTTGTCCAGCGTGGTAGGCCATGGTGCCCGCAGGCAGAAAGTAGCCGACTTTTTCCTTGAGGTTCAGCCAGGCCAGCTTGGGATAGTCGAGCAGGCTGAACTGTTTGATCAACCGCTTCGGGCTGCGCGACAGTTCATGGGGGGCGCGGATGCGGGCTTCTGCCGCTGCGGGATCCCGGTAATAGTCGGCGGTGAAACTGACAGCGGCGGCGAGACCGAAGCCGTCGGCAGCTTCGTGGGCAAGCTTGAACAGCAGGGTGTCGCCGTCCGGGCGGCGGTACAGGCCGAACGCCGCCAATGGCCCTTGTTCGACGTTGATGCGTTGCCCTTTGAAGGCGTCGTAAGCCTCACGGGATTCGGTCATAAACAGGAGCGTGTTGTCGTCCTGTGCCTGCCACTCGAAGTGCGGATCGTGGTCGAGAACCAGTCGACTGCTGAGCACCGGCTCGAAGCGCAGCAAGCCCTTGAGTGCCGCCAGCAGACGTGTCGTGTCGAGCGGGCTGGAAAAATCGAGTTCGTAGCGTACTGTCGGTTCCGAAGACAAGGCCACCAGTGTGGTGATGACGGAATCGGTGCTCTGAAACTTGAATCGTTTTGCGCTGGCGGATTTTTTCACGACGGGGTTCCCTGTTGAAACGTACGATCCTGCAGAAAGCGGAGGTCGCCCCGGCCATGACGGTACCGGGGCGAGAGGGCTCAGGCGGCGATGCCGCTGGCTTCGAGGTAGTGGCCGAACATGCGGACGAAATCTTCCCGTTCATCGGTCGCCCACGGGTGGAAATCAGGATGCAGGTATTCGACGATCTTTGGCAGCAGCGACACCACAATCCCGTTGCGGCCCCAGATGAACTGACGTGCGCGACGCTTGGTTTCCTTGTTCCACAGACCATCGTGTTCGAGCAGGTAGATATGGCGGATACGCACCTGGTACATCACGCTCAGCATCGAGACAAACAGGCCGAAGATGCGCGCACCATAGTTGCCGCCGGCCGCCATGAACAATTCGTAGCAAACGGCCTTGTGTTCGACTTCTTCGAGCGTGTGGTAAACCAATGCCGAACGGAACGGTTCAATCGCGTTCTCGATGAGGTCCGGGCGCTTGTAGAGCACCAGCGAGCCAATGATGGCCGTGAAATGTTCCATGGCCACGGTCGAGCCCAGTCGTGAAAGCGGGTCGAACTTGCGACGGCCCCATTCGCGGAATTTCTTTTGCTTCTCATCAAACTCGGCAAGGCGCGTATAACCCATTTCGATCAGTGCGCGGGTCCATTGTTCGTGCTCGCGGCCGTGAAGGCCTTCCTGGCGGATGAACAGCTTGATGTCGTTCAGCATGCGCTGCGACAGTTTCCCCGGCTCCATCTGATCGCGTACGTCGCGGGTCGCTTCGATGAAAAAGCGTTCGCCCTCGGGAAACGTGGCCTGTAACGCATTGAAAAAGTGGGTCACCACAGGATCATTATCGTGCCAGTAGCGGTGTTGTTTCATGGCACCGAGAAAATCGAAGTGCACATCCCGGGGATTGATCGTCAAATCATCCGGTGTCTTGTGTTTCATGCGTGATCCCTACATCGAGTCAAAACAGGTCCGGAGCGTAGCAATAATCGGCATGGCTTTCATCGGGTTTTTCGAAAAGCAACATTTGCATAACAAAAGTAAACATTTCGAGGTTCCTTTTGTTACATTTCTGCGTGTTCGCCGCTTGCATTGGGCGTAAAGGGGAGAAGCGCTGCATCTCGGCCCGGAAGTGCCATAATGCTTGCTCCGGTCGGGATCGACGACGTCGAGCCTGCGCCACCGGCGCTGCCCCAGACTTACATGAACCGTGGAACAGAAGAATGAAAAAAACAGGTGCCTGGCTGATTCGTTACGCATTGGAACAGTTGGGGGTTCGCTACACCTTCGGCATTCCCGGGGTGCATAACACCGAGCTCTATGACGAACTGGGATGCTCGGCAAAAATAACGCCGATTCTGGTGACACATGAGGCCTCGGGCAGCTTCATGGCCGACGCGGTGAGTCGTGTTTCCGACAGCATCGGCTGTATGGTGATCGTACCGGCGGCGGGCGCTGCCTATGCTTCGGCCGGTATTGGCGAGGCGTTTCTCGACGGAATTCCCATGCTGGTAATCTCCGGTGGTGTGCGTACGGATGTGCCTTATCGCTACCAGCTCCATGAGATGGATCAGCAAGCCATGATGGCGCCGATCACCAAAAAAACGTTCAAGATACGTACCCACAAGGAAATCGTGTCCACCCTGTTTGAGGCTTACGACATCGCCACGCAGGGGGAACCTGGCCCCGTGTTTGTCGAGGTCCCGGTCAACCTGCAATTGTTCACGGGTGACGTGGGTGAGCTGCCTGTTTTCCGGGCGGTGACTGCCGCCAATCCGGAACCCGATATGACGCAGATCGACAAGGCCGTCGAGCTGCTGACGAAAGCACGGCGGCCAGGCATTTTTGTGGGTTGGGGGGCGGTCGATGCCACCGACGTCGTTACCCGCATTGCCGAGCACCTGAATGCGCCCGTTGCGACCACTTTGCAGGGGATCAGTGCGTTCCCGGCGTCGCACCCGCTGCACACCGGCATGAGCTTTGGCCCCTCGTCGGTGCCGGCCGCGGAAAACGCGTTCAAACACTGTGATGTCATGCTGGCGGTTGGCACGCGCTTCGGCGAGATCGGCACCGGTTCGTTCGGCGTCAAGGTGCCGGCCAATCTCATTCACATCGATATCAATCCGCATGCCCTGAACGCCAACTATCCAGCCAAGGTGGCGATGGTGGGGGATTCCCGCCACGTGCTTGAGGCGTTATGGTCGGCGCTGCAGCAGGCGCCGGTGCCACAGAATCAACGTGGCGATGTGCGTGACCAGATTCGCCGGGACAAGGATGCCTACCTGCAGGAATGGTATCGTCACAACAGTGGTGAGCGTGTCAATCCCGCCCTGTTTTTCACCGCGTTACGCAAACAACTCAAGGATGACGCCATCACGGTGGTGGATGACGGCAATCATACGTTCCTCGCCGCCGAACTCATGCCCATTCATGGCAGCCGAGGCTTTATTTCACCCACGGATTTCAATTGCATGGGGTACTGCGTGCCAGCGGCGATCGCCGCCAAGATGGTCAACCCACAGCGGCAGGTCGTGGGCATCGTTGGCGACGGTGCCTTCACCATGACCTGCATGGAAATCATCACGGCGGCGACACATCGCGTGGGTGCGGTGTTTTTTGTTTTCCATGATGGCGAACTCTCGCAGATCTCACAGGCTCAGGAAATTCCGTATAACCGCAAGACCTGCACTGTCATCGGCAAGCTCGATGTGTCCGGTGTGGCACGGGCGACTGGCGGACGGTTTCTGGCGATGGAGCACAACAGCATGATTGACGAGGTGATCGCCAAGGCCTTGCAACTGGCCAGCGAGGGTATTCCCGTGGTGGTGGATGTGCAGATTGATTATTCAAAGCGTACCCGTTTTACCGAAGGGATTGTGAAAACCAATTTGATGCGATTCCCGCTCAACGCCAAGGCGCGCTTCATCGGCCGGGCATTGATGCGTCGCGTGAAGGACTGACATGAGCTCGAGCAAATTTATCGCCTATCTGGAGCGACTGCGCTGGATCAAACGCTGGGGCCTCAAACGTAATGTGGTCGAAGAGAATGTTCCCGAGCACAGCTGGAATACCGCCTGTATTGCGCACATGCTCGGGCTTATCAATAACCGCTATTTTGGTGGTCAGGTAAATCCGCAGCAGATTGCCACGGTGGCCTTGTACCATGATGTTTCCGAAATCATAACGGGTGACATGCCGTCACCGATCAAATACAAATCGCGGGTGATTCTCGATGCTTATCGCACCATCGAGCATGAGGCGGAACAGGAGATCCTGTCGAAACTACCGGCCGAATTGCAGCGCGATTTTGCCAGCTTGCTGATCAGCAAGAATATCGACGCGGTGGTGCATGATTTCGTGAAAGCGGCGGATCTGATTTCGGCGTACATGAAATGCCGGTCTGAGGTGGCGTTTGGCAACAAGGAATTCGAGGATGCGTTAAAGGACGTCGAGAAGCGCATCCGCGATTTGAGTATGCCCGAGGTGCACAAATTCATGACCTTGTTTGTGGATGATTATGTGCTGACGCTGGATCAGTTGTTGAGTGAGCATGATCCGAAAGCGTAACGCCGCCAAGGTCTGGCGGCATCATTGAAGACACGCCTATTTCGACAATTCCTCAATCAGTAACTGCCGCGCAATCTTGTCCTTGAGTTCCGTGGGTGCTGTCAATCCAATACGTTCCAGCAAGGGCGCCAGATCCGCCTTCACCGGCGTATTGGCCCGCATTTTCCAGATGGCCTTCACCACTTCGCTCTTGTGTTCCGCACGGGCTGCCACCGCCTTGAGTGCTTTCGCCAGCTTCAACTCATCGGGCAACAGATCACAACCGGCCGGAAACGCCGGGAACAAACCTTTCGTGCGATATTTGCTGGCGATCGCTTCCAGCCGCTCCGGTGTGTTGTGCCGGAACAGTTCCGGAATCTCGTAATCCTTGGCAATTTTTCCCTCTGCCTTTGCCTGCTTCAACAACTCCGGCTGGAAACGCGAATCGGCAATATTCAGCATCGCCGCGATGACTTCCTGATCGGAGCGTCCGCGCACGTCGGCGATACCGTATTCGGTGACGTAGATGTCGCGCAAGTGACGGGGGATCGTGATATGCCCATACTTGAAGACGATATTGGACTGGGTGTGGCCATTTTTGCTGCGCGTGCTCTTCAGCATCAGAATGGAGCGCGCCCCTTCGAGTTCATGTGCCTGCGCCACGAAATTGTACTGCCCGCCGACGCCACTCACGACGGTACCGTTTTCCAGTCCGTCCGAGGTGGCCGCCCCCAGCATGTGCGCCAAGAACACGGTATTGATGAAGCGGGCGTCTTCGCGTTGTGCGCGTTTCAGTTCTTCCTTGCCGTAGAGGGCATTCACGTAACTGATGGCCGTCATGTTGATCTGGGATCGCGCTTCGTCAGTCAGGTTGCGCAGGCCGTCATAGAAAGCACGATTGCCGACGAAAAAGCCGCCATGCATGATGCGGCCTTCGAGTAAAAGCGTGCCCAGACACTCACGGATGACGTTGTTGCGCTGGGTGGTATCCTGCATGTCATTGCCCAGCGTCTCGCCGCCGGGCGATACGACAGCGCCGTTCTGCCAGCGGGTACCTGCGCGGAATACGCCGTATTTCACGAGGAATTCAACATCGTCTTCGGTGAGACGGGGGTGGATCGATTTCTCCTCCAGCAGGTGCTGGAACAGGTCGGCGTTAACGACATCGTTCCATTTGTATTTGCGCACGACTTTTTGCAGGCGCAGGTCTTCGTACACCTTCTTGCGCAGAATGCCTGCTTTCATCAATTGATAGAAACCGGACACGAACATTTCGCTGGCGCCGTACAACCCTCGCTCGAACGTACCGGTGCCACCGACGCGTTCCAGGGTGTGGCCAAACTTGTGCGGAATTTCCAGCTCCTTGAGGATCGCCTTGTAATCCGCATTGTTCTCATGTCGCAATTCGCAACCGTAAACAATGGCATCGCCCAGCGAGCCAATACCGATCTGCAGGGTGCCACCATCGCGTATCAACGCACTGGCATGCAGCCCGATCATGTAATCGGTCGTGCTAACGGGTTGATTGGGGGGCGCAAACAGCGTGGTGCAATATTCCGGGTTGACCAGCAGCGCGTCGAAGTGATCCGGCTCTACCTGTGCGTCGTTGACCATGAAGGGCAGGTCATCCTGTAATTGCCCCAGGATCAGTATCTTCTCGCCACGGGCCTTGCGTGCCTCCAGACCACCCAGCAGGTCGAGGCTTACCTCGGGATTACAGCTCAGACTGTACTCATCCTTGCCGTTACGCGTCCGGTGGGCGACCAGCTGACAGACCACGTTGGTGTGGTAATTGAGAATGTCACGTGGGGCGTGCGTGTAATTGGTGCTGATATAGCGTTGCTGTGCATAGGGGTTGCGCAGCATGGAACCAGACTTGAAGAAAAATTCATGCACATCGATATTGGGGGGGACCGTGCCAGCGTGGATGTCCTTCATGTAATCCAGGCCGGGATAGTTGCCAAACACACGCTTGAACATGGGTTCCAGCAAGGCTTTCTGCAGCCCTTTTCCGGTGGAGGGAACTTCCAGTGACAACGCGGTGAGTATGGTCAGGCTGATGGACGGATCCGCTTTCGCGCGCCGATACAGGGCGTTCACCAGTTGTGGCGGTTTGCCCAAGCCCAGTGGCAGTCCCAAACGGACTTCCTTGCCGACGGTTTCGATAATGTAATCAACACAGGCTTCTACATCTTTAATGATCAGTGGCGAAGTTGTCACGATGGCATTCCTGACGCGGTATATTTATTGATATCAAGCAGTAGGGTAGGCAAAGCCCGACGGATTGACCATGACTTCAATCAAGTCGGGCGTTGGCAGGGGGAGATGTCGTGACCTCAATCAGTCGGCGGGGTTATCCGGCGGCAAGCTCGTCGGCAATATCCAGCTTGCGGGCAGAAGCCGCCAGTTGTTCGAGTGCCTCACCCGAAATGGCTTCACTGAACAGGAAGCCCTGCATCATGGTACAGCCGGCGTTACGCAGGTAGCGATATTGCTGTTCGGTCTCGACGCCTTCCGCCACCAGCCGCAGGTTCAGCCCTTGCGCCATGGAAATAATGGCTTTGACGATGCAGGCATCCTTGCTCTGGGCATCGATGCGTTCAACGAAGAATCGATCCATCTTCAGCGTGTTGATCGGGAAACGATGCAGATAACTCAGGGATGAGTAGCCGGTGCCGAAATCGTCGATGGCAATGCGGATACCATGCTGCGAGAGTGTCTTCAGTTTGTCGTTGACTTCGGGATGGTGACGCAGCAGTAGCGTCTCGGTGATCTCGATTTCAATTTGCGAGCCTTCAATATCGTAACGACGCAGTGTATCGAGCACCATCGGAACGAATTGTGCGTGTTCGACATGGGAGGGCGACACGTTGACCGACACTTTGAGTGCAGGATTGTTCCAGCGTTGCAGATCCGTGCAGACGCGATTGAACACCCATTCGCCGATTTTGATGATGAGCCCGCTTTCTTCGGCCACTTCCAGAAAATCTACCGGCATCAGCAGGCCAAGGCGGGGGTGTTCCCAGCGCAACAACGCTTCGATTCCCACCAATTCACCGGAATCCGAATCCACCAGGGGTTGATAGCCGAGGAAGAACTGGTTTTCCAGCAGGGCGACGCGCAAATCCATTTCCATGGCCATACGCCGTGACAGGGTGTCCTGGAGGCGGTGCTCGAAATGACGGAAACTGTTTTTGCCATGCGCCTTCACGTGATTCATGGCGATGTCTGCATTGCGAATGAGAGTGTCGGTCACTTCGCCGTGATCGGGATAATGAGCGATACCGACGCTTGCGGTCACGGCAATGATTTGCTGATCGATTTCGACCGGAGCCTGCAGCGCTTCGACAATTTTTTCTGCCACGACCCGGCTTTCATCAAAGCTCTGCGCCTGAGGAAGAAGAATGACAAATTCGTCGCCGCCAAATCGCGCCAGCGTGTCGCTTTCACGCAGGCAGCCCTGCAGGCGTCGACTGATATTTTGCAAGACCTGGTCCCCGAAGGGGTGCCCCAGGGTGTCGTTGATGAGTTTGAACCGATCCAGGTCGAGTGTCAGCAGCACTACCTTGTGTTTAAGCCGTTTGGCCTGCGAAATCGCATTGTTGCAGCGGTCGCGAAACAAGGTGCGGTTCGGAAGGCCGGTCAGCTGGTCGTGATAGACCTGAAAGCGGATCATCGACTCGGCCTGCTTACGGGTGGATATGTCGCGTGCCATGCCAAAGGTACCGGTGAAACGGGTCTTTCCGGTGCCCGGTACCTGGTCATACATGCCGACCGAACTGATTTCAAACGGCACTGACAGCGTTTTGCTGGCGTTGACTGCATCAAACCCCAACCGCTTTTTCAGCTGCATTTCCTTGTTGCGGGTCTTTCTGTCACCGGTGCGGCGCTCGTTGAAAGCATAGGGCAGTTGTCTGGCCTGTTCTTCACCGGTCAACGTCGAGAAATGCTGGCCAATCAGCTGCTGGCGATCCTGATTCAACAGACGCGCGGCATTGTCGTTGATAAAAGTGAAGCGCCCATTGCTGTCGAGCATATAGACAATATCGGGTGAATTCGCCGACAGGAACTTCTGCATTTTTTCGGCTTGGGCAAGCTGCTCGTGCAGCAGGGAATTGTCCTGCATGAGCTTGCGGCGCAGCAGCGTATTGCGCAGTGTGTTGACCAGCACCTCGTGATGCACGGGCTTGATCAACACGTCACTGACACCGCTGGCCATGAGTTCGCGAATCTGATCGGCAATCGCCATCGGTGCCAGTGCCACAATGGCGACGTCCTGCTTGCGCTTCTTCAACAATTCCTGCACGCGCTTGCAGTGCGAAAAAAATGCCACGGAATCGATCACGATGAGATCGAATGGGCGCGTTTCCAGTGCAGTGAGTGCATCCTGCAGTTGATTGACGCGAGACAGATTGAAAGGGGTGGCGCCACCGTTGCCGAGTGAACTGGTTTGGGGATTATCTTCGAGAACAAGAACACGAAAGGACGCCAGCGCGACAGACGCGGTCGGGAGTTGGAATGTCATGGTCAGCCCGTTATTTGAGTGTGATTATTTTTGTTTTACTTTTGATTCTTGTCTGACCTTCCACGTACTACCGCATCCCCGTGGCGGTTATCTCATCAATATAGCTAGGCAAATCAAGCCCGTCCAGCATTGGAATCCCGAAATGCCCATGGCCCGTCTTATGCTAGGAATTTCAGGCAGGCACATTCTTCCTGGGCTCGCTTGACAGTTGCTCATGCATTGATCATTCTGAAGTCGAAAGCGGCGTATTTATGCTTTCGGAAAATGCTCGTAAGTCGCCTTTGACGCACGGACACGATTGCGGTCAAACCCTGATTAGCAGGGTGAACGCAAGGTGCATGTGCTCAAATGACGAAGTGGGTGAAGGCCAGTGAAGCAGTCGGCAACAGCTCTGTCACGGTGTCGTCACGGGAGGATGTTCTCATGAAAACTCCATCGTCAAAAGCAGGCAAATTTATGACAGCAAGCGCACAGAAAGCGTATGTTCTAGATACCAATGTCCTGATACACGATCCCTCTGCCATCCTGAACTTTGAAGAACATCTTGTTGTCATCCCCATGACAGTGCTCGAAGAACTCGATGCACTGAAAAACAGCAGCCGCCATGTCGGCGCGGAATGTCGAGCGGCCATCCGGCTCATTGATCAGGTGCTGAAAGATGAGCCACCTGAACGAATAAGGGCGGGTGTGCCGATTCAGCGCAGCGACAACGATCCTCCCTCCGGAACCCTCGCCATCCTGATGAACAAAAGTGGCGAACCCCACGAAGCCTATCTTCCCAACGACAAGAACGACAACCGCATCATCAACCGCATCATTCAGTGCCAGCTCGAACACAAACACTGCAAGTACGTCCTCGTCACCAAAGACATCAACATGCGCCTGAAAGCGCGCGCCTGCAACATCGAAGCACAGGACTATCATAACGACCAGCTTGTGTCAGATGTCAAACAGCTCAACAAAGGCTACCTCGAATTTGAAAACAGCTTCTGGGATGGTGTCGAAAACGTCGACACCTTCAACCGGGGGGGCGTGACGTATCATTCGGTGGCCCGCAATTGTTTTGGCGAAGACGTGTTCTGCAACCAGTACGTGATCGATCAGCAGGGCTTTGCGGCGCGCATCATCCGGGTTGACCACGAACATGTATTAATGAAGCATTTGCAGACGGAGTCGTTGCTGAACCAGAACGCCTGGGGGCTGCAACCGCGCAATATTTACCAGGCGGTGGCGCTGAATGCGCTGATGGATCCGGATATCCATATGGTGACGCTCACCGGCCCGGCCGGTTCCGGCAAGACCATATTGGCCCTGGCGGCGGCAATTGAAATGACAGTGGAGCAGAAACTGTTCAACAAAATTATCGTCACCCGCAGCACGCCGCCACTCGCCGAAGAACATGGTTTTCTGCCAGGCAATGAAGAGGAAAAAATGGATCCCTGGCTGGGGGCAATCACTGACAACATCGAAGCATTGCATCTCGACGACCAGAATCCGTCAGGCAGCATCGACTATGTCAAAACGCGCGCCAATATCCAGTTCAAGGCGCTCAACTATATTCGCGGTCGCAGTTTTCAGCGCAGCCTGATCATGATCGACGAATGCCAGAACCTGACACCGCATCAAATGAAAACCATCATTACGCGGGCGGGTGAGGGCAGTAAAGTGGTGTGCCTGGGCAACCTGGCGCAAATCGACACGCCCTATCTCAGTGCCATCAGTTCCGGGCTGACTTATATGTCGGAGCGGTTCAAAGGGTTTGAACACAGTGCGGCCGTGCGCCTGAACGGTATTCCGAGATCGAAACTGGCGGAATATGCCGAGGCGCATTTGTAGCGTTGACCTGGCTGGAGTGATACACCCTGCCTGGGGGATTCCCCAGGGCAGGGTAACGACAGGGATGCGTGCCGCTTGCCGGTCAGAGGCGGGAAATGCGAGCCTTGGCGGACTGGTATTCCTGACGCAAACGGTCGACGTAAGTGGCGGTCGGGAGGATTTCCTTGACCGCGCCAATTCCCTGGCCTGAACCCCAGATGTCTTTCCACGCCTTGGCTTTGGTGTTGCCACCGGAGCCGAAGTTCATTTTGCTCGGATCCGCGCTGGGCAGATTGTCCGGGTCCATGCCAGCGGCGACAACGGAAGGGCGCAGGTAGTTGCCATGCACGCCGGTGAACAGGTTGCTGTAAATGATGTCGCCAGCACCACAGTCGACCACTGCTTGTTTGTAGGCTTCGTCGGCATTCGCTTCGCGGGTGGCGATAAAGGCAGAACCGATGTACGCAAGATCGGCTCCCAGCGCCTGCGCCGCGAGTACGGCATTACCGGTGGCGATGCTGCCCGACAATATAATGGGGCCGTCGAACCATTCACGTGTTTCCTGTACCAGGGCGAAGGGGGATTGCGTGCCGGCGTGCCCACCTGCGCCCGTACAAACCAGAATCAATCCGTCGGCGCCTTTTTCAACTGCCTTGCGGGCAAACTTCTGGTCGATCACGTCGTGCAGCACTATGCCGCCATAAGAATGAATGGCATCGTTGACTTCCGGGCGCGCACCCAGTGAAGTGATAATGATGGGTACCTTGTATTTCACGCACATGGCGACGTCGTGTTCAAGGCGGTCATTGGATTTGTGCACAATCTGGTTCACCGCAAACGGCGCTGACGGCGCATCGGGATGGGCTGCATCGTAGGCAGCCAGCTCGGACGTGATACGTTGCAGCCATTCCTCTAGCACCGGGCCCGGACGCGCATTGAGCGCCGGAAACGAACCCACGATCCCGGCCTTGCACTGGGCAATCACCAGGTCCGGATTGGAAATAAGGAATAACGGAGATGCAATGACGGGCAATCTCAAGCGGTCAAATACAGCGGGCAACGACATGGAATACTCCTTCAGGGGTGAATCAACCGTCTAAACTTTAGCTTATCCGGGGCCCAGACGGTCAATGCCGCTGAAGTATCTCTGGTGAACACCTTATTACCCGGTCTGCACGGCGCGTTTGCACGGGGACGCCCGTATGGCAGGATGATCCCGTATCCTTTTTTGACGGATGGCAGTTGTGCATCATTTTTTTGCTTACGTATCGAAACTCAAATACATCTTTCGCTGGGGCCTCAAACGCAACGTTGAACCCGAGAATGTCAAGGAACACAGCTTCGATGTGGGCGTCATAGCTCATGCGCTGGCCAATATCCGCAATCATTATTTTGGCGGCAATGTGGATGCCAATCAGGTGTGCGTGGTGGCGCTTTTTCACGACGCCTCTGAGGTGCTAACGGGGGACCTGCCCGGCCCGATCAAGTATTTCAATCCGCGTCTGGCAGAAGCTTACAAGCAGGTCGAGCAAGCGGCAGAAGAAAAGTTACTCAGCATGTTGCCGCCGGAAATGCAGCCCACCTACGCCCCTTTCATCAACCATGGCCATGTCTCGGAGGAAGTGGCAAAACTGGTGAAGGCAGCGGACATGATTGCGGCCTACATCAAGGTGCTGCAGGAAGTCGACGCCGGCAACCACGAATTCACGGTGGCCCGTGAGCGGGTGGAAAAACAGTTCGAGAAAATGGCCATGCCCGAAGTCCGCTATTTCCTGGAAAATTTTCTGCCCAGCTTTCGCCTTACGCTTGATGAGCTGGGTTGAACACAGGCAATTCGTCCTCCGTCAGGAATCTGCGCAGCTCCTGTACAAACAGCATGGGCTGCTCCATTTTCAGCAAATGCCCACCCTTTTCAAAACTTACCACGCGCGCATTGGGTGGCAGTGCTCCCATGGCCTGCTGGGCACTGTATTCATAAAGGATTGACTGCTTGCCCACGAAGAACGTGATGGGCGTTGCGGTGTTGCGCAAGGCATCCCGGTAATCGTGGCGCAGGTTGAAGTAGCTCCATAAATAGTGGCGCATGGTGTCGAGGCGATAATGGCGTGCCAGCAGCGAAAACAGTCGTGGCGAGCGCGCCGACAGTTTCAGCACCGCCGCCATCCAGGGCTGCCCGGCCGCCACGGCCAACACATCGGCCAGTAGTGCGCTGGCGCGCGCCCGGGCGTCTGCTGGCAGCTTGTGCAGGTGCTCGACCTTGGGGTAGGCATCGAGAATCGAATGCAACGCATCAAGTGTCGCGAAGAAATCCGCTTGTTTGGCCCCCATGAGACCAATGGGGCCATCCGACGGGTTGGCAATGGTTGCCGACTGGTCGATGTGTAAATAGCGGCGCACCTGGCCGAAGCCCCCGTCCTGCAGTAAATGCAGTGATGTCGACGCCCCCAGTGAATAGCCGACCAACAGGAAATCTTTCAACGCGAAATGCTGGATGATGTCAGCGACATCCTGGGCAAGGTTGGCGAAGACATCGGCCTGGCTGAAGGTCGTGGCCGAGGAGCGGCCCGCCCCCCGGAAATCCGGCATGTAAAAACGGAATCGGTGCAGAAACGGCGCAATAAAGGGCAGCCAGTGGCGGCTGTCCATGCCGACGCCATGCAGCAGCAACACGGGCGTACCGTAACCCAGGACCCGCACGAAAACCGGTTGTTGATCGCGCATCAATACCATTGGCATTCCAGAACTCCCGTACTTCACAAGCCAAGCTAATTCATTGAACACTAAAGCATCTTGTGATGAGTTTTGTACAGGGTAATTTTGGGCGGCACCCAGTGCTAGGTAGTGCGATGTGCAGGAAGGTGATTGAGAGCAGGGGCAGGTGAGGGCTTTGTGGGGGCCAAAAATGCAAAACCCGCACAAAGGTGCGGGTTTTGGTCAAGCGAGGGTAACAGATCAGCTGGCGATGCGGTCAGCCAGTTCTTTGGCCTTGCTCTGCAACTGGGTCACTTGCTCTTCAACCTTGGTGCGAACTTCCGCCAGACGGGGGCGCAGTTCTTTCACGTAGGTTTTTTCCGCTTGCAGTCTGGCATAGGCTGCGCCCATGTTGGCGTTCCAGGATGCGCGGAAACGGTTGTCATAAGTGGCAACGTCGAGCTTCTGGATGAATTCACGCAGGGTGGGGTTGGCAGCGCGCAGCTCGGCTACCACGTCACGCAGGTTCAGGCTGTCATCTTTCACTTCTGCGCCCATTTCGCGCAGGATGCGGATGCCTTCAGCCTTGACCTTGTCCAGCTGCTTGTTAACTTCGCCCTGGATTTTTTCGCCCTGGCCCTTGATCTGGTCGAGTTGGGTCTTGATTTTGTCTTGAATCATAATGTCCTCACCTAGCTTCCCAAAAACTGCATATGCAGGTCGTTTCGGTGGCAATGTTACTGTCACTTTTTAGAATTGTCAGCCTAAAAGCCCGGCGTGTTGGCGTGACCTAACGGTTTTGTATACGTTATTTTTCAGGATCACCGGTCACGCGGAAAACCCGTCAGTCGTTTGCGTGTGACTGTATGGTCAGGCGCCATTTTTCAAACCTTGTCTATACTCCAATCAGTACACCAGTGACCAGGACGCCTCGACGTATGAGACAGACCAGTGCAGCGCTTGCCGCAACGCCCGAAACCTTTGAAGTCATCACTTTCGAGGCGGATGGCACCCGCTATGCCGTACCGATCGAGCAGGTGCGTTATATCCAGAAGGACAG
The DNA here is from genome assembly GCA_052035295.1 of Pseudomonadota bacterium. Taxonomy (GTDB): domain Bacteria; phylum Pseudomonadota; class Gammaproteobacteria; order Pseudomonadales; family Ketobacteraceae; genus HdN1. Next base: position 40,434 of record JBPOHS010000081.1, read on the forward strand.
CGCTTGTACCACCCGGATCGGTACCACCGACAACAGTTCGTTTCATGTGGTGCGATTTGAAGGGCAGCCTGTACCGGTGCTCGATTTTGCCGACTGGACCGGCGGCAAGGCCATTTATCGCTCGAACGAAGCCTTGATCACCGTTCTGGAAGATCGTGAACGCGATCACCTCGAATGGATGGATTCGCTGGAACGTACGCTGACGTCGGGTGCACCTTTTACCAAAGCCAAGGATCCGCACCAGTGTGCATTCGGCAAATGGTACGACGAATTCAAGACCGATGATGAAATGCTGGCGGATCTGCTCAAGGATTTTGACAAGCCCCACAAGCGCATCCATTCCCTGGCGGATCAACTGCTTGGCGTGCAGCAGGAGCAGGGGACGGAAGCGGCGCTGAGCATTTTCGAGCAGGAAAAACTGTTCACGCTGGCGCGTTTGCGCGAGCTGTTTGCTGACGCGCGGGATCGGTTACGTTCCATTACCCGGCCAGTGCTGGTCTATCTCGTTAAAAAGGATGGGCAACTGGTGGCGGTGCGTCTGAATGCCTTGAGCGATATCGAAACGCATTCCTGGGGGGAATACTCGCCCTACGAAGCGCCGTCATCCAAGGTCAGGGCGCTGCCCATCATCAAAGGCTATCTGCAGTCAAAACAGAATCCGATGAGCCCGCTGGTGTTGCTGGATTTCGGCCAGTACGAGTGAGCGCTTGCCAGGTGTGACCGCCTGACGGCGACACCCGGCAAGGCGGTTCGTCAGGGGGTCTCGTCGCGCTCCGCCCACAGATCGTGTTCGTCAGCAGCAAAAACGGTTGCCATGACACGTTGGCCGGGTTCCAACCCGGTGTCCCCGTTGAGGTACACCATACCGTCGATTTCCGGTGCATCGGCGTGGCTGCGACCTATCGCGCCTTCTTCGTCGACTTCATCAATCAGCACTTCGATGCGTCTGCCGATTTTACCCTGCAGTTTGGCGGCACTGATCCTGGCTTGCGCCGTCATGAATCGTTCCAGTCGCTCCTGTTTGACCTCTTCCGGCACGGGGTCGGGCAAGGCGTTGGCAGGTGCACCGTCCACGGCAGAGTAGGTGAAACAGCCGACGCGGTCGAGTTGCGCTTCTTCAGCAAAGTCGAGCAGTTGCTGGAAGTCGTCTTCGGTCTCGCCGGGGAAACCGACGATGAAGGTGCTGCGCAAGGTGATATCAGGGCACATTTCGCGCCAGCGCTTGATGCGTGCCAGATTGTTTTCGGCGGCGGCCGGGCGCTTCATCAGTTGCAGCACGCGCGGGCTGCCGTGCTGCAGCGGGATGTCGAGATAGGGCAATATCTTGCCTTCGGCCATCATCGGAATGATGTCATCCACATGGGGATAGGGGTAAACGTAGTGCAGGCGCACCCACACACCCAATTCCCCCAGCGCTTCGCAAAGATCGAACATCTTCGTCTTCAGCGGGCGCCCGTTCCAGAAGCCGGTGCGGTATTTCATGTCGACGCCGTAGGCGCTCGTGTCCTGCGAAATCACCAGCAGTTCCTGTACGCCGGCATCCACCAGTCGTTTGGCTTCTTCCATGACGTCGCCTATCGGGCGGCTGACCAGATCACCGCGCAGTGACGGAATGATGCAGAAGGTGCAGCGATGGTTGCAGCCTTCGGAAATCTTCAGGTAGGCATAGTGCTTGGGGGTCAGCTTTATCCCGGTGGCCGGTACCAGATCGATGAACGGGTTGTGGCCCATGTCATTCGGCAGATACTGGTGTACAGCCGACACGACTTCTTCATAGGCATGTGGGCCAGTGACGGCCAGCACCTCGGGGTGCGCGGTGCGAATGCGTTCGGCTTCGGCGCCCATGCAGCCGGTGACGATGACGCGACCATTCTCGGCCACGGCTTCGCCGATGGCATCGAGGGATTCCTGTTTGGCGGCGTCAATGAAGCCGCAGGTGTTCACGACCACGATGTCGGCGTTTTGGTAGCTGGGCACGATCTCATAACCGTCGATGCGCAGCTGGGTGAGAATGCGTTCGGAATCCACCAGCGCCTTGGGGCAACCCAGGCTGACAAACCCTACTTTTTGCGTGGTCATGACAACAACCTCATGTGTCTCTGTAACTGTGGATCCCGGACAGGCGGGTCGCGATTGTATTACAGGGCGCGCCCGTATCCCAGCGTGCGCCCGGTGCAGGTGAATTTTATTTGCATCATATCAGCCGGTCGCCACTCGTCGGACAGGCAGGTCATGAATACCTGAACTAGGCTTCTTGAGAGGAAGAATTTTGCAGGTTGGTTAAATGCGTGACATCCCCTTAAGGTTCAAGTTCTGGCTGGTTAACGTGGCGTCCTTCGCGGGTATGTCGCTGCTGACGCTGTTTGCCATGTTGAGATCGCAGGCGGCACTGGAAAAAGCCGGTCAACCCGTCGATTTCATGAAGGTTTTTTTCGCTGAAGCCCCTTACTACGCCGTCATTGTGTTTGTCCTGATGGTGTTCGTGCTGATCTGCTCGCAATTGCTCATCCAGTTTGTGATGCGTCATGTTGATGCGTTGTCCAATGCCATGGCTGAAGTCCAGGTGACACACGATCTGACCCGCCGGGTGGAACTCGGTGCCCGCGATGAAATTGGTTTGATGGCCAATGCCTTCAACTCCATGCAATCGACCGTGCAGGGGATTGTCCACGAAGTGAACCATTGCAGCGATGATGTCCATGACACGGTGGACAAGATGGTGCTGGTGGCACAGTCGGCGCGCACAGAAGTCACTGCACAATTAAGTTCCAGCAATGAAATTTCGCAGCGTGCCGAACAGCTCCTGGTCAGCGTACAGCAGATCCAGGATCAGGCCCTGACCGCGCGCCGTCGTTCCGGGGAAGCGCGGGCGCAGGCAGGCAAGGGCACCATCATGGTGTCGGACGTGGTCAATGCCTTCAATTCGCTGGCCAACGAGGTGGAAAGCGCCGCCGAAGTGACCGGTCAGCTGGTGCAGGATGGCGAGAACATCGGGGATGTCCTCAATGTCATCAATGATATTGCCGACCAGACCAACCTGTTGGCATTGAATGCCGCCATCGAAGCGGCCCGTGCGGGGGAAACCGGTCGGGGGTTTGCTGTGGTCGCCGACGAAGTGCGCAAGCTGGCAAAACGTGCACAGGAGGCCACGGGCGAAATTCGCAAGATCGTTGAAGCCCTGCAGTCCAACACGCACCAGACGGTTACCCTGATGTGCGAAAGCGCCGTCAACGCTTCTTAAAGCCGCAAACGCGCGGAAAGCGCTGGTCAGGCGCTCTTCACGATCATGGCATCGGTGGATGCGATTGCCGAAGGCAACGCCGCCATTGCCGACACCGCCGTCCGCCAGGCCGAACTGGCTGAAAGGGTAGCGCTGGCGGTGAAGGATATTCAGTCGTCAACGGAAACCACCCTCAGGGGCGTCGAGGATTCGGCAGAACACAGCGCGTCGCTGCAGTCGCTGGCGGTGCGCCTGGCGAGTGCCGTTGGCAAGTTCAAGTCCTGAAACGGGACTTCATTTCTGTCAGCGAAGTCCCTGTCTTCGGGGCGTGCGTCTTCAATGCTTGCGTCTTCAAAACAAGCGTCCTCAACGCTGGCGTCATCAAAATGTAACGAAATTCGTTTACCTCTGGAATTTCGACTGATTAGTCTATAATAAAGCTCATGTGCTCTGACAAGAACGAACGCCTCCGAGGTGTGAAACATGAGTTCGCAGTTGATGTTGGTGAATCGCATCCTGAAATCCACCGTCAAACCGGCGTTGCATTTCATCAGTTTCGATGAAAACAAGATCGCTGAGCGTCGCGGTCTGCTGTGTGCCCTTGCATCCCTGATTCCCCTGCCACGTGATATCGAAATACATCCTTTCAAGCTGGGTGCCTTTGGCGCTGAATGGGTTGATGCACAATCCGACGTCTCTGACGCTCAGTCCCGGGTACTGTTGTATCTGCATGGCGGCGCCTATCTGGTGGGGTCACCGATCACTCACCGCAATATCACGACGCGGCTGGCCAAATACGGGGGTTGTCGCGTGCTGGCGATCAATTACCGCAAATCACCGCAATACCCGTTTCCCTATGCGCTGGAAGATGCCGTGTCGGCCTACCGTTATTTGCTGGCGGAAGGTTATGCGCCTGAGCACATCACCATCGCCGGTGATTCGGCCGGGGGGAATCTGACCTTTCTGACCACGTTGGCACTGCGGGATCGCGGTTTGCCGCTGCCGGCGGGCATTATCGGTATTTCGCCCTGGACGGATTTGTCGTCCTCCGGGGATTCTATGTTGAGCCATCGCGGTCTTGATCCCATGTTGCCAGCGCGCCGGATTCGCCATGCGGCCAAGCTGCACGCCAACGGGATCGCCCTTGATAGCCCGATGCTTTCCCCGGTTTTTGCGGAACTGCATGGGTTGCCACCCATTCTGGTGCATGTGGGCGGTAGCGAGGTGTTGTTGTCGGATTCGCTGCGGTTTGTTGATCGTGCCCGTAACTACGGCGTTAGTGCGCACCTCAAGGTCTGGAAAAACGCGCCACATGTTTTTCAGTTGTTCGCCGGTTTCGTGCCGCAGAGCAAACAATCACTGCGGGAAATAGGTAACTTTATGCGTCAGTGCTGGGGTGACTTCGCGGCAGTGCCGAGCAACCCGGTCACCCATGAGCCGGTTCTGCAGGACGATGCGGTGAACAGCATGCCGGTGGCGACCTTATAACGGAAAGCAGGTGGCAAGCGGACATAAACGCCCTGCACCTGCAGGGCGTTTGCTTTTTTGACCCCAAGAAAATCAGGGGTTTGGGCTGGCAAAATCACCTGACAGGTGGCACACTCGAATTGACCAAGCACTTGCTTGGTCAATTCGCAAACTGAAGCAGGACGAGCGCTTGTGTTGCTGTCGCGCTTAGTTGCACCAAGGACAACTGGTCCACCAAAGGCAACTGGTCCAGCAAGGGCATCTGGTCCAGCAAGGGCAGCAGGTTCTGAAAAGGCAGCCGGTACGGAAAAGCAGCAAAGGGCAGAGGAGTCGTAGTAGATGTTGAAGTGGCTGAGTGCACAAGGTCGGGAATTGGCGCGTATCGAAAAGCAGCTCGACAAAGCAGCGAGTTACGAGGAATGGCAGCGTGGCGCCCTGCTGCACGACAAATGTTCGGGCAAGGATCGCTGGAAAGTGCGGGACGAAACCGCACTCTACGATCACGTGGATATTCGCGTGCGTTACAATCACCTGCGTTCGTTGCTGGATGACAAGAATCACGAAGAATTGCTGTACGCCCTCAACGAAGGCATTCATGGCAACATGAGCGGCATGGGGCAGCCGATACTGTATTCGCAAAGTAAAATCGGCACCAAGCAACTCATCGACGATTACGTCAATACCATTGTCGAAGCCCTGCATTTCATTTCCCGCGTCGATGACAGCAAAATTCCGCTGGCCGAAAAGGTCGATTTTTTTCGCCGCGCCAGCCACTGTTATGGCCGCTCTGCCTTGATGCTGAGTGGCGGTGCCGGTCTGATTTATTTTCATCACGGTGTTGTGCAGACACTGGTCGAACACGACCTGTTGCCTAACGTGATTTCCGGCGCCAGTGCAGGCTCCTGGGTGTCGGCGCAGCTGGCCATGTACACCAACGAAGAACTGCGTGCCGGTTATTTTGACCGTTATCGTTACGACATGCCGACCCACCTCAACCCGTTGCGCGTTCTTTCGGGTCTGCAACCCGGTGTGACCCCTCTGTCGGTCAAGGAAAGCGCCATTGATGGCATTCGCAATGACATGACCTTCCAGGAGGCCTACGAGCATACCGGCCGTTACATCAACGTCTCTATCGCGCCGGCCGAAAAACACCAGAACTCGCGCCTGATGAACGCCATTACTTCCCCCAACGTCTACATCCGTTCCGCCATTGATGCATCAGGCAGCATCCCTGGCGTGGTGCCGCCGGTAACGCTGTATGCGAAGGGCGCCAACGGCAAACCGAAACCGTATCTGCCTTCCCGCAAATGGGTCGACGGTTCGTTTGCGCAAGACCTGCCTGCCAAGCGTTTGTCGCGGCTCTTTGGTGTCAATCACTACATCGTCAGCATGATCAACCCGCTCGCGGTGCCTTTCGTTGAAGATCCGAAACTGCGCTACAAGAAAGGCGTTACCAGTGTCGCGAACGGCATGATCATCAATGCCGCCAAGGATGTGCTGAGCGGTGCGGAGAACTATCTGTCGCGTTTCGGGGCTTCTTTCGTCAGCCCGGCGATTTTGTTGGCGCACGGCGTGCTTGATCAGGATTACACCGGCGACGTCAATTTGATTCTGGAGAAAAAGGATTTCTACTGGCGTAATGTGTTGTTCAGCTTCCCCAGGGACAGCGAGGTGCAAAATCTGATTGCCGCTGGCAAGCGCAGTACGTGGGCGAAGCTGTCGATCATCCGTAACGCCACACTGATCGGCCGCGAGCTCGACGCGATCCTGGAGAAGCTGGATCAAAGAGAGTTTGGTAAACGTTCAAACAATATCGGACAGCGCCATCTGACGTTGTCGGCGTAGCCATATGACGTTATCGGTGTAGCCATATGACGTTAACGGCGTAGCAATGTGGACCGGTGGCAGCGGAGATACTTTGCTGCCACCTCACCGATCCCCGACCCGCCGTGCTTCCTCGAGATGCTCACACAGGATCTTTGCTGCATCCAAAGCCCTCGGCGTTGGCCGCGTGAAGATATCCGCATCCACATAATGCATCTGCACATTTTTCACCGCCGGGATCTGCTGCCATTGTTGCCAGTCCTGGCGCCAACTGTCCAAAGCCTTGCTGCCATGTTTGGCACTCGACAAAATCACCTGCGGTTTGCGCGCCAGTAACGATTCGAAGGCCACGATGGGCGCCGGTTCCTTCACGTCTGCGTAAATGTTGCGACCGCCGCAAATCGCCAACAGATCGTTGACGAAATGCGTTCCACCCAGGGTGTACAGCGGTTTTTCCCACACCTGGTAGAACACGCTCACGGTCGGGCGTTCGGCGTAGGTTTTGCGCAGTGTTGCTATTTCCCGTTCGAACTGATCGACCTTGTCGGTGGACGCAGCCGGTAACGACAGTGTCGTCGCCAAACGACGCAGTTCAGTGGCGATGTCGGCGACCGCGTGCGGCTCGGATTCAAACAGGGGAATGCGGCGCTCTTTCAGCGCCTGGTAAACATTGGCCGGGTTGCCGCTGGGCCAGATCAGCACCAGCGTCGGGGAAAGGCTGGCGATTTTTTCCAGGCTGAGGGTTTGGTAACCCCCCACGCGCGGAATCTTTTTGGCTGCTTCCGGGTAGTCGCTGTATTCCACGGCGCCCACCAGCCGATCTTCCGCACCGAGAAAAAACACGTATTCGGTGGTGTGCGGCGCCAGTGAAATCAGGCGTTCGGGTTCTGCTTGTGCGCTGGTGCTCGCACCACTGACTGCGATCATCGCAGCCAGTCGTGTGTATGGCGCGCGTGGTTTCATGCGCCTGCCTTGGACGTCGCATCAACCGCTGCCTTGTTCTTGGTGAAATCGGCAGGGTTGATCGGGAACACTTTGAGTACCGACGGCAGGAACAGCACGTCGAACAGGATGGCGATGATGATGGTGCCGGAGACCAGCAATCCCAGCGTGGCGTTCACGGTGAAATCCGAGAAGGTCATCATCGCGAATCCGGCTGACAAAACAACGGTAGTGATCAGTACACCGCGCCCAGCCTGTTCAAAGGTGAAACGAATGCTGTCATCCACCGACAGACCGTTGCGCAGACCATCGGAAAACTTGGTGAACAGGTGAATGGTGTCGTCGACGATGATACCCATGGTGATGGTGAAAATGACCGCAACCCCCATGTTGACCTCACCGACGAAAATTCCCCACAACCCAAGCGTTATGGCGGAAGGGAAGATGTTGGGCAACAGGGCCATGAGACCAAGGCGTACTGAGCCGAAGCAGAAAATCATCGACAGACAGATCACCGCGATCGAGGTGAGCGTGCCGAGAAATACGCTGCGAATACTGGTTTGCCCGATATGCGAGAACATGATGGTGGGGCTGGCGCCGGGCACCTGAATCTCGGGGGCATTCTTGCCCAGCCATTCCTGTACCCGCGCTTCGAACGCGAGGTTTTCGCGCGCTTTCATCATCGGTGTGGTGATGGTCAGGCGCATGGCGGAGCGCGGTGTGTCGAGCTGGTTGTTCAAATCCATGCCCTGCGGAAGCGACATTTCGTACATCAACAAATATTGTGATGCCAGCTCGCGGGATTCCGGCAGTACGTAATAGGCTGGATCGTCACCATGCATGTTGCGGTTGAGGCGCTTCATCAAGTCGGTAAAGCTGTTGACGTGCACCACTTCCGGTTGGGTCTTGGCCCATTGCACAAAAGC
>JBPOHS010000106.1:0-59867 GCA_052035295.1 Pseudomonadota bacterium
CGTTCAGATACCCCTTGTTGTACACCTGCACGGAACCATCTTCGAGCAAGGTGTAATTCGCGGTGACACCCACCAACCCCTTGTTGAAAGAGGTTTCATAGGCCGCCACTTGATACCAGGTACCCATATAACGCTGCACGTCGACATAGGGCACGGTCTGCACAGCCTTGCAACCGCTCAGTACAACCAACGCGAGCGTTACAAGAAAAATCCGGAAAGTCTTGACGGTTTTCATTGTTTTCTCCCCTGTAAGATAAATATTTGATTGGAGACAGGGTCACCGTGCGCTATCTGACGGGGTGACCATTAATTCCTTTTTTGTGAGCGACGATAAATGAAAATTTGCGCGGCTGATCCCCGCTCTGCTCGGGATCAGTCCGTCGTGATCAGCAGACCGAAGCCGTCAGGCGTGCCATCCGCTGCATCCGGGCCGTGCGCAATCACGTTCGCAACGACACCGTTGGCCAGCGTTACCGACGTATCGATAGCCAGTAAGCTACCGTCTCCGGCCACCACACGAATGTCGTATGAGCCTGCGGCTAGTGACACGTAATCAGTGACCGCTGCGAAGGCAAAGTCATTCAGGGTGGGCGTTACATCGCCATTGAGGATGTCGCTGGTCGAGACGCTGCCCGCCGGAGTCACGTAGACATCCACCACACCGGCAGCAGGCGCCGCATGCAGGACTTTTACGCGCGCTTCAGTGGCAATGGCACGCGGATCATCGGCGGTGAGCAAGAGCTGCGCATCCTCGCCGTTACTGCCGCCGGTGGCGACCACGGTATAGGCCTGCCCCGCCGTCAGCGCGACGCCATCGGCCGTGATCAGGGCGGCCTCAGCACCTGTTCCTGCCTGCGCTACCTTCACCTGATAATCATTGGCTGCCTCGACATTCACGCGGCTATCGGCTGTCGGCACCACGCCGAGATAGGCGATACTGTCGACCAGCTCGACGTGATCAAGGCCCAGACTGGCACTGCTGACAAACACCTCGGCATCACCCACGGTCGGGGCCGCATGCACGACTTTCAAAGCCACCGGAGTGTCAGTGTCGCGCACCAGCGCCGACCCTTCACCATCGGCCACCAACAGGGAAATCGGCGCGTCTCCCGCCCCGGTGTTGGCAATCGCCGTCACCAGCAAATCACTGCCACCGGCCAGGGCCAGCCCGCTCGCGCCACTATCGAAGACCACTGTGTCGGTGCCCGCCAGGGTCACGCGGATACGGTATTCGCCCGCTGGCACGGTGACAGGCCCCAGCGTCTGCTTGAAGGCAAACGAACCGGTGGGCTCACCCAATGAGGCGTCAGGGGCGGTAACGTGCACATCGACCGTCGGTGCTGCCGCTGCGCCATGCACGACGGTGAGGCGAACGCTGTCTGCATCCACCGTTGTATCAGGCGTGGTCACCACCAACGGCTCAATCGCGGCAAGCGTGTTGACCGCCAGCACGTTGGTGATCTGGTCATCACGCAGCATGATTTCAGCAGGGCCAATCACAGTCGCCGTGCTCCCGGGCAACCGGCCATCGACCTGCACGTCGTAGCTGGAAGGCTCCACACTCAGCAGCGCGCTCGCCGCTGCATACGGGACGTTAGTGAGGATGGCGTTGCCGTTGGCGAGCACGTTGACGTTCGGGGCGTCTGCCACCGCATGCACCACTCTCAGCCTGGCGATGCCATCGGTGCTGCGTTCCGCCGTGCTTGTCTTGTTGTCATCATCATCGTTGCAGCCTGCCAGCAGACTGATTGATATCGCCAACAGGCCTGTCGTGGTCAACTTGTTCATGGTGTTCTCCTGGTCCTGATCTTGTTCGAGGAGCGCCCACAATAGAAAAGCCGGCGTGAGCATCGAGTGAACGTTTTGGCGAGGGCGTTCACGCTACGTTCACACGCAAATTTGTTAGCCTGCAGCGATCAAGCAGTCCTGTCGGAGAAGGCCATGCAGCGCGCTCGCGTCAATTCAAAATTGCTGAAGATATTCCTGTTCCAGATTGCCCTGATCAGCGCGGCGACCCTGATCGGTGTCTATATGGCGGCCCAGGTGGCAGAGAACGTGCTGGTCAAACAAGCGCTCGAAGGGGAAGCGGCATACTACTGGCAGCGCAAAGCCCGCCAGGCAGACGCGCCACTTCCGGACACCCTCAACTTGCTGGGGTACATGCATGATCCGGCGCGCGACCAACAGGCGCCGGCCTGGCTGCGGGAATTGCCACCGGGCATGCACCGGGTGACGCACGAGGCGCAACGCCCCATCGTGCATGTGACGGAACACGCAGGAAAGACGTTATACCTGGTCTTCGATGAGCAGCAGCTGTCCCGCCTGTCGTTCTATTTCGGGATTGTGCCGCTGGCAGGCGCCCTGCTGGTGCTGTATGCACTCGCGTACATTGCCCACGTGCAGGCGAAGAAGGCGATTTCCCCGATTGTTCGGGTCGCCGAAGAAATGGCCCGTTTCGATGTCAACGCCGCAGCACGTGTGGCGCCGGATTTTTCGTCACTGCGCAAGGACTCTGATGCTGAAACGACCGCCCTGATGGACGCGATTGATGCCTTCCTGGCGAGGATTCGCCGCTTTATCGAGCGCGAACGCAATTTTACCCGCTATGCCAGTCATGAATTGCGCACGCCACTGGCGGTAATCAAGGGGTCACTGGACAATCTTGACGCCCTTCCTGCCGACGAGAAACAGCAGCGCCACTTGCAACGCATTCACACCACAGTCAAGGACATGGAAGCCTTGCTCGAAACCCTGTTGATGCTCGCGCGCGAAGATGAGTTGCAGGCCGGTGACGAAGACATTCTGGTCAATGACGTGGCGGCATTACTGATTGATCAACAACGTCAGCAATGCAACGGAAAGCCGGTCGCCCTGCAATTGCGGCAAAATGATTTTCTGACCACGCGCGCGCCGCACCGGCTGGTAAGCATCGTCATGGGCAATCTGCTGCGCAACGCCATTACCTATACCGATGCCGGATCCGTAACGATAAACATCAGCGGCACCGGCTTCAGCGTCGAAGATACCGGCATCGGCATTCCTGCCGGGGAAATCAAAAACGTATTCGACCCGTTCTTTCGCAGCATGAACAATCCACAGAAGGGCTTCGGGCTCGGGCTTGCCATCGTGCAGAAAATCTGTGATCAATTGGGTTGGAGCATTGCCGTCAGTAGCCAGGAAGGCAAAGGCAGCTGCTTTACGGTGACGGTGGTTCCGCCGCCAGTTTGAACCCCTGCCCGGCCAGGGTGTGCAATAACGGCTGATCGAAGGGTCTGTCGACGGCACGACGCAGTTTGTACAAATGGCTGCGCAAGGTATCCGAATCGGGTAACAAATCCCCCCACAATTCCTGTTCCAGCGCTTCGCGGGTCACGACGTTGGGGGATTCACGCATGAGTATCTTGAGAATCCGCAGTCCCGTGGGCGAAAGGTGTAACGCCTGCCCTGCGCGTTTGACTTCGAGCGTGCCGGTATGGAGTGTAAGGTCGGCCACCTGCAGGATATCCTGTGCCAGCTCTCCCCGGGTGCGGCGCAACAAGGCCACCAACCGCGCCACCAGTTCCGGCAGATCGAAGGGCTTTACCAGATAATCGTCGGCGCCGTGCTGAAATCCTTCAAGCTTGTCTTGCAGCTGATCGCGCGCCGTCAACAGCAAAATGGGGGTGACGATGCCCTTTTGCTGGCGCAGGCGGCTGCAAATCTCGAAACCGTTCAGCCCGGGCAACATGACATCAAGCACGATGAGATCGTAATGGTGATGGCTGGCCAGGTTCAGCCCGGTCAGGCCATCGGCAGCATAGTCGGTTTCAAAGCCGACGGTTTGCAGAAAATCAAGAATGGTTTCGGCCAGGGCACGATGATCTTCGACCAGCAGCACCCGGGCATTTTTGACGGTCAGACTCGCCAGCATTACGCTTCGCTCTTCTCCATGCCGCGCACCTTGATTTCGTAGGTTTTCAGCAAACCACCGAAGGTGAGCACGACGCGCGCCAAGGCCACGAACGAATCCGGAATCTGCACCTTGAGCGCCCGCATGCGATTGAGTGCCAGCGCCAGAATATCGGAGGAACCAGGGCGCCGCAGGGCTTCTTTCAGCACCAGATCGGCGACCTCTTCAAACACGCGCTGATCGCGCGCGACAAAACCGGCCTTGCGGAACAACTCACCCAGCGGAACATCACTCGACGCTCGCCCAAACAACACCTGTAACAACACACCGTAGTGGCGGGCTTCCTCTGGCGTGAGGGAGCCCACTGCGCCGTAATCGAGCACCGCGACGCGACCATCCTGCATCACCAGAAAATTACCGGGATGCGGATCGGCATGGAACACGCCAAACGCGGTGACCTGCTGAATGTAGCTGTGCATCATGTCGCGCAGGATCGCATCGGCCTGGTGCGGATGGGCATTGAGATAATCGGTCAGGCGCGTGCCGTCTATCCATTCCGTTACCAGAATCCGCCCGGTGCTCATTTCTTCATACAGATGGGGCACATGAATGCGGGGGCTGTGCGGTAGCGCCTCGAATTTTTTCAGGTTGGCTTCTTCGTGCAGGAAATTGAGTTCCTGCAGCGTGATGTCAACGATCTGGTCAATGACCTGACGCAGATCGAAATGCGAAATCATCGGCGATCCAAGCGCCGCCAGCGCCTTGAATACCGTGGAATCCTGCTTGAACAAACGCCGGGCATGAGGGAGCTGGATCTTGACCGCGACCTTTTCGCCGGAGCGCAAGGTCGCACGATGCACCTGCGCCACGGAAGCGGCCGCCACCGCGCTTTCATTGAATTCGCTGAAACGCTCGCGCCAGTGCGTGCCCCACTCTTCGATGAGTACTTTTTCGATACGGCGAAACGGTGCCGGTTTGGCATCGTTCTGCAGCTTCTGCAATTCATTGACGTACTGGGCCGGCAGAATGTCGGTGCGGGAACTGAGAAACTGACCGAACTTGACCCAGATAGCGCCGTTATCATGAAACAAGCGGGTCAACATGGCCGCCCCTGTGGCATGGGCTTGCGCAAGTAAATGCGGGCGTTCGGCGGGAGTCTGCGCGGCCTGTTGGCGATAGTGGCGATAGACCTGCTCGATATCCCACCCGGCCTTGGTGGCCGCCACGTAACGTTCGCCCCCTTCGAGCAAGCTGCTGACGGTATCGAAGATATCCCCAATCATGACGTGTCCTGATGTTGCGTATTTGTTGGAATTTTCTTGCAATCGATATTGTGCGACTGTCAGGGACTATAAAGAAGCGTTGTTTTTTGTCTGTTGCGTTTTTGTGAGCAACCGTGGTGAGCAGCGATGCGATCCAGACAGCGGGAGAAAGGAGGATTACTCCTCCTTGAAGGCAGCGCGCAGGCGAATGGTGAGCGGCTTCATGAGGTAGGCCAGCAGCGTGCGCTCACCGGTCTTGATGATGATTTCAGCCTGCATGCCGGGCCTGACATCAAGTCCTTGCCGCAACAGGCCGGCGGCGGTTTCGGGGCTGACTTCGGCAGTCACGGCGATATACGGTTCACCGGTACTTTCATCGATCTGCTGGTCGGCCGAGACGGTGGCTACTTTGCCTTCCACCACGGGCTGCACGGTGACATCCACCGAGGTAAAGCGCATTTGCACCGGCAAGCCCGGGCGCAAGCGTTCAATCAGTTTGGTGGGAAAGCGTGCCTTGACGATCCAGGGGGAACCGACGGGCACGATTTCCATGAGTTTCTGGCCGGCCGGAACAACTCCCCCCACTGTGTGCACGGCCAGTTCCATGACCTGCCCGCCGACAGGCGCCACGACCGCGCCGTTACGCACTTCGAAATCCAGTGCCTTGTACCGATCCGCCAATGAAGAGGCTTCACCCGACACCCGGGTCAGTTGGTTTTCGACATCGCTCCGGAAGGCCTGGGTTTGCTGGAGCACCTTGAGTTTGCTTTCGTTGAGCGATTGGCGGGTACGCCCGATATCGGAAATGGCGCTGGCCCGCTGCGAGCTCAATTGCGCTGCCGTGCGCTCGGCTTCAAAGAGGCGGTTGCGGGGCACGTAGCCGTCCTTCGCCAGGCTGCGCAGCCCGTCGAGCTCCCGCTGCTGGAACGACAGCTGGGAATCCTGGTTACGCTTGATCTCCACGAATCCGGTCAACTGCTCGGTCAACGCGGTCTGCTCATGCTGCAGAATTTGCAGCTGGCTTTTGAGTTCAGCCCGGCGCGTCAGAAACAGATTGGTCTGCAGCTGCATGGCCGCCTGCGCGCGTGGGTCATCGGCCAGCATCATCATGTCTTGCGGCCATGGAATATCGGGGCGATCAAGCCGCTCGGCGACCAGCCGTGCCTCGGTGGCGCGGGCGGTCAGCCATTGGCCGAGCACGACATCCCGCTCCGCCATCTGCTGAATGGTATTGAGTTGCACCAGCACCTGCCCTTGGGCCACCTGGTCACCCTCGCGCACGAGGATGCGCTCGATGGCGCCGCCCAGCAGGTTTTGCACGATCTTGCGCTCGCCAGCGACCGACACGGTACCCATGCCGATCATGCCCTGACCCAATGGCGCCATGGCCGCCCACAACAAAAAGCCTCCCAGCCCCAGCACCAATACCAACAATCCGAAGCGGGCCACTTTGCCGGCGTCGTCATCCACCATATCGGCGGGATCGTCGTAACGATCGTCTCCCGGGCGCAGGTTGAGCTGGATCTGCATCTATGACCCCTTCACGGCGGTCGGTGCGGGTACGGGACGCAAGGGGACGGCTCCCGGCGCAACCACCGGACGCTGTGGCGCACCCGCGGGTGCCGGCTGGGCAGCCCCCGCCTTGGACGGCGGCACCAACGCCTTGAGGACTTGATCACGCGGCCCCCACAAATGCTGGATGCCTTCCTTCAAGTACAGGAGCTTGTCGACCACACCCAGGATACTGGGACGATGTGTCACCAGGATCACCGTCGTGCCGCGCTCTTTCATACCCTTGATGGCCTTGATCAGCGCCGCATCGCCGGCTTCATCCAGGTTGGAATTGGGCTCATCCAGAATGACGATGGACGGGTTGTCATACATGGCCCGCGCCAAACCAATGCGCTGACGCTGGCCCCCGGACAACTTGATGCCGCCCGCGCCCAGCTGGGTGTCATACCCTTTGGGGAAATGCAGGATCATCTCATGGATGCCGGCATGACGCGCCGCCTCGATCACCGTGTCAGCATCGACCTTGCCAAAGCGGGCAATGTTCTCGGCCACCGTGCCGTCAAACAGTTCAATGTCCTGCGGCAGATAGCCAATGTAAGGGCCTAGCGCCTCGCGATCCCAGTGCGAGACTTCGGCCCCGTCATAGCGGACCGACCCGCGAGCCGCTTTCCACACGCCGACCAGTGCGCGCGCCAGCGAGGATTTGCCGGAGGCACTTGGGCCAATCACGGCCAGGACTTCCCCTTTTTCGATGTTAAGGGTCACACCATTGACCACCGGCTGGGACGAACCGGGCGGTACCACCACCAACTGTTCGACCGTGATAACGCCCGTGGGAGGTGGCAGCGCCATTTTGCTGGGCAGTATCGGGTAGTCGGACAACAGCTGGGTCAGACGTTCGTAGCTGGCCTTGGCGTAACCCATTTGCTTCCAGGTGGCGACAGCCGTTTCCAGCGGGGCCATGGCCTTGCCAAACAACAGGCCCACACCCATCATCATCCCCATCGTGATCTGCTCTTCAAGCACCATGAGCACGCCCAGCGCCATGACCGTCGCTTGCCAGACACCCCGGATAAACTTGGTCGCGGCAGTAATGCGGGCCGCCTTGTCACTGGCGGAGGCCTGCAGCTGCACGACGCGGAATTGATAGGTCAGCAGGCGCTTCTGCATGACCCCCAGCATGCCCATGGCCTGAATGACCTCGGGATTTTGCAGGGTGGTATTCACATAGCCGGCGGCCTTGCCCGACAAACGGTTGGCTTCGGCCATTTCATCACGAGTCAGAATTTCGTTGTAGATCGTCAGGCCGGCCAGCAGGATCGCGCCGACGGTCGTGAATACGCCCAGCCAGGGATGGAACAGATAGGCCAAGGACAAAAACAGGGGGATCCAGGGGATGTCGAGTAACGCCAGCAGCCCCGGACCGGTAATGAATTGCCGCAGGGTGGAAAGATCTGACAGTACTTGTGCCGGGTTGCCGACGTTGTCTTTCAGCGAACGCTCATAGGCGGCAGTAAAGGCACGTTCACCCAGATGACGGTCGAAACCGGCGCTGATCTTGATCATCACCATGTTACGCACCCATTCGATGAAGGCGTTCATGATGAACATGCCGATCGCCATGATGGTGAGCAACAGCAGGGTGGTTTCGTTGCGACTGTTCATCACGCGGTCGAACACCGACATGGTGTAAACCGTTGGAATCAATTGCAAAATATTGATGACCGCGCTGAAAAACACGATATAGCCAAAGACGCGCCGGTACTGCAGGAGTACCTTGTCGATTTCGCGTTTGGGGTCGAGTAATCGCATGAGTTCGTCGGGCCTATGACAAGGGAACAATACAGTGGAGATCCCTGCGCCTTCCCTCGGAACGCGCTTCCTATAGGGTAGGTCAGTAAACAACCAACTGCCACTGGACTAGCAATATAGCGGCCAATCCCCGTGAAACTTGAATGCGATCACTGTTAACGACTTGACGCCCGTCAGTGGCCTTGCAATTGACACCCGTGCACATCCACCGCCACAATCTGCGCATCCGGCTTTTTCGCCGGCCTTCAAAATCAAATCTTTCGGAGAGTCTTTGAATGTTGTTTCGTCGTAGTCTCGCTGCCCTCGCCCTGGTTTCCCTGGTCGCCGGCTGCGCCACCACCATCGCGCCCACCTACACCTCGGAAAAGCAAAACATCATGCGCATCGGCGGAGACAAGCCGAGCAGCAAGGAGCCTTCCGTAGAAAGCACCGGTTCGTTCTGCGTTCAGACCGCTGAAATGTGGCACGAAGACGGCACCACCCCGGATGGCCAGACCTTGTGGGCCAAGGACACCATGCGCAAAGTGGTTCCCTGCCAATAAGGGTTGTGCAGGTTCCCCCCAGGGAACCTGCCCTTTCGTCACTCCCCTCACCCCCGGCGTTTCTGATCACTTTTTAGCCAGCACTTTACCTTTCTCCCGCACGCGCCTGAATTGTCGGGCATTTCCCGCCCCGCACACGTTTGACTTCGACCTGCAGCTTGCTAGGCTTCAATGTGCCCTACCCTGCACGGACGATGTTCGACGTGGACCATATTCTCGAAGAAACCAAGGCGTTTCTCGCCGCCAACCCGCTCACCCGTTATCACCTCGGGTGTGGTTCGATTTTCCTGAAAGGCTGGCTCAACATCGGCCACTGGAATCAATTGGAACAAGGCCGGCTCTACGCCAACCCGAATAACGCGGAAGGTACGCTGCTGCTCAACCATGACCTGCGATTCGGTATTCCGGCCGCGCCCGGTTCACTGGATGCGGTCTACCACTCGCACATGCTTGAACACCTGAGTTATCTCGATGGCCTGACGTTCATCGACAAGATTTACCAGGCCATGAAGCCCGGCGGTATTCATCGCATCGTGGTACCCGACCTTGAAGCCTTTTCGAAAGCGTACGTCACGCAAGACAGTCTGCTGCTCGAAAAATACAAGGAATACGTACTCAACGGAACGCCCGACCTGTATGTCACCAAGGCGGCGATTTTCATGGGCATGCTGCATAACCACGAACACAAATCCGGCTGGGATTGGGAAACGCTGAAATGGGCGCTGGAGCGTCAGGGCTTTTCCCGTGTCACGCGCAAACTGTTCCAGGAAAGCGATTTTCCCGACATCAAGGACATGGAAGAGTATTCCCCCTTGCGGTGCATGGAAAGCCTGTGCGTCGAGTGTTACAAGTAATTCATTAGTGAGGCAGGTTTTTCATGGAAACCCACATTGGCAACGAGTTGCTGAAATTCTTCGAAAACGACGATCACCGGATGATGCATAAATGGATGCATTATTTCGAGATCTACGAGCGCCATTTCTCACAGTTCCGTGGCAAGGACATCAGCATTCTGGAATTCGGCGTGCTGCACGGCGGCTCGCTGCAAATGTGGAAGCAGTATTTCGGACCCGGCTCACGCATTTACGGCGCTGACATCAACCCGCGCTGCGCCACATTGGAAGAAGAAAACATCAAGATACTGATCGCCGATCAGGACAACCGCGAATCCCTGCGCAACATCAAGCGTACCCTGCCGAAATTCGACATCATTCTCGATGACGGCGGGCACACCATGACCCAGCAGATCAACACGTTCGAAGAACTGTATGAGCATCTGAACATGGGCGGCATTTACATGTGTGAAGACACGCTGACCAGCTATTGGCCTGCGTTCGGTGGTGGCCACAAGCAGCCCAACACCTGGATCGAATACACCAAGAATCTGATCGACAAATTGCATGCCTGGCACTCGCCCAACCAGGCGACGCTGGGTGTCGATGACTTCACGCGTTCCACCTTTGGCGTGCATTTTTACGACAGCGTCGTGGTCATCGAGAAACGTCCGATTCCACAGCCGGGCGCACGCATGAAAGGCAAACCGTCGTTCCCGCTGACGCCGGCGGAACAAGCGGTATACGACAAAGGCTAACGCTCCCGATATGAAACAGCTCTTGATATGAAACAGCTCTTGATATGAAACAGACGCCGCCCAGCGACAATTACAATGTGGATCTTTTCAAGCTGCTGCCGCCGACGGTGCGCCGTGTGGTGGAAGTGGGCAGCATGCATGGGGCCATGGCACGTGCGGTGCGTCAGCAGTATCCTTCGGTACACTATACCGGCATCGATATTGATCCCGATTATGCAGCGGTATCGAGCGCGCATTGCCATCGTGCCTTTGCGGGCGATATCGAAAAGCTGGATGATGCACAATGGGACAGTCTTTTCCCGAGCAATTGCTGGATTTTCGGTGACTGCCTGGAACACTTGCGTGATCCGTGGGAAATCCTGCGCAAGATTCGCGCCCGCATTGATAACGATGGCAGTGTGGTGACGTGCATTCCCAATGCACAACACTGGACGGTGCAGGCACGCCTCGCCACTGGCCTGTTTCGTTATGAAGATTCAGGCTTGCTTGATCGTACGCATATCCGTTGGTTTACCCGCATCACCATGCTGGAAATGTTTGCCGACACAGGCTGGCGAGTGGAAGCCGGTGTCAGCCGCGCGTTTCCGCCGTTACCGCAGCAGGAGGCCCATATCGATGCCATCCGGCGTCTGGCCGCTGCGGCAGGCGCCGATCCGCAACAGGCAGCGCAGGACGCCACCGTATTCCAATATGTCTTCCGCGTCGTTCCCCAATGATGACGCCAGTGTGATCACACCATGAATGCGTACCAGATACCGATTATCACCGTCTCCTACAACTCGGTTGAACTGATCGCAGAGCTGCTGGGCTCGCTGCGAAAATTCTACAGCAACCCCGTGTATGTCATCGATGGGTCGAATGAAGACATAGCCCAGGAAATCGGCAAGGTCGTCGCGGCACACGCCAATACTGAATTTCACCATTTCAATTACAACATTCATCATGGCCCGGGCATGGCCTGGGCCATCAACAACCTGGACCTCTCCGGCCCGGTGCTGATTATCGATTCCGACATCATCGTATTGCATGCCGGCTTTATCGAGTCCCTGCTCGAATCCTTGACGCCTGAACTGTACGGCGTCGGCTACGTGAATCAGGTGGATGCCGGCGGCTTCGATCTCAAGGCCGGTGAAACCGGTATCAGCTACCTGCACCCGGCGTGCATGTTGTGCAATATCGACGTGGTGCGGCAATGGCCTATGCCGACCAAACACGGCGCCCCCATGATCGAACCCATGAAAGCCTTGCATGATGCCGGCGTGTCCCGTTTGGTCAAAGCGATCGACTGGGTGCGGCACGATTTTGAAAAGGGCACGGAAAAGATATTCCTGCGTCACGACTGGCAAGGAACGGTACACCGCACCGGCGGCTACCATCTGGAAGACTGGCAAAAAGCAGCGGTCGGTAGCGCTGAGATCTCGCGGACGATTTTGTCGCTGATTCCGCCCGGAACCACCAATGTCGTCGAGGTCGGCCAGTGTGAAGGCACGCTGGTACGCATGTTCAAAACCTTGCATCCGCAAAGCCTCTACACCGCCATCAATACCGATCTCAGCCGCCTGTCGCTGTCGCGCGGCCTGTTTGATTCTTCGCTGAGTTTGCCGATCGAAACGTTGAGCGAAGAAACCCTCGCGCAATTCAAGCATCAGCAATGCTGGGTACTGAACCAGGCACTGGAATTCATGCAGGATCCCTGGCAGTTTCTGGCAAGACTGCGCAAGGTACTGCCACCCGAAGGGACCGTTATTGCCTGTGTACCCAACATGCAGCACTGGTTTTTACAGGCCAAATTGGCCTGTGGCGATTTTCGCTACGAAAGCGAGGGGCTGATACCCCAGAAACAACTGCGCTGGTTTACGCGTATTTCGATGCTGCAGATGTTCCAGCAGTCAGGATTCAAGGTGGTTAGCGGTCAGCCGATCATCCGCGAAAAAATGGAAAACGACGCCATCAAGCTGGCCATCACCACGTTTGCCCGCAGTGCCGGTGTTGATCCGGAAATGGCTTTGCGCGATGCGATGCCATACCAATTCATTATCAAGGCAATTCCGGAAACCCGATAAATCCCCGTGAGTTATGAAACACAGGGAAAGTCGTAAATTTTTTCGCCATAAATTTGACTTCGAGGCAGGTATTGCTACGCTACCTGTTGCGCTTCATACCCGAGACAGCCGTCGGTGTGGCTCCCCTACCGATACGGAAGAATGGATTTCCTGGTTGTTTGGCACTATCTGATTGTAACGAACAGTGCATCCAAACCTGCACATGCGCGAACACTATCTTTCAGGCATGGACTCTTTTCAGGCATGGACTCTCAGCAAGTGCGCAGCGAGTTGGCATACCCCTTGCTGCGCGTTCGTAACGGGTAACGTTTTGCTGCCTTCCATCTGTTGTTTTTCTTAGGCTCTAACGTGCTGAAAGTTTCTGATAAACAACCATCCAGAGTTGTATCACTTCGTCATGTCAGGCGGTCATTATGCTCAACACGCTTACCACTAAACTCATTGTGCTCGAAATGGCCAACAACCACATGGGCGACATCGCTCATGGGTTGGAAACGATTCGCCAGTTTGCAGCGGTTTGCAACGACTTCCCGGAATTCAAGTTTGCATTCAAACTTCAATATCGACATCTCGACAGTTTCATTCACCCTGCCATGCAGACGCGCAACGATGTGAAATACATAAAGCGCTTCAATGAGACTCGGCTTACAGAAAATGACTTTGATCTGCTGATCGAGGAAATCCGCTCCAACGGCTTTCTCGCAATGTCTACACCGTTCGATGAGGCGTCGGTAGATCTCATCGAATCGCAACGTCTCGACATCATAAAGATTGCCAGTTGCTCGTTCACGGATTGGCCGCTGCTGGAACGAATAGTAAAAACCCGGCAACCCATCATTGCCTCTACAGCCGGCGCATCCATCGACGACATCGACAGAGTTGTCAGCTTTCTGGCGCACCGTCAAAAAAACTTTGCCATATTGCACTGTGTAGGCGAGTACCCGACCGCCGATGATCATATGCATCTCAGTCAGATCGATTTTCTAAAAGCACGCTACCCGGGGGTTACCATCGGGTTTTCGACACACGAGAACCCCGACAATACCGACATTGTAAGAATGGCTGTCGCCAAGGGTGCAACCATATTTGAAAAGCACGTCGGCTACCCCACTGAAAAATACTCGCTCAACGCCTATTCTGCCAACCCGGCACAACTACGCTGCTGGCTGGAATCCGCTCGTTACGCCGCTACCGTGTGCGGCACAGGCGACACACGCCTGCCCCCAAACCCGGCCGAACAAGATAGCCTTCGCTCATTGCGACGCGGACTATTCGTGCGCCGTGATATTGCCGTTGGCGAAACGGTAACTGAGAGTGATGTGTATTTTGCCTTTCCGCCAGAGCCTGATCAGTACACGGCAAATGACTGGTCCAAGTATGCAACCCTCATTGCCACTCAACCGATCAAGAAAGATGCTGCCGTCAGCCCTCTAAACAGCACCTGTGACAATGTCCGCGCAAAAGCACTGAAAGCCGTTCAGGAGGTGAAAAAGCTTTTGAAAAAAAGCCATATTACTGTGCCCGGTGGCGCTGATCTGGAATTGTCACACCATTATGGGATCGAGCGATTCTATGAGGTCGGACTGACCATGATAACGGTGGTCAATCGCGCGTACTGCAAAAAACTATTGGTCTCGCTTCCAGGGCAAAAGCACCCTGAACAACACCACAAGCAAAAAGAAGAAACCTTTCACGTGCTATATGGCAGCGTCGACATCACGCTCGATGATGTGACCAACACCTATGGCCCAGGAGACGTGATCAATGTCGAACCCGGTGTACGGCACGCTTTTGTCAGCCCGTCGGGGGCAGTCATTGAGGAAATTTCGTCAACGCACATCAAAAACGATTCTTTCTACAGCGATGACGTCATCAACAGGAACAAAAACCGAAAAACCATTCTGACCTATTGGATGAGTTGAAATTCACGATTTATCGCTTAAATCAGCATAAAGAATTTACCATTGATTCATGAATGTTAATTTTTCGACAGACAGGTAATTTGGATTGGGTATGAACAGAGCAGCAGACGTAGTAGCAGAAGTCATCGCCAGTGCGGGCGTAGAACATGTCTTTCTGCTGCCAGGAGGCGGTGCAATGTATCTGGTGGATGCGGTGGGCAAGCATCCAGGACTGGAGGTTGTCGCCTGTCTTCACGAACAAGCTGCTGCCATCTCAGCGGAAGCCTATGGCCGTATTCATGCAAGCGGAATTGGCGTAGCGGTGGTAACGACCGGACCAGGCGCAACCAACGCGATAACGGCAGTTGCCGGAGCATGGATAGAATCCGTGCCAATGCTGATTATTTCAGGTCAGGTAAAACGTGCCGACATGCTCAAGGACGCACCATTGCGGCAGAAGGGAGTACAGGAAGTAGATATTGTCAGCATGGTTAAAAGCGTAACCAAGTATGCAAAAACCATCGAGAACGCTGAAACCATTCGTCAGGAAGTCGAATTCGCCATACACATCGCAAAAGCAGGACGTGCAGGTCCGGTATGGCTGGACATTCCTCTGGACATACAAGGATCGCCAGTCAACGATGAATTGCTCCCTCGTTTTGTTCCCCCGGCTGACACACAAAGCCTGGCCATAGGCAATACCGCTCTGGAAACACAAATTGAACAAGCTGCCTCGTTGATCGCAAAGGCCGAGCGCCCCCTGATTCTCGCGGGGCATGGCGTACGGCTATCTGGTGCGGCATCGGAATTTCGCGCATTGGCCGAACAATTCAACATCCCGGTAGTAACGACCTGGAATGCCATGGATTTGCTGCCCTATGATCATCCCCTGTGCATCGGCCGCCCCGGCGTCGTCGCTTTACGCGCACCCAATTTTGCGATCCAGAACTGCGATTTGCTGATCAGTATTGGTTGCCGGCTCGACAATATCATCACTGCATACAACCCACACGGTTTTGCCCGGGCAGCAAAGAAAATCGTCGTTGACGTTGATCCCGGAGAAATCAACAAGCTTGAAATGGAAATCACGGTTCCCATTTGCGCAGATGCAAGAGACTTCATCACTGGATTGCTTGGTCACGACGGCGCCACTGACAAAGATCGATATCAGTCGTGGCGAAACATTTGTCAAGGCTGGAAGGAACGTTACCCCGTCAACGACGGCAAACCGTTCCCATCCACGGGACCAATAACCCACTACCAATTTGCAGATGCAATATCCACTGTAGCCCCGCCCAACATGCTGGTTAGCACTGGCAGTTCGGGGTTGGCAGTTGAAATTTTCTATACTGTATTTCGGAACAAACCGGGGCAGAGAGTGTTCTTGACGTCTGGCCTGGGCGCAATGGGCTATGGTTTACCAGCCGCCATTGGTGCGTGCTTTGCCAACGGTCGCAAACCCATGCTGCTTGTGGAAAGCGACGGAAGTTTGCAACTCAATCTTCAGGAACTCGCAACAATAAAGGCTTTCGACCTACCTATCTGCATTGTCATCATGAATAACGGAGGCTACTGTTCCATTCGCAATACCCAGCGGAATTACTTTGATGGTCGTTTTGTGGGTACCGGCCCGGAAGCCGGCCTATGGTTACCAGCACTGTCTTCCCTTTCTGAAACGTATGGGCTGGCTTATGCACACATCAGCACCGGTGAACCGCTGGAGGAACAATTACAATCTGCCATGCAACGCCGCTGGCCAATGATCATTGAAGTTGAACTGGCGCAAAGCGAGGTACTTTCTCCGAAAGCCGCCGCTATCCCACAAGCAGATGGGTCGATGCTGTCAATGCCTCTCGAAGACATGTCACCCTTGCTTCCTCTGGATGTATTGCAGGCGGAGATGCTGGTTCCATTGACCGATCAATCGATCATGGCACGCCAACACTAGAGTCCGTTGAACACAAAAACTCGCGCGCCAATTTGGCTTGCTCATACTGTGCAGTCAAACGAATCATTGCAGACAGGGGCGTACCGGCACTGACAGAAAATTCCTTCTGGATTCTACTGACATCGGGCACATAGATATTGCGCGGCGAATTTCCAACAGAATACGCAGGTCGACCGAGTATCTGAACAGGTTTGTTGGGCGCCACCACCTCACCAACCCTACGCGCAAGCTCGCCGATACTGATTGCTTCGGCAGACCCGACGTTATACACCGAATGTAATGTGGGTTGCGTCAACAGAGGCAAAAGCCAATTGACCAAATCGCCCAAATAGAGATAAGACCGAAGTGCCAGGCCATCGCTCTGCACGACAATTTTTTCATCCTGCAAAGCCTGCTGAACGAAATTCCCAAATGCATAGTGCAAATTGGTGGGAAGTCCCGGGCCTGCAAACGAAAAACAACGGGCAATGACGGCCTTGAAGCCACACAGCGCAGCATATTCCACGCACAAATATTCAGCGGCCCGCTTCGCTTGAGCGAGCCCGGTACGGTGATCCGTAGTGTCCGGTGCACCGCTGAAATCTTCGGGGGCAGCCACCATCGTTTCGGGGAGGCTGCCGTACACAACACCGGAACTCAAAAAGAGTAATCGACCGGCGCCTGCCTGCCTGACAAAATCCAGAACGTGCCGCGTTCCGTCGACCAGTGTGTTGAATTTTTGAAGGGACGTTTCGCCATGAAAGGTTTCGTGGGCCGACGTCGTTGCACCATGAATCACATAGTCAATGGATGATGATGGAAACTCGAATGTCCTTACATCACCATCCACCCATTGAACAGCAGCGGAGCCCTTCAACATCGGCATGGACTGAATAAATGCCGATCGATTGCGAGTCAACAAGATCAACCGCAAATTGAGCCCTAGCATCTCGTTTGCATACAGCGCAGCGGGCAACAACCAGCGACCAAACAATCCTGTGGCCCCGGTCAGGAATATCCGCGCATTTCGCAAGGCCTCCCACTGACATCGTCCTTGCGGAAACAAGCGTTCGGTTTCCGCAAGAACCAGATCAGACCTATCAGAAGGGGGCATGACAGGAGTCACCCCAGCACAACCAAACCTGCATTGGAATATTCGCTCGCGGCATTGAAATGCATTCTTCTGTTGAACGTAAGCGTGTATCCATATGCTTCGAGGAAGTAGCCCTCACCCTCCTTGCTATGTAATCCAGCCAACCATAGAAGTGGCGCGTAAATTTTCGAATTGAACAACAGATCCGGGCTACCGATCAATGTAGCAAAGGTGTCTACACCTCCGGCCAACATAAATTGCGTTGGCAAACCAGCCATTCGTTCAATAGCTGCTGGCACCGAAAATTCCCGCATACAAGGGAAGAAATAGCCAACGACGGCCCCTTTACGCATTTTCGCAAGCAAATCGCCATGCCGGGACAAATCGACGGTTTCGAAAACGCCTTTCAAAGGTTGCTTGTGGTGATTTACAAAGTCATATTCCGGAAATTTTTCTTTATATGCAGACGACAGCGCATTCAGGAAAAGGCTATCAAGCAGCTCACCCTCGTCAGAGCAATCAATCTTCGGCAACATGAATGGAACTTTGATGCCGTTCGTAATTGCCTGCGTCTTTGGATCGGCCTGCAGACTCTTGATGATCGCCTGCGCCCGCTGCGCAAACTCATCTGCCCCGGGATAACTATCGCTGGGGAGATGCCGCACCGTGCGTTCGTATATCGCGCCAACATCAGCAGCGGGTTGAACCAAATCGAAGTAGCCGCGAGTTTTGGTATGAACAGGTTCAGTCAACCCATCCGAGGAACAGCGACCAGATGTTTCAAAATACCCTTGCACCTGAGGAGACGGGATGTCGTCATCCAGCACATCATGATCAGTAAAGCCCTCGCCCCAACGTAGCGGCAGCAGCTTGGCGTCCTTGGTTTTCTCTGTATGCAACTTGATGAATTTTGGATCTTCGCCAATCAGGCAGTCCGGACGATAGGGGCCAAGCCATGGGTTACGCATACCACGATCGAGGATTTCCTTGAGCGAATTTTCGCGCAGGTTTCCTATCGAGAAATCGATATAAGGGCACGGGGTAATCTCCATCGTCGATGTGATGGTGATAATGCCTTTAACGGTAATGCAGCCCTTGAACGACCCATACGAGGGAGTCATGTGCGTGAATATTTTGTATTTTTTCTCGAGATCACGCACCAGATCGGCGTCTTCTTTCTCGATAACCAATTCCGGATGATCCGTACAAGACCCGGTAGGTTTCGCATAGGACACGTAAAGCCCTACACCACGGTCATTGCAGAAACGACACATATCCTCGAATTCCTTGGTGCGGGCTCTACCTTTCACCAGCACCGTCGAAAGAATCAGATTGAGGCCGGCGTCGAGACTTGCATCGATAGCTCGCATAACTCTCTTGTAGGAGCCACGCTTGTTGCGGAATTCATCGTGTTCCGATTCGATGTAACTATCCAGTGACAGCTGCACCTTCTCCACGCCAATGGATTTCAGATGACGCGCCTTTTTTGAATCCAAAAACCAGCCATTGGTATCCGTTATAATATAGTGTTTCTCGGGATCAATGGCCTCTACCACAGCATCAAAGTCGCGCATTACCAGTGGCTCACCACCAGTAATTACGAACCTGGCCAACCCCATTTCATCGGCTTCCTTGGAAATCAACCGAACTGCATCCAGATCCATCTTGGGACGATCATCGACGATCTTGACGACTTTTTCCAAATGGCGATCCATGTAATATTCAGCGGAACAATGCGTACACTGAAAATTACAGAGATAGCTTTTTTCCAGACGAATGATCGGGCTTACCTCACCACGCTCTTCCATCTCCAGAATCTTCGCCAATTTTTTGGCGACATATGGTTTGCGGACCATAAGACCTTGGCGTTTGGACAATTCATCGGCGGACAACGCAGACAGTATGATTTCGGACTGAGACATCATTGGAACACCTCTAAAATTGCGCCATCAGTCAAACCAATGGCTAAACACCAAATGCTGTTTGATAATATTGTCAGGACAGGCATCAAACCACGCCCACTGACCGTTCTTCGGTGCATTTACATCAGCCTTCATCGTCTCATCCAACGCCGACATCAATCGGCACCGGTAGAGCAGTGAAATGCAGTGTCCACGCACGTCACGATGTGGCGCCATCAATTCCGATACTTCGCAGGGTGTCGCATCGTGTGTCACTTCGACGCCGAGCTCGGATTTCGCCACCGCCATAATTCGCTCCGACGCTTTCTCCTTGAATCGGATAATACCGCCAGGAATATGCCATCCAGGACCAAAAAAGGCGTCCTCTCGCCAAGTAAGCAATTTCCGATCCAACTCATCACAGACCAATAAATCCACATTAATCAACGGGGTTAACCGACTAACGCAATAGAAAAGCGCTTGCGGCAAACCCAGGCGAGAATTCGGCACTTGTTCGTCAATAATTCGAATGGACATCGCCAGCGCGTTGGCATCAGTCATCTGATAACACCTCTAACCCGCTTTCACGAAGCACAGCCAAGACAAATCGCTGCCCATGCGAATGTTGAATCATGCGCACAATTTCATCCGAATACGCCGCCGCCATCACGATGATCGCACCCACGGAATCACGATGCAGATGCTCGGGGGCGTGAATCCGCAAGTGGGTCACAGGTGTCAGTTTTCCCTGTTTGAAAGGGGCAGAATCAATGACGTAGCGAACACCATGTGCAATATTCAGCAATGCAATCGTCGCAAGCGCCTGATGACCTGCGCCCCAAATAGCAATACCGCCGTCAACGTGACGTGCAATGAACGCGTCAAGCTGCTCCTGCAAACTCGCCTTGCGCGAGATAAACGCACCTATATCAACGGTCTCGCGCTTACGGACGACAGCGGACAAAATATAGTCATACCAGATGCTTTCACAACGAAGCACTTCATATCCATTCATTCGAAGCGTGTTCTCGAATGTCTCACGGTCAAAGTAGAAAATGTGATCCGGGATGAACTCCGTAAACAGGCCTTGTCGCAAAATCATCTGAAAGTTTGGAACTTCCACCAGACCTATTGCACCAGGTGCGAGATTGTTCCGAAGGCAGGTCAAAACCGATGCGGGATCCGGCCAATGCTCCATAAAATTCAATGCAGCAAATCCGTCGAACGGCCCGTGTTTCAATACCATATCAGACGGATCAGGAAAGGCGGTTTCGACTTGAAACCCCTGCTCACGACAGGCACTGGCCATCTCCTCACCAAATTCCGTGCCATAAGCATTCAAACCCGCCTCAAGGAATATGCTGAGATATTCCCCGCGTCCACACCCGACTTCGAGAAACCGTTTTCCTCTCAGCCCAAACTCCTCAACAAAGCGTGCAAACTGTCCCCGCCTGAATTGTCGCATTTCTTCCGAAAACGCGGACGCGCGAATGACCTCCTTGTAGTACGGAACAGGCTCCCCGACCATCTGTACCACACCACAAAAATTGCACTGAAAAATATCCATAGTAACGCCAACATCAAGATGCACGTTCGATGGATCGGGCATACACTGGGCACCGCAGGGCATGTTGTCAAAATGGAGAAGGGGACGTTGTGGCAAACTTTTGCCGCAAACACGGCAATTTTGTGCTGATACCGTAGGAGTGGGGATCAATCTGATCTCCTTCGATGGTACATGGAGTAACGGTGTACTTGATGCACTCGTCTTTAGGCAGTCACTCAAGACGATACAGATCAGGCGCGCCCTGACTTTCGTCAGCTGAATATAGTTGCCACCCGACGAAAGTCAAATTCAATAGTATCAATCACATAGCGGCGCTTGAGTACACGACGTAACGGCAAACAAAGGCCATCAAGATGCACCAGCCGACGAAAGGGGCGTTTTACTCCCCTTCCAGTTTGACAGCACAGGACGCATTGCTAGACTTCGACCATCACGAAGCCCATAAACCAATGAGTTTCCTTGTTTTTTTCCCACAACAATCGAGGCCAGCATGCAAGAGACTGCCGTCAGTTTGCCTTATCAAGATTGGCTCACCCTTGCATCCACTGGAAAATGGACGCTTCTGGAGCTGGTTGAAGCGGCCCAGACACTTGCAGACCAAGGCCGAATCGACAACGCAATTTCACTCTATCGACAATGGTTGATCTCTACGCCATCACCGATGGCGCACATGGCCTATTTCAATCTCGGCGTTAATCTTTCAAAAGTACAACGTGAATCAGAAGCAGAGAGCGCTTACAGGCAAGCCCTTGAAATAAAACCCGATTTTCGAGAGGCCCGCATCAATTTAAGCGCCATATTGAGTCGCAGCGGACGCCCCGAAGAAGCACAGCACATTTTGCATAACACGCGACCTCCTGAAATGGTTTCGGAAGCCGACCAGCGCGCCTCAGAGAAACCTTCCCACAATAAAAATCCCCCTCACGATACCCCAGAGCCAGCAGAATTGCTTCCCGACAATTCTGCAAAAGGCAAGGCTCCAAAAGGCAATGCGCACAAGCTGTTACTGGATTCCATCGCCAACAGGAGCCTCCAGGGGAAACATAAGAGTAATATCAAGAACGCGCCACTGGTAAGCATACTCATACCAACCCATAACCGCCCCTATTACTTCGACATAGCATTCAGGAGCGCTCTCGCACAAACGTATCCGAATATCGAGATTGTCATCAGCGATAACGGTGACGACGAGCTAACACAGGAATATATAACCCCATTCCTGACAGACAAAAGAATCAAGTACTATCGCGAAAAGGGGATGCCTGCATATAACAACTGGAGCAAGTGCATTGAGCTCGCTTCGGCAGACTATGTTAGCTATTTGATGGATGACGACATGCTTCATCCAGAGAAGATCGAGCGAATGATGAAATACATGGTGACCAATCCGACCGTTGGCATTGTGACGTCATTTCGTCAACTTATAGACAAGGATGGCGACTTTCTTCCTCCTGCAAATCCTACTGAACAGCTGTTCCCCAAGGATACCTTGATAAGAGGGCCTCAGTTTGGAGAATTCATCTTAAAAAACGGGCGAAATGTTCTCGGCGAACCCACCACGGTATTAATCAAGAAAAAAGCGATTGAACAAGGGTTCGGCTGGTATTTTGGCGAGCAGTTTTTTGTTCTTTCGGATGTTGCCGCCTGGCTTTCGATTCTCAAGGATGAAGACTGCATTTATATTTCAGATGCTCTCAGCTATTTTCGAATCCACGAAGGCCAGGATCAGAAGAACAGCAACATGAAGGTACGTGCAACGGTGGACTGGTTCCGGCTGTTTCTGCTATCGCATAGAAACGGTGTGTTTATTGAAAAGCGCGAAGACTTTCATGAGATGCTGGCCTTCAAGTTAAACGCACTCATTGCCTATATAACCTCCAACCATGAAGAAATGCGCGACAAAAAATACAACCATGACGAACTGGAGAAGCTAATAGCCGAAGCCACTCACGAGTTACTCATGGCCTGAAACAGCCATACCGCCTCCCTGACATGACCATAAGTCGGGTTGTGGCAGTCCTTTGACATCACATTAGCGGTTGCTAAACTAGGCTGATACGTGCCTCAAGGCGCAATCCAATCATGAACGCCAGCCAGCTTTCACAGCTGGCGGAGCACCACCATGAATACTGGCACTTCGAACCCTACTTTTGACGAGCTCATTGCGACTGCCGCCAGTGGCCAAATGCCCGCCTTGGAGCTGATAGGCGCAGCACAACAATTGTCGGATCATGGTGAGCACGAACAATCCATCGCGCTTTATCAACAGTGGCTGGGAAGTTCATCCTCCCCACTTCAATATGCTGCGCGCTTCAACCTCGCAACCCTTCTGGTTGCCGTAGGCAAGATATCTGAAGCAGAACAAATCTATTGGCAGGTCATCAAGGAAAAACCTGATTTCGAAAACGCATACACGCATTTGAGTGTTTTGCTTGACAACCAGGGGCGTAACGATGAGGCCATACGACTCCTGCAACGATCAGGATTAGCGTCACTGATTGAAGAAAGCAATCGAAGAATCATAGCCAATGCCACTGCACCAACATTTGAACACGGTAACGTCTCCAGTGTGCTATTGGAGCAGGGCGAATCCGGGCTGACTGACTTTCAATCGGAAGAAACTGATGCGAAATTACCGCTTGTTAGCATTCTGATACCTACCCATAACCGGCCCGGCTATTTTGAAATGGCTCTCAGGAGCGCGCTACAACAGACCTATGGAAATATCGAAATTGTCGTCAGCGATAACAGTGACGACGAATTGACATATGAACGCATTACCCCCTATCTGATTGACAAAAGAATTGTATACCATCGCGAACCTGGACTCTCAGCCCTCGAC
Organism: Pseudomonadota bacterium; assembly: GCA_052035295.1. Lineage (GTDB taxonomy): Bacteria > Pseudomonadota > Gammaproteobacteria > Pseudomonadales > Ketobacteraceae > HdN1. Next base: position 23,903 of record JBPOHS010000106.1, read on the forward strand.
AATTTCGCAAAATGCATTGAATTATCTACCGGAGAATACGTAAATTTTCTTATGGATGATGATATCTTTCATCCGGACAAGATAAGACGCATGATGCATTATTTTCTGCGACGGCCGTCAATTGGTCTTGTCACCTCTTTCCGCCAATTGATCGACGGAGACGGTAACTTTTTACCACCGGCAAACCCCACTGAGCGGCTGTTTCCTATTGACACGTTAATTCAAGGCCAGGCATTCGGCGAGTTCATACTAAAAAGTGGCCGCAACGTTCTCGGTGAACCAACGACAGTCCTGGTGCGACGCGCAGATATAGCACCGCGCTTCGGAATGTACTTTGGTCGTCAATTCGTGGTGCTGGCAGATGTTGCTGCATGGCTTTCAATTCTGGCAAACAAAGACTGCGTCTATATTGCCGACGCTCTCAGCTATTTTCGAATACATCCAGGTCAAGACCAGAAAAATAGCAATATGAAAGTTCATGCAACCCTCGATTGGTTCCGCTTGTTTCTTATTTCACACCGTAATGGCGCATTCCTGAAGGATCGCCCATCGTTCCATGAAATGCTGGCCCAAAAGCTGCTTGCCTTGACGAGCTACGTCTCAACACATCATGCGGATTTGCGTAATGAAATCTACAATCAGAGGGAAATCAAGCAAATCATTGCAGACGCCACAGAAGAGCTTTTATCCCCCTGAAACCAACCTTTACGTTGGCCGGTAATCAAATCTATGCAAAATTACATTGTCCTTGTCCCTGCCTATGATCAGCAATCCGCCGGCATTCGTGTAATACACAACCTTGCAAACGAACTCAACCGTTGCGGGCGAAATGCATATACTCTTTTTTACAAGTTTCCGGCTACAGGTGGCATAACGCTGGTGTCACCGGGCGACACGATGATGGGCTATTGCGCAGACCATACATTCATCAAGAAACTTCCCATGGCCACCGATATCGAGGAATATCGCGATCTTATTAACAATTCGATAGTGATTTATCCCGAAGTCGTTCAACTGAACCCGCTTGGTGCGCCCAATGTTCTTCGCTACATGTTAAATAGCCCATCGAATAATGGATACTCTGTATTTCATACGCCAGAGGACTACATCGTAGCCTGGTCACGAACCTACTGGGACAATCCCGACGACATTTTGACAATATTATTCGATGATCCTGTCTTTCATGACAAAGACACATTACCAAGCGAACAGCGCTCCATGGACCTGACTTATATAGGCAAAGGCGGAGAATTCGGCGAATGCTTCAAAATGCCGGGAACCGTGATGCTCGAGCGCAGATGGCCAGGAGACAAGGAAAGCCTTGCTATCTTGCTGCGCAACACCCGATACCTGCTGACATGGGACCTGGTATCGCAAACGAACCTGGACGCACTAAGATGCGGTGCCATTCCGGTTGTTTTAAGATGGCATCCTTTCTCACAGGAAATTCTCATGACGGAATTTGGTGAAATTCCGATGGCCGAATTGCAAGTGGCGGAGGGTTCTGCACAGGTGATTTATGATGCCGATACCTTCAACATCAAACGGGAAGCGCTGTTAAACAATTATCGCCATATCGCCAACACGCTCACGGAGCGTGTCCGTATATTTGCAGAGAATGCCGAACGCTATTTTTCGAACCCTGAAGGGAAAAGACGGATTCAATCATGATGTTAAAACAGGTTTCAAGCGCCTATACGCTCATTTTATACCAACAGGCGCTCCGATAAATGGCCTCCTTCAAACTCACGCATTCCCTCACCCCCAGTTCACTTCGAATTCGGGAGGTATCTGGCACATAGCGGGCAGGCAACGCTCCGGGAATCGGTGTTCCCAAAATCTCATAATTGCGGTTTCCCGCTATTTCAGCCGTTGCCTGCGCAAGTTCGCCTATCGAAACCGCACACTCCGAACCTACATTGTATGCACGACCCGACTGGCCAAGCTGTAGCAAATGTAGCAGCCACACGACCAGATCTGCAGCATAGAGGAAAGATCGTAATGCCGTACCATCTCCGCTAACTTTCACTACACTGCCTGCAAGCGCATCCTCTAAAAAATTTCCCGCCGCGAACTGTTCTTGCAACGGCATATACGGACCAATCAAGGTAAATATCCGCGCTATCACCACAGGCAGGTCATGGTACTCCGCATGTACAGCAGCCATCATTTCGGCACAGCGTTTAACTTCCGCATAGGCAGCACCAGGTTCCGTGCAATCCGGAGCTGAACGACAGGTTTCGTCGATTCGTTCAAGCCCGGGTGGCTGCATACCGTAAATGGCACCCGAACTCAGTATCAATACCCTCGGCCTTCCACTACGCAGCGCAAGTTCAAGGACTCGGCGTGTACCATCGATCACAGTATCGAATAGTTCTTCAGGTTTGCCTCGATAGCGGTTACTGGGCTCAGTCGCCGCGTGCAAGATGTGGGTGAACGAAGCGCAAGGAAATTCAAAGTCATGCACCCTTCCCTGAACAAAGTCAAAGCCGGGAAATGCTGCAAGCTCCGGTCGCGACTGACGAAACGCATCCGCATTGCGTGTAAGCACAGTCGCTTCGACGCGCGCAATCCCGGTAATCTGCACGTGCCGCAAGGTTTCAAGAAGCCAACAACCGATGAACCCGGTACCACCGGTTATAAAAAAGTGCGCACCATTCAATTTTTCCCACAAGGACGCAGTTTGTTCAACCACATCGTTGAGATCCTTTTGCAAATTCCACACTTCATTTTCTGCAGGGCTGAAGGCCATCGGGTTCGACCTGGTTTTCAATTTGTTACCATTACACTTCGTCGATCAGAAGATTGCTGAGATATTCGTCACGATCAAGAAACGGTGCCATGTCTTCGAGCGGACGGGACGACATTGATCCATCAGGGTTGATGCGAGATGAAACCGTGGGAACGATTGGTTGTTCTGGCGGTGTGATAATTTCCAGCACATAAGGACCAGGTGTCGACAGTGCGAGCGCAATGGCGTCGTCGAGTTGATCCAGCGAATCCACTCTTGCGGCAGGCAACCCATACGCGGCACACACTTTAAGCGTATCGGGGCAGACCACTCCGGAGCGAGGGCCTTCGCCGATATAACGCTCCTTGAAATAGTTTTTCTGCGATGCCCGAATAGACAGATATCCGTCGTTATTGAGCACAAATAACTTAACCGGCAATTCGTAGCTCAGAACTGTCTGCAGCTCCTGAATATTCTGCTGTAATGAACCATCACCAGTGATCGCCAATACCCGTTTGTCTCCAATCGCTGCTGAAACCCCGATTGCGGCAGGAAGCGAGTACCCCATGGTAGCCATGGCGCTCGAAGGAATATAGCGCTGACCGTCGCGCGTCAATTGTATTCCCTGTGATACAGCGTAAAAAGCGGAGCCCGCATCCGACACAAAAAAGTCCCCCTGCGCTGACATGGCGGAAAGACGGTCGACAAACGAGTATATATTGATTGCATTCTGTGTTTGTGCATATTCAGGCAAGCAAACGGGATATTTCCTTTTCCAGCCGACACAGCGGCTCAACCAGTCTTTGTGTGACGAAACATCAAGAGCAGGCGTCAGTTCAGCAAGGCTTCTTTCAAGCGCTATTAAAAACGCCTTTGCGTCCGACTCGATCAAGCGGTCTATGGAAATGGTTTTTTTACGATGCGATGTCAGGTCTATATCTATTACATATTTCTGTGCCTTGCGTGCGAATTGGCTGTAGTCATAGCCGATCACTGATACATGCAAGCTGCTCCCGATGGAAATAACAAGATCTGAATTTTGCATTGCGAAATTCGCTGCACGATCCCCTTTGACGCCTGTTTTTCCAATATAGATGTCCAGATCATGACGCAGATTATCTATACCCAGATACGGTGTAACCACTGGAATCGACAAGCGCGACGCGAATTGAACCAACAAATTCTGCGCCCCCGAAAGACGAACACCACGACCGGCAATAATGACCGGTCTATGAGCCTCTTTTAAAGCTTCAACCACGCAACCAATATCAGCATCCCCGGGTATTGGTGCATACCAGGATTCGTCGTAGCCAACCAGATCGTCAGGATTGATGACCGCTGCCTGTACATCCATCGGGACTTCCAGCCAGACCGGGCCGGGCCGCCCCCGCTTCGCCAAACTGACTGCTTTTTCAAGTTCATAACGGACCATTTGCGGGTCGTTCAAATGTACGGCGTACTTACACAAGGATTCTACGACGGGTATAATATTGAGCTCTTGGACCCCAAATTGCCGCAACCCTTCTACACCCGCGTTATAGCTGGCTTCCGAACGCTTTACCTGCCCGGATACAAACAAACAAGGCACGCTATCCTGCCACGCTCCACCCAATCCGGTAAGCGCGTTTAGCGCCGCTGGTCCCGTCGAAAAATAACCCACACCGAAATTCTCATTGGCACGCGCATATGCTTCGAGTGCCATGGATGCGCTTTGCTCATGGTGTACACAAACCGCACGCAGTTTTTTGTTACAAGCGACGCCATCAGTGAGATGCATTATGCCGGCACCAGTCAGCATGAATACGTCACGAATACCCAAGGTATCACTGATGAAAGTAGCAATGTAATCGGAAACGCGGATCATAAGAGAACCCTGGTTTATTTCTTAATCTGACCACACGTGGCGGCCATACGTTTGAGAGCTTCGGCAATGTTTTCCCGCGACGACGCATAGCACAGGCGCACAAAGCCTTCTCCCTGTGCACCAAAATTCGAACCAGGCAACAAGGCCACGCCTGCTTTTTCAAGCATGATATCGGCAAAGGTTTCGGAGTCCACACCAAAGTCGGTGATGTTCGGAAACGCATAGAACGCACCTCCTGGCATATGACACTTGATACCCGGAATTGCATTTAGTCCGTTCACCAGCATGTCGCGTCGCGCCCTGTATTCAGACATCATGAGGCGTACCTGATGTTGATCGCCACTGATTGCTTCTATACCTGCACGCTGAAGAAACGGGGCAACACATGACGATGTCGTCTGCAACAGCAACATCATGCGTTCAGTCACTACCGGTGGGGCCACTATTGCACCCAGCCGCCATCCTGTCATCGCAAATGCCTTGCTGAATCCATTCGACAGAATTACACGCTCTCGACATTCATCCAGACTGGCAATCGAAAAGAAATCCTGATCGCCATACACCATACGGGCATATATCTCGTCCGAGTACACGTACAAATCATGTTTTTCTGCCAGTGCATATATTTCCCGAAGCGCACCCGGTTCGGTAATTGATCCAGTCGGATTTTGCGGGCTATTTATGATAAGAAGGCGGGTCTTGTCGGTGATCAAAGGTTCAATATCTTCTGCACGCATCCGAAATGCATTTTTGTCACGCAGTGGATAGGGCACCGGTGTAACACCGCACATGCGGATGGCAGACAAATACGAGGGAAAGCCGGGGTCAGGCACCAACACCTCCTGACCAGGATTACTCAGACAAAATATTGCATAAAAAATAGCGATGTTGGCACCTGGCGTGACCAGTACCTGATTTGAATCCGGTGAAAACCCACGCGATCGCTTCGTCGTCTGCTGAATAGCAGTAACGAAGTCCGGCATCCCCCAACTGCTGCCGTAATGTGTTTCACCGGCATCCAGTGATCGCTTTGCTGCTTCCACAATGTTCTGGGGCGTCCCGAAATCAGGATCGCCTATTTCCAGATGAACGATATGCCTGCCTGCTGCTTCGAGACGCCTGACCTTGTCAATCAGACGAAACATTGGTTGGCCTTCCAGACTACCGGCATTGACCGATATTTCTCGCATGTGCTTTCCTCAACAAAACTGCTGCACCGTCACGGCAGGTTCTTTAGCTCCTCCTGCAGGACTGCAGGACTTTCCACGCGTAACCAGTGTTCACTGACAGCGCCGTCATACCCCCAACTGGCCAGCAGAAAGCGTAGTCCATTTGCCTGGGCCGACAGCCCATCTTCATCTCGATCCCCAATGTAGATTGAGCCTTCAACGCTCAGCTGGTTTAATCGTAGCACCTGCCCAATCATGTCGGCTTTGCTACCGAGAGGAGGACTGAACGCATCGAGCGCATAAATGCCCACAAAATAGTGCGTCCAACCGAAGTAATCCAGAATGCGTTGTGTTGGCAGCAAGCGCTTGTTGGTTGCAATATAGAGCTGCAATCCTTCCTCACGCAGCGAAACCAGCATGTTCTCAATACCAGGAAATACTTTGGTTTGCTTGTAGCCTTCAGTGTCGTATTGCTGCTTGAATGCCTTGGCTAGCAATTGCAGGACATCGCTATCTCCCGTTCCCGCCAACAAAGCCAAGGTCTCCATCAGCGGTGGGCCTATCACATCACGCACAAGGGGTGTTACCGGTTGACGCTGGCAGGTAATAAACGCCGCTTCAAACGCATCGAGTATCGCCGGAGCTGAATCTATAAGAGTTCCGTCGAGGTCAAAAATCACATTGGTGATCGGTGGCGAGATCATGACAAACTCCTTCAAACCAGCACTGGATTGTAATGGCCTAATGAATCCAGCACACACTCGAAGAGCCGTTGCCAAAAACGACTCATTTTCAGAAACCTACCCCTAAAGCATTTTCAATCTGACCTGCCGCATAATTGAGCATGTCGTCATTGAGCGCCGGCTGCACGCCAATCCAGAACGTATTGTTCATGACAATATCGGTGTTGATCAATTCGCCACTGACACGATATTTCTGATCCGCCATGTAGGGTTGGCGTGTGAGATTGCCAGCAAAAAGTAAACGTGTACCGACCTTGTTATCATCCAGATAGCGCAGCAAATCCACCCGTTTGATGGGGGCGTTGTCCTTGAGCGTGACAGGAAAGCCGAACCAGGATGGATCACTGTTCAGTGTCGCCGTTGGCAGCAGCAGGAATTCTTCGCAACTGGCCAGACGCTCTTTCAGGAAGGCAAAATTCTGCTTGCGGCGGCGCACGAACTCGGCGGCCTTGTCGAGCTGCGCCAAACCACAAGCAGCCTGCATGTCGGTGATTTTCAGGTTGTAACCAAGATGACTGTAGGTGTACTTGTGATCGTAACCTTCCGGCAGGCTGCCCAGCTTCTGACAGAAGCGTTTGCCGCAGGTATTGTCCTTGCCCGGCGGACAGTAGCAATCGCGCCCCCAGTCACGGAACGATTCGGCAATCTGTTTGAGATCGGCGTTATTGGTAAATACCGCGCCGCCCTCTCCCATCGTGATGTGATGCGCGGGATAGAAGCTGACCGTGCCGATGTCGCCAAAGGTGCCGACAGGTTGCCCGTTATAGGTGGAACCCAGCGCATCGCAGCAGTCTTCCACCAGCCACAGGTTATATTTTTTGCACAGTGCAGTGACAACGCCCAGGTTGTAGGGATTGCCCAGCGTGTGTGCCAGCATGATGGCCTTTGTTTTCGGGCTGATTGCTGCTTCCAGCTGGGTTGCGTCGATATTGTAGGTACCCAGCTCGACATCCACGAACACAGGAACGGCCCCGAATTGCAGAATGGGATTCACCGTGGTGGGAAATCCCGCTGCCACACCAATGACTTCATCCCCCGGCTTGATCGCACGCTCGCCCAGCTTCGGCGAGGTCAACGCCGAAAACGCCACAAGGTTGGCCGAGGAACCGGAGTTCACCGTGATCAGGTATTTCACGCCCATGAATTTCGCCAGTTTCTGCTCGAATTCATCGTTGAATCGACCGGTGGTGAGCCAGCCATCGAGCGAGGCTTCGACCATCATTTTCAGTTCGGCGGCATCGAGCAGTTTGCCCGAAGGCGGCACCACGGTCATGCCCGGCAGAAAGGGCTGCGGTGCCAGCGAAATGGCGGCGTATTCTTCGACGAGTCGGGCGATTTGTTCGCGCAAGGCCTGCGTTTTGCTGTTTTGCATAATTAGGTCTGTTCGGATTTGCGTAAGGAAAGTGATTGATAATGCTCGATCTGGCCCAACGTCAGTGCGCGCACATCGACGCCCGCCTGCCGTTGCTTGGACCAGCTCACGATATAGTCGAGGGCATTGGCCAGGCGCAATTGCGGCTGCCAACCCAAGCGCTGCCGCACCTTGGAAATATCCAGTTTCAGGTAAGTGGCCTCGTGTGGATGTTCGCCACCGTCACGCTGCCAGCGCGCGCCCTCGCCCCAACGTTCAACCAGAGCGTCGACGATCCATCCGACCGGGCGTGCATCATCGTCGTTGGGGCCGAAATTCCAGGCTTCTGCAAAGGCAGGGCCTTGTTCATGGAGCCGCTCGGCCAGCATCAGATAACCCCGCAGGGGCTCCAGCACATGCTGCCAGGGACGGATGGCGTTGGGGTTGCGGATATCCACCGCCTTACCCTGTTCAAACGCCGCGATGATGTCCGGAATCAGCCGATCCTGCGCCCAGTCCCCCCCACCAATGACGTTACCGGCACGGGCGGTGGCGACCGCCGTGCCATGTCTTGCGTAATCCGCCGGATTGAAGAAAGAACTGCGGTACGACGCAGTCACCAGCTCCGCGCAGCCCTTGCTGTTGCTGTACGGGTCATAGCCCCCCATGGGTTCGTTTTCACGATAGCCCCATACCCACTCGCGGTTTTCATAACACTTGTCCGTGGTGATGTTCACGACCGCTTTCACGCCGCCGACCGTCCGCACGGCGTCGAGCAGATGCACGGTACCCATGACATTGGTGGCGTAGGTTTCCACCGGGTGCTGATAGGAATAACGCACCAGAGGTTGTGCTGCCATGTGCAACACGATTTCCGGTTGCGTCTCACGCATGGCGTCAAGCAGCAGGTCGGCATTCCGAATGTCGCCCACCAGCGACCGCATACCATCTTGTACGCGCGCCAGTTCAAACAGGCTGGGATCTGTCGGTGGTGGCAAGGCAAATCCGGTGACGTGAGCGCCGAGAGACTGCAGCCACAAGGACAGCCAGCTGCCCTTGAAACCCGTGTGCCCTGTCAGAAATACACGTTTTTCGCGCCAGAACCCTGTGTTCACGGCATCGTTCATAACCATGTTTTCCAGGGTGCTTTGCCACTGGACCAAAGCTCTTCGAGTTGATTTTTTTCGCGCAAGGTATCCATGGGCTGCCAAAAACCATCATGCTCGAAGGCAGCCATTTGTCCCGTTCGCGCGAGGGTTTCCATGGGTTCACGCTCCCACACCGTGCTGTCATCGTGAATGAGATCCAGCACTTGAGGGGAAAGCACAAAGAATCCACCGTTGATGCGCGCACCATCGCCTCTGGGTTTTTCCTTGAAGCTATGGACGCGCTCACCCTTCATTTCCAGTGCGCCATAACGTCCGGCCGGCAGCACCGATGTCAGCGTTGACAGCACGCCCTGTTGCCGATGGTAGGCGATCAGTTCCGAAATGTTGACATCGCTGACACCGTCCCCGTAGGTAAAACAGAACGCTTCTTCGTTTTCAATATAACGTGCCACCCGCTTCAGACGGCCACCGGTCATGGTGTGCTCGCCCGTATCCACCAGCGTAACCCGCCAGGGTTCGGCATGTTGTTCGTGCACTTCCATACGGTTGTGCAACATGTCGAAGGTCACGTCCGAGGTATAGAGAAAATAGTTGGCGAAGTATTCCTTGATCACGTGGCCCTTGTGGCCGCAGCAGATTACGAAATCATTGACGCCATGTTGCGCATACATCTTGAGGATGTGCCACAGGATGGGTTTGCCGCCGATTTCCACCATCGGTTTTGGGCGAGTCGAGGTCTCTTCGCTCAGCCGGGTTCCCAAGCCACCGGCCAGAATCACTGCTTTCACGCTGATATCCTGTTGTTGGTTTTATTCACGCCATTCATACCGGTGCCGAACACAAAAACGCATCGGAATGAAATTGCCGGTGATCCAGTCCTGCTGCCAACAGTGCCTTGCGGGCACCGTTTATCATCGCGTCCGAACCACACGCATACACCACCGTATCGCTGAAATCCTGACACTGCCTGAGCAGCACCTCCTGCACGTAACCACGTTCACCGCCCCAGTTCGTATCCGCACGCGACAGTACCGGCACGTATTGCAACGCCACGCCTGCGTTGCCGAAATCAAGCGAGCACGGATCCCAATAAAGATCCGCTGGCTCACGCCCGCCCCACAACAACATAAGGCTCCGGGGCGCATCGGCAGGCGTCAAACGGGTGACGGATTCCAGCATCGCCTTGACCGGAGCAATTCCTGTGCCGGTCGCCAGCATTACCAGCGACTTGCCAGCGATTCCTCGCAGGAAGAAAGCCCCCATGGGGCCACGTAACTGCAACAAATCATTGGGTTTTATGTCGTCGAACCAGTAACGGCTCATCTCGCCGCCCGGTACCTGGCGAACATGCAGCTCCACCTGATGATCGGCACGTGGCGCGTTGGCCAATGAATAACTGCGGCGTACACCCTCGTTGCGAACGTCGTCCCGACGCGTGACATCGATGTACTGACCAGCGAAATACTGCAAGACCTGACCCGGCGGCAGACGCAGCGCCACCGCCACCACATCGTCGGCAAGCCTCTGTATCGATTGCACTTTTGCGGGAAAATTGCGTGCTGCCGGCAATCGCACGCCGTCAAGCACATCTGCCTCGATCTCGACATCGTTGACCGCCCGGCGCACACACGTAAGAATCCAGCCCTGCTCGCGTTCGGCAGAGCTCAAGCCGGTTTCTTCATGCAGGGCCTCCGTTATACCCGACACCTGCCGCGCCTTGCATGAGGAGCAACGTCCGCTGCGGCAACTGTGATCAAGCGTTATGTCGGCCGCCAGCGCGGCGTCGAGCAGGGTTTGCTGCTCGTCGGCCGGGAAGGCGGTTCCGGAGGTCAGGCGTATGGTTGGCACAAGCAATCTCTTGCGGCTGATGGTAACGGAAAGTTGGAGCGCTAGCTTCCATCAGCTTAGTCAAGGATTTCAAAGCGGTACAGGAAAGCGGAGACAGCATTCAAGTCAGGATGACGAAAATTTGACGGCGGCTCACACCAGCTCGATTTCCTCCCAGTCAAAGCGCAGAATCCCTGGCGAGTTCTTGCAACCCTGCTCCATTTTCTTCAATGCCAGCGCCATGTTGCGATCCAGATTGCGATCCAGCTTGGTCGTTCCGAAGCCCATATCCTCAAAGAACACCGGCTCACTCAGAAAGCCACGCTTGCGCCCGGAACGCTCCCATACCTGCGGCATATAGAGATCCTCATACCCGTAGTGCCCGACGAAATCCTCGTCGTACATGGCGTGCGTGCGAAAGTCCCGGGTTTTCACCAGGAAGGTATTGGGGTGATTCGGCAGGCTTTCATTATTGAGAATGTTCACCAACTCCTTGATTCTCAGGTAATAAAGCACATTCCTGTCGAGACGTTCGAGGTTGGCCAGCAGCACCGGTACTACCTCGAGATTGATATGCTGATCAATATCGAAAAACAGGCTCCACTCACCCTCGGCGTGATAGGCCGCCAGGTTACGGGCGCCGGCTTGATTCCATTCGATATCACTGATCACGCGAAAATAGCGCAAGTCGATACCGGTTTTGACAATACGTGGCACTTCCTCGGAATGATCATCGACCAGAATGAACTCCATGAACTGCAGGAAAGCCGGATCGATGTTGTTCCAGTGTTCGATCTGCCGTTCCACCATGTCTGGATGATTGTAGAAATGGCTGATGACTGACAGTTTTTTCATGGGGCACTCTTGCTCAGAGGGTGAGAAGTCAGCTGCAAGTCTAGGCAGGGAGGCGCTTTTTCGCCAGCAAGCCACGTGCTACAGGCAACGACAAAGAGGAGGCCAAAGCCTCGCAAGGGTCGCAACCGACCCGGTATGGGCCTTTACCGAACCCTACCCCTCGATACAAACACGGGTATGATGTCTCGAAACCAGCCATTCCAAGAGTTTATTCCCTGCCCTTGTGACCCGCTTTCAAAAGTCCGATCGTACCTGAATAGCCAAGGATGCCCCCATGTTGTCACCTCGCGCTCGCACCTGTTTGTTACTAACGACTCTTTTGACGGGCGCCTGCGCTACCGTTCCGCCCCCCACAGATACGGCGTTAAAAGTTACTCCACTCTACAGCGAAGAATTCTTTTTTAACCAGCAAGGTCTGAAGTTGTTCGCTCGCACCTGGAACCCCTCGGGGCACGCACGCGGCAATGTCGTCGTGCTGCACGGCACCGCCATGCACAGTGGAGTGTATGCACCGGCCGCAGAAGCCCTCACTGCTGCAGGCTATCGTGTATTCGCCTATGACCTGCAAGGCTGGGGACGCTCCGAAGGCAAAGGCGCTGACGGCTATGTCGACAGTTTCGATGACTACGCAAAAGATCTGTATCGGGTGCTCAACAAAATGAAAACCCGATATCCGGACGTTCCGAATTTCGTGATGGGGGAAAGCCTTGGCGGCACCATCGCCCAGTATGGCGTATTGAAAAAGGATTTGGCCTTCGACGGCATCATTACCAGTGCCGCCGGCTACAAACCCAACCCGGAGTTGATGGGGATTCGTGCGCCCGGATTTATCAATAGTGCGAATATGACATTGGCCAAATGGTGGGGACAAGGTGTGCCCAATGCGCCGATGCTCGAAGCCGACACCGGCATCCGTATGGTCATCGAAGACAACGCGCTACAAGATCAACTCCTGTCGGACCCTTACGTATCGCACGGTTGGTTGCCCGCGGCCTATGGCAGCACGCTCGTGGAGGCCAGTGCGTATATTGACGAACATCTGGGCAGACTCAAGCAACCCTTGCTGCTCATGCACGGGACTCAAGACATGCTGGTTCCCAAGGCGTCCAGCGAAGAAATCTACGCGCGCAGCAACAGCGGCCTGAAGCGACTGGAGATCTATAACGCCCCGCATGCACTGCTTTTAGAACAATCGCAGACATTGGTCATGCAGGACGTCGTGAAATTTCTGGAGGAAGCGACCAGCAAAGGGCTGGTCGCGAGTCATACGCAAGACTGACGGAGCTCAATCGATGCCTTCACGCTGCATCCACAGATAGCAATCGTTGAACATCTCATGCAGCGAGCCGGTGGAAAAGCCCAGCTCGCGTGCCGCTTTTTCCGAGCTGATACGCACGGTGTTGTTCAGCAGCATCACCTTTTCTGGCGTCAACAATGGCTCCTTGCGGGTATATTGCGACACCTTTTCCAGTATGCTGGCCAAGCCACTCAACAACGCCGGCGGCAGATGAAAGCGCCACTTGATGGGCTTGCCCAGAATTTTTCCGACCGTGTCAAAAATATCATCGAAGGACGCCGACACGCCGCCCAACAAATAACGCTCGCCTTTGCGCCCCTTGTCGACCGCCGCCACATGGGCACGCGCATAATCCCGCACATGTCCCGCGACGGTGATACCAACGGGCACCCCCAACATTTTGCCCTTCTTGATCGTATGGAAAATCAACGGGTTGTAATTATAGTCGTGCGGGCCAACGATTTGCGCAGGGTTGAGTATCACCGCATCCAGCCCTTGCTCTATCCCCTTGAAAACCTCTTGCTCCGCCAGGTATTTGGAGCGGTAATAATTGATATCGCCCTGCAGGGCACGCGAGGGCGTGTCTTCAGTCACCACCTGATCAAAGATGGGGCCAAAGGAACCAATCGATGACGTGTGTATCAGTCGTTTGGCTTTCTTGGCGAGTGCCACAGCCACCACATTGCGCGTTCCTTCGATATTGATGCGATTTTGCCGCTCCGCCAATTGCGACCACATACCGGTGTCAGCGGCGACATGAAATACTGCATCAACATTCTCCGGCATGGTGCGCTCAAGTGACGCTTTGTCGAGCACGTCACCTTCCACTTGCGTCACTGGCAAACGATCCAGGTCTCGCGTATTCGACGTTTTGCGCCGCAATGCGTAAACCTGCCATCCATCGTTCAACAATTGCTGGACGATATTGATTCCCAGAAAACCATTACTTCCCGTGACGTAGGCAATACGTGCCATGAAACCCTCCCAATTTTTGACTCTCCCAATTCTTATGCCGCGACCCGCTGTCCTGCGGGAGTTCCGGCAAGTTTACCTTCTTTCTTCAACGCTGCCACCGTGAGATTGATCCCTTCTTCGAGACTTACCTTCGGTTTCCAGCCAAAATCACGATAGGCCTTATCGATGTTGAAATAGTGATGCGTCACCATATAGCGCACGGCGAAACGCGTCAGACCATTTTCCGCATTGAGCGTGCCGCCTTTGAGGGTGTCGATACCCTCCGCCACACTGGCAGCAAAATAGGCCAGCCAGTAAGGCACCTTGCCCGTAATCGGCGGGTAGCCCAACTTGATGAGCACTTTTTCAATGAAATCAAAAAAGGCCATGGGTTCGCCATTGGTAATGAAATACGACTGGCCACACACCGAGGATCCCGCGACCAATTTTTCTTCAGCCGCCACCACTGCATCCACAAGATTCGATACGTAAGTAAAATCTGAAAGCTTGTCGCGATTGCCTATCGCCCGCTTGAGCTTTCCTTCTTTGGCTTTCTGCAGAATCGCCGGCATGAAACGGTTATCGCCTGCACCAAACACCACGTGTGGTCGAATGGCGCACGCCTGTGTCACCGTCGTTCCGCTGAACGCGAGCACGTCTTTTTCTGCCTGAATTTTGCTGTCGGCATAGGGTGCCTGTGAAATTCTCGAGTATGGCAGCGTTTCATCGCCATTGATGATGTCGCCCCCTTCGTAGACAGCACTGGCCGAGCTGATGTAAACCAGGCGCGGAATCTTGTGAACCTTGCACGCTTCGATAATATTCAGGCTGCCACGGTGATTGACTTGCCACACGATGTCTTCCTGGTTGTGTTTGGTGTGAACAATGGAGGCATTGTGAATAATGCTGTCGATGCCCGCACAGGCATCGACCACCGCCTGCTTGTCGCAGATATTGATATTCAGAAAGCGTACATCATTGCGAAAGGGCTTGCCGCCAAAGTCAAGGACGGTAACTTGATGGCCGGCGTCTGCGAAGCCGTTGACAATATTGCTGCCGATGAAGCCGCAGCCCCCGGTGACCAGAATTTTTCTTCTTTGCGTTGTCATTTCATTTCACCTGAAAAATTAGGATCTCTTGTTGTGATATCCAGAAAAATATCGCACCAAAAAAGCATTAATCGGAAAGCGTGGCGTTATGCGTACGTATCGAACATCAAATCCCAAAAAGGAAACAATGACGCGTAATTGCGATTCAAATGCTTGCCGTGATGCAGGTCGTGTTTCTTTGCCCAGAAATTGAAGAGTTTGAACACCCCCCAAGGCAATACCAAATTACAGTGCACAATAATATTGGCGGTCGAGTGTACAAAGAAAATAATCAGGAATGCGGTCGCACTGATTGGCCCCAGAATGCCCATCGCCAGACACAACAAACCAAGCCCGGCCACATTCTCGACTGGATGCAAATAGATGCTTTCAGACGAGGTTGGAAAACGCACAAAGTGATGGACGCCATGCACGTACTTCATCAGTTTCGGGTGATGCATGCCACGATGCAGAAAGTAGTACATGAAATCGTACAACAACAACGACGCCAGCACTTCCCCAAAGATTGTCAACCCGCTGGCCGCTTCTTCATAAATGAGGCGATCGCCTGCGTAATAAAAAACCGCTGCCATGAACACAACGGAAAGCAGTCCGTTCAGACTGATATTGGTGAATTTTTTGGCCTTCGGAATCCGGTAGGTTTCCGGTGTACGGATACGATATTTGGCCAGTGATGACGACGTCGCCGCCCACGAATATCCTGTCATCAGTATCCCGTCAAATGCCAGGATGATGGCGAGGATAATGAAAAACTGCTCGTTCATTATGTTTCCCTCCAATATTTTTATTTTCTCAACAATGTAAAACCCGTCTGTCAGCGGTTAAACAACGAATACCGCAACAACAACATGAGATTGCGTAGTTTTTCCCGCCAATCCGGTGCAAAGAGCATTCGTGTACTGGCAAGCGCCTTGGCGTAGTCGTTTTTTCCAACCGGGTAAAGCTTGGGGGGAATTTCGATCGGGAAGCGATCTTTCAACACTGCTTTCGGTGTCGTATATGCTCGTAATCCTTCTCGACCGTTCATGACGCCGAACCCGGAATACTTCACTCCACCGAACGGCAATGCCTGATTGAGATAACACAAGCCGAAGTCGTTGATGCAGGTAGCGCCGGCTTCCAGTTGCGACGCAATGCGTTCACCCGTCTCGCCGTTACGCGTAATGACTGAGGAATGCAGGCCGAATTCCGTGGAATTGGCGAGCGCAATGGCTTCACTTTCACCCTTGACGCGCATGATCAGCATGACAGGGCCAAAGACTTCCTGCGTCGCGATCGCCATGTCAGGCGTGATATCCACCAGAATGGTAGGCGGGTAAAAAGTTCCTTCCCCGATGTTTGCTATTTCACCGCCAATCAATGCCTTGGCACCTTTGGCCAACGCATCCTTGACCAGAGCATCGATGATGTTGAGCTGTTGCGGTGTAATGATGGCACCGACATCAACATTGCCGCCCCGCTGTGGAACACCTTGTCGTAATAATTTTGCATTGGCGGTGAGCGAAGCTACAAAGTTGCTGTAGACCTTGTCGTATACGATCACGCGCTCTGATGCGATACAGTTTTGTCCAAGGTTGATGAACGTGCCGCCCAGCGCGGAATGCACGGCCTTGGGTATGTCGGCATCGTCACATACAATCAGCGGGTCCTTTCCACCCAGCTCCATAATGACCGGGGTCAGATGCTCGGCACTGCCTTCGATGATACGGCGACCATTATTAACCGAACCGATGAACAGGATTTTCTGTACGCCCGCGCGGACCAATGCGGCGCCCGTATCGCCGTAGCCATTGATGATTTGAACCGTATCGGTCGAAAAGCCTTCCTTTTGCAATGCCTCATCGGTGATGCGCTGAAAACGTGCAGTTGACCAGGCTACCGCCTCTGAGGCTTTCAAAATAACGGCGTTACCCGCCATCAAAGGCGCCACCAGGGAACTGATGATATTCTGCAGCGGGTAATTCCAGGGAATGATGCAGGCCACCACCCCCAGAGGGACATACTCAATGCGGGCTGCCTTGTGCATCAACAAACCTGATGAAACCTTCTCCGGTTTCAGGTATTTTTCGCCATTCCGCGTTAGCCAGCGGATTTTGTTGCAGATCGGAAAAACCTCACCTAGCATGGCGTTTTCGTAGGTTTTTCCCGAATCCTTGACAATGTAGTCACAAAGCTCGTCGGCATTTTGCAAGACATGCTGCAAGATATGGGAAAGCACCGCGCGACGCTGACGAAACGTGCTTTTGGCCCATGCTTTCTGTGCCAACCGGGCCCGTGCAACGGCATCGTTTACCTCGTCTGCTGACAATGCGGGAACAACCCCCAAAGGCTCGCCAGTCGCCGGATTCCTGCACTCGATCATGCGCCGTGCCTGCGCGGCCTTGTCAATGGCGTGTGCGGTAGCTTCGACCGCAGTGGATGCAATTGTCATGGAATATCCTGCTGTAGTTTTTATTCGCTCAAGAAACTGATTTGATCTTCGACTTTCTTTGCTGTCGACCCTGTTGCCGTTCTGACAGGAGAAAATCTGCGGCGCGATACCCGATCAACATGCTCGGCGCGTTCAGGGCAGACACCGGAATTTCAGGAATGACCGAAGCATCCGCTACCCGAAGATTGCGGACCCCTTTGACCCGCAGTTGCAAATCCACCGGGGAATCTTCATCGTCTCCCATACGACACGTTCCACAGAAATGGAACGTGGTCATCGTGGCGCCATGTATCCACTGCTTGATCGCTTCTCTCGATTGTGTACGTCCCGCCGACGAGAGCGCACGATTGCCCCAGCGTTTAAAACTTTCCTGTGCGGCTATTTCCTGCGCTTTCAGCACACCGTTGATCACGGTTTCCATATCCTGCGGATCGCGATAAAACGCGGGATCGACATGCGGTGCGTCAAATGGATTATTCGACACAATTCGCACCTCTCCACGTGACAATGGTTTGCCCAGAATAACCACAATACCAAACACTTTGTCGACAAACATGCGGGTGAATGGAATCATGAAGGCAGCACTCACCAAACGCTTCAGCCACTTACGCAGAAACGGGTTGTGAAACTGCGAAGGCGGTAACGCCAAGGCTGGCAACATACGCTGCATCGACTGCTTTATCGATGCAGGCGCGGAATAGAAGACAAAACACGTATCCGCTTGTTTGTCTGGTAACGGTAAGTTGCGGTTCACACGCTCAAAGCCATAGACCTGCGGATAAAAGGCATCCGGCATGGTATGCCCGCGATAGAACAGGCACACATTGGGATGATCCTGCAAATTCTGGCCGACGGCAGGTGCATCCTGCACCAGGGGAATATGGTGCCTTTGCAATAACGCCTGCGGACCGACGCCGGACAGCATCAACAACTTGGGGGTTTCCAGGGCACCAGCACATAAAATTACTTCACGTGTGGCGTTATAAACCCGATGCGTTCCCGCTTCGAGGACTTCTACCCCGGTCGCGGTTTTGTGCTGATCAAACAACACACGCAGCACTTTCGTATCCGTTTTCGCTTGCAGTTTTTCCCCGGTCCTTCCCTGTAAAAATGCAGCATAGGAACTGCGGCGGCGATCCCCGTCATAATTCATCAACTGGTAACCCATGAATCCGCACAAATCGCCGTCATTCAAGCCATTTTTTTGCTGAAAGCCGGCGGCGCGCGCCGCCTCGATACCGGTCTCGGTAAATCGGACCGGCGCTCGCGTCTTGACACGCAAGCGCTGTTCCAGCTGGTCGAAGGAAGGTGCCAGATCCTGCCATTGCCATCCCGTTGGCCACTGGGCGTAATCCTGTTTATCGCCGCGCGTATATACCATGCCATTGACCGCGCCGCTGCCGCCCATGCCCCTGCCCGTACCGACATACAGGCGACGATTGCCGCAGTCCGCCTGCGGCACCGACAAACGATCCCACATGGTGTTATCATTGCTGAACGCCTGCACGAAACCATCGGCAGACAGGGTTTCCGGATTTTTTTCAGCCGCATTGCCTGCTTCAATCAGCAACACTCGGTACCCGCCCTCCTCAGCCAATCGCGCGGCAACAATGCACCCGGACGATCCACCACCGACGACGATATAATCAAAACTGTCTGACGATTCCCTGCCGGAACGCTTGTTGCTCATAGTTGTGCTCTTTCATTCTTGTTTTTTGCATTTGAGACACCGGTGCTTACATGCCGAGCGCCGGCAACATTCGCCGCTCGAGAAAAGCCCGCATTTCCTTGTCATTGCGTTTGCGCGGGCCTTCCAGCGTCAACAAGGAAATCATGAAGCGCATCGCCACTTCACTCATTTCATCGAGCGCTTCGTCACTCACCTGCATATCATTGATGATGACCCGGAACAAGGCGCGCACAATCTCGTTACCTTCTGGCGAATTGAGCGCATAGGTGTTCATGATGGAGGCAAGCCCGCTTTCTTGTATCAAAGCCAGAACAGGCTCTTTGGGTAGACGCTTGAGCGCAAACAAGGTGATCTCGACCATGCGCTCACGCGGATTTTCGAATTTGCCGACATAACGGACTGCATCTTCGGCAAAGGCGTAGGCCGATTGCAACAAGGCATAACGCACGACCTCATCGCGGCTTGCGTAGTAGCTATATACCGTCGGCCGGGTCAATCCCGCTTCCTGCGCAATATCATTGAGTGTAACTTTTTCGATCCCCCATTTTTTTACACAGGCAATCGCCGCATCGAGAATGCGCGCCTGCGTATCTGGATTCTTGGGACTCTTGAGCTTTGCGACTGCCATACGCCTTACCCCACTGACAACACCGGTCACGCCTGAATGATGCATTCAGCGTACCCCACTTTACATCTTTACTTCAAGTGTAAAGTAGAATAATCTCGATACAACTTTACCAAAAGTGTAAAGTTGGCAGCCTCGCACCAGCCGGTAGCCAACCTGCACATCCATGCAGCCTTGCCAGCGGAGCCCTTCATGAGCACAGCGGATACCCTTTCCCCTCACAACGCCAAGGGTGCCGAACCACCCAAGGTAAAAGGCGGCCTGCCCTTTCTCGGGCACATGATTCCTTTCGCGCGCAATCCATTCCAGTTCATGAAAAGGGTGTCTGATGAAGCGGGTGAAATTGCGCAGTTCCGGATTTTCAATCAACGGATGATTCTTCTCACCGGGGATGAGGCAAGCAAGGTTTTTTATCGGTCGAGCGACGAACAGCTTGACCAATCGGCTGCGTATAAATTGATGACGCCCATATTTGGCGAAGGCATCATTTTCGACGCGCCCAACGAACGCAAAAATCAGCAATTGAAAATGCTGATGCCAGCCTTGCGCATGGAAGCCATGCGTGAGCACTCCGACAAGATCGTCCAGGAAGTGGAAGACATGATTGCCCAGTGGGGCGACAGCGGTGAAGTCGAACTGGTCGAGGCCATGAAGCAACTCACCATCAATACCGCCAGCCATTGCCTGCTCGGCCGGGAATTCCGCTATGAGCTGACCAAAGAGTTTGCCGATATTTATCACGACCTGGAACGCGGTGTTAATGCGCTAGCCTACAGCTTTCCGAACCTGCCCATTCCCGCTTTTCGTGCGCGCGATCGGGCGCGCGCACGATTGCAGCAGCTCGTGGGCGACATCGTGCGAAAACGTCAGGGTCAGAAAGACAAACCTACCGACATGTTCCAGATGCTCATCGATACCCGCTATGATGACGGCAGTGCGCTGACGACGAATGAAATAACGGGTATGCTGATCGGCGCCATTTTTGCCGGCCATCACACCAGCTCAGGCACCGCCGCCTGGGTATTGCTGGAATTGTTGAAGCATCCAGGTTACCTGCGCCAGGTCAAAATCGAACTGGATGACCTGCTGGGCGCAGACGGCAAGGTCAGTTTCCAAAGCGTAAGGGAAGTCCCCAAGCTCGAAAACGTACTCAAGGAAGTATTGCGACTCCACCCTCCCCTGATCGTGCTCATGCGACAAGTCGCCGAGCCATTGCAATTCAAACAATACAACATACGCGCTGGCGACATGGTATGGGCCAGCCCACCCGTCACTCACCGCATGTCGCATTTATTCCCTAACCCCGAAGTATTCGATCCTGATCGCTATGATGGCGAACGCGCCGAAGACAAGAATCTCATGGCGTATCAACCCTTCGGCGGGGGCAAACACAAATGTTCCGGCAATGCGTTTGCCATGTTTCAGATCAAGGCGATTTTCTCTATTTTGCTGCGCAAATACGAATTCGAATTGATTGATCCACCCAGCGCCTACCAAGACGACTACACGCAAATGATCGTCCAGCCCAAGTCACCGTGCCGGGTTAGATATCGCCGACGCGAGGCACAAAGCTTCACGAGTCAATATGGCCGTATGGGAGCCCCCGCAGGTGCTACACAAGGTTGCCCGGTGCATCACGCAAAACCTGCACCCGCTCAACACTTCCGCATAACGGTAGACAAGCAGCTATGTCAGGGACATGCCATGTGCATGGGCGAAGCACCGGAACTGTTCCGGGTCGATGAGGGTGGCGAATTACACGTATTGCAGGAATCGCCTTCGTTAGCACTGCTGGAGAAGGCCAGGCAGGCAGCACGTTATTGCCCGAATCAGGCGTTGAAAGTGGAATTGGTAGACTAGGGACGAAGAAAATTCCGGAATTAGCGCTGCGACAACAAAAAAAAGGATCCAGCCATGAAAACCACCACCAACATGCCCTTCAGCGAAAGCATCACCCACATAGCCCCCACCGCACACTGGTTCTCCCAAAACGCCGACCGCGCCTGGGCCGAGAACTTTTTCCTGATGTACAGCCCGGTCTGGATGACCCTCATGGCCCTCATGATGCTCACCGGTTGGACGACGACGAGCACTGATGGGCAATTGCTGCTACATGCCGCCCTGGTCGCGACACCGCTGTTCATTGTTCCTGCGTTATTGCACAAGCGCTACAGCCCCGACTTGCCATGGCATGAAAGCTATTGGTTCAAAGCAAACCTGTACATGTTCCTGTTTGGTTTTTTCGGGAATTACTTCGGCTCGGAATATTTTTTCGATGTGCTGGGGATGGTGTACAACTTTCCAAACGCGGAAACGTCGCTCGACGCCCGGTTGGTTGGCAAT
This sequence comes from Pseudomonadota bacterium, assembly GCA_052035295.1. Classification (GTDB taxonomy): domain Bacteria; phylum Pseudomonadota; class Gammaproteobacteria; order Pseudomonadales; family Ketobacteraceae; genus HdN1. The sequence continues at coordinate 46,001 of JBPOHS010000106.1, forward strand.
GGGCATCAACCCGTGCCGCTCATCATGTATTTTTATACCCATGCCTATTTCATGACTTATCACACAAGCGCTGTCGTGGTTCTACGACGCATCATGAGCTCAGGGCTTCCGTTACGGCACATCCTGTTCATGCCAGTGGTGTTTGTCGTGGGCTATGTGTGGGCCTGGCTCGAAACCCGCGCCATGGCAAACCCGCTAATGGCCACATCCTTCTATTACGAGAAAATGGACGTGATGCTGGCGTACGGTTCCATCATTTATGCCACCTACTTTATTACCAGCTTCCCGATATTCTATTTTCTCGACGAAAAGGCGCAGCTGCGTTGGTCATGGCTCCAGGCGGCGGCGGCAGGCATGAGCGCCAGCATGCTGACCTTCTATCTGCTGGATGCCTGCGCGCACATGGTCGGGCGCCTGTAACCCCGTTGACGGACTTTTGTGTACAGATGTACACTGATACAAAGTCAATCAACCGGGGGGCTTGCCCGTGGTCGAAACCCAACAGGAATTCTATATCGGTGCCGCGCAGATGCTGCGGGATGGCTTGATTGGAGGTGTGCATACCGTCAGCGGCTTGCACGCTTCCGTACTGGATACGCTTGCAGGTGTCGGTGTTAAGGGTACCTTCAACCGCCTGATTACGGAACAGGTGTACCGAATCATACTGGGTTCGGGCCACTTCACCGGCTGGGTGCTGGAAAATGCCCTGCATCACCTGACTTTACCCGCTGGTGATCAACCGCCCACCCGTCGACAGCTACTGGCGGTGAGCAGTATCAATGGCGCCTTTGGCGACTGGCTGGCGCAGCAGGGACGCGTGTGGGCTCAACCCATGCACCTGCGTCGGCACCAAACGCTATTGCGTCTGGATGTCGAAAGCCTGAAAGCGACCATCTCGCACCCCAAGCCTCACGTTATCGTGCTGGTGCACGGCCTCTGCCTCAACGAAAACCATTGGCAGCCTGTCGATCATCCAGGCTACGGCGATCGTTGGGAGCATCACAACGACGTTACGGTATTGCACGTCCGCTACAACACCGGCCTTCATATTCACGAGAATGGTCGCCAGCTTGCCCTGCTGCTGGAACTACTGCACCAGTGTTACCCCGTTCCCATACAACGCCTGTCACTGATCGGCCATTCCATGGGTGGATTGGTCTCGCGCAGCGCGTGCAGTTATGCGCAAGATCTGGAGCACGGCTGGCTTTCTGATTTGCAAGACCTGGCATGTTTGGGATCTCCCCATCAAGGTGCCGCCCTCGAACGTATCGGACAATGGGTCACTCACTCGCTGGCCAATAACAGTTTTACGGCTTCACTGGGGCGTGCCGGTCGTCAACGCAGTGCCGGCATCAAGGATCTTCGCTACGGATGCCTGCGCCACGAAGATTGGCAAGACGCCCATCCAGATGCTCCGCAACCGGTCAAGGTCACGGCCTTGCCGCTGTTGCCTTCGGTTCGTTATTGCCTGCTGGCGACCAACTGGAAATCCCCTGCAGGTGAAACACTGGGTGATGGATTGGTGCAGGTCAGCAGTGCGATGGCTCGCGAACTGGGTGGACATCCACTGGGTTCGCCACAGGTATGCAGACCCTTGTTGCAGGGCCTTCACCACATGCAGCTGCCTCGGCACGATGCCGTTTTCAACGTTCTGAACGAGTGGCTGTTCGGCGACTGGCAAGAGAATGGCGGACTATTGAGCGGATCGCTTTACGCTTGAGTTACTTGCGCACAAAAAACAACACCCGGACCCTTGTCATGCCCAGAGAGCACGCAGGTACCGGGTGTCACGATCTTCCCGCTGTTTAAAAAAGGCCGCCCGAAGGCGGCCAGGGTTCGCGGGTAAATTCGTTACTTGACGTCGATCGGCAGCGTGTAACCAAACACGAACTTCAGATCTTCGTCGTAGCCAGCTTCTTCATCACTGTCAACCACTTGGCTGAGAGTGAACTTGATGCGCTCGTTGAATGCGTATGACAAGTCAAGGTGCATCATGTCGTTGTCGTAGGTCTGGCCTTCGGCTTCCAGGGGATCATGATAGCCAAGCGTTGCGGCAAAGGAGCCGAAACCTGCACCCAACGTGTAGTACTCGTAGCCTTGACCGCCGGCAACGTTGTCATAGTAAGAGAAGCTGACAGGACCGTAGCCCAGCGTCAGGACAACTTCACTCAATCCACCGAAATCATCCAGCTCGGAGGGTTCCTCTGACGACGGATACATATAGTTCCAGACGCTCAGATCGTATTTGAAGCCGCTGACTTCGCCGCCATAACCAGCGAAGATGTCGTACTCGGTTCCTGCAGCAGCGTCGCCGCTGCTACCCCACAAGCCGGTGTAGAAACCGCTCTCGGTGTAACGCACTTCACCGGCGACCGCAGGAGTGCCGTTACCCAGATCCACACCGCGCCACAAATACATGTTTGACACCGAAGCCGCCGCCGTTACATCGGCAGAAGCAGGTGCAACCACCCCGGCAACACTGGCCAAAGCTACAGCCAAAACGGAAGAACGCAGCACAACTTTCTTAGCAGTTTTCATCACTCTATCTCTCCAGTTGGTCATATAAACCCGTGAACACCACCCCAAGTTATTTTGCGGTGTCACACTGGTTTTCCTATTGCATTGGCTGTGCCAAATACTTCCAAACCTTGATTTATCTGGCATTCCCTATCGTTTCCGACTTTATGACAGAGAGGTGACAGAGAAAGCGCGCACCAAAAAAACGCACCCCAACAAAACAACCCCAAATTAGTGCACAAATGCAGCAAGACATCCCGGGGATCGATCAACGATCTGAAAAAAGAGCGTTTTTTGGCATAAAGCAAAAAGGGCAAACCGTGTTTTCACCGATGAACGGCCACACGGTTTACCCTGTATATGGCAAGACATGGCGCACTTGCGCACCAAAAAAGATCAGACGGTCAACAAGCGACGTACCTCTTCAATATTCAGCTCACCTCTTTTGCCTGAAAGCACAATTTCGCCCCTGTCCATCACGTACATGCGGTCGGCCAGTGCGTGGGCAAAATCAAAATATTGCTCCACCAGCACGATCGCCATATCGCCGCGATCCCGCAGCAAGGTAATGACGCGTTGAATGTCCTTGATGACATTGGGTTGAATACCTTCCGTCGGTTCGTCGAGTACCAGTAGCGAAGGACGCATGACCAAAGCACGCCCAATGGCCAACTGCTGCTGCTGCCCCCCTGAGAGATCTCCCCCACGGCGACCCAGCATTTCTTTCAGTACCGGGAACAGATCAAATATCTCGTCCGGAATGTGCCGCAGCTCGCGCGGTAGCACGGAAAAACCTGTCTTCAGATTTTCCAGCACCGTCAGCGTGGGAAAAATCTCGCGCCCTTGCGGAACAAAGGCAATCCCCTTGCGTGCACGCTCAGCAGGACCAAATCCATTGATTTCCTCGTCCTTCCAACGCAGTTTGCCCTGGGTAGGTTTCAAGTGACCAACAATGGTCCGCAAGAGGGTTGTCTTGCCCACGCCGTTACGCCCCATCAAGCAGCTCACCTGCCCAATCTCGGCTTCCAGATGTACCTTCTTGAGTGCCTGGCTGGCGCCATAAAACGCATCTACTTGTTTGACCGATAACATGTTAACGCCCCAGATAAACTTCAATCACGCGTTCATCCTGCTGCACATGCTGCAGGCTGCCTTCGGCCAGCATGCGCCCCTCATGCAGTACCGTTACGGTGCAATCGAGTGCTTTCACAAACTCCATGTCATGCTCGACAACGACGACCGTACGCTGGCCGCTGATACGACGCAGCAGATCCGCCGTCAACGCCGTTTCCTCATCGGTCATGCCCGCCGCCGGTTCATCAATCAGCATCAGATCCGGCTCCTGTATCAGCAACATGCCGATTTCAAGCCACTGTTTCTGGCCGTGAGACAGGGCACCGGCCAGCCAATCACGTCGGGGATTGAGGCGTATCGTTTGCAGGGTGTCGTCAATTTTACGCATGGCTTCTGCCTGCCGTTGGTAAAACAGACTACGCCACACGCCACGATTGCCGCTCAGCGCCAATTCGAGGTTCTCAAACACCGTCAGTGATTCAATCACGGTGGGTTTCTGGAACTTGCGGCCGATTCCCATGTTCGCGATATCGGCTTCGTCGTGACGCGTCAGGTCGACGTCATCCTTGAAAAACACCTTGCCTTCAGTGGGTCTCACTTTGCCCGTTATCACATCCATCATGGTGGTTTTGCCAGCACCGTTAGGGCCGATAACCGCACGCAGCTCACCAGGCGCGAGCATCAACGACAGGCCATTGAGTGCCTTGAAGCCGTCAAAGCTGACCGTGACGGCATCCACGTACAACACCGATTTCAATGCAGTCATGCTACTCCCTCCACGGCTTCACGCGCACGTCGATTGGCACGACTGTCACGCCACTGTTGCACCATACCCACCAGACCTTTCGGAAAGAACAATGTGCTGATCACGAACAGCGCGCCCAGCATGAACAACCAGAGCTCCGGGAAAGCGCCAGTGAAATAGGTCTTTCCATAGTTGACGACGAACGCACCAATGATGGCGCCGTACAAGGTCGCCCGACCGCCCAGCGCAACCCAGATAATGATTTCAATGGAATTGATCGGCGCAAATTCACCCGGATTGATGATGCCCACTTGCGGCACATACAACGCACCCGCCACACCGGCGAGCACGGCAGACACAACAAAGACAAACACTTTGTAATGCTCGACCCGGTAGCCCATGAAACGGGTTCGACTTTCGGCATCACGCACCGCGACCAGGACGCGCCCCAATTTCGACGAAATAATGTAGCGGCACACAATATACCCCATGATCAACGCCACACCGGACAACACAAACAGCGTGATACGGGTGCCGTCCGACTGCAGACTGAAACCTGCAATTTCCTTGAAGTCGGTCAACCCGTTGTTCCCCCCGAAACCTGCGTTATTCAGGAAGAATGCCAGCATCAAGGCATACGTCATGGCCTGGGTGATAATCGAAAAATACACACCCGTGACCCGCGAACGAAACGCGAGATAACCAAACACAAATGCCAGCATTCCCGGAACCACTGCCACCATCAACAAGGCAAACCAGAACATGTCGAATCCGTACCAGTACCACGGCAATTCTGTCCAGTTCAGGAACACCATGAAGTCCGGCAGGTCGGCGTTGCCATAAACACCGCGATCCCCGATCTGGCGCATCAGATACATGCCCATCGCATAACCGCCCAACGCGAAAAACGCACCGTGTCCGAGCGAGAGAATCCCGCAATATCCCCAGATCAGATCCACGGCCAATGCCAGCAGTGCAAAGCACAGGTATTTGCCCAGTAACGTGACTGTATAGGAAGACAAGTAAAACGCAGAGTCGGCCGGTACCAACAGGTTCAACACCGGTACGATGGCGCACAGTGCCACCACCAGAGCGAGCGTTATCGTGCCGGGACGGTCGCTGCGCAACACGCTGAGAATCTTGAAATTATCCATATCAACCTTCCACGAAGCGGCCTTTCAGCGCAAACATGCCGCGAGGCTTGCGTTGAATGAACAGAATGATAAATACCAGTACGAGAATTTTGGCCAATACGGCACCGGTCATGGGCTCCATCAATTTGTTGGCAATGCCCAGCGTGAGCGCGCCAAACAAAGTGCCAAACAGGTTGCCCACGCCACCGAATACCACCACCATGAATGAATCCACGATATAGGCTTGCCCCAGGTTGGGACCCACGTTGGTCAGTTGTGACAGCGCAACGCCTGCGATACCGGCGATGCCCGATCCGAGGCCAAAGGTCATGGCATCCACCCAGCCCGTACGGATACCCATGCTGGATGCCATGGCGCGGTTTTGTGTTACTGCGCGCATTTGCAGTCCGAACATGGTTTTCTTCAATGCAATGATCAACCCTGCAAACACCAGCAAGGAAAATATGATGATGTAAAACCTGTTGAAGGTAATCGACAATGCCGGGTTGATCTGCCACAGACCACTCATCCACTCCGGCGTGGAAACGGCTTTGTTCAGTGGCGAAAAAATGCTACGCGCCGCTTGTTGCAAAATCAGGCTGATTCCGAACGTCGCCAACAGTGTTTCCAGTGTGCGGCCATACAGAAAACGGATCATGCCACGCTCCATGAGCACACCGACCAACCCTGCCACCAGAAATGCAGCTGGCACCGCGAGCAGTAACGAATATTCAATATGGTGCGGCATCAATTGCTGAATAACGTAGGTAGTGTAGGCGCCGATCATCATCATTTCGCCATGCGCCATGTTGATAACGCCCATGACGCCAAAGGTGATGGCCAATCCTACTGCAGACAGCAGAAGCACCGAGCCCAACGAGATGCCGAAAATGACATCTTCCACGCTCTTGTAGGCAGCGCGGGTGCGCTCAGCACTTTTCAATACAGCCAATGCTGCATTGCGCACGTTCTCGTCTGGCTCGACAAATTCGCCGCTTTCGGCTTTGCCGGTCATGGTGGTCAGCAGCGTGATTACTTCTGGCTCCAGCGCACCGTCGAGACTTTCCACTGCGGCGCGACGTTGTGCGACATCCTCGCTCTTGATTTGTATCATCGCACGGGCGATCTGCAGTGCCTTGAGGACATCCGCTTCTTTTTCCCTGGCAATGGCAGCATCAAGCAATCCAAGAAAGCCGGCATCCGGAGACACCACCAGCGACTTGGCAGCGGCCATACGTATGGATGGCTCGGAGGACGCCAGTTGCAATCCGGCCAAAGCGCCTTTTACCTGCCCACGCAGCCCGTTATTGATCACGACCCGTTTAGCGTCGCTACTGGTCACAACGCCAAGTGTTTCACCCGTGAGCACATCGCGGGCAAGCTTGCCTTCGTTTACTTCTTCCACGGTGACGAGGCGCTTTTTGCTCTTGACGAAAAACAGCTGGCCATCGGCGAACGCAGTCAAAATCGAAATGGTTCGAGTATCCAGTGCGTACTCAGGGGTATTCATCAGCTGATTGAGCGCTTGCTGCTTCTTGACGAAACTCATCTGGTTGAGATCCATCACCGTGCGTTCGTAATCAGCATGCGCGGGGATAGAAACGACCAGCAGCGTCAGCAACAAGGCCATGATTCTTGCTAGCATTGCATCTCCTTGAGGAAGGATGCCGGAATGGAAGGCATGTCAATAGTCTGCGACTTTCGCAGAAAAATACGGGCTGTCAGGACACTGGAAAGCAGCACTGGCGGCTGCCTTCCAGACTCGGGAATACGCCGGGGACCGGAGCATTCCCCTGTGCAGGGATCAGTAGTTCTGACCGGAGCACTTCGCCGTTTTCACGTTGTAGTTACCGCAGGCGAGTGGTTTGGTCCAATCGGCGACGATATTGGCGCTATCTGGCAGGTAGTCAGTCCACGCATCGCCCACCACATTGCCCGTGGTTTGCCATACGATCTGGAATTGACCATCGTCCTGGATTTCGCCGATCAACACCGGCTTGGTGATGTGGTGGTTGGCGAACATGGTGGAATAACCACCGGAAAGGTTCGGCACCGTGACACCGACCATAGCGTCGCGTACTGCGTCAACATTGGTTGAACCAGCTTTTTCAACCGCCTTCACCCACATGTTAAACCCGATATAGTGCGCTTCCATCGGATCGTTGGTAACGCGCTTCGGATTCTTGGTGTAGCCCTTCCATTCCTTGATGAATTTGCTGTTGACGTCGGATTCTGCCGACTGGAAGTAGTTCCACGCAGCAAGGTGGCCCACCAGCGGTTTGGTATCGATACCAGACAATTCTTCTTCACCTACGGAGAAAGCAACAACCGGAATCTGTTCCGCCGTTACGCCCTGGTTGCCGAGTTCCTTGTAGAACGGCACATTAGCGTCGCCGTTAATGGTGGAAACAACGGCGGTTTTCTTGCCCTTGGAACCGAAATCCTTGACCTTGGACACGATGGTCTGCCAATCGGAATGACCGAACGGCGTGTAGTTGATCATGATGTCTTCATCCTTGACGCCTTTCGCTTTCAGGTAGGCTTCAAGAATCTTGTTGGTTGTACGGGGGTAAACGTAGTCGGTTCCGGCGAGTACCCAACGTTTTACGCTGCCACCCTCTTCACTCATCAGGTAATCAACAGCGGGAATGGCTTGTTGGTTGGGCGCCGCACCGGTATAGAATACGCTCTTGGAAGATTCCTCACCTTCGTATTGCACTGGGTAGAACAGCAGACCGTTCAGGGATTCCACGACCGGCAGTACCGATTTACGTGAAACGCTGGTCCAGCAGCCGAAAATGACATCGACTTTGTCTTTTTGGAGAAGCTCTTTTGCTTTTTCAGCAAACAAAGGCCAGTTGGAAGCCGGGTCTACTACCACCGGTTCGATTTTCTTGCCGAGCAAGCCACCGGCTTTGTTCTGCTCATCGATCAACATGAGCATCGTGTCCTTCAGTGTGGTTTCACTGATGGCCATCGTGCCCGACAACGAATGCAGAATGCCGACTTTTATCGTATCACCTGCATTGGCAAGGCTGACACCAACGCTCATCATCAGTGCACCTGCGGACAGGGTAAAAGCCTTCAACGCGGATTTTTTTGCGTGCATGTTGCTTCTTCTCCATTGGTTTAAAGAAATATCCCCATGCACGGCTTTGCGAAATCAGTGCCAACTGCGGTGAGCCGCATCTATTCGCGGGCTTCGCCCGGGCAGGCATCGATTTTCGTCAATTCATTGAGAATTGCAGTCACAAAATGGAGCAGTCGCTCCTTTGTGTCGCACAGCAAGTGTGCACACCCTGCCATTGAGACGTAGATGATGCCCAAATACTTTCAACAGGGGTTCAAATTGGGGCGCATACAAACTTGAAGCGACGCTAATGCCCGCTCCTGGAGAAATCTTGCGCCAAAATGCAAAAAGGGCTGCACATGGCAGCCCTTCTTACGATCGATATATCGACTCAAGTGCACAATTTAATTAGCCTATCAAGCCCATCGCACCAACCAATGCCACTGGCGCGCCCCAATAACGTGCATACTCAGGTCGAAAGCGCGATGTCAACAGCGCAAGCCCAACGCCCAACAGATGAAGCGCGGACGTTGATGCAAGCATGCCGGCAACAAACGCCTGCACACTTTCACCGGCGGGTATTTCTGCCGCGTGTGCATATCCGTGACACAATCCCGCTGCCCCCATCAACAATACTGCCGCGTGCCATGGCATGCGTAACGCCATCAACAAGCCGCCCCCCATCGCCAGCAGCGACAGTACAATGCCCTGCTCTGCCACCGCCAGGAACATTTGGCTGACGGGTAGCAAGGCACCGGCCAGTGTTGCCAGGACAAACACCACAGGCAGCAACAATCGCTTGCTGCCTTGTAGCGTCATTGCCCACAGCCCGACGGCCAACATGGCGGCCATATGATCTGGCCCGCCCCACGGATGCAGGAGGCCACTCATCAAGCCACCATGACCAGGATGCGCCTGCGCCGCTGAGGCGGCCAAGCCCAACACCACCGCTACAACAATACGCGTTTGAATGGAAGTTGCTTTCATAGAGTACCCCACAAGTTAAAATGCATTCACGCCGGCAAAGGCCGCAGCATGCCCTGCTTTACGATAAAACCAATGATGTCATCCACCCCGTCACCCGCTTTCAGATTGCTGAAGACAAAAGGTTTGGCACCACGCATCTTGCGTGCGTCACGATCCATGACGTCGAGAGAGGCGCCCACCATGGGAGCGAGATCCGTCTTGTTGATGATCAGCAAATCCGACTTCATGATGCCGGGCCCACCCTTGCGCGGCACCTTATCACCGGCAGCCACATCAATAACGTAAAGCGTAAGATCCGATAATTCGGGCGAAAACGTCGCTGCCAGATTATCACCGCCACTCTCCACCAGGATCAGCTCGACATTCGGAAAGCGCTCTTGCAATTCCGCCACGGCAGCGAGGTTCATCGAAGCATCTTCCCGAATCGCCGTGTGCGGGCACCCCCCTGTTTCCACCCCGATAATACGATCGGGGGCCAGCGCTTCATTGCGCAGCAGGAATTCGGCATCTTCTTTGGTATATATGTCATTGGTAATCGCGGCCAGATCATAATGATCACGCAAGCGTTGACACAGAATTTTCATCAATGCCGTTTTTCCCGAGCCCACCGGGCCACCAATACCTACTCTCAGCGCAGGTCTTGCCATCTCTACACCCTCTTTATTGTCCATTAATCAGGAACGGAACAGTCTCGTATACAGGGTTTCATGCGTTGCGCTCAGAAACGCCAACCCGGGAAGACTTGCCCCCATTTCTTCATCCTTCATCACCATGGCCTGCTCTGCGCCTTCGGCAATATACGGATGCAATGTTTCAAGAATACCTTGCGCCGCCGTTTGGCCCAGGGGCACCAGTTTTGTCGCTGCCGCCACCTGATTTTCCAGCCAGCTCCAGCCATACCCCAGCAATAATTCGCGTGGGGCAATTTGCCAACCAATTCCAGCCAGAGCGAAGGCTGCTGCGAAACTGATACCTTCTGACGGACGCTGTAATCCGTCAAGTCGATCCAGGTTTTGCAAAATTCGCCACAAGGCAGCCCCCATTTGCGTGTCTTCGAAATGCAGCTCCAACGTCTCCCGGGACGCCAGCAACCATTCATTCCACCGCCAGAAGCTGACCATATCGCCGTTCTGCCTCGCCACCGCCAAGCGCGCCAAAGCGGCCAAATCGACAGGCGTCAGCATGTGCTTCAGGATGCTTTCTATCCACCTGGCAGCACTGTTGGCATCGTGAACATAGTCAATGGCCACTGCCGATTCCATGCCTTGCGAATAGGCATAGGCGCCGACGGGCAACGCCGGGCTGGCCAATCGCAGCAACCGCAATAACGCCAGCGATGGGGTACTCACTTCAGCACCAGATCCGGTACTTTCCAGACGTTACCCGGCTGACCATGGGCATGCTTGCCATGACCATGCCCGTGTCCGCCATGGGAATGTCCACCCATGGAATGCCCGCCTATGGAATGGTAGGCCCCTTTCTCTGGCTGGAAAGGCATCTGCACCTGGGTAACGGACAAGCCAAGCTGCCTGATCATGTCATCAAGCACATAGTCTTCCTGGTAGCGAAGTACGCCCGGCAGCACCTGCAATGGCACATGACGATTGCCCAGATGGTATGCCGCGCGGGCAAGCATCCATGTATCTTCGCACACCACCTCGGAAAGTGTTTCTGCAGCGGCCTGCACGCGAATATAACGGCCATCGGTCGTTTTCAGAATGTCCTGATCATGCAGGCTTTCACCGCGCGGCAGAAAAACGCCTATTTCCAGACCGCATTCCGTCGTCACGCGCAGCCTGCACTTCTGGCGTTGGTCGTAATCGAGCACCAACATCGCGGCAATCTCGCACACTGCCGGATCAGATACGCGTTCGAAGCTTTCGAGAATCTCCACCGTGGACATCTCACTCGTCAAATGGGTTTTATTCAACAACACCGCTGCTCCCGGCAAAACCACAGAGCTCCCGCCCAAACAGCGATTTCAAATTTTTACAGTGTTTCGCAACTGCATTTCGCATCAAAGCAGTGCTTTTTATCCACACACTATTTCTTATCAAAACAGTGTTTCTTCTCAAAACAACATTTCGCATTAAAATAAAAAGTAGCGCTGCGCCATTGGCAATACGTCCGCCGGCTCACAGACCAGCGGTACACCGTCGGCCCTCACCACATACGTTTGTGGATTCACTTCAATCACGGGCTGTGCATCATTCAGTTTCATGTCTGCCTTGCGCAAGGTTCGCGTATCACGACAAGCAACCAGCCGCTTACGCAGCCCCAATTGTTCGCCAATACCCGCCGTAAGGGATGCCTGCGAGACAAACGTGACGGAGGTTGCAGCACAGGCGCCGCCATAGGCCGCAAACATCGGCCGATAATGCACCGGCTGCGGTGTCGGAATCGACGCGTTCGGATCCCCCATCGGCGCCATGGCAATCGCACCGCCCTTGAGAATCATGCTGGGTTTCACCCCGAAAAATGCCGGCTTCCACAATACCAGATCGGCCAGCTTGCCGACTTCGACCGAACCGATTTCATGCGCCACGCCGTGAGTAATCGCCGGGTTGATGGTGTATTTCGCAATATAACGTTTGACCCGCAGGTTATCATTGCGCACCGAATCACCCTGCAAGCTGCCGCGCTGCACTTTCATTTTGTGTGCCGTTTGCCACGTGCGCATGATCACTTCACCCACCCGACCCATGGCCTGCGAATCCGAGGAAATCATGCTGAATGCACCCATGTCTTGCAGAATATCCTCTGAAGCAATGGTTTCTCGGCGTATACGCGAATCGGCAAAAGCGATGTCTTCAGGAATCGATGGATCCAGGTGATGACACACCATCAGCATGTCGAGATGCTCATCCACCGTGTTGATGGTATAAGGCCGCGTCGGGTTGGTCGACGAGGGCAAAATATTCGGTTCGCCACAGGCGCGAATGATATCGGGCGCATGCCCACCACCGGCACCTTCGGTGTGATAGGTATGAATGACCCGCCCGCCAATCGCTGCCAGCGTGTCTTCGACAAACCCGGATTCGTTCAGTGTATCGGTATGAATCGCTACCTGAATGTCATAACGCTCGGCAACGCCCAGACAGCAGTCGATCGCAGCAGGTGTCGTGCCCCAATCCTCGTGCAATTTGAGGCCCATGGCGCCGGCTTCGATCTGCTCTTCGAGCGCGACCGGCAAACTCGCGTTACCCTTGCCCAGAAACCCGAGGTTCATCGGGAACGCATCTGCCGCTTCCAGCATGCGGTGCATGTGCCAGATACCTGGTGTACAGGTCGTCGCGCTGGTACCTGCCGCCGGGCCAGTGCCGCCACCAATCATGGTCGTTACGCCCGATGCCAGCGCTTCCTCGATTTGTTGCGGGCAGATAAAGTGTATGTGCGAATCAACACCACCCGCCGTGAGAATACTGCCTTCCCCCGCAATGATCTCGGTACCAGGCCCAATAATAATGTCAACGTTCGGCTGCACATCGGGATTTCCTGCCTTGCCAATGGCAGCAATGCGACCATTTTTCAGGCCAACATCTGCCTTCACAATGCCCCAGTAATCCACGATCAGCGCGTTGGTAATCACGGTGTCGGCGACGTCCTTGCAAGAGCGCTGACTCTGGCCCATGCCGTCGCGAATGACCTTGCCCCCGCCAAATTTCACTTCTTCACCGTAGGTGGTGAAATCTTTTTCCACCTCGATGATCAGTTCGGTATCCGCCAGACGCACGCGATCGCCTGTGGTCGGTCCAAACATGTCTGCATAAGCGCGACGATCAATGGCTCGCATGAATGAATTCCTTTTTTCAGGGCTTGTTGAGCGGGCCCATCACGGCCGCGCGAAAACCATAGACGATGCCATCGCCGGCAAATTTCACCAGCTCCACTTCGCGGGTTTGTCCCGGCTCAAATCGAACCGCCGTACCCGCCGGAATATTGAGACGAAATCCACGAGCCTTCTCGCGATCGAGCACCAGCGCCGGATTGACTTCGTAAAAGTGGTAGTGCGAACCCACCTGCACCGGGCGATCACCGGTATTGGCAACCGAAACCGTACAGGTTTCGCGGCCGTCATTGAGCGTTATGCTGCCGGCTTCGACAAACATTTCTCCTGGAATCATTGTGCCCCCGAATTTTTCTGGCTGCGTCAAACGATGGGTTCATGCACGGTCACCAACTTGGTGCCGTCCGGGAAAGTGGCTTCCACCTGCACCTCGGCAATCATGTCGGCCACGCCATCCATGACGTCTTCGCGCGTCAATACGGTCTTGCCCTCACTCATCAAATCGGCAACGGTTTTGCCATCCCTTGCCCCTTCCATGATGGCGGCGGAAATCA
>JBPOHS010000219.1:0-5629 GCA_052035295.1 Pseudomonadota bacterium
GCTGTTGATCGTGATTTACGCCACGGAACGCTTCAATACCCCACGCACCAACCGGGCATCCACCACCGCCGGCCAGTACTATTCCGCCGCCGCCATCTACCTGCTGATATATCTTCTGACCTTCTACGTGTTCAGCAAATATCCGCATATGTTGAAAGTGCTGATTGCTGATGCCGACCTGCAGAAGCACCTGCAGCAGCTGGATGCCGGTGACACGCCCATTCTGGTGGCCATGATTTTTTCGCTGCTGGTACCCAAGCTTCCTTTGATTTCCGAACTTGACCTGCGGCTACGCGTTTTTCTGCACCGCCTTGCCTCCATTCCCTATGAGGCCATCCGCATGAGCAAGGAGCTGCAAGGGATGCGTTATGAAATCCCACCTTCACTGCTACCTGAATTGCGACTGGAAATGGAGGAGCGCAGCTTTCCTGTCGCGCTCGACGCCCCCGAAAGCGCTGACCCGATCGTTCACCACTGGATGAACATCGCCTCCCTCATCCTGCAATTGCGACAGTGGGAAAAAACTCATCCTTATGCCGCTTTCATGCAGGAACGTAACGGGCAACTGCAAAGGATTTATGAGCGTTACCAGCGCCTGTGCGTCAGTGCCATCAGCGCTTATGACATGGGTCGACAAGCCCGCCAGCAGCCGGAGGTTCCCGCGCTGCAAGACGCGGTGGTTCGCTTCACCCGGAATTTGCGTGCCGACGAAAAAAGCCTGTATGCCGACATCAGTGACTTTATCAGCCAGGCCATCCTGAGCCACTGCTTCCGTGGGAATACCCGGCGTGCGGCCTTGCAATCCCTGGGGTTTCAACCGCCCGCCGCCGAAGCTAGCCAGGGCATATCCGTACATCAGGGTGTCATGCTTGCGGGCATGTTACTGATGCTGTTGTTGACCAGTTTCATTCTTTTTTCCCAGAGCATTGCCAACATCCAGCAAATCCTGGTGCGCGCGGCAATGATCGTGTCGATTTATTCAGCCGCGGTATTTTTTGTCGTGTATCCCAAGGAAAAATGGCGATTCTTCCAGTATGACGGCGGGCGCTTTTATCCCGTGGCCGGTTATCTGATGTCTGGACTGATGGCCATGCCCGCGTGCATGGTCATCAATCTGATATTTCGTACGCTGATCAGTGTCAGCGCCGAAGGAAACACCGACATCACTCACGCTTTTTCTGCGGCGTTTAACCGATATGTCGATATTTCCTACCCGTGGATGACCTTGTCATTTGTCACTGCGATTTGCCTGGCCTTCCTGATCGATTGGAAGATCCCGATCCGCTTGGGGCAACGGATGCAGAAAGTCTGCAAGGCCGGCGTCATGATCATCGTGCTGATGAGCTGTACCTGGCTGGTACACGCCTGGCTGGTACAGATTTATCTCGCCAAGGGGATGATTTTTCCGCTGCCGCTGGCCAGTGCGTTACGCAACGCGGCGCTGATAGGCTACGTACTGGGATATTTTGTGCCTGCCTGGTTTATTCGCAGTTGCGAGCATCAACGGTCCCTCCCTGCATCAAGGCTGACCCCCGCCGCCACCTGATCGAGTAACGCGCACAAGCGCGGCCCGAGACAGGAAAGATCAGCCGTCCAGGCAATGATGCCGTCCTCGTGGCCGCCCATGGCGATCATGTCGACGGCACGTTCCGCAATGATGGCCGCAACCGACTCCGCCATCGCCGGCGTGCCATACCCGACCGAGGCCGGCGTCACCGGAATCGCCAGGGCGTTTGCCGCCCGCCACAGCAGCGGCGCATGAATATGCACGACAAATTGCGCGCCAGGCACGCACTGATAAATCATGTGGTGCGTCATGGCTTCTGACGACGGCGGCACCGGCCCCTGTGCATGCACCCCGTTCCGGTGAATGTCGCATGTCAGCACCTGTGCGTAATGATCCGTTGTCAGTTCACGCAGATGCCCGGTTTGCGTTCCGCTTACCAGAAACCCCTGCCCGGGCAGCCGACAACTGACGTTACCAAAACCCACGCCGCCATAACGTTCCGCACACTGGCCAATGACGCCCCGATCATGCAGCAGCGTGCGCCAATGATTCAGTGTCGCCCAGCCATCGCAGATAACGGCTTCGCCAGGCTGCCATTCCAACCGGTACTGGGTAACGCCATCCAGCAGCATGATGTTTGTCTGCCCCCATCAGGATTTGGTGTGCTGCATTTGCCAGGCACGCTCGGTGTCAATGCGATGGCGCGCCACCTCTTCGGACACCCCGACACTGGTCAAGACGCGGCTGGCCAGCTGCAGACTGGCCTCGACCGTTTCGGGCACCACATCGGTGGCACCGAGCCGGCGCAGGCGCAAAGCGTGTTCCGCATCGCGGGCACGGGCAAACACCGGCAATAACGGCCAGTGTGTGCGCACCACGCTGACCACACGCTCCGCACCGGAAGGGTTGTCCATGGTAATGACCAGCGCCAGCGCACGATCGATGTGCAATTTCTTCAACATTCCGACCCGCGACGCATCCCCGTAGAACACGGGCAACCCTGCCTGAAAATAGTGGGAAACAACGTTGGCATGCTTGTCGAGAGCGACATACGGAATACCCTCCGCATCCAGCAGGCGTACCAGTGAGCGGCCAACGCGACCAAAGCCGGTGATGATGACATGGCCCTGCAGATCCGCAGGCAGATTGTCTTCAAGATGCTTTTCATCGGTGTGGGCACGGGTTTCCCAGTGCACCGCCAGCTTGCGCCCCAACGCCGCGACAAAAGGTGTCAGCATCATCGACAGCCCCGTTACGATCAGCATGAAGTAGCCGGTTTCCTTGGGCAGAATACCGCCAGCCATGGCAAGCCCCAACACCACAAACGCAAATTCGCCGCCCTGCCCCAACAGCAACCCGACTTCCATGGCCGTGGGTTTGGGCACCTTGAAGATCACGCCAAGCACGAAGACCACAGCCGCTTTCAGCAGGAACAACCCGACCACCGATCCCAGCACCCACCCCAGATGCTCACCGACGATACGATAGTCGATGCCCATGCCCACCGACATGAAAAACAAGCCCAGCAACAAACCCTTGAAGGGTTCAATGCTCACTTCGATTTCATGGCGAAATTCGGTTTCCGCCAGCAACATACCGGCAAGAAAGCCACCCAGCGCCATGGAAAGGCCATACGCTCCGGTAGCCGACGCCGCCAGCAATACGATCAGCAAGGTGAGCGCGACAAACATTTCCACGCTGCGTGACAACGCCACCATATGGAATAACGGCCGCAGCAAGATGCGCCCCAGCAGGTACATGCAACCGATGACCACCACTGCCTGTCCAAGCGACATGGCGAGCTCGAGACCAAGCCCTTCATCGCCGGGCCGACTGAGAAAACTGACCAGGAACAGCAACGGCACGACCGCCAGATCCTGCAGCAACAGGATCGCAAAGCTGGTGCGCCCCAGCCGCGTGCTCATCTGTTGGCGTTCGATCAGCAACTGCATCACCACCGCTGTCGATGACAGGGCGAGACACGCCCCCAGAATCACCGACGCACTCACACTGTTACCGAACTGATACGCGGTGGCACCAATCAGGCTTGCCGTTATCAGCACCTGCAAACTGCCCATGCCGAATACCAGACGGCGCATGCCCCACAAGCGGTCAAGGGACAGATCCAGACCAATCATGAACAACAGGAAGATGACACCGAGCTCGGCCACTCCCTTGACCACTTCAAGATCGGTAATGACGACATAGGTGAGCAACGGGAAGGAGGCCACCCACAACCCTAACCCGAACGGCCCAACCAGGCCGCCCACGACGAGATAGCCCAGCACGGGCGGAATGCGGAAACGGTGCAGCAACGGCACCAGAATGCCGGCCGCCAGCAAGAGGACGACGATTTGCTGCCAACCCGGCAGCCCGTGGGTGCTTTCCAAACTATACCTCAGCCATCAGGGCGCGTTGACCTGCACCAGACGTGCACTCTCTTCACTTTGATTGCGCACGGCCAGAAAGGATTGCTGGAGGGCCTGCTCACAGATTTCCATGAAACGCCGGTACTCGGGGGCCTGAAACAGGGTGACGGTCGCCTGCACCTGATCCGTGGGCGTCTTGCGATACAGGAAGAGATAGGAAGCGGCGGCTTTTTGCGCCAGTTCCGCACTGAGTTTGGTGCGATAGTCGCTGAGCTCGTTTTCCAGCGCGGTCTCGCTCAAGGCTTGGCGGGTCTTGACCAGCGCCACGGCCGCCAGCAGGTTCTTGCGCAGGGCAACACGAACGGCGACCTCAAAACGTGTCCGGTAACGGGCTTCATCCAGGGCTTGCATCCATTCCACACGACGGGCGGCTGGCGGCGCTTCGCGGGTGCGCAAGTGATACAGGCGCAGCTGCTCCTGCTGGGGAGGGCTTTGCAGGAGGTGCTCTTCCCGCGCCAGCCATTGCCATTCCGGGCGCTGTTCCATCGCCTGCAGTGCCGAAAGACCGTCTACCGGCATTTCCCCGGCCAGGCTGCTACCGATCTGCTGATAAAGCCTGTCCTCACGCACCCGCGCCATCAGAGCACGCACCTGCGAGATTTCATCCAGGGTAAACAAGGGGGATGCTTCAAGGTTTGCGAGTTCGTGTTCAACCAGCACCGAAATCGACTCGATGCGATCAAACACACCGGTCGCTTGCAGCAGGGAGTCGGTGTCGGAGGCAGGGCTCAACAAGGGGGCGGGCTCGGCGTGCGCCAGCGCGGCAGGAACGAACAAGGCGGCCAGCACCAGCAGGACAGACACCCGCAAGGCCGTCAGCCAACGGACAGACGCCGGCCGGGCCGATGGCGTCGCCGAAGCAGCGTGTGCACGACCGCGCGGGCTTGCCTTCTGTAACAATCTCGCTGCCTCCTGCATCCACTTGCCCCGGAATCAATACGTTAGTCCACGTGTCTTCAAGCATAGCATGCAGAACGCACGGGAAAACACGGTATGACCGACAGTCAGCAGGGGAATGGCAGAGCAGTGCCCACCCCCGCAGGGGGCGGACAAGCCCGGACAACAGGAAGGAACCGGGGTCAGGCCGGCTTTTTCTTGCGCTTGGGTGGCAGATGCTTGGCCACGCCCATGAACCACATCAGCACCGACATATCCCCTTTGATGAGGATGTCCTGCGCCTGAACCCCTTTCATGAACGCCATCGGGTCCTTGCCACCGCCCAGCAGGGTGGCAACGCCATATTCGGCATCCTTGAAGGCAATCACGGCCGACGGATTGGGGTGCGCGCCGCCATGGGGACGGATGCGCTCATTGCGCACCACGTAATGGCGCACGATACCTTCGTCCTTGGTCTGGAACTGCAATACCAGATCCTTGTCGACCAGCAACTCGCGAAATTTTTCACTGCGCCAGGCCAGCCACGCCATGCGCAAGCCCAACACCCACAACAACAACCAGAACTTCATGTTTGCCTCTTTGACTTCCCTTACGGTTGGGCAACGGCGTCTTTCAGCGCCTTGCCGACCCGAAATTGCACACGTTTACTGGCGGGTACCGTCATGACTGCACCCGTTTGCGGGTGTCTGCCCTGACGCTCTGCACGCTCGATCACGGCAAAGGTCCCAAAACCTGCCAGCACCACCGGCTGACCGCGACTGAGCTCGAGCGTGATTTCGTCGAGAATCGCATTCAG
>JBPOHS010000110.1:0-1736 GCA_052035295.1 Pseudomonadota bacterium
ACAAAGACATTGCGCGTCCACGGTCAAACAACAGCGAATACTGTTCCTGGGCATCGAGATCTTCCTGGGTCACGATACTGTCCAACAATGCCAGGAGCGCCTCTTTGGTTGCTTGCGAAAAATGCGCAGAGGCCTGAATGTGCTCGCCAATCAAGTTAGCATTGGCCCACATATCGGCCTGGGGATAATCGAGCAATCGCGACAGAATTTTCAATTCAGTCGTAGGACTCGTTCGCTCATTCGCAGGTGTCCTGAGTTCGATCATGCTCATTTCTCCACGTTGACGACGTTGATCATGGTGGTATTCGTACGTTTGCCACCGAACAGATTCAACCCGCTGCTTCCATCACTGCAACCGTTACCGAAACTGAAGCCGCAGCCACCCTTTTCCGGAAATGCAGCGAGCGCTTCTTCACGATGAGCCGAAGGAATGACGAATCGATCCTCATAGTTGGCAATCGCAAGATACCGATACATTTCTTCCACCTGATGCTCGGTCAAACCGACTTGCTTCAGAACGCCTTCATCCTTGACACCATCAACGTGCTGCGAACGTTTGTATGCACGCATGGCAAGCATGCGTTCAAGCGCCAGCAACACCGGCTTTTCATCGCCCGCCGTGAGCAGGTTGGCGAGATATTTCACCGGAATGCGCAACGATTTCACATCGGGAATGACACCATTGGCGCCGACATGCCCCGCATCTGCAGCTTGCTGAATCGGGCTGAGGGGCGGTACATACCACACCATGGGCAAAGTGCGATATTCAGGGTGCAACGGTAGCGCCAATTTCCAGTCGACCGCCATTTTGTAAACCGGTGACAACTGGGCTGCATGAATGACAGAATCAGGAATACCGTCCTTGCGCGCTTGCTCAATCACCTTCGGATCATGCGGATCGAGGAAGATCTCCAGTTGTTTGTGGTAAAGGTTATGGACATCCTGAGTGCTGGCGACTTCCTTGATCTTGTCGGCGTCGTAGAGCAGCACACCGAGATAACGAATACGCCCGACACAGGTTTCGGAACACACCGTTGGCTGACCGGACTCAATCCGTGGATAGCAAAAAATGCATTTTTCAGACTTCCCGGATTTCCAGTTGTAATAGATTTTTTTGTACGGACACCCGGAAACGCACATGCGCCAGCCACGGCATTTATCCTGATCGATCAGTACGATGCCATCTTCTTCACGCTTGTAAATGGCGCCAGACGGGCAGGAAGCCGCACATGCCGGATTCAGGCAGTGTTCGCACAGACGCGGCAGATACATCATGAAGGTATTTTCGAACTGGCCGTAGATTTCCTTCTGGACAGCATCGAAATTCTTGTCCTTGGAGCGTTTGGAGAACTCGCCACCGAGAATTTCTTCCCAGTTCGGGCCCCATTCAATTTTTTCCATGCGTTGGCCGGAAATCAGTGAACGCGGACGCGCCGTTGGGGCTTCCTTGGATTCCGGCGCAGAGTGCAAGTGCTGATAATCAAAAGTGAACGGCTCGTAATAGTCATCGATCGAGGGCAAATCCGGGTTGGCAAAAATGTTTGCCAGCAACTTCAATTTGCCGCCAATGCGGGGCGTGATGGATCCGTCGTTGTTTCTGACCCAGCCACCTTTCCATTTGTCCTGGTTTTCCCACTCTTTGGGATAGCCGATACCGGGCTTGGTTTCGACGTTATTGAACCAGGCGTATTCCATGCCCTCACGCGACGTCCAGACATTCTTGCAGGTAACGGAGC
>JBPOHS010000020.1:0-2748 GCA_052035295.1 Pseudomonadota bacterium
TGTTTGAACAGTTGGTGGTAAGGACGGGAATGCCGTAGGTATGGTGGTAAGCGCGCACCAGATGATCAGACGCTGCCTTGCTCGCCGAATAAGGGCTGTTGGGCTCGTAAGCATGCTGCTCAGTGAAAGCGGGAGCCTCTTTTCCGAGGGAGCCGTAGACCTCATCGGTCGAGACATGCAGGAAGCGGAAAGCGCTCTTTTCCTCGACAGCCAGCTGATTCCAGTGGGTTCGCACGGACTCCAACAGGTGAAAGGTGCCAACAATATTGGTCTGAATGAAATCTTCCGGCCCATGAATGGAACGATCGACATGGCTCTCGGCCGCGAAATTGAGTACGGCGCGCGGTTTGTAGCGTGCCAGCAGCTCATCGACCAGACGAGAATCACCAATGTCGCCCTGAACGAAAACGTGCTGCTCTACCCCCTGCAACGAGGCAAGCGTCTCGAGATTGCCGGCATAGGTAAGTTTGTCGAGATTGATGATGTTTTCCGGGCACTGGCGCACCCAATCCAGTACGAAATTGGCGCCAATGAAGCCTGCACCGCCGGTAACAAGAATGCTCATTTTACTTTCCTAAAGCAGTGGAACACTGGAGCCAACTCCCGGCCATTCTGTCTGCAGCGTTGTTAGGGTTCACATGGAACATGGCAGCAATCCATAAGCCAGTGGTTTTTAGCACACACACCACACATTGCAAGAAAAGATGACTATCTACTATTTCGTGCGCCCCACAATCAACGCGTGAAAGACAAGGTTTTGATCTATGGGCTTCCTATCGATCTCGCATATTTGCAATAATCGCCATTGAATATATCACCTCAAACGAGGAGTCCCGAGTGGGAGACCCGGCCTGGCCAGTTGTTTGCTCCAGCACCCCATCAGTTTCAGTGATTATAGTGAACTACAATGCCGGCACATTGCTTCTGGACTGCGTCGATTCCTGCAGTGATGAAGACACCGAGGTCATTGTTGTAGACAACCAATCATCAGACAACAGCATTGATCTTTTGCGCACCAAGGTTGCCAAAGCAACCAAATCAGTCACCATCATAGTCAACGAATCCAACTTAGGCTTCGCAGCAGCATGCAACATAGGTGCTAGTGCGGCCCAAGCGGCGTCGCTCCTCTTTCTGAATCCGGATTGCCGCATGGACCCAGGGGCACTGAAGGTGCTTACCTCGACACTTGCAAATAACCCGCAATCCGGAATGGTCGGTGGATTGCTGGTCGATCCTGATGGGACAGAACAAGGTGGTGGGCGTCGCGCTGTTCCAACGCCTTGGCGCTCTTTCGTGCGCACTTTCGGACTAGCGAGATTCGCTCATCGCTGGCCAAAACTTTTTTATGATTTCTATCTGCATAAGCAGCCGCTACCTGAGCACCCGGTGGAGGTGGAAGCCATCTCAGGTGCGTGCATGCTGGTCAGACGCGAAGCCATTGAGCAAGTTGGTCCTTGGGATGAAGGTTATTTCCTTCACTGCGAAGATTTGGACTGGTGCATGAGATTCCGAATGGCGGGCTGGCAAATTCTTTTTGTCCCGGAAGCCCGTGTCGTTCATCACCAAGGCGGATGCTCGCAATCGCGAATCTACTTCGTGGAATGGCACAAACATAAAGGCATGGTCCGATTTTATCAAAAGTTCTTCCGCAACCAATATCCGGGGGCACTGATGGTCATTGTCAGCATAGGTGTTTGGTTACGATTTGCGGCAGTGTTGGCAATGCATTTGTCCACAAAGACCATCAACAACTTCAAGGCACACCCATGGCGGGCGAAACAAGACCACCAATAGGACTTCTTGGTGCCACCAGTTTTGTAGGCAGCGCCTTGATGCATATGCTTGCACAAAAAGGGATCCCGATGCTCGCCGTTTCAAGGGAGCCACCACCCTGTTCGTCATTCCTGACAACATGGTCCTCACCGCTCGAAATCCCTGCGAAGGGCTATCGCATTGAGGAGTGGGTAAGCGTAGCGCCCATTTGGGCAACAGAATCCTGCTTGATTGCGCTCGAAAACACGGATATTCGCCGCCTGATTGCCTTGTCGTCGACCAGTGCTGCCACTAAAAAAACGACCACCAGTGAAGCAGACAGGATGCTGGCCTTAAAGATAGAAAAATCGGAAGACACTCTCCGGCTATGGGCCGAAAAACACGATGTCCACCTCACCATTCTTCGCCCGACCCTCATCTACGGGCACGGCAAAGACAAGAACCTCTCGGAAATCGCTCGCCTGATACAAAAGCTGCGGGTCTTTCCGCTGCTCGGCGCAGCCAATGGCAAGCGTCAGCCTGTACACGTCGATGACGTGGCGCAAGCCTGTCTCAATGCATTGCACCACCCCTGCTTGCCGCAAACGGTCTACGTTATTTCCGGCGCGGAAGTGCTTCCCTACCGCGAGATGGTCCGACGCATATTCCTGGCGTTATCACTCAAGCCGTTGTTCATCCCGATCCCGGCCTGGCTGTTTGCATGGACTGTCCGCTTGATGAATCTGATTCCACGCTACCGTACCTGGAACCCGGCAATGATTGAACGCATGAATCAGGACATGACTTTCAGCCATGAAGACGCGGCGCGAGACTTCGATTTCAAGCCTCGCGCCTTTGATCTGCGAAGAGAGGATTTACCCTGAACGCCATCAGCCAAAAATCACCATGCTCTGACGACTCAGCGCCATCGCTTGTCCGCTGGGGCCCCACAGAGTAACGGTCTGACTGGTGTAACCTTCCCCGGCTGCCTGCATT
>JBPOHS010000116.1:0-8676 GCA_052035295.1 Pseudomonadota bacterium
TGTTGCCCTGTGGATGGGACCGCATCTGATCCGCCGCCTGCAACTGCTGCAGATTGGGCAGGTGGTGCGTAACGATGGCCCCGAGTCCCATTTCAGCA
This sequence comes from Pseudomonadota bacterium, assembly GCA_052035295.1. Lineage (GTDB taxonomy): Bacteria > Pseudomonadota > Gammaproteobacteria > Pseudomonadales > Ketobacteraceae > HdN1. The sequence goes on from JBPOHS010000116.1 coordinate 99, forward strand.
AGCGCGGCACGCCAACCATGGGTGGCTTGATGATCCTGGCCTCGATCCTGATCTCGGTGCTGCTGTGGGCCAAACTCAGCAACCCCTATGTCTGGGTCGTGCTGTTTGTGCTAGTCGGTTATGGTGCCATCGGTTTTGTCGATGATTACCGCAAAGTGGTGCGCAAGGACACCAAGGGATTGATTGCGCGCTGGAAGTACTTCTGGCAATCCTTGGCCGCGCTCGCGGTCGGTATCTATCTCTACGCTTCAGCGGGCAGTGATGCCCAGACCACGCTGGTGCTGCCGTTCTTCAAGAATTTCATGCCCGAGCTGGGGCTGCTGTTCATCCCGCTGTGCTATCTGGTGATTGTCGGCTCGTCCAATGCAGTGAATCTGACTGATGGTCTCGATGGTCTGGCTATCATGCCGACTGTGATGGTGGCTGCGGGCTTGGCTCTGGTCGCCTGGCCGACCGGCAACGTCAATTTTGCTGAATATCTGCATATTCCCTACATCGCCAATGCCTCCGAACTGGTAATCGTCTGTACCGCCATCGTCGGTGCCGGGTTGGGTTTCCTCTGGTTTAACACCTATCCGGCACAGGTGTTCATGGGGGATGTGGGAGCGCTTGCGCTCGGTGGCGCACTGGGTGCGCTTGCAGTCATTACCCGTCAGGAAATCGTACTGTTCATCATGGGTGGCGTGTTCGTGATGGAAACCGTATCGGTCATCCTTCAGGTAGCGTCATTTAAATTGACCGGGCGCAGAATATTCAGAATGGCGCCGATTCATCATCATTTTGAACTCAAAGGTTGGGCAGAACCGAAAGTGATTGTTCGCTTCTGGATCATCACGGTCGTGTTGGTGCTGCTGGGTCTGGCCACTCTCAAATTGCGTTAGGAACTGACGACGATGAAAGTAGTCGTAGGTTTGGGTAAAACAGGGCTGTCGTGTGTTCGCTACCTCAAGCGTAAAGGCGAAAAGGTGGCAGTCACCGATACCCGCGATGATCCGCCGGGGCTGAACGAGTTGCTGGAAGAGTTCAGCGACGTGCAGTTGGCTCTGGGTGGTCTCGATGCAGAGCTGATTGCCAAGGCAGATGAAATCATCCTGAGCCCGGGCGTTGCACTCGCCAGCGATGCACTCAAAGGCGCGCTTCAGCGTGGTGTACAAGTCTCGGGCGATATCGAACTGTTCTGTCGTGAGATTCGTCAGCCCATTGTCGCGATCACGGGGTCCAATGCAAAAAGCACGGTAACGACGCTGGTCGGTGAAATGGTGAAAGAAGCGGGGCACTCCGTTGTGGTCGCCGGCAATATCGGTCTTCCGGTGCTTGATGTGCTCGCCATGCCGGAACGCGCCGATTTTTACGTGCTGGAGCTGTCCAGTTTTCAACTGGAAACGACCCACAGCCTGAAAGCAGAAGTGGCGACCATTCTGAATATCTCGCCGGATCACCTCGATCGCTATCCGTCGATGAAGGAATACATCGCTGCAAAACACAGAATCTATCGTGGGGCGCGTCAAACCGTTTTCAATGCGGAAGATGCCGAAACCCGTCCACACCCAATGTTCACCGAGCGTGACTGGCGTTTTACAGTGAATGCACCAGGCACCAGAACGTTCGGATTGCAGGAAAAAGATGGCGCGACCTGGTTGGGACTTGAAAAAACGACTTTGATGCCTGCCGCCGATGTGCGCATCAAGGGGCGGCATAACCAGGCGAACGCGCTTGCTGCGTTGGCGCTTGGCAATGCCATCGGGCTACCCATGGCGTCCATGCTGAAAACGTTACGAACCTTTTCCGGTTTGCCGCATCGTTGTCAGTGGGTTCGCGAACGTCATGGTGTGCATTGGTACAACGATTCCAAGGGCACGAATGTTGGCGCTGCCGTTGCTGCTATCGAGGGTATCGGGGGTGATATTTCCGGCAAGGTGGTACTGATTGCCGGGGGAGATGGCAAAGGTGCGGATTTTCTGGAGCTGCGTGAACCGGCATCCCGATTTCTCAAGGCTGCCGTTTTGATCGGGCGCGATGCAGACAAGTTGGCCACTGTGTTGAACGGTCGTTGCGATGTCATCCGTGCCGGCAGCTTGCAGCAAGCGATCGATGCCGCAGCGGCCGTGGCGGTGGCGGGGGATTCGGTGCTGCTATCGCCCGCTTGCGCAAGCTTCGACATGTTCAAGGGCTATGATGATCGGGGGACGCAATTCATGAATGGCGTAAATGCATTGCCATGAATCTTGAAAACATCATCAATCCAGAAAGAAAGGAAATTTCCCCCACCTACATGCGCATCGTGGGATTGATGACGCTATTCCTGGCACTGGTCGGGTTCGTGATCGTTTCCTCTGCATCGATGGATATCGGGCAGCGCAATTACGACAACGAGTTTTACTTTGTGATTCGCCATTTCCTCTACTTGGTCATGGCATCATTTGCGGGCTATCTGGTGTTTCAGGTGCCACTGGCAACTTGGCAGCGTAGCGGCGGTTTGCTGTTGATGTTGTCCTATCTGCTGTTGGTCGTAGTATTGGTTCCCGGCGTAGGTCGCACGGTCAATGGAAGTACGCGCTGGATACCCATGGGACTGTTTTCGATGCAGGTGTCGGAAGTCGCCAAAGTGTGCGTGCTTTGTTACGTGTCAGGTTATCTTGTGCGTCGGCACGACGAAGTCAGAAGCAGTTTTTGGGGCTTCATCAAACCGGTGTTGGTGCTTTCCCTGATGGTCATGCTGTTGCTGCTGGAGCCGGACTTTGGTGCCGTGGTTGTCATCATGTCGACGGTATTTGTGCTGCTGTTTCTTGCCGGTGTGCGCTTTTTGCAATACATGGTCGTAGTGTTCGGCAGTCTTGGTGCCGCTGCGATGATGGTCGTTTCCTCCGAATATCGCATGAAGCGCCTGTTGGCGTATGTTGATCCCTGGGCAGACCAGTATTCCAGCGGGTATCAGTTGGTGCAAAGTCTGATCGCGTTCGGCCGTGGCGATATTTTCGGAGTGGGGCTCGGGAATAGTGTGCAGAAGTTGTTTTATTTGCCCGAAGCGCACACTGACTTCGTCTTCGCCGTGCTGGCTGAAGAGTTTGGGCTCATCGGATGTTTTGTGGTGATTCTCGCGTTTGTTGCGCTGGTGCTGAGTGGGCTGTTCATTGGCCGTCGTGCAGAACGGATGGGGCAGTACTTCGGCGCCTATCTTGCCTATGGCATCAGTGTCATGGTGGGTCTGCAATCGATGATCAATATTGGCGTGGCGAGCGGCATGTTGCCCACCAAGGGGTTGACGCTTCCACTGGTCAGTTATGGCGGAAGCAGCCTCATCATCAGCGGCGTTGTCGTCGCGTTATTGCTGCGGGTCGACTACGAAATGCGTCACCTGCTGGAAACCGATTCTGCCTTGCGCCGCAAATTGGGCGCCCAGGAAAAGAAAAATGCAGCCTGAGAAAGTGCCGACAAACTCTCCGTTCAAGCGCGTGCTGATCATGGCAGGCGGAACGGGCGGGCATGTGTTTCCCGCCTTGGCCAGCGCTCGTTTCCTGCAGCAACAGGGGTGCGAGATTCAGTGGCTGGGCACGACCGCCGGTATCGAAGCGAGACTGATTCCGGAAGCAAAAATACACATCAACTATATAGATGTAGCAGGTGTTCGTGGTCAGGGAATCATGCGTCTGCTCAAGGCGCCTGCCAAGATTGTGCGCTCGGTGATGCAGGCGCGCGCCGTTATCCGACAATTCAATCCAGATTGCGTTATCGGCATGGGCGGATTTGTGACCGGGCCTGGCGGCGTTGCTGCCTTCCTGAGTGGCGTGCCCTTGTTCATTCACGAACAGAATGCGGTGCCCGGATTTACCAATCGCCTCCTGAGTCATATTGCACGTCGTGTATTCCAGGCGTTTCCGGGCACGTTTCCCGTACAAGCCAAAATCATGACCACGGGAAATCCCGTGCGCACGGAAATTGCCAATTTACCTCCGCCAGAAAAACGTTGGGAAAATCGTGACGGGCCTATCCGCATATTGATCGTGGGTGGTAGCCAGGGAGCGGTGGCGCTGAACAAAATCGTTCCCGAAGCGTTTTCGTTGCTGGCGCATGAAAGTTTCGATATCCGTCATCAAACCGGGCAGGTGGATGCCCAACCCACCGCGGAACGTTATGCATCATTCGGTGTGCAAGCGAACGTGACGCCATTCATCAGCGATATGGCTGCAGCTTATGCCTGGGCAGATGCCGTGATCTGTCGTTCCGGTGCACTGACAGTGAGCGAACTCGCCGCTGCGGGCATTGGTGCCTTGCTGGTGCCGTATCCTTTTGCTGTCGATGATCATCAGACCAAAAATGCCGAATACCTGGTGAAAGGAAACGCTGCGCAATTGGTGCAGCAAAAGGACCTGACGCCGGTAAAACTGGCCGATCTCATCAAATCACATTTTTCGGATCGCGTGCAGCTTGAAGCCATGGCCGTCTCTGCACGCCACCTGGCACAACCTGAAGCCACCGAAGTTCTCGTCAATGCCTGTGGGGAGGCTCTTCATGCCTGATCTAAAACGCCTGTCTCGTACCATCGAAATTCCTGAGATGCGTCGCATCCGTCGCATCCATTTCGTGGGAATCGGTGGTGTCGGCATGTGCGGCATTGCAGAGGTGCTGCTCAACCAGGGTTACGCGGTATCCGGTAGCGACCTGAAAAATGGTCCAACCACTGAGCGCCTCAAACAATTGGGCGCCACCATTTTCATCGGCCATCATGCCGAGAATGTCGAACAGGCGAATGTCGTCGTTGTGTCGAGTGCAGTGCAAGCCGGAAATCCCGAGCTCGATGCCGCGCGCGAAAAACGCATTCCGGTAGTGCCCCGTGCAGAAATGCTCGGCGAGCTGATGCGATATCGCCACGGTATCGCCGTGGCGGGGACTCATGGCAAAACCACGACCACCAGCCTCATCGCATCGATTCTTGCCGAAGGCGGGCTGGATCCCACCTTCGTGATCGGTGGGCGGCTGAACAGCGCCGGTACCAACGCCAAACTCGGCGCCAGTCGATTCTTTGTTGCCGAGGCCGACGAGAGCGACGCATCGTTCCTGCATTTGCAGCCCATGGTGTCCGTCGTTACCAATATCGACGCCGATCACATGGAAACCTATGGCGGCGACTTCAATCGTCTCAAGGAAACCTTTCTCCAGTTTCTGCACAATCTGCCGTTCTACGGCATTGCCGTCATGTGTATCGATGATCCGGTGGTGCGCGAGATCCTACCGTCGATTACGCGTCCGGTCATCACCTATGGCATCGATCATGACGCCGATGTGCGCGCTATCCACATCGAGAGCTGTGGACTGACATCCCGTTACCGGGTTGAACGTCGTGAGGCTGAGCCGCTCGATATCACGCTGAATATTCCCGGGCGCCACAACGTGCTCAACTCGTTGGCGGCCATCGCCGTCGCGACTGACGAATCCATCCCCGGCAATGCAATCGTTGCGGCGCTCGAAAAATTCCAGGGCGTCGGGCGACGTTTCCAGATTCAGGGCGAAATTCCCGTCGCTGGTGGCTCGGTCACTTTGGTGGATGATTACGGTCACCATCCGCGTGAAGTTGCAGCAACGGTCGCTGCGGCGCGGCAGAGTTGGCCCGAACGTCGTCTGGTGATGATCTACCAGCCGCACCGTTATACGCGGACCCGTGATCTCTACGAGGATTTCGTGCACGTGCTGTCAGACGTCGATGTGCTCCTGCTCATGGAAGTCTACTCGGCAGGCGAAGAGCCAATTACGGGCGCAGATGGTCGCAGTCTTTGCCGGAGCATTCGCTTGCGTGGTGCTGTGGAGCCCATTTTCATCGAGGACGCACGCGAGTTGCCCACCGTGCTGGGTAACATATTGCAAGACGGGGATGTCGTGCTGACGCAAGGTGCGGGCAACGTTGGAGCGATATCTTTGCAGTTGTCCAAGAGCCATTTCAGGGAAGTGTGAGGCCGAAAAATGCGGTGATCTGTGTGAAAATTACAGAATCGTCGTTATTGAGCCCATCTCCCTGACATATTTTGAAAAAAAAATTGCAAAACGGGGCAAAAAATCCATATTCTGCGCTAAGAAAACTGGCATATACGAAAGCATTGGATAAAATTAAATCAGTGCTATTGATTTGGTAACTGACAAGTGTTTTTCTGCCGCATCGGAATTTCCTTCCGGGCACAAAAAGCACAAGTCCAGTACCTCGCAGGATCGACGCTTTCGCAGCCAGGTTGTCGCGGATTACTGATCACCCACGCGGAGAAAGCACGTAGTGCACCCGGTTCGTCACGCCAACGATGTTTCGCATCTCTACGGGAGAAGGCCTGCACCGCAGCGCAAAAAACGCTGGCCGTGGCAGCGCGAGGTGCAAGCACCGCAAGCCACCAAACGGATGCCACCCGCGGAAGAAAAGCCGCCGCTGGCACTGTGGCACTGGATGAAAGTGACATCGGTCACGCTGCTGGCCACGTGTGGGGCCCTGTGGGCAGGTTACAACGGGTATTACCTGGCGCAGCAAGCAGGCCAGGAATATCCCATCAAAACAGTCAGAGTGTATGGCGAGCTCAAGCACATCAAGCCTGAGCATCTGAACAACCAGTTGGCGCCTGCACTGCACAGCAATTTTTTTCAGCTCGATCTGACACAGACGCGTGCTGAGATCGAGTCGATGCCTTGGGTTCACAAGGCGTTTCTTCGCAAGGAGTGGCCCGACACCCTGATTGTTCATGTCACCGAGCGAGTGCCGGTGGCTGAATGGGGTAATGACTTGCTGTTGGGAAGTGATTTGTCCCTGTTCGGGCGCGGTGAAGTGAGCGAGCTTCCGGTGTTGCCCAGACTGAGGGGTGTGGAGCGGGATGTGCCGGTCGTATGGTCCCGCTACCGCAAATTGAACGAGATGCTTGCACCCCTGTCATTGTCCGTTACCGAATTGACCATGGCAGAACGCTATTCCTGGCGAGTGATGCTCAGCGATGGCGTTGAACTGGTGGTCGATGAAAACGACTGGCACAACAAGATCACCCGCTTCGTGCACTTTTATCAAAAAATTCCTGAATCCGACCGCGCATTGCTGGCGCGTGCTGATTTGCGTTATGACAACGGCCTAGCTGTAAAATGGAAGAAAAAAGATGATCACCCAGACGCTGCGTAACATGATTGGAGCAGGTGAGGCGACCACCCTCCGTCCTCAAGAGCGAAGCAAGAGCTCTGCAAAACCGTCATCGGACAAAATGATCGTGGGTCTGGATATCGGCACCTCCAAGGTTGTGGCCATTGTTGGCGTGCTTAACGAACACGGTGTGATTGAGGTGATTGGCCTGGGCTCCGCACCTTCCCGTGGTCTCAAGAAGGGCGTTGTGGTCGATATCGAAAGCACCGTGCACTCGATCCAGCGCGCGATTGAAGAAGCAGAATTGATGGCGGGCGTACAGATACATTCGGTGTATGTCGGAATCGCCGGCAGTCATATCAAAAGCCTCAACAGCCACGGTATCGTGGCGATTCGCGATCGCGAAGTCAGTACATTGGATCTCGAGCGCGTCATCGACGCTGCACAGGCAGTACCGATTCCTGCCGACCAGAAAGTCCTGCATATTTTGCCGCAGGAATACGTGATTGATTCTCAGGATGGCATCAAGGAACCAATGGGCATGTCCGGTGTCAGACTGGAAGCCAAAGTGCACCTGGTGACGTGTGCATCCAACGCCGCCATGAATATCGAGCGTTGTGTGCAGCGTTGTGGCCTGCAAGTGGAAGACATCATTCTTGAGCAGCTCGCATCCTCCTATGCCGTGTTGACCGAAGATGAAAAAGAATTGGGCGTCTGCCTGGTGGATATCGGTGGCGGTACCACCGATATTGCTGTGTTCACCCAAGGCGCCATTCGTCATACCGCGGTCATACCCATCGCGGGCGACCAGGTTACCAACGATATCGCGATGGCTCTGCGCACCCCGACCGAACATGCCAACGAGATCAAAATCAAGTATGCTTGTGCGCTTGCCCAGCTGGCGCGCGCGGACGAAATCATTAAGGTTCCGAGCGTTGGTGATCGCCCTGCCAGACAGCTTTCACGTCAGTCGCTCGCCGAAGTGGTTGAGCCACGTTATGACGAACTGTTTTCGTTGATACAGGCGGAGCTTCGTCGGAGCGGTTTTGAAGATGTGGTCGCAGCTGGCATTGTGTTGACCGGCGGTTCTTCCAAGATGGAAGGCGCAGTTGAACTCGCGGAAGAGATTTTTCACATGCCGGTGCGTCTTGCGTCTCCGCAGGGTGTGACAGGCATGACGGAGCTGATCAAGAATCCTGTGTATTCCACCGGGATTGGTCTTCTCCAGTACGGTAAAAAACAATCAGAATTTGGCACCGCAAACAAGAAGCAGCGCGCCGAACCCCAAAGAGGCTTCCTCGACAAGATGAAGTCCTGGGTCAAAGGGAATTTCTGATCACTTTATAGAAAGAAAGATACAACATATACCAACGACCAACGCTGGTTGGTTCAAAGGCCGAGGAAGGGGAGATAAATCATGTTTGAACTCGTGGAAAACGTAGCGCAAACCGCAGTGATCAAGGTTGTCGGCGTTGGCGGTGG
>JBPOHS010000150.1:0-10961 GCA_052035295.1 Pseudomonadota bacterium
TGTACTTCGGCAAACCGGTCAGCGATCTCGTTCAACGCGTCGACCGCATCCGGGCTCGTCACCTTCTGTACGTTAAGGGCCTTGTCGCCCTGCAGCATGCCCGTCAGAACGCGGCCAAAGCGCTGCGTATCCTGCCCGAAGCTGTCGGCTGCCATGACAGCGTCATCTCCACCGCCCAACACCTTGTTGACGGAACGCACGATTCTTTCTGCCAGCAGCGCCTGACGCTGTGCAATCGCAATCTGGTCACCCGGGGCCTTGTCATTGATCAAGGTCTCAACGACAAGATCATACTCTTCCTGCAGTTCAGGAATCGTTTCGCCGAGTACCTTGGCGACGTCATGGAGGTCCAGCACTGTCTGGCGGCCCTTCAATATAATGTCGGCGTTATCCGACACCTGACCCCAGGTCTTGCCTACGCCTTCCAGCTCTTGGCCGGCGTTCTGCACGAACTCGGAATCCGTTGACATCCCTTCATCAGGACTGCCGCTGCGGATCTGGTCCCACACGAGACCGAAGTCGACACGCGCCTGCTCAAGATAAGCGAACGCCTGATCGTTACCGGCCGCCGCTTCAAGGGCGTTTTTGGCGATACGTTGCGACAGTACGCGAAGCTCTGTCGACTTGGTAACGTACTTCGCCGATTGCTCGCTGTGACTGTTCACCTGCATGAAGTTGAACGCCATCAGGACGATGGCGAGTACCAACCCCACGATGAACGCGGGCATCAGACGATTGGCGCTCTTGCTGGTTTCCAGCTTCCCGGTGCTAGACGACATATGGATGGACTCCTGGACCTCTTAATTACCTAAACCAAAACAACTTGAATTTTAATGTAGTACAACACCCGGCCTTGGGGAAACCGCAAGGTCACCCCGAGGCCGGGCGTTGTAGAGTGCCGACGCCCTTTACAGGACTTCACGGCACGATCAGTCAGACGGAAAATGGTGGCTGCTCCGGAACCGATGCTGATAGGAAAGCCAGCATCGGGCCTGTTTATGCCCCTTGTGGTTACATGGGCATAAACACTGCAGATCCATGCACAACAACCAACTTCCGCCCGGCCTTCACCGAACTTCCAACATTTTCAGTAAAACAGGGGATTTCAATCACGAAGCGACATTGAGGAAGCGCGGATCACGCGCCAGTGTGAACAGGCTGAACACCGACCAGAAATCCGAATCGACGCGATAGCCGCCCTTCAGATAAATCTGCGTGTCCCGATACTCGACAGGAATCTCGTCGGTGTAGGTATCCACCGGGAAATGCTGCATTCCCAGCACCTCATCAACGATCAGACCGCTATAAAGCTCACCCCGTTCCAACACCAGCAAACGCCGACGCTTGGTCTGCAACCCCGACTGACGATTCAAAAACATCATCAGATCCATCACTGGCATCAAGCGGCCACGCACGTTCGCAACGCCCCTGACCCAGCTCTTGACTCCCGGCACCTGGGTAAAACGCGGCATCTCAAGGATTTCCGCCACCTCGCCCATCGGCACCACATATTTTCTGCCGTCGAGCGTGAAACCGACACCACTCCAGAAGGCTTTGACCTCTTCCTGCTCGGGCAGCCCCAGCGCATGCGCGCGTGAGCGCACCGCCAGATCAACCAAGGATTTGTACGCTGCTGACGCTTCGCTCATATCGGCATCAGGCCTTGGATTGCGCTTCTTGCATGGTCTGCTTGATGGTTTCCATCAGCAGTTTTTCATCGACAGGCTTGGTCAGGTAGGCCCACGCCCCTTGACGCTTGCCCCACACCCTGTCCGTTTCCTGGTCTTTGGTGGTAACGATAATCACCGGAATATTCTTGGTGTCATCACCCTTGGCCAGTTGGCGGGTGGCCTGAAAGCCGTTGAGGCCAGGCATTACGACGTCCATCAGGACGACATCGGGCATTTCCTTGCGGCACATGGCGACACCATCGGCGCCGTTATCCGCCTTGATGACGCCGAAGCCGTTCTTCTTCAGGATTTCTTCAAACTTGTAGGTTTCTGTTGGGGAGTCATCCACAATCAGTACGCGAGGCATGGTCGCTCTTCTCCGTGCGGGCTGACGCCCTTCTTATGCAGCTTGTTATGGAGCCTTCAGCCACCGACGTGTTGACGGATGGCGCCGAGCAATTCTTCTTTGCTGAAGGGTTTGGTCAGATACTGATCCGATCCAACGATGCGTCCCTTTGCCTTGTCAAAGAGTCCGTCCTTGCTCGAGAGCATGATGACGGGTGTCTTTTTGAAGGCGCTGTTGTTCTTGATCAAGGCGCAGGTTTGATAGCCGTCGAGCCTGGGCATCATGATGTCGACGAAGATGATGCTGGGCTGTGTGTCGGCGATTTTCGACAACGCGTCGAAACCATCGGTGGCCGTTATAACGTCGCAGCCTGCTTTTTTGAGCAGGGTTTCTGCGGTACGGCGTATGGTTTTGCTGTCGTCGATAACCATCACTTTGAGATTATCGAAATTCTCTTCCATCGACTTGACCTTATAATTGCGATAAGCATCTCGGAACCCTAAGTATAGTTATAATAGCCCCTCTGCCGGCAAGCAAATATCTAAACACGCATATTTTTTGACAGGCTTTGCAGAAATAGGTGTGCTGCTACCACGACAATGACACGTTAAACCTATGCTGCTGTTCACTTTTCCATCTCGTCTATGACCGCAACAATGGGTTTCGTGGGTGGTCGCTGCAGGGGGTTGTGGTCCATACTCAAACCAAGAGTTCTAACCGAAGGCGTTTATATGACCATAAGCATAGGCGTTGTGATGGACCCCATCACACAGATCAACTTCAAGAAGGACTCCACCCTGGCCATGCTGTGGGCAGCCCAGGAACGCGGCTGGCACATTTACTACATGGAACAGCAAGACCTCTACGTCCATAACGGCGAAGCCCGGGCGCGCATGCAACGCCTGGACGTCAGCCGCGACGCCCAACAATGGTGGACCTTCGGTAACACCGAAGATCGGCTGCTCGGAACCCTCGACGTTATCCTCATGCGCAAGGATCCCCCCTTCGACATGGAGTTCATCTACACCACCTACATGCTCGAAATGGCCGAACAACACGGAACACTGGTCGTGAACCGTGCCGCCAGCCTGCGTGACTGCAACGAAAAAGTGTTCGTCACCCAGTTTCCGCAGTGCTGCACACCGACCCTGGTCAGTAACGACAAGGCCAGACTGCGCCAGTTTGCCGTCGATCAGGGAGACATCGTCATGAAGCCGCTGCACGGCATGGGGGGCACCGCTGTATTCCGCACCCACGCACAGGATGAAAACCTGTCCGTGATCATGGAAACACTGACCCAATACGGCCGCACGCCGATCATGGCGCAAAAGTACCTGCCGGCCATCAAGCAGGGCGACAAACGAATCCTCGTCGTCAATGGCGAGCCAGTACCCTATTGCCTGGCGCGAATCCCGGCCGAAGGCGAAGCACGCGGTAACCTGGCCGCCGGTGGCAAAGGGGTCGTACAACCACTCACCGATCGTGACCGCTGGATTTGTGAGCAGGTGAGCGGCAGATTGCTTGAAAAGGGGTTATTATTCGTTGGCTTGGACGTGATCGGCGATTATCTTACCGAGATCAACGTCACAAGCCCGACCTGCATTCGGGAAATCGACGCCGCCCAGAATACCGGGATTGCCACGTCATTGATGGAGGCGATCGCCCAACGACTGGGGGCTTCCGCATGATTGTCACGGGGAGAAAGCTGCAGCCTTCTCCCTCCAAGAGGCGTTACTCGTAATTCATGGCCGCCGTTATCAATCCGTCTTCTGTATCCGCCAACGACCGCATGACCTTTGCGGTGTTTCTGGCGCTGATACTGCACGGCATCCTGCTGGCGATCCATTTCGATTTCACGCCACCCAGCCCTGCCAGTATGGGGCTTGAGATAACCCTGGCGACGTTCAAGTCCGACAAGGCGCCTGAGAAAGCTGATTTCCTGGCCCAGCAAAATCAGGAAGGCAGCGGCACCGAAGCGGATGCGTTGGCGCCCTCGACGCGCGAGATTGCCCCGTTTGCCAATAATCAGGTCAAACCGGTACAGCCTGTTGAACAAGTCGCGGCGCAACCGGTCGTGCAGCGCGAGAAAAGAGTCGTCACAACGGTGGGCAAGAGCCGGCAGCGTACCGAGGCCGTGATCACGGAAAATACCGAGATCACCGAAGACCGACCGGAATCCCAAGTCTCGTTATGGCAACGCAGTCTCGAAATCGCCAGTCTTGAAGCACAACTGCGTGAGCAGCAGCAGACGCACGCCAAGCGCCCGCGCAAGCGCCAACTGACCGCAGCCAGCGCGAAGGAAGCACGCGATGCTTATTATCTGGATGGCTGGCGACAGAAAGTCGAGACCGTCGGAAACCTGAATTATCCGGCCGAGGCGCGGCGTCGGCAGATTTATGGCCGTCTGCGCATGATGGTCGCCGTTAAAGCCGATGGCAGCCTGCACGATGTCCGCATCATGCAGTCTTCCGGCCAGAAGGTACTGGATGATGCCGCACTGCGCATCGTGCAACTGGCCGCACCGTTCCAACCCTTCCCACCCGATCTGCGCAAAGATACGGATATTCTCGAAATCGTCAGGACCTGGCAGTTCGAGAGGGGCAATTACGTATCGAGTTTTTGATGGTGTTTGTCTTGTCGGGCTTTTCCTGCCGGGCTTACTGCCTTTCCTGCCGGGCTTACTAAAGGGACTCTTGCATTATGGGGCTCTTGCTTTAGGGAGCGCTTGCTTCAAGGGGCTCAGGCAGCCCCTTTGGCCTCTTTGTAACGCGTCGCATCAGTGGTGTATTCGGCGTGGCCATAGCTCACCAGCAAACGATCGATCCGGTCAATAAGGAAATAATCGAGTATCTGGTTGGCAATCGGCACGTCCTGGATGATGCGGTTGGCGATCAATGCCGGCATGACGAACGCGTTGGCTCCGGCGAACAAGGCATAATCGTATAAGGACGGTTTGACGCCCATGATCTCGGCCCGGTTTTCAGTATCCTCGCTGAGGAATGCACGAGTGAAGAACACCTTCGAGAAACTTTTCTCTACATGGTTGTAGAGCCGATTCAGGAAGGTCTTGTCCTGCGGAAGATAGGCCCCCATGGTGGAACGCACGAGCTCACCACAGGTGCTGTCATCATAACCATCACGCAAGGTGCCTGCATACGTGAGCATGGTATCGAAAATGGCCTGGGGTGTATCCGGCAACAAATCCTGTGGCAAACCAAGCAGGAAACTCTGGTAACGACATAACTCGACCACAGCCCGTTCACGCTTGTTGAAACGCTTGCGTCCGCTTTTCACCACTTCAAACGCTGTCAAAAAGGCAGGGATCGTTCCCGCCGGCATCTGATCGACTTGCGGTATGGGCACGCCATAGACAGCCACATCCCACTTCTTCGAGCGTTTCAGGATATTGAATCGCACCATGGAATGCATCAGGCGCACCTGCGCTGCGGCCTTGAAACCGGCACCATGTCGCCTGAGAGCACCGGGTAGCGTGCATGTGGTAAAGAAACTGGCGGTTTCCTTGACACGCTGCACCGAGGTCTCGGAAGACAGCGCACCGGTGAGCGCCATGGGCAAGCCGGAGTACTTGTTCATGAAGGTGGCGATAAATGCGCCGCGGATGGCGAACGGCACCAACGTCGCCATCTGGTTGCGACTATAACGCGCGCCCTCTTCTGCGAGTTTCAGGTTCAACCAGGTAGGCACCTGCTCCATCGCCTGGATAAAATCCACCAGCTCCCGCGGCGCGTCAGGTACGCTGTCGACGCCGTGGTCGCAGGCCTGCACCAGCATGTCGATCAACCGGCGAAATCCATACTTGGGCGTCAGGGCAGCATAGGCGTCAGCGACCGCGTCTCCGAGCATGGTATAAGCCAGCGCCCGTGCCATGCGATCCTTGTCATCTACCAGCGCGTTACGATACTTGCGGGCATAAGTGGGCGGCAGCAAAGAACGATCGGCCCGCGCGCCAGCAAAACGCTCCGGTACTATGCTGAAGTCAACGTCGCCGTAAAGGGAAGGAATGCGGGTCTTCTGTTCCAGCACCTGCGCCTGAAGCGCCTGTAATGAATTGGCCATGGTCTGTCGCTCGCCTGCTATTTGACGTGCCCACCTTGGAACTGGTGAGTTCTATCTTCAGGATAGTGCCTGAACTCCGCTTTGGGCAAGTAGTAAACACGTAGCAAATCAAGGTTTTTCCTGATAAAACAATCAGGACCTTGCAGGCGCTGCGAGCCCCACCGCTGACACTCGACAAGGCGCCCCAAGGATCGCGCTCGGGCCTGTACCTTTTCCGTTATGGCGTGGTGGCAACGTGACGGATCCACCTGGTTGACGTCGCGATTGTTCACCCGTACCACAGGATTGTCCCGCCAACGAGGATTGTGGATTTCGTCGGGAAAGGGCACTATCTTTCATCCATGATCCCGCACTGAATCAGGATACACATGCAAAAAAAATGGCTTTGGGCGACTGCAGGAATTCTTGTCGCTGCAACAATTGCCGGTTCGCTGGTGTTCATCAAAATTGGCCAATTCCAGGCCATGGGTGCTGCCGCAGAAACGATGGTCATGCCACCGCAGTTGGTGAATGTCATTGAGGTTCGCGAAGAAATCCGCCAGCCCCTGCTGGCAGCGGTCGGCACGGTGAAGGCCATCAATGGCACGGCAGTAAGCACCGAGGCCGATGGCGTCGTACGCGAGATTCTTTTCAAACCCGGAACCAACGTCAATGCCGGGGCTCCCTTGTTGCAGCTGGATATCGAACTCGAAGAAGCGCAGTTACGCGCCGCCGAAGCAGCAGCGCTGTCCTCGCAACTGACACTGAAGCGGGTGCAGGAACTGCGTCGCAGCAACAGCGTTTCGCAAGCGGACATCGACATCGCTGTCAGCAACAGCAAGCAGGCGGAAGCACAAGCGGATTACATTCGCGTGTTGATCGCCAAGAAAACCGTGCGCGCACCGTTCAGCGGCAAGCTGGGCATTCGCGCCATCAGTGAAGGCGATTTCTTGCCGCAGGGGACAGCTGTCGTTTCACTGCAAGCCCTCGAACCGATTTACATCGAATTCTCGTTGCCGCAACAGCGCCTGGCGCAGCTGGAAAACGGGCTGACCGTCACCGCCAGCACCGACGCTTACCCGGATCACGAATTCAAGGGCAAAATTACTGCCATCAGCCCTGACATCGACGTTGCCACACGTAACGTGCGGGTGCAGGCCACGCTTGCCAATGCAGAAGAATTGCTACGTCCCGGCATGTATGTCGCGCTACAGGTACACACCCGCACCACCCATAAAATCCTGTTGGTGCCTGAAACGGGCATCATGCACGGCATAGCTGGCGATACCGTCTTCGTGATCGAGCATCCGGAAAACACCGAGCAGGGTGAGACCTACGAAGTCGTGCAAAAAAATGTGAAGGTGGGCCAGCGTATCGGTGATTTTGCAGAAATCATCGAGGGCGTGAATGCCGGCGAACGCGTGATTTCCACGGGGGTCTTCAAGCTGCAGCCAGGAACCCGGGTGCTCATCGATCAACGCCTGGCGCCCGAGTTCTCCACCGCTCCGCAACCCGACAATACCTGAGCATCTTGCAGCAGGTTCCGCACCTGCCATGGGTTACTGCTGATGAAAGCTTTTACCGATATTTTCGTGCGTCGGCCGGTGCTGGCGATAGTCGTCAACGTACTGATCATTATCGCCGGGTTACAGGCGTGGAATTCACTGAGCGTACGCCAGTATCCGCGCAGCGATATTGCCTCGGTCGTCATTGCAACGCCCTACATAGGGGCCAGCGCCGATGTCGTGCGCGGGTTTATTACCACCTCCATCGAACGGGCGGTGGCCGCCACCGATGGCATCGACTACGTCGAATCCAAGAGCATTCTGGGTTTGTCACTGGTTACTGCCCGTCTCAAGCTCAATTACGATCCGATCAAGGCCCTTGCTGATATCACGGCCAAGGTCAATCAGGTCCGCAATGAATTACCGCCGGAAGCAGAAGCCCCCGCAATCAGCATCCAATCGGCGGACTCTGATTTTGCCGCCGCCTATTTGAGTTTTTCGTCGAATACCATTTCCCAAACCGAAATTACCGATTATCTGGTACGGGTTGTACAACCCCGGCTTGCCTCGCTGACCGGTATGCAGCGCGCTGAAATCTTCGGTGCGCGCACCTATGCCATGCGGGTCTGGCTAAAGCCCGAACCGCTGGCCGCGCTAAACATCAGCCCGGCGCAGGTGCGCGACGCCCTGGTCGCCAATAATTATCTGGCAGCCGTAGGAAGTACCAAGGGCACCTACGTGCAGAATTACCTGACACTCAATACTGACCTGCACACGGCCGAGCAGTTCAGGCAGCTCGTTATTTTCCAGGCCAACGACACCATTGTCAGATTGGAAGACGTCGCTGATATTGAGCTCGGCGCAGAAGACTACGACACCGTGGTGGGATTCAACGGCGAAACCGCCGTCTTCATCGCGATCTACCCGCTGCCGAACGCCAATACCATCGAGGTGGTTAAGCGCGTACGCACAGAAATGGAAGACATCAAGAAAGATTTGCCGCCAGGCATGGTGGCAAACCTGGGCTACGATGCATCGGAATATATCCGCGACGCCATTCATGAGGTGGCGGGAACGCTGGTCGATACCTTGCTGATCGTGGTCGTTGTGATCTTCCTGTTTCTGGGATCAATGCGCTCCGTGCTGATTCCGGTGGTGGCGATTCCGGTATCGCTGGTGGGTGCGATTTTCCTGATGCAGGTGTTTGGCTTCACGCTGAATCTGCTGACACTGCTGGCGATCGTGCTTTCCGTCGGCTTGGTGGTGGATGACGCCATTGTCATGGTGGAAAACGTCGAGCGCCATCTGCGCCAGGGCTTGCCCCCCAAGGAAGCCGCACTGAAAGGCGCCCGTGAACTGATTGGTCCGGTCATCGCGATGACCATCACGCTGGCGGCGGTATACACTCCCATCGGCTTGCAAGGCGGCTTGACCGGGACGTTATTCAAGGAATTTGCACTGACGCTGGCAGGTGCGGTAACCATCTCCGGCATCGTGGCACTGACACTGTCGCCCATGATGAGCGCAAAGATGCTGCGCAGCGCAGCGCATGAGGAAGGTGGCTTTTCAGGTTGGATCAATCGCCATTTCGATCGTTTGCGCAATGCCTACGGGCGGGGGCTCGATCACACACTGCAACGACGCCCCGCCGTTTATGCCCTGTGGGCAGTGCTCTCGCTGCTGGTTGCACCGATGTACCTGTTTTCCGCGAAGGAACTCGCGCCGCTCGAAGATCAGGGCTTCATGTTTTACATCGTGAATAACGCCGGCAATGCTACTGCCGAGCAGAAAGTGCATTTCGCGCAAGACATCGAAAAAGTATTCCGCAGCATGCCGGAATACGCCGCCACCTTCCAGATCCTGGTTTCCCCCTCAGACCCGACGGCCGCAGCCTTTGGCGTGGGTGGTTTTGGTGGCTTGATCGTGAAACCATGGACAGAACGCGAACGCTGGGTGGCGGACATCGTTCGCGACGTACAGGTGAAACTCAACCGTATAACCGGCCTGCAAATTTTCGCCGCGCAACCGGCAGCCCTGCCCGGCGGCAGCAATTTTCCGATCGAGTTCATCATTGCATCGACCGAAGAGCCTGAAAAAATGCTCGCATACGCGAAAAAGCTACAGGAAAAAGCCATGGCGAGTGGCATTTTCTATTTTCCGCCGGAAATTGATCTCAAATACGACCAACCCCAGTCGCATATCGTGATTGATTACGACAAGGTAGCTTCACTCGGCATCAGCCACGCGCAAATTGGCGCCGACCTGAGCACCGCGCTGGGCGGCAATTACGTCAACCGCTTCAATTTCGAAGGCCGCGCCTACAAAGTCATTCCACAAGTCGCGCGCGCGGATCGTCTGAACCCGGAGCAGCTCAACGATATTTACATTGCCGGTCCCAACCAGCAGCTGATCCCCCTTAGCACGGTGGCCACGTTAGACAATGGTACGGTGCCGCGTTCCCTCAATCGCTTCCAGCAGCTCAATGCCATCAAACTGTCGGGTATGACGGCGCAAATCGATGAAGGCCTGAAAGTGTTGGAGGAAGCATCGCGTGAACTCCTTCCGCCGGGATACACCTTCAATTACACGGGAGAATCACGTCAACTGCGCACCGAAGGCGGAAAATTCCTGCCTGCCCTGGGATTGTCGATTCTGATGATTTTTCTGGTGCTGGCCGTGCAGTTCAATTCCTTCCGCGATCCGATGGTGATTTTGCTTGGGTCGGTTCCGTTGGCCATGTTTGGCGCGTTGCTGTTCACCGTGCTGAAAATGCCGAATCCAGACATGTCCTACTGGACGGATGGCTGGACCACCACCATGAATATTTACGCGCAAGTAGGTCTGGTCACGCTGGTCGGATTGATTGCGAAAAACGGTATTTTGATCGTGGAATTTGCCAACAAGCTGCAGGCACAAGGGCAAAGCAAAATTGACGCGGTGAAGGAAGCCTCCATGACACGCCTGCGGCCCGTCCTGATGACCTCTTTTGCAACCATTGCCGGCCACTTCCCCCTGACGTTAGTCGATGGCCCGGGCGCAGCGGCGCGTAACTCCATCGGCCTGGTCCTGGTGGGCGGCATGACCATCGGAACCTTGTTCACCTTGTTTGTGGTACCGGCCCTTTACATGCTGATGGCAAAACGACACACCGCTGAAGGCGTTGAGCCTACCCCACCTACCCCACCTACCCTGCCTCCCTACCAGCCGGACGCTCCGGTCTCCCGGTAAGCCGGAGGGAGGCTCACCTTCCCGCCGGGCAAAGGCCAGCAACGGCCCGAAAAGACTTTTGGTTATCCAACCAAACAGGGTACGATTGGTTAATCAACCAAAACCGTACCCGAGTCCAACATGAAAGCCTCTCCCCTGATAGCCTTGACAGTTCTT
>JBPOHS010000172.1:0-10622 GCA_052035295.1 Pseudomonadota bacterium
GGCAGCCAGGCGAACAATAGCGTCCAGAGACCGTAGCGTTTGAACCACGCCTGTGATTTGTCCAGCGTTCCCGGCTTGAACGGAAACCAGCGTCGCTGCTGAAAATGCAGCAGGTAACGCCCCATGATCCAGTTCACACCGCTACCGAGGGTGTTACCCAGTGTTGCCACCCCCCATAACGCCCACTTCGGGTGGCCATCGAGCACCAGACCCACCAGCACGATTTCGGAGTAAAAGGGCAGGAACGTCGCCGCCAGAAAGGCACTGGTGAACAGGGTGAGATAAATCATGAGGGGGTGTTCTGGTTGCTGGCCTCGATCTCGCGCCGTGAAAAAGCCAGCTCACGGCTCGTCTCGCGCACGGCATTGGCAAACAGCTCAAACAATTTGCGCTGGCTCCGCAAGTAAGGCAGATATTCCGGATGCCATTGCACGCCCAGCAGAAAGCCGAACTGGCCTTCCACTGCCTGGATAAAGCCGTCCTCATCGCGACCAATGACGGTGAGGCCTTCCCCGACTTGATCAATGGCTTGACGATGCAGACTGTTGACGCGTAATCGCGAAACGCCCAGATATTCCTGCAGACGGCTGGTGCCGACGAGATTGACCCACTTCACCGGTCGGGTGGTGTTTCGGTTTGTCGTGAAACGACGGCGCGGCCGGATATCGAGATGCAGACTGCCACGAAAAACGACGTTGATCAGCTGCGCGCCCCGACAAATGCCCAACATGGGAATGTTGTCCTGCATGGCCCGCCGTATCATGTTCATTTCGAACAGATCGCGCTCGGGATCGTAGGTACGCTCCGGATTGGCTGCCTCGCCATAATGCCCCGGCTCAATGTCGTTGCCACCGCCAATCACGATCCCATGAAGAGGCTCCTGCGGGAACGGCGTGTGGGCAGTAAGGTAAACTGCACGCACGCCGTGCAGGGCCAGCATGAGCCGGGTACACCACCAGGCCGTGCGGAGTCGCGAGTGAGGGCCGGTGACGGCAACCAGCGGTCTGTCATTCGATGTGTTGATCAAAACCCGCCCCACCAGCGTTCGACCGTCTTCTTCCAGCCGCCCTCCAGACCAAGCGTTATGCTGTCGAGGTAGGGACGATATTCCTGACACATGGTGGTGACGATCTCCGGTTTGTCGGCCAGGCGTTCCACCAGCAACCAGTCACGCCAGGGCCAGTCGATATTCCACTGCGGATTGTCGATATCGCAGTTGGGCAAACGATAATGCAGCGTCGGCCGCGCCTTGACCCGGATATCGGTAACGTGTTCGCGCAGCAGCGCTTCATCCAGCCAGGCGAACAATGGCAAAAAATCCAGTGTGCGATTGCGCGTGGGGTTGAATTCAAGATAGTCCAGCATGAATTGTTTCAAGTCAGGCTTGTAGGACGGGTCTATCACCTTGAGGATGTAGGGCTTGCCGAAATGCTCGATGTACCCGGACAAGCGTCGCGTGACATCGGTTTCGTCGTGCGCGGTAATCCACTCGAACAAGCACAGGAAAGCACGTAGATAGCGCAGCAGCGTGTCAACATCGAATGCCGGCAATTCCGGATTGAGATGCAAACCGAAGGCGTAAACCATGCTGCTGCGCGTTCCCCTGGCCCCGGCGTTACGCAATGCATCGAACAGAATGGCCACCTGATCGAGCTTGGAAAACGGTATCGGCGGTGTCGCAACCTCCCATGGCACCAGCGCCTGTGCAGCACTGGTAAGCAAATCCCCGGCGGCGTTCTGCAAGGCGCCTTCGATGCCTTCCGCCGGATTCTTTTCAAGATGGTCGCCAATGGCCTTGATGGAATTGGCGTCGAGCTCGACGACAAATTTGCCGAATACACTATCGATGACGCGGTATTCAAAGCGGTTGAGGCGTTCCAGGTCGCCACCAAACACCGCCTGGATACAGCGCACGATGGCTTGCGGATCAATGCCCGCCATCTCCAGCTCGATACCCACCCTGCGCTCCTGCCCCCCCTCAGTGAAGAGACGTGGCGGCAACCACCGGCCCTGTCCTGCTGCGTCGGTCATACAACCTCCTACGTGATCCTTGTCTGCCAAGTATACGCATACGAGATGGCAAACCGGCGACACCCCTCAATACTGTGATTGATTACGGCTTGATCTCGCCCAAAAGGTGAAGGCGGCACCGTAACCCGTTACAATTCAGGAGAGCCCCCTTTCTGGATGATTCGATGTCTGTAGTTCCTGCCCCTTTGCGCATCAATGCCCTGTCCCCCGACGAGATGAGCGAGCTGGATCGCTTTCTCATGTCGGATGCGACCTCCAACGAAACGCTGATGCTCGACGCGCTGGATGGCTACCTGACGGCCATCGTGATCGGTCCCACTCCGCTCAAGCCGGTGGCCTGGCTACCTCGCATCTGGGGCACGCGCGAGGAACACGCCCCCTCGTTTACCAGCACCCAACAGGCGCTGCGCATCAAGGAGCTGATCATTCGGCACCTGAACGGCATTACGCTGTGCTTCATGCGTAACCCGTCGACGTTCGAGCCGCTGTTCAACGTGACGACCTATGGTGACAGTGACGAGGAATTCGTCGACGCCGACATGTGGGCCTTCGGTTTCATGAAAGGCATGTCGCTGGCGATGGCCGATTGGCGGCCATTGCTGTCAAATCCCGATACCCAGCACCTGCTGCGCCCGCTTTACCTGCTGGGCTCACCGAATCTGAAGCCCGCGGATCAGGCAATGCGCGAAACCCGCCAACAACGCCAGCAACTGGCACAGCAGCTGAGTGCCAGCCTGGCCGGGATCTATGCGTTCTGGACACCGCAACGGGCGCAAAAAATCGCCGAAGACAGTCAGGACACCCGTATCAAACCGGGGCGTAATGAGCTGTGCTTTTGTGGCAGCGGGAAAAAGTTCAAGAAATGCTGCGGGGGGGTGACGTTGCATTAATGTGTACCGTGCCTGTTTTTCGCTGACGAACTCCCATACAATCCGGAAGCTGGATGCGGTTTACCATCCAGGGAGTATCAGCTAAGGAATTCACATCATGACAATTAAAAAAGTAGTGCTGGCTTCAGCTTTCTTCTCGGCAATTGCAGCCGCCAATGTTCACGCTGGGCCCTACGTGGGTGGTCAAATCGGGAAAGCGATGACCGATATCGAAGACCTGAACAGTTCCACTGCCATTACGGCGTACGGTGGTTTCCAGATTCCGGACAATCCATTTTTCTTCGAGGCTGCCGCCAATGAACTGGGCCAAGGCAAATTCGAAGGCTCCTCCGTCAAGGTTGGCTCGCGCGGCGGCTCACTGATGGTGGGACTGCGTTCCCCCAGAACCGACTCTGATCGTTTGAGCGCCTACCTGAAAGGGGGCGTTTACCTGCTCGACACGACGTTTGAAGCGCCTGACGAAAAGGACGAAAGCACCTCGTCCAACGGTGCCATCATCGCTGCTGGCTTCGACTACCCGATTGTCTCCAGTCTGTATCTTGTTGGTGAAGTGGCTGGCTTCATCGATGTTGGATACACCGACAGTTTTGAAGAAGGCGTCGAAGTTTACTCGTTGGGGATTCGCTACGAAATCGAATAACCCATTCTGAACAATGGCTTTCACGCCACACGCTGAATCGGGATCCACAAGAACGGCGCGCTGACCTCAGCCCGCCGTTTTTTGTTTGGCCAGATGCCGTTCCCGCAGCAATAAAAACAAGGGAAAAGCAAACGCAAAGGCGACACCCAGCGTCAGCACCGCTATCACCGGCCACCCTTTCATCTGCAAACGTTTCGATTCAACGTTGGACCACGTCAGAAACGCGATCGCCGCAATCGTCACATCCCACGAAATCGAACTGGCGGCATGATTGGAGAAGCATTCGGCAATAAAAATGCCCATGTCCATACTGCCATGCTGAATCGCAAACTGGATATTGTGGTACCAGGTGAGCGAAATGCCCAACAACGCCAGCACGCCGTAAATGATCTGTTTTTTCATTGCCGGTTTTTTCATTGCCAAAGTTTGCATCTCTACCTCCTGAGCGGTGATGACCCCTGAAGGGCGAATGCCCCTCAAGAGGACGCTCAGGAGGACAATTCGACCTTGGTTTACAGATAACGCCGCGCCAGCCAGTCGACCAGCACGATATTCAACTCCTCCGGATTCTCCTGCTGCACCCAATGGCCGGCGTTGCTGACCAGGGTCTTTTCATAGTCGGTGCAGAAGTTATCGAGCAAATCATAGAAATGATAGGCCGCGATGAAATCGAGATCCGCCCCTACTGCCAATACCGGCGCAGTAATTTTCGGCAATCCGTTGGGGAAGGTTTGTTTCTGCGTGTCGTAACCATACGGCAGGCAGCGATACCAGTTCAAGCCCGGGCCAAAGCCTGTCTTGCGATAGGCATTGCTGTAATAGGACATTGAGGCGTCATCGAGAATGACTTCCCCTGGCCAGGTGCTTTCATCGTCGTGTATCCAGTGCACGTGCCCAATGCTCTCGGCATCGTGCTGACGGCTGCGCGACAGGTTGGTGCCCTTGCCAGTATCACGACGCATGTAGAAGCGGAAGGTGCGTGACGGATCTTCGTTGAATTTATCTTCACATTCCTGCGTCTGGAAATAGGCGAAATAGTTTTTCGGCCCATACAGCTGTTGATACAAGTCGAGGGGATTCATGGGCATGTCGGCAAAGGGCGAGTTGCACGCAATCAGACCCGCGACCCGATCCGGATGATAAAGACCCATGCCCCAGGTAATCGCGCCACCAAAATCATGCCCCACGATAATGCCTTTCTCGTAGCCGAAATAATCCAGCAAGCCGCAGATATCTTTCAGCACTTCTGACAGCACGTAATCTTCTTTGCGCGGCAACACGGTGGAATTGCCGAAACCGCGATGATCAGGCACCAGCACGTGGAAGCCCGCCTCTACCAGCGGCTTCACCTGATTGCGCCAGGAATAACCGAGTTCCGGATAGCCGTGACACAGAATGACCGGGTAAGGATGCGCCTCCCCTTCGGGTTTGCCTTCATAAATCGCCAGCTCGATACCATTCACGGGCACCATGCGGGGCTTGCTGAAGTCAGGCAGGATCGCCGGCTTGTGGGTGAGGATATCCGGCATCACGCGCTTGACCGGCTCGGCCTGTGCGGCAGGTTCTGCGGTAGCGGAAGGTGCTGCTGCACTGCGCGCCTTGGCCGCTTCTTCCCCATGCAAGGGGGAGGCAGTGAAATCCATGGTGCCGAACATGCCCATTTCCACCTGGCCACGCATATTGTCGTTGGCGTCGAGCGTACCGGTGTAGGTCAGCGTGAGTGGCATCGGAATCGTGGTGTTCACCAGCCACTTGAGTGTTTCGCCCTGAAGTTCGCCACTTTCGACGACTTGTGAACCATATTGTTCATTGGCGACGACGCCGGTCAAACGGTTGCCTTCCGACTTCAATACCAGCGTGCTGGCCTGATCACCGATCGGCGTTTTGACGACGATTGTCCACACTTGATCGATGCTGTCCTTTTTCACCGCGACGTGCGCACTTTCATCACGGGCACCCTGCGTGGCACTCATATCGTGAAACATGGCGCATTCCTCGTCGCTGAAACCGAGATTGCGCAGGTCATCAAAGGTATTGTTC
The DNA here is from genome assembly GCA_052035295.1 of Pseudomonadota bacterium. Classification (GTDB taxonomy): domain Bacteria; phylum Pseudomonadota; class Gammaproteobacteria; order Pseudomonadales; family Ketobacteraceae; genus HdN1. The sequence continues at coordinate 5,602 of JBPOHS010000172.1, forward strand.
AACACTGACAGCGCGTTATCGGCAAAAGTACGCTTCATGCCTTCGGCGACCGACTCCATGCTCATGTCGACGTTTTGCATGGGCGCCGCGGCAAAGACCACGCGACCGAATTTTCCACCACCAACGCTGAAGATTTCCCCGCTGACATCACAGGTTTCATGCGCCAGCCACGCCACAACGGGCGCCAGACGATCCGGCTGGAATTCACGTTCCAGGCGATCGCGGAAATCGCATTCCGGCAACATGGCCGACAAACGCGTGAACGCCGCCGGCAGAATCACGTTAACGCCGATATTGTGGGCTTTGCCCAGCAATGCAACCGATTTTGACAGACCGAACAGGGCTGATTTCATCGACGGGTAGGAAATCTGCGGGCTGAAGCCAAGTGTGGAATTGGACGCGGTATTGATGATGCGGCCAAAGCCCTGTTTGACCATATGTGGCCAGGCGGCACGCATGGTGTTGAGTGCACCCAGGACATGTACACCCAGGTGGCGTTGCACTTCTTCGGCATCGACGTCGGGGAATACCTGGGTGCTGGCGATGCCGGCGTTGTTGACGATGATATCGACGCGACCCCAGGTATCAACGGCCTGGTCGACCATGCGGCGGGCGCTTGCCAGCTCGGAAACACTGTCGGTGTTGGCGATGGCTTCGCCCCCGGCGGCGCGAATACGCGCAGCGGCTTCCTCGGCCACGGATGCGGTCGGCTGGCCGTTGATGCCAAACGTACCGCCCCCCAGATCGTTGACGACGACTTTAGCGCCTTTTTCAGCCAGATAGGCCGCATAGGCATAGCCGAGACCGCCGCCCGCGCCCGTGACGATGGCAACTTTGCCTTTGAAATCGAAGCTCATGTGTTCTCCCCCCGGAGTTTTTGCTGTGGGTCTTATTTGCTTTGGGTGTTTTTGCTTTGTCTTGTCTGATGCAGGCTTTACATGGGCAGCCCATGAGAGGCTGGCCGCCAAGTATACGATGTATACCAGAAAGCCGGGGGCGGGGGGAAGCGGAATCTTTACGGGGGTAAAGAGAGAAAGAGCAAATGGAACCTTGCCGGTTGGGTCTCATGAGCACCTGCGGGCTCATGAGACCCATGTCACCTGTCACTCAAGGCAACGTTGCGACTGTCGCCTTCGAAAGCCACATGGCATCGTGTTGAGCACTCACCTGGAGTAACGGCGCCTATTAGCGGCCAACCCCATCAACCCAAGCCCGAACAAACCCAGTGTCGTCGGCTCCGGCACTTCCCGCACCAACACATGAGTCATCCACTCCGGACCAAAATTTCCATTGATGGTTGGCGAGAACCACTCCATGAGGCACGAGTCGGCGAAATACACCCCCGTCAACTCAACGTGGGTATTCGAGGTACATACGTTGTAGCCATAAGCGTCGCCAAACCCCATATCATCGCTTGGCGCTCTGGAATACTCGGGTGTGCCATAGACCAACCACATGTACAGCGGAAATTTACCTTGATCAAGAGACAGCAGATTTGAGAGACGCCGGGATGAACCCGTTTCATTGACTGTATCCGAAGGATGGATGTTCAACCCCTGCGGCCCGATGATATCGAACCACTCGTCACTGGTCGCATAACGATATCCCTTAAGGGTCGAATCGTGTTGCAACCGGCTTTGCATGTCATTCCAACTGGTGCCCAGGAAAAGCTCCGGAGCCAACCATTGCAGGCTTGTCCTCGTATCATACGAAACAAGCCTGTCACCGGCTTCCGACCAATCTTTTTTGATAATGGTCGCATTGCCGTTTACTGCCAATACCCAAAGCGCTAATGCTATTGCCAACCTCATGTGTTTCTCCTTGTTATTTGTGACGCCGCTGCCGAAAACCGAACCTAATTTCTTTTGGTGATCAGCACGTTCCATGCCAAGCAACACACAGGGCTGTTTTATAAACTATTTTCCAAAACAAGAGACTTCCGTCGCCAGGCCATATGTAAGGCATTTCGACACCTGAGCGAGGACTTCCGGGAAGCAAGGCAGAAAAGCTAGCTATGGTTTTTGCACAATGAGATAGGCGTGTAGTTCAGGGTGCTGATCATGCTCGAGGTGTTTGCAGATGCATCCGAGCTTGATCAACAGCGACAGGAATCCATTGGTTCCCAGCGACGAATAATAAACTTCAGGCCCCATATGGCTATCCGTGTGTTCACCCGGCTCATTCAGGGCGCCAAAAGAAAAAATCAATACGCCGTCTTTTTCGAGGCACTCCACGATCTTCGTTATCACCACTTCCTGCCGATCCAGCGGAATGTGCCAAATGCTATCCCAGGCAGTAATAAAGTCGTATTTTCCTGGCGGTTCCCATTCGGTGATGTCGGCATGATGAAACGTGATCGCAGGATTGTTGGTTCTCGCCAGATCGATCATTTCCCCTGAAATGTCGACGCCTTCCGGGGCAAACCCTTCACTCGCCAACAGGTCAATGAAACGTCCGGTGCATCCACAACCGATGTCGAGCGCCCTTCCTCTCTTTTGGGTGAAGGCGATGGCCTTTTGGTGCTGAGGAATACCGTTAGAGAGGTCGAACCCATCGCTTGTCCAGAGATGCACAATTTGATCGTAAGCGTTGCCGATATCGATGGGTTTCATCGTTTTCTCCCAAGGTATTGGAGCAGTATCTGCACCAGCGAGATTTCCACCCTATTTCTAGCCGGATCTGGCGGAATGGCCAGGTTGAGCTACCATTGCTCCATTGAAAGATGGGGTTATAACATGCGGAAAGCAGGGCTTTTGATTTTTTTGATGTGTCTGGCCGCATGTGAAAAGGCCACGCCTCCCGTCGAAGGTGCAGACGCCAACGGCTTCTCATCACCCACCAGCTACACACAAAAAGCACAACGACAAGCGCGCGAGAGTCTGCCCCCCGACGACCGTGAGGACTTTGCCGAAGCAGAACGCGGCTTGGTGGCACAGGAAGCGTCGCTCGTTGTCACCGCACCTGACAACACGCCCATCTTCGAACAAGAAGCTTATCGTTTTTTGCAAGGCAAGGCCCCCGACAGCGTACATCCGTCGTTATGGCGCCAGGCTCAGCTGAATAACACCCACGGACTCTATAAAGTCGCCAACGGTGTTTATCAGGTGCGCGGCTATGACCTGGCCACGATGACGATTATCGAGGGTCAGGGCGGCTGGATTGTAGTAGACCCGCTCACCACCGAAGAAACCGCTGCCCGTGCCATGGCATTGGCACGCCAACACCTGGGCGACAAACCGGTTACCGCTGTCATTTTCACCCACAGTCACATCGATCATTTTGGGGGAGTTCAAGCGATTGTGCCTCCCCAGCAAGTACAGGCGGGTGCTGTTCGCATTATCGCACCCAAGGGTTTTCTGGAAGAAGCCACCAGTGAAAACGCCCTCGCCGGCCCGGCCATGAGTCGCCGTGCGATTTATATGTATGGTCGGGATTTACCACGCAGCGAGCGCGGCAAAGTGGATAACGGTCTGGGCAAGGAACCCGCCATCGGCACCCTGGGCATTCTCGCCCCCACCGAATTGATCAGTGAAACCCCGCAAGCTCTCAATATTGATGGTGTGGACTTTGTTTTCCAATACACACCGGGATCAGAAGCACCTGCCGAGTTAACGTTTTACCTGCCTGCCCGGAAAGCGTTTTGCGGGGCTGAAGTGTTGAGTCGCACGCTTCACAATCTTTACACCTTGCGTGGCGCGAAGGTGCGCGATGCACAGCGCTGGTCAGGCTATATCCATGAGGCCAGCGAGCAATTTGCAGACAGTGAGGTGATGTTTTTCAGTCATCACTGGCCTGTCTGGGGCAAGGCACGCATTCAGGCGCTAATGCAGGAACAAGCGGATACCCTGCAATTTATCCATGACCAGACCCTGCGACTGGCCAACCAGGGCTATGGTCCCAGCGACATCGCCGAGCAGCTGACCTTACCAGCCACACTGCAAACACACTACTGGAACCGCGGTTACTACGGTACGTTGAAACACAATGTCAAAGCGGTCTATCAGATGTATTTTGGCTGGTACGATGGCAATCCGGCGCACCTTGATCCGCTGCCCAGAAAAGCGCGGGCGGAACATTACGTGGCGTTCATGGGGGGCGCGGCCTCATTACTCGCGCAAGCGGAGCAATCGTTCAATGCCGGCGACTACCGATGGGTGGCAGAGGTGCTGAATCACCTGGTATCGGCAGATGCTGACAACACCGCAGCCAAAGCGTTACTGGCACGCACCTACGATCAGCTGGGCTATCAGGCGGAATCCACGGCATGGCGCAACGTGTATTTGTCTGCCGCCTACGAATTACGTAACGGGCCGCCAGAACACGGCATCAATCTCGCGACGGCCACCGGGCTGCTGGAACAGACGGCACCAGAACAGTTCCTGCAAATGCTTCAGGTAGCGCTCAATGCGGAAAAAGCAGAAGGAAAAGTACTGCGCCTGAATTTCACCTTTGTGGATCTGCAGGAAAACTATGTCATTGATATCGTGAATTCCGTTATGCATTTCCGCAAGGCAAGTGTTGCGGCAGATGCCAACGCCACTTTATCCCTCACCCGACCGATGATGGTGAAACTGATTACCGGCCAACTGGGTATCAAGGACGCACTGACATCACCTGACCTGACGGTGACCGGCAGCACACTGGATCTGATTGGCTTTTTCAAATTGCTCGACAAAGCCGATCCGGTATTTCCCATTGTGACATCCAAGTAATGCATTTCCTAAAACAGTCGGCCCTGCTCCGGCGACCCCACATCCGCCAGAATTATTCCGGCATCATCATTCCTCACCGAGTTCACCCGATGCGATACCCGTACCTTCACCAGGGCATCCTCCTCAGCTGACTGCAAACACCCTCGCGCCAACGCATCCGAATCCGACTGCAGCCAGCCCGTTATTTTCTGGACGTCCAGCACGCAGGGCATACGATCATGAACGGGCGTCATCAATGCGTTAGGCGTGGTCGTCAGCACACAACACTCCGGCGTGCCATCGGTTACCGACGCCTGGTAGATCCCCGCC
>JBPOHS010000166.1:0-29091 GCA_052035295.1 Pseudomonadota bacterium
ACCTGGCCCAAGGAATACGGCGGTCGCGGCTGCAATCTGATCGAGTGGTTGATTTTCGAAGAAGAATATTACCGCGCCAAGGCGCCATTACGCGTTAACCAGAACGGCATTTTTCTGCTCGGCCCGACCCTGATGGAGTACGGTACACCGGCACAAAAAGAACGCTTCATAACGAAGATGGCCAGTGGCGAGGAAATGTGGGCACAGGGTTGGTCAGAACCCGGTGCCGGCAGTGATATGGCAGCCATTCGTTCCAAGGCGATTCGCCAGGGCAATGAATATGTGATTACCGGACAAAAAGTCTGGTCGACACGCGCTGTGTTTGCTGATTGGGTGTTTTGTATTTTCCGCACGGATCCGGCGTCGGAGCGGCATCATGGCTTGTCCTTCCTTTTCGTCCCGTTGGACGCGCCAGGTGTTACCGTACGGCCCATTCCTCAATTGAATGGGTTACCGGGCTTTGCGGAAATATTTTTTGACGAAGTGCGTGTGCCGGTCGAAAACCGTCTGGGAGAGGAGGGTCAAGGCTGGAATATTGCGATGTCAACCGCCGGGTTTGAGCGGGGCTTGATGCTCCGCAGCCCGGCGCGCTTTCAGGAAACCGCCAAGCGTTTGGTCGCACTTTATCGCGAACATGCCAACGATATTCTCGACCTCAGTATCGAAGATGCTGTCGTCAAATGCTACATGGATGCAGAAGCGTATGCGCTCTCGACTTATCAAACCGCTTCCCGGTTGATGAACGGCGGCAAAATCGGTTCTGAATCGTCCGTGAACAAGATTTTCTGGTCGGAGCTCGATCAGTTCATGCATGAGACGGCGATGAACATTCTCGCCGGACGTGCGGAATTGTGGCCACATGCGCCTGCTGCCGGCGACGTCGGGCAGTGGCTCGATGGTTTCCTGTTCGCACAGTCAGGCCCGATTTATGCGGGCACCAACGAAATTCAACGCAACATCATCGCCGAGCGTTTGCTGGGCATGCCGCGGAAGTAGGAGCGAGATCATGGATTTTACTTTTACCGAAGATCAGCTGCTGTTCTGCGATAACGTCAAGCAGTTCCTGCAGGATCAGGTCACTCCTGACGTTGTGCGCAAATCCTGGGAACTCGAAGGCGGGCGCAGCGCGGATTTGTGGCAGAAATTTGTCGACATGGGCCTCACTGCCATGTTGGTGCCAGAGAAATTTGGCGGCCTGGGCATGAATGAACTGGATTTCGTGCTGATTGCACAGGAATGCGGTCGTGTTGCGCTGCCGGAGCCCCTCGTGGAAACCGTTATGGTCGGCGTGCCCTTGTTGGCCAGCCTGGCTGAGAACGACAGTCGTTGCGCGCAACTGCTCGAAAAAATTGCCACTGGCGAGCGTCGCATCGCGATTGGTCATTCCGTGAATAATCTGGTGTCTGACGCCCACGTCGCGGATTACCTGTTGCTGCCCAGTGGCAATCAGATACACCTGGTGCCACGTGACCAGGTCAATCTGGTTGCGCAGGAAAGCGTTGATCCTTCCCGCCGCATCTTTTCGGTGGATTGGAAAGTCACCGATGAAACCTGCCTGACCAATGGCGCTGAAGGCGTGTCGTTACTGGCTGCATCCTTGAATCGCGGCGCGCTGGGCGCAGCGGCACAATTGATTGGGCTTGCCGAAGCGATGGTGCAGGTCACCGTGAAGTACACCAGTGATCGCAAGCAATTCGGCATGGCCATCGGTGCCAATCAGGCGCTCAAGCACCACATGGCCAACTGTGCAGTGAAAACGGAATTTGCCAAACCCGTGCTTTACCGCGCTGCATACACTGTCGCCAGTCGCCCTGTGCATGGTGATTTCGCGGTGTCTCATGCAAAAGTGGCTGCAGGCGAAGCCGCATTGTTGGCCGCGAAAAACAGTATTCAATCGCACGGTGCCATGGGTTACACCTGGGAATGCGATCTGCATATCTGGATGAAGCGGGCATGGGCGCTCGATAAATTCTGGGGCCATACCGGTTTCCATAAGAATCGTCTGCATCAATGGCTGTTGAACCCGAATGCGAAAATCGGTGCCGACAAAACGTTTGGCGAGCAGGCCTGAGCACAGCGCATTTAACGTCTGGAATTTTTGAGGATGGCAACATGGCAGAAGCCTATATCGTAGATGCAATCCGGTCACCGACCGGTCGCCGTAAAGGCGGTCTTGCCCAAGTGCACGCGGCAGATCTCGGTGGACACGTACTCAAGCATATTGTCGAGCGCAACGGTATTCCGGATAACGAATACGATGACGTGATTTTCGGTTGCGTGGACACCATTGGCCCCCTGGCCGGTGACATTGCGCGCACTTGCTGGCTTGCCGCCGGTTTGAGCGACGAAGTGCCGGGTACCACCGTGGATCGTCAATGTGGTTCATCACAACAGGCGGTGCATTTCGCTGCGCAAGCCATCATGTCGGGCACTATGGATGTGGTGGTTGCGGGTGGCGTGCAAACGATGACACAGATTCCCATTTCGTCGGCCATGATTGCTGCCGAGCCGATGGGTTTCAAGGATCCATTCACCGGTTCCAAAGGTTGGGTGGAACGCTATGGCGATACTCCTCCGACGCAGTTTCGTTCGGCGCAAATGATCGCTGAGAAATGGGGCTTGTCACGGCGCGATCTTGAAGTGTTTTCGCTGGAATCCCACACCCGTGCGATTCGTGCCATCAAGGAAGGCCGTTTCGACCGTGAAATCGTGCCGTTGGCGGGTGTCACGAATGATGAAACACCGCGCGTTTCCACGCTTGAAAAAATGGCGGAACTGGATTTCCTGTTTGGCTGCGACAAAGTGACTGCTGCCGTCTCTTCGCAAACCTGTGATGCGTCGTCGGCGATGCTCATTGTGTCGGAAGCGGCGCTCAAGCGTTATAACCTCACGCCACGTGCCCGCATCCATCATATGTCGGTACGTGCAGACGATCCGGTGTGGATGTTGACCGCACCCATCCGCGCTACCCAATATGCGCTCAAGAAAGCCGGCATGACGATGAATGACATCGATCTAGTCGAAATTAACGAGGCGTTCGCCTCGGTCGCCATGGCATGGTTAAAGGAGCTGGATTACGACCACGCTCGCACCAACGTCAACGGCGGTGCCATTGCGCTGGGCCATCCGCTGGGCGCCACTGGCACCAAACTGATGACCACGTTGTTGCACGAACTGGAACGTACCGGTGGACGTTTCGGTCTGCAAACCATGTGCGAAGGCGGTGGTCAGGCCAACGTCACCATCATCGAGCGACTGTAAGAGGATTAACCATGTCTGGAATTTGTAACGGCCGCGTGGCCATCATTACTGGCGCAGGTGGTGGTTTGGGCGCAGCTTACGCCAAAGCGTTCGCAGCGGAAGGCGGCAAAGTCGTTGTCAACGATATCAACGCTGCAGCGGCGCAGGCCACTGTGGACGCCATCAAGGCGGCAGGCGGTGAAGCGGTAGCGAACACCAACAGCATTACCGATTACGCCGATGCCAAGAATATTCTGCAACAAGCGCTGGATACCTTCGGGGATCTGCATGTTGTCGTCAACAACGCTGGTATCTGCAAAGACCGCATGTTCGCCTCCATGACCGAAGCCGAGTGGGACGCCGTGATCACTGTGCATCTCAAAGGGCATTTCTGCCTGTCGAGCCATGCCGTGCAGTACTGGCGTGACCAGCAAAAGGCCGGCAAGAAGGTTGATGCACGCATCATCAATACGTCCTCAGGCGCTGGTCTGAACGGTTCGGTGGGACAGTCCAATTACGCCGCTGCCAAAGGTGGTATCGCATCCTTGACGCTGAATCAGGCGGCTGAGCTCAGGCGGTATGGCATTACCGCCAACTGCCTTGCGCCGGCCGGCCGTACTGGCATGACCGAAGTGGTTTTTGCGGACATGATGAAGAAGCCGGAAAACGGTGGTTTTGATTTCTTTGCACCTGAGAATGTGGCTCCCCTGGTTGTCTGGCTGGGTAGTGAGCAGTCTGCCGGCGTGACTGGACGTGTATTTGAAGTGCAGGGTGGCAAGATTTCTATCGCTGATGGTTGGCGTACGACGGAAGGCGTGGACAAGGGTGCGCGTTGGGAGCCGTCGGAAATAGCTGGTGCGATGGATGTTTTGCTGAGCAAGGAAACGCCAGCACAAAAAGTATATGGGGCTTAAGTTTTAACTGGCCTGTGGTTTGGGGAGTCCGATTTCCCTCTTTAACGGGCTCCCTGTTTTTTCTTGCCATTGGTTGCTGTATGAAATCGAGCGACAATAAACAATAGCTGCTTGTAGCTCAGGGCTTTAGGCGCTTTGAAGGGGCTGAGTTCTGGAAACGCCGTAAATACATCCATGTAGGCTCGACGGCGGCATCCATGCCGCCGACGTTCCATAACTCAGCCCCTCCAAATCACCTCTGTAATACATTTGTCAGCAGCTATTCTTTATCGCCGAGGTAGCGCTGAACAGATCCAACAAAAAAAACTCGCCGAGGTCAGTATGGAGTTTGCTTTTACCGACGAACAAAAAATGATTCGCGATACTGTCGAATCCTTTCTGACCGAGTCGTCCACCAGTGTTGCTGTGCGCGCCGCCATGGCCACCGACAGCGGTTACGATACCGCCACGTGGCACACCGTGTGCCGCGACCTGTACTGGCATGCCACGCATATTCCTGCTGAATATGGCGGTTTGGGGTTGGGTTACGTTGAACTCGTGGCCATGATGGAACAAATGGGCCGCTTTCTGTTTTGCGCGCCGTTTTTCTCGACCGTTTGTCTTGCAACAAATGCCCTGCTTGTAGCCGCAAACGACACTCAGAAAGCCGAATATCTCTCCAAGATTTGTGAAGGCTCGACGGCCACGCTGGCGTGGGCGGGCAAGCGTGCGGGTAATGCTGCGGGTGAATGGGGTGCGGATGTCGTTGAGGTGGTCGCTACGCCTGAAAACGGTGCTTATCGCCTGAACGGCAGTTATCGCTATGTCGTCGATGGTGTGACCGCTGAGTTACTGGTGTTGGCTGCGCGTCAACCCGGTTCGCATGGGGAGCAGGGGATCAGTCTGTTTGTGGTGCCGGCCAATCTGCCGGGCATTTCCCGCCATCTGCTGCCCACGATGGATCAAACACGCAAACAGGCAGAGATCATTTTACAAGACGTGGTATTGCCGGCGGACGCGCTGATGGGCGTGGAAGGGCAAGGCTGGGATTCCTTGCGTACGGTGCTGGATCTGGCGACAGTGGCACTGGCTGCCGAGCAAATGGGCGGCGCGCAGCAAACGCTGGATATGGCCGTGGCTTACACCAAAGAGCGCGTGCAGTTTGGTCGTGCAATTGCCAGTTTCCAGGCTATCAAGCACAAGGCGGCGGATATGATGATGCGGGTGGAAGTGGCTCGCTCAGGCGTGTATTACGCCGCTTGCGTGGCACAAGAAAAGCTCGACGCACTGGCCGGCCTACCTGCGTCATTGGCGGGCGAACTGACAGAAGCGGCCAGTGTCGCGAAGAGTTACTGCTCGGACGTTTATTTCAAGAATGCAGGCGATGCGCTGCAAATGCATGGCGGTGTTGGTTTTACCTGGGAGTATGACGTGCACCTGCATTTCAAACGTGCCAAAGCGTCGGAACATTATCTCGGGAATGCCGCATGGCATCGTGAACGTCTGGCGTCATTGTTGCTCGACGCAGTAGCTCAATAACGCCAAAGGGGAGTGACAACAATGAAGCTGAGTTTCAGTCCTGCCGACGAACAATTTCGTGAAGAAGTCGCCGCCTGGCTGCGGGAAAACCTGACGGGTGAATTTGCCAAACTCAAATTTCGAGGCGGCCCCGGGGATGAGCATACGTATCCTGAAGAGCGTAAGCTTTGGGAGCAAAAACTCGCTGAAGGAGGCTGGACTTGCACCGGCTGGCCAAAGGAATACGGCGGTCGAGGCTGTTCGATCGAGCAACAGGTGATTTTCTTTGAAGAATATGCAAGAGCCGGTGCGCCTGGGCGCGTGGGTCATATCGGTGAAGGGCTTGCCGGGCCCACGCTGATCGCGTTTGGCAGTGAAGTGCAAAAACAGAAGTATTTGCCAGGTATTCGTGCCGGCAAGGAACTGTGGTGCCAGGGTTATTCCGAGCCCGGTGCAGGCTCCGATCTGGCTAACGTCAAGACCCGGGCGCGGTTTGATGCCGCGAAAAACAAGTGGCTGATCACCGGCCAGAAAGTCTGGACGTCGTTGGCGCATGAATCGGATTATTGCTTTGTTATCGCGCGCACCGATCCGGAATCGTCCGCGCACAAAGGCTTGGGTTTCTTTTTGCTGAAGATGCACCAGCCGGGGATTGAGGTCCGTCCGATCACGCAAATCACCGGCACCAGCGAATTCAACGAAGTGTTTTTCGATGACGCGGAATGTGATGCGGATGATATCGTCGGCGCACCGGGTGACGGCTGGAAAGTGGCCATGGGCCTGCTGGGCTTTGAGCGCGGCGTGTCCACGCTGGGGCAGCAAATGCAGTTCCAGAACGAACTGAACGATGTAATTCGCTTGGCAAAGGAAAATGGCGCCGATCGCAATCCGGCCATTCGCCAACGCATTGCGAAAGCTCACGCCGAACTGAAAATCATGCGTTATAACTCAATGCGCATGCTCTCTGGTTCTGCATGGAGTGATGGCAGTCTCCAACGTGAAGCCCTGATCTATAAACTTTACTGGGCCACTTGGCATCGTGAGCTCGGCGAGCTGGCGATGGACGTTATGGGCCCGGAAAGCCAGATCCTCGAAAGCGGCCCCTACGAACTCAGTCGCTTGCAAGCCATGTATCTGTTTGTGCGTTCCGATACGATTTACGGGGGCACCAATCAGATCCAGCGCAATATTATCGCTGAGCGCGGGCTGGGCATGCCGAAAGAGGCAAAGGGAGGAAAAGGCTGAGCATCTTGACAGGCAGACGCAGCGAGCGCCGTTCAACTTGCGTTATCATGGCGCGCTCGATTACGACCCAACGGTGCAACCATGTCGACCTTGAAACGTCTCCACGTTGAAAAACGCTACAGCGAAGCGGCCATCTATAACGGCGTGGTTTATTTGGCGGGGCAGGTCCCCGATGATGCCACCCTCGACATTCGTGGCCAGACCCGTGAAGTGCTCGCCTATATCGACAAACTGCTGGAAGAAGCCGGCAGCGACAAACATCATATCTTGATGGCACAAGTGTTCATTGCCGACATGGCAGACTATGCCGGCATGAATGAAGCCTGGGATGCGTGGGTCGCTGATGGCAATGCACCGCCACGTGCCACGGTCGAAGCGCGGCTGGCGAATCCGGGCTGGCGTGTGGAAATAGTCGTTACAGCAGCAGTTTCAAACTGATCAGAATACTCATCCAGATCATGAGGGGGCGAATCAGTGTCGCCCCTTTGCTGACGACCATATTCGATCCCAAATAGGCCCCTGACATTTGTCCGACGGCCATCACCAGGCCCGTTATCCACTGTACCTTGCCCGATGCGGCAAAGAACAGCAGAGCTGCAATATTACTGGTAAAGTTCAACAGTTTGGCGCGTATCGTGGCATTCACCATCGCTTGCCCCAGCAGCATCATGTAAGCCATCGCAAAAAACGTCCCTGTTCCCGGTCCGAAAAAGCCATCATAGAAGCCGACCCCGCCACCAATGATCAATGCGAACGTTGATTCCTTGATCCGGGCTTCCCTGGCCGTCGAAAAATGACGCGCGCCGAACAATAGAAACAGCGCCAGCGCAATGAGTAACGCCGGTATTAATGTCGCCAGAGCATCATGCGACAACCAGCGCACTGCCAGTGTGCCAGCACTTGCACCGATAAACGTGCACAGCACCGCCAACCAGGCAGACCTGATGTCGAGCAAACCCTTGCGCGCGAAATTGATCGTCGCCGTCCCGCTGCCAAAACAGGCCTGCAGTTTGTTGGTGGCCAGCGCTTCCAACGGATTCAATCCCGCCATCAACAAACTCGGCAGAATGATGACTCCGCCTCCGCCCGCGATGGCGTCCACCCAGCCGGCCACCCCGGCGATCAACATCAACAACAGCAATACTTCAAGTTCGGGCACCTGGCGCCTCCTTGGGTAAAGGCCAGGGCGGGATTAGACCCCACTCCTGCCGGCAGCACAATTGCATAATCAGTTTGGACGATGTACCGCAGGCGCGCGCCCGGCATATTTACCCCATAAGCCAGGTACAGACAGGACACATCCCGATGGACATCCATAACCCGAGCTACGTCCCAGGACATCAGCTGCTGAAGGGCAAATCCGTATTGATCACCGCCGCCGCAGGCGCGGGTATCGGCTTTGCCGCCGCCAAAAAGGCCGTCGAGGAAGGCTGCCGTGGCATTGTGATCAGTGACATCCACCAGGGACGCTTGGATCAATCCGTCCAGAAGCTCAAGGAAGAAACCGGCCTCGACGCCGTGTGGGGCCAAATCGCCAATGTTGCGGTTGAAGAAGACGTACAAGCCCTCATCAACTTCGCCGAAGACAAACTGCAGGGCGTGGACGTCCTCATCAATAATGCAGGACTTGGCACCAGCAAGATCCTGATCGAGATGGAAGACGCCGAGTGGAACAAAGTCCTCGACGTCACCCTCAACGGCACCATGCGCATGACGCGCTACATGCTGAAAATGATGAAAGCCCGAGGCAAGGGCGGTGTCATTGTCAACAACGCGTCCGTGCTCGGTTGGCGCGCCCAGAAAGAACAGTGCCACTACGCGGCAGCCAAAGCCGGCGTCATGGCCCTCACGCGCTGCGCAGCGCTGGAAGCCGCCGAATTCGGAGTTCGCATCAATGCGGTTTCCCCCTCGCTTGCCGTGCACCCCATGTTGAAAAAATCAGCGCCACCAGAACTGCTCGCCGAACTCGAAGGCCGCGAAGCCTACGGACGCGGTGCGGAAGTCTGGGAAGTTGCCAACATCATGATGTTCCTCGCCTCGGATTATTCCAGCTACCTCACGGGCGAAATCATTTCCTGCTCGAGCCAGCGCGCCTAACGGAGACCCTGAGATGACCACCGTATTCAAATCTCCCCTCGACATGGAAGCCGCCGTCGGTCAACGCCTGGGCGAAAGCGAGTGGCTTGCGATCGACCAGGAACGCATCAATTTATTTGCCGACGCTACCGGCGACCATCAGTGGATACACGTCGATCCGGAACGTGCGAAAGATGGCCCGTTCGGCGCTACCATCGCTCACGGTTACTTGACCATGTCACTGGTGAATCTGTTTTTGCCACAGATCGTCGACGTGCAAGGCATCAGCATGGGCGTAAATTACGGTGCGGATAAGCTGCGCTTTCCGTCACCCGTCAAAGTAGGCTCGCGTGTGCGTGGCGTCGGTGAATTGGTGGCTGTTGAAAACGTGAAGGGTGGGGTACAGGCCACAGTTCGGGTAACGGTAGAGATAGAGGGCAGTGATCGTCCGGCATGTGTGGTGGATACGATTTCGCGTTATTACCCTGCGTGATAGAAGTTTGAACTGCTCCAAGCGGGATTGCATCGATGCTGCCCAAGGTCTTGGAGGGGAGTAGGTTGATGGAACGTCGGCGGCATGGATGCCGCCGTCGAGCCTACAGGGACGTATGCACGGCGTTTCCAGCAACCTACTCCCCTCCAAGGACTCACAAAGAATCATAAAAAACCAAAGATCAAAGGTAACCAAAAAATGCGTGACGCCGTCATCGTCTCAACCGCCAGAACCGCATTAGCCAAATCCTTCCGCGGCGCCTTCAACGACACCGAAGCCCCCGCACTCGGCGGCCACGTCGTCCGCGCCGCCGTTGCCGCCGCCGGCATCGACCCTGCCAGCGTCGATGACTGCATTTTCGGCGCTGCTGCCCAACAAGGCACCCAAGCCTACAACCTTGGCCGCCTCTGCGCAGTCGCTGGTGGTTTGCCCGACACCACCGCCGGCATGGCCATTGAACGCCAATGCTCATCCGGACTCATGGCCATTGCCACGGCCGCCAAAAGCATTATCTGCAACGAATATGATATTGCCGTTGCCGGTGGCGTCGAGTCCATCTCGCTCACGCAAAACAAACACAAGAACGCTTACCGCAACGTCTCCAAGACCGTCTTGGCCATCGATCCCACTGCGTACATCCCAATGATCGAAACGGCCGAAATCGTTGCCGAGCGTTATGGCATCTCGCGTGACGCGCAAGACGAATACGCGTACCAAAGTCAGATGCGCATTGCTGCTGCACAAAAATCCGGTGTGTTCGAAGGTGAGATCGTGCCGATGACGGCGATCAAAACCAATTTCAACAAGGACACCAACGAAACCACCTACGAAGAAGTCACGATCAACAAGGACGAGTGCAACCGTCCCAGTACCACGCTGCAAAGCCTGCGTGATCTCGAACCCGTCTGGAAAGACGGTCAGTGGGTAAAACAGGGCAAGCACATCACTGCAGGCAACGCGTCACAACTTTCCGATGGTGCGTCTGCATCGGTGGTCATGGACAGCAAACTGGCTGAAAGACTGGGCCTCAATCCCCTGGGCGCTTATCGTGGTGTCGCCGTAGCGGGCTGCAAAGCTGACGAAATGGGTATTGGCCCCGTATTTGCCATTCCCAAGCTGTTGCAACGTCATGGCCTGAAAATGGATGACATTGGTTTGTGGGAACTCAACGAAGCCTTTGCCAGCCAGGTGATTTACTGCCGTGACAAACTGGGTATCGACAACGACAAGCTCAACGTCAATGGCGGCGCCATCGCAATTGGTCACCCCTTCGGCATGAGTGGTGCGCGCATGGTGGGCCATGCACTGCTCGAAGGAAAACGTCGTGGCGTCAAGTTTGTCGTGGTAACGATGTGTATTGGCGGCGGCATGGGGGCGGCCGGCCTGTTTGAAGTGTTCTGATCTGTTCAGCGTATTCTGATTTTTTCTCCACAGCTCAATTCGCCGGCCTCGTCTGAGGCCGGTATAAAACAAGAATAATACAGACAAACGTTGCAAAGGCTTTCGGAGCCTTTTTGCGACACGGTTTTTTATTGCCAAAATTCAAGGGAATGCACATGGAGCGACTTTCAGGCTTAGACGCCTCATTTATTTACATGGAAACCCACACGATGCGGATGCAGGTCGCCTTTCTGGTGATTTGTGATCCGTCGACGATTCCCGGGGGGTATTCCTTTCGGAAAATTGTGGATCTGATTGATCACCGCACGAAAAGCGAACCAGCCTTTCGGCGTCGCCTGGTGGAAATCCCCTATAATCTTCATCACCCGATCTGGATCGACGATCCGGAATTCAGCATCATGAATCACGTATACCAGTATACGTTGCCTGAACCGGGTTCTATGCGTGATCTGGGCAAGATGATGGGCCGCATTATTGCGCAACCCTTGCGTCGCGATTGCCCGCTATGGGAAGCCTGGGTCATCGAGGGTCTGGAAAACAACCGCTTTGCGCTCATGCTGAAAGTGCATCATGCTGCCGTGGACGGCGTTTCAGGCACGGCGTTGATCCGTCATTTGTTTGACCCAACCCCTGAAGTGCGCCACATTCCGGAAACGTATAATCCGAAAGGCGAGCGTCTCCCGACGCGTGCAGAACTGATGACATTCGCCATGCACTCTCGTGTCGGCAAACCCCGCAGCTTTTTCAACCTGGCCAAGGAAACGCTGGCGACAGCCTACAAGACCTTCGTCAGCAACGACAAGGCTGAAGTGGAACGTTCCGCGCCCCTGAGTGCGCCGCGTACGCATTTCAATCGCCGGATCGGCCCGCATCGTGATATCGCACTGGTGACGTTACCGCTGGAGGAAATCAAGCAAATCAAGAATGCTACGCAAACGACCGTCAACGATGTGGTGTTGGCCTTGTGCGGTGGCGTGCTGCGCGATTATCTGCAGCAAATGAATGATCTTCCCGAAAAAACGCTCATCTCCATGGTGCCGATTTCAGTCCGGACGGCGGAGAAAAGCAAACTCACCAATAACCAGGTATCAGGCATGTGGGCCACATTGGCGACCCATGTCGAAGATCCACTTGAACGCTTGCAAATCATCAACGCCGATACGCAGGCAGCCAAGACCGATATCGATGCCATTGGTGCCAACCTGTTGCAGGACTGGGCGGAATACAACACGCTCGGTGCGTTCAACCTGGCCGTCCGATTGTTCGCGTCCAGTGGCCTTGTGGATCGCGTGACCCCTGTGCACAACACCATTATTTCCAATGTGCCGGGGCCACGTGACGCACTTTATCTGGCTGGTGCACGCATTGAAACCTTGTGTCCGCTGGGGCCCGTCATGGAAGGCGTTGGTTTGAATATTTCGCTGGCCAGTTATCAGGACAAAGTCAGTTTTACGATTCATGTCGATAGCAGTTTGGTCACCGAAGTCGGGCGTATTGCTGAATTGTTTGAACCCGTGTTTCTGCGTCTCAAACAGGCAGCGGGCTTGAACGTTTCGGCGACCAAGGTGGTGGAAGCAGATATCGCCCTCGCTTGATCGGGGGCGTGGAGTGAGGGGCTAAGTGGAGAGGGCGTTGCAACGGCCAGCCGGATGCAACGCCTGCCTTACGCGTTCAAGGGCTTGTCCTTGACGATGCCATAACGGCGGATGTCAGGTATGCACGCCAGCAGTTCTTGCGTATCTGTCAGCGTTTGCTTGAAGTGGGGTGACTCGAAGTGGGCGTCAGCGCAGCCATTGTCTTCCCAGACTTCGATCAGAACGAACTCCGTGCGATCCAGTTGGTGACGCAACAGCTCACAGCTGATGCAGCCAGCTTCCTCAAGGGTAGGGGGCATCAGTGCGCGTAATTGGTGTTCCAGCAGGACATCTTCGCCCGGCAGCGCCGTCACTCGCATGATGACCTTGATATGACCGTGTTCCATCAGGTTTCTAGCCTTCCCTGACCTGTGAGCGCTTGAATCCCCACTGGAGTGGAGCATGTACTGCACGTGGCAGCAAGCGCTTCAGCCAGTCCCCCAGGTAGGCATCAAAGCCGATACGAATCTGCATGCGGTTCTGTTTGATCGCCCGCACCACTTTCTGCGCGAGCTTTTCCGGCGGCATGCCGAAACGTGCCATCAGGGTGGCGAGTTTTTCTGTCTTGGCCTGATTGGCACCCGAGCGACCTGCTGCAGCAGTCAAAATATTGGTGCGAATGGTTCCCGGGTGAATGCTGGTAACGCCGACATTATAGTGCGCCAGTTCCGCCCGCAGGCTCTCGCTCAGTGATTTCACGGCTGCCTTGGTCAGGCAATAACTTGTCTGGTTCGGCAAACCCAGAAATCCGGCAAGACTCGATGTGTTGACGATATGGGATTCCGGCTGTTTTTTCAGATAGGGCAGGAAGAAATAACATCCATAAATGACACCCCACTGGTTGATGCCGGTAACGAATTCGATTTCTTCGAGCGTGCTTTCTTCAAACGACTTGTTGATCGTGACGCCGGCATTATTGAACAGCAGGTGGATGCCGCCGTGTGCGGCTTCGATTTCGGCCGGCAGCTCGCTCATGCGCTTTTTATCTGCGACGCTGCCAATATGGGTAGTAATCTTGACGGGTTTTCCTGACAGCACGCGGACCGTTTCTGCCAGACCGGCTTCACTGATGTCGGTGAGAGCAAGATGGCATCCTTCATCTGCCAACGCTACCGCCAATGCCCGACCAATGCCGCTGCCTGCGCCGGTGATGACGGCGACTTTATTGCGTAAATCCTGCATGCTGATTCCCGCCCGATTTTGTTGTTTTGGGTGTGATGGCGACCAATATACTGATGAACATCGTGTTCGGAAATAGAAAAATCGTTAATTTGATGGCTCACGAAAACCGCGTGCAATGTATCCCCTGCGGATGCTCAATTGTCGCCACGCACTCGTTACAGTGCAAACACCGACTCTGGTAATTCACGTTCGCCTGCGCCTGTTTCGGCAGATCCGGATCACTCAATAGCGTCCGCCCTAACTGAATGAAATCAAAGCCTTCCCACATCAACTGTTCGAAGCTCTCATTGGTGCTCGCACCGCCGACGTAGATCATGTTGCATTGCACTTTTTCGCGAATGCGCTTGGCCTGCTCCAGAAAATACAATTCTTCGTAAGGGTAGTCCTTGAACAGGCGCGGCCCGACCAGGCGGATCATCATGCGCATCAGCAGGTTCTTTTCCGCAGCGAGCATCGGCTTGTACATGTTGCCACCGCGGAACATGATCATCGGGTTCATGGTGCTGGTGCCGCCACTGGTGATGATCCCGTCGATACCCCCTTTGTCGAGCAGTGCCGAAATATTGACGGCGTCGTCATAGTCCAGGCCGCCACGCACCCCTTCCGTGAGGCTGATTTTTCCAATCACGGGAAAGGTGTCGCCCACGGCCTGGCGCACGGCTGCCAGCACTTCGAGTGGCAGGCGCATGCGATTGGTCAGGGAGCCACCGTATTCGTCGGTACGGCGATTGGTTTTCGGGCTCATGAACTGGCACAGGCCATAGCCGTGCCCAAAGTGGATTTCGAGGGCATCGAATCCAACGGATTTCATGAACACTGCCGCATCGTGATAGCCCTGCACCATTTGCTTGATGTCTGCTTTGGTCATGGCATCACAAAAAATCATGCCATAGGCGACACCGAGTGCATTGATGCCAAAGCTTGGACCGAGCGGGCGTTTGCGTTGCAGTTCACGATTTTTGGAAAAGCCACCGCCGTGTCCCATCTGACCCGCTACTTTGGCGCCCAGGGCATGTACGCCGCTGATCAGCTCCGTTAGCGGCTGGCGAATCCCTTCGTGCATGTACAGCATGTTTTCGTTGAGGCGTCCATCGGCTTCGGTGGCGCAATAACCAATGGTGGTCATGCCAATGCCGCCTGCGGCGATGCGCTCGTGGAAGCTGCGCAGGGCTGTGGTGGGTTGCCCGTTGGGGCTCATGCCTTCGTAGGTGCCGGCCTTGATAAAGCGGTTGCGCAAGGTCAAACCATTCAACTGCGCAGGCGCAAAACATTTCTCCAGGTCGGCTGACGGCATGGGGCAGTCCTTTGTGTATGCTGTTTTTCGGTTTAAATGGTCTTGTTGCGGGCGACCTGTGCCTCCAGGCTGTCGAGCAACAAATCGAGTTCCTTTGACAGTGCCTGACGTGTGTCGTGCATGTCTTCGAGCATGGCTTGACCGCACATCAGCAGCCAGGGGTAATCGACGACCGAGGCCATGCCAGCTTGCAATTCTTCCGGCGTAGGCGCCTTGCCTTCCTGCAGGGCCTGCCAGATTGACGGAAACACCCGCTCCATGCCGAGGCGACGCAGCTGCGCGAGGATCGTGCTGCCCGTAACGAGCTCGGCCATGGCCGCTTGTGCTGTCAACGCTTGCGAGGGGACCAGGCCGGCGTTGATCAGCACTTTCAGAATTTCGTTTTGCCAACTCAATACGGCAGGGCCGAAGGTGGTGGCGTGACTCATGTATTGCACCATGCCCGGCGCTTCGTCATAGACGTCACGCATGCGCAGGAACGATGATTTGATCCACGCCCGCCAGTCTTGCGGATCGATGTCCGTCGGGATCAGATTGCTTTCTTCCATTTGCATATCGATAACGGCTGCCGTCAGCTCATCCTTGTCGCTGAAGTGCTTGTAAATCGCCATGGGCGTGACTTTCAGCTTGCTGGCGATCTTGCGCATGCTCATCGCATTGAGCGGATCCTTCTTGGCAATCTGGTAGGCGGCTTTGACAATCCGTTCGCGTGTGAGTCCTGTGGTTCGTTGTGTCGCACGTTCAGGTGTTGACATGGCTCTCTTTATGCAACTGCAAAAAAATGAAAAAAATAAAAATCAATCGTGCTAGGCGAGCTGTTGTTCTTTGCTGTCGTTTTGTGCTTCGCCCAGATTGCCCGGGGCACCACGCTGTGACGCGATGCCGGCAATTGCAAAATTGATAATGGCCTTGAAGTTCAGGTCCCGATCCAGGTCGCGCTGGCTAAGATTGACTGCACTCAACGTCGGCAGCCGATCCGGGTGCGCATCCAGATTCTGGAACAAACGCGCATAGTAAGGGGCATAACCGGAGCGAGCCTCATCGAGCGTCTGCAGCTCCTGATGTACATACCCCGTGATCGTCGTGATGAGAAAACTGTGGGTCAGCAGGGCAGCCCTCGGTTCAAAACCATACGCCACAAGAATGCTGGCTTCACGCTCGAGATTGACAAAATCAGGGTCAAGAGCGGCTTGCACGAAATCCAGCAGGTCAGGATGCTGGATCAAGGCGCGACGATAATAGTCACTCAACACGGCCAGCCACTGTTGCCAGGTGCGGCCCTCAGAGGAGGGCAGGGGTTCGAGGTCGCTGCGTGACAGCGATGCGCGAATACGGCGCAGGCCATCAATGCCGCCCACGTGGCGATACAGCGTGGTGACGTTGACGCCCAGGTAATCCGCGACTTCTTTCATCGAGATATCGCCCACACCGCCGCCAATTTCACGCACCGCGTTTTCGATTTTCTCGGTGTCGATCGTCGGATTGCGTCC
This sequence comes from Pseudomonadota bacterium, assembly GCA_052035295.1. Classification (GTDB taxonomy): domain Bacteria; phylum Pseudomonadota; class Gammaproteobacteria; order Pseudomonadales; family Ketobacteraceae; genus HdN1. The sequence continues at coordinate 16,467 of JBPOHS010000166.1, forward strand.
CCGGCGTGATTTGGCCCGGGTGCCGGCTTGCAGTGGAGTGGCGTTTTTCGGAATCGTCATTGCTGTTCCTGTGAGCTGGTGTCTGCTGCCGGGGGCAGCAGGGTGCGATATAGGCGATGCGCGTCGCTCTCGCGAATACGCGCATTTTAGCCAGATTTGCAGTGTTCTTGCAAAATTGCTGGCCGTTGTGCTAGGTCCACGCTCCCTGCTGTCCCGGCCCCTTGCTCAATCAGGCGGGCTCGGCGGCTTTCGCCTCGGTCTTCGCCAGCTCTTCCTGCATCATTTCACGCATGCGGAATTTCTGGATTTTGCCGGTGACCGTCATCGGGAACCCATCAACAATCCGCACGATGCGCGGAATCTTGAAGTGGGTGATCTTGTCCTTGCAGTAGTCACGAATGTCGTCGGCGGTGACATGCGAATGCCCTTCGCGCACCTGGATCCATGCACACACTTCCTCGCCGTACTTCTCGTGCGGAATACCGAACACCTGGGCATCCTGGATCGCGGGGTGCGTATAAAGGAACTCCTCCACTTCCCGCGGATAGACGTTTTCGCCACCACGAATAATCATGTCCTTGATGCGACCCACGATGCGCACGTAGCCTTCTTCGTCCATCACCGCGAGATCGCCAGAGTGCAGCCAATTGGCAGCGTCGATGGTGTCGGCGGTTTTTTCCTTGTCGCCCCAGTAGCCCTGCATCACGCTATAACCACGGCAGCACAGCTCGCCTTTTTCGCCAATCGCCACGACGCGACCTTCGCTGTCGACAATTTTGACTTCCTGGTGGGGGCCGACCTTGCCAACGGTGGATACGCGTTTTTCCAGTGGCGCATCGATTGCGGTCATGTGATTGACCGGGCTGGTTTCCGTCTGTCCATACATGATGGTGATATCGCGCATGTTCATTTTGGCGATCACCTGCTTCATCACTTCCATGGGGCAAGGGCTCCCGGCCATGATGCCGGTGCGCAGTGATGACAGGTCGTATTGGTCGAAATCGGGTGACTGCAGCTCGGCGATGAACATCGTCGGTACGCCGTGCAGGGCCGTGCATTTTTCTGCCTGAACGGTTTCCAGCACACTGATCGGATCAAAGGCATCGTTGGGGAATACTGCTGCTGAACCGTGCGTCAGTGAAGCCAGGTTACCCATGACCATGCCAAAGCAATGGTATAGCGGCACAGGAATGCACAGGCGATCCTGTTCACTGAGGTGCATGCCTTCGCCCACCTGAAAACCGTTGTTCAGGATATTGAAGTGGGTCAGCGTCGCGCCTTTCGGGTTGCCGGTCGTACCGCTGGTGAACTGGATGTTGATCGGATCATCGGGTTGCAGCAGGCGGGCAATGTCGCTCAGGCGCTCGTACTCGTGCGCGCCGCCGCTATTGCAGACATCGTCAAAATTCAGCATGCCGGCCGATTTTTCATCGCCCATGCGTATCACGGTTTTCAGGTGCGGCAATTTATGTGAATCGAGCTTGCCCGGTTCGCAACGCGCCAGTTCAGGGGCGAGTTCGTTGAGCATGCGCAGATATTCGCTGGTCTTGAACTTCTCGGCAGTAATGATGACTTTGCATTCCACCTTGTTCAGCGCGTATTCGAGTTCATACAGGCGATAGGCAGGATTGATGCACAGCATGATCGCGCCGATTTTGGCGGTGGCAAACTGGGTCAGACACCATTCAACACGGTTGGGGGCCCAGATACCTACGCGATCGCCCGGTTGCACGCCCAGTTTCAGCAAGCCGGTGGCCAGGGCGTTGATGCGCTCCTGGTATTGTCGATAGCTCCAACGGATGTTCTGGTGGCGCACCACCAGCGCTTCGCGATCAGGCCAGGTGGCGGTGATGCGATCGAAACATTGCCCGATCGTTTCATACAGCAAAGGCTGACTGGCGGGACCGCCAAGATAACTCAAGGTCAGGGGGGTGGAAGCGAGTGGATTCTTTGACATGATGGTTTCCTTGTTTGTCCCTCTGTTGAAGCTTAAAAGTTGATATAAATCAACAAGATGTCTGCATCAGAAGCGCGCGGGAGTGAGCACCCGTCTTGTGTTTTTCTAAGGCTTTTCGGGATTGTAAAAGCATTGCCGGGCTAAATAAACATATATTTTGCAAAAATGTTGCATAATAGGTCGGCGTCCATATAATGGGGCAAAAAGGGGTCCCCGGACCGGGGTGGAATCTCTCATTTTCGAGGCCTTTCGTATGCAAGCCCAGACGCGTCCAGAACAACAAACACCAAGCCAACCGTCACTTGATAAGCACGCTTCTGAAAAGCAAGGCTACGATCACGAAGTCGATGTGCTGGTCATCGGCTCTGGTGCCGGTGCGCTGACCACCGCGCTCACCGCCAGTCTGGAGGGTTGCAAGGACGTCCTGGTTGTTGAAAAGAGCGAAAAATATGGTGGCACCTCGGCCATGTCGGGTGGTGGTATCTGGATTCCCAATAGCCATTATGCCCGTGCCCAGGGCGCGAAGGATTCCGCCGATGAGGCCTTGCGTTATCTGAAGGCTGTCATTGGCAATGAAGTGTCCGAAGAGCGCCTGCGCTGCTACGTCGAAAAATCCCCTGAAATGCTTGAATACCTCGCGAAAAGAACGCGCGTCGCGTTCGAGCCGGTCCCTTATTCAGATTACTATCCCGAAAAACCCGGCGGCAAGGAAGGTCATCGTACCCACCAACCGCTGCCCATGAGTGCCAAGCACCTGAAGAGCAACTTCCTGAGTCTGCGCGAGCCGCCGTCGCAAGTGTTGGTTGCCGGCAAATTGACCATGACCATGAAAGAAGGTCGCGCGTTCCTGACCCAGGCCAAGGGCTGGATGATAACGGCCATCATGATGGCCCTTCGCTATTATCTGGATATACCGGGGCGCCTGCAGGGCAAGCGCTCGCGCCGTCTGACCATGGGGAACGCCCTGATTGGTCAATTGCGTTGGTCGATGATGGATCGTGGCATTGATCTGTGGTTGAAGTCGCCCATGGTCGAGCTGATCGAGAGCAATGGCGAAGTGCTGGGTGCGGTTATTAATCGCGAAGGTAAAACGGTGCGGGTTCGCGCTCGTAAAGGCGTCGTGCTGGGTGCTGGTGGCTTTGAACACAATCAGCAAATGCGCGAACAGTATCTGCCCAAGCCGACCAGCGCGGAATGGAGCGGATCCCAGATCAACAATACCGGTGATGCCATTCAGGCCGCGATGAAACTCGGTGCGGCCACCGACCTCATGCAGCATGCCTGGTGGGCCCCGGCGGTGAAAATTCCGGCGTGGGATCGCCCCTACATCATTTTCGCCGAGCGTTCCTTGCCAGGCCTGGTGATTGTCAACAAGGCAGGAAAACGCTTTGCCAATGAGGCTGCGCCTTACCTGGAGTCAGGACTTGCGTTTTATCAGGCGCAAACCGAGAAAGAGCCGACGGTGCCATCGTTCGTGGTATTCGATGCCACCTTCCGCAAGAAATTCCCGTTTGGCCCGATTCCTCCCGGTTATTCGACACCCGATGCACGCATGTCAAAACGCATCTGGGAAGTCATGGTCAAGGCCGACACCATAGAAGAATTGGCGAAGAAAGTCGGTATTGATCCCAAAGGCTTGGCCGAGACGGTGGCGAAAAATAATGCGTTTGCTGCGTCAGGCAAGGACACGGATTTCCATCGCGGTGAAAGCTATTACGACCGCTATTATGGTGACGCCAGAACGTCGCCCAATCCCTGCATCGCCCCCATTTCTGAAGCCCCCTATTACGCGCTGCCCATTCATCCGGGCGATATCGGCACCAAGGGTGGCCCGCTCACGGACGTGCACGGTCGTGTCGTCGACACCAGCGGTAATGCGATTGCCGGCTTGTACGCGATCGGCAACTCGGCGTCGTCGGTCATGGGCAGCAAATATCCTGGCGCCGGTGCGACACTCGGCCCCGCGATGACGTTCGGATATCTGGCGGCGAAACACCTCGCCAGCGGTGGCGCTGCGGCAACCAAGTCTGCAAAGGGATCAGCGGCTGTTCGTGAAAAGGCGGCAGCACCCGTATAAGAAAATGCGAATGCACGGATTCCTGCAGTAGTGTTGTCCGGGTCTTTGATCACTTAACCTTGAAACGCAGCTCACCAGGCTGTCAGAACAGATTAGCGAGTAAAACCCATGAAAAAACTCAATGCGGAATTCGGCACTGGCGCCTCTCTGGTGTTTGGTGGCAGCGGCGGGATCGGTGCAGCCATTGCGCATCGAATTGCACAGGGTGGCAGTGATGTCGCGATCACCTATAAATCGCAGAAAGAAAAAGCTCTGGCGGCAGCCGAAGAAATCGCTGCGTTGGGTGTGCGTTGCACGGTACATCAGGTCGATATAGCCAATCGCACGCAAATCGATGCGGCAATCAAGGGTGCCATTGAAGCACATGCTCGTCTGCACAGCGTGGTAGTGGCTGCCGGCTCGGATATCAAGCAGCCATTTCTGGCGGATGTAACGGATGAGCAGTGGGATGAGGTGATCAACGGCGATTTGAACGGTTTTTTCCGTATCGTCAAAGGCATCATCCCGCATTTTCGCGCGAATGATGGTGGGTCGCTGGTGCATATTTCGTCTGCCGGATTGGGCAGAACGCCGCCAAAAGATGTGCTTTCCGTTGCGCCGAAAGCGGCCAATGAAGCGCTGGTGAAGTATGTGGCGAAGGAAGAAGGTATTCATAACATTCGCGCCAACAGTGTGGCGGTGGGTGTGATCGAGACGGGGATTTTCAAGCGTCTTGAGGCTGAAGGTGTGTTCAATGATGCCTGGAAACAGGCGGTGCTGGCCGGTTTGCCGATCAAGCATTTCGGGGTGCCAGAGGATATTGCAGAGGCGGCGGCGTTTTTTGCTTCGAATCGGTCGAAGTATGTGACGGGGCAGCTTTTGTTTGTGGATGGTGGTTATAGCGTTTGATGGTCCTGGTGATTGGAACGCGCTCTTTTCGAACGTGAAGAGGGTTTCAGAAAACGCCGTAGATACTTCCCTGTAGGCTCGACGGCGGCATCCATGCCGCCGACGTTTCTGAACCCCTCTTCCCGTCCGACGCGCTCCCGGCGAACCAAAACCAAAAAAATAACGAGGTGTGTGATGAAAAGATTTGAAGGCAAAGTCGCGATCGTTACCGGTGCGGCGTCAGGTATGGGTAAGGCGTCTGCATTGCGGTTGGCGGCAGAAGGCGCGAAGGTGATTCTGGGTGACCTCAACGAAGAGGGTAACCAGGCAACGGCGGCAGAGATTGACGCGGCGGGTGGTGTTGCCAAAGCGGTGACGTTCAATGCGATGGATGAAACGTCGTGCGCGGCGCTGGTGCAGGCAGCGGTGGATACTTTCGGGCAGCTGGATGTCGTCGTTAATGCAGCGGGGATTGCCAGTTTCTATCGTTTGCACGAGTTGACCAATGATGTGTTCAACAAATTCATTGCCATCAACTTGACCAGCGTGTTCACCATTTGCCGTGAGGCGGTGCCGCATTTGAAAAAGACGAAAGGTAATATCGTGAATTTTGCGTCGTTGAACGCAAAGGTGATGACGGCGTATCAAACGGCGTATTGCGCGTCGAAAGCCGGGGTAGCGGCGATTACCAAGTGTATCGCGCAGGAGTTCGAAGCGGATGGTATCCGTGCGAATGTGGTCTGCCCGGGCGGTATTGAAACGCCGATGGTCAAAAATATCCGTTTCCCCGAAGGCATCAATCCGCGTTTGCTTGCGAATCTTTCGCCGCTGAGCCGCAAAGGTCAGCCGGAGGAAGTAGCCGCACTGGTGGCGTTTCTGGCGTCGTCAGAAGCGAGCTATATCAACGGTGAAGACATCTTTATCGATGGTGGTACGCGCGCGGCTCTCTAAGGTGCCGCACTGTAACGCATTGTTCTGCCACAAGGGTGTTGTTCTGCCACAAGGACGTTTTGCTGCCACAAGGGCAAAGGCGTTACACCATTGAAAAAGGCCGTCATTGACGGCCTTTTTTGTTTTTGTCGTCTGCCGCGGTAGCGACGGTCGACGTGTGTTCGTGACGCCAGGTATCAGGTGCGGTTTTCCGGGCCCCAGTAGGCTTTCATCGAGATGACTTTGCCAGCGGTGTCGAATTCGAAGACGTCAATGACATCGATGGTGGTGGGGCCAATCGCGGCAGTGAAGGGGAATGCGACGCTATTTCCCGCACATTTTGGAGTGTCTTTCAGCGTGAGTTTAACGCCCAGTCCTTTGACGCGGCCATAAAAGGCGAGCACAGCGTCGATGCCTTCATGTGCAGGTGTGCCGACCGGATCTTCCACGGTGGCATTGTCTGCGTAAATCTCGCGAATGAGATCGAGGTTATCGGTGCTCACTGCTTCGATATATTTTTTTACCACGCTGACTTTGTGTGCCGTATCCATCACTTACCTCGTATGTCTGGTTGTCCTTTGGGGAATGCCATCTTGTTTGTGAAGAATATTTGCATTATTGTTGCAAAATAACAAGGGCCGCTCCGGCCACTTTTCATTCGACGGCAAAAAGCCCGTGAAAAATGCCTTCGAATAAGAGTATACGGCGTACACTGCCAAGGGCTTCCGGTGTATAGTGTCTGCAACAGCCATTGGCCAATCCATCGCAAGCCAGGAACAGCTTTATCCAGGCATTGCTGGCGATGAACGACTGCTACCGGTCGCGACAATAACAAGAGAGAGGAATAAGCATGAGCAAGTATGCGAAAATCGAAGCCGCCCCTGTCGAAGAGCGTTATGCGCGCGGCTGGCATTGTCTCGGCAAGGCCGACAGCTACGGTAAGACACCTGTCAAGCTGAACTATTTTGGTTCCAGCCTGGTCGCATTTCGTGGTGAACAGAACCAGCTGATCGTACTTGATGGTTTCTGTCCGCACATGGGCGCGGATCTGTCGCAAGGCTATATCGAAGGCAACTCACTGCGTTGCCCCATGCATGCATGGCGTTGGGGGCAGGATGGCGTGTGCGATGATATTCCGTACGCAAAGAAAATTCCTGCCAAGGCCTGTATCAAGTCATGGCCAACGCTTGAGCGTAACGGCCTTGCGTTCGTTTATAACGATCCCGAAGATAATCCGCCTATTCCTGAACAGCTTCCACCGGTGATCGAGGCCTATGGCAGCGCGGACTGGTCTGACTGGGAAGTGGTGCTGATTCCTATCCATACCAATTGCCGTGAGCTGGTCGATAACATGGCTGACAAGGCACATTTTGGTCCCGTGCATGCGGCCGCCGCGATGAAGTTTGAAAATACCTTCGATCGTCATATTTGCGTGCAAAGCATGGAAGGAATGAGCCCGCGTTTGGCCGGTGACTCGATTCTCAAAACCGTTGCGACGTATTACGGCCCCGCCTACATGATCACTGAAATGACCGGTGAAATGAATGGCGTTCCCGTCGAATCGAAGTTGCTGGTTTCGCATGTTCCCAATGACACCGAGAGTTTTGATCTGCGCTTTGGTGTGATGGTGAAACTCTTCCCGGGTATGAGCAAGGAAGACAGCGAAGCGATGGTGAAAGGCTATGTAGGCCTGACTCAGCAGGCTTTCTTTGAAGACGTGGCGTTCTGGCATACCAAGAAGCGTGTCGACAATCCCCTGCTTTGCGACGGCGATGGCCCGATCCACCGCTTGCGTCAGTGGTACAGCCAGTTCTATGTCGATATTGCTGACGTGTCGCCGATGTGGAATGAGCCAAAAAACTACACGGTGGAAGCGTTCAATCCGATTCCCGAACAGAAACTCAATGCGCCGATGCCTGTCCAGGAAGCGGTCGAAGCCTGATCTGCAACATTCCCACAGTGTGTAACGCACACGCTGTGGGATATATCGAGAGTGAAATCCGCATGGCTGTGAGTAATGACGCATCCGCCTCCTTGATTGGGTCGGACAAGTTTTCACGGGTAACGGCAATCATGATTGTCCTCACCGGGCTGTCGTTTTTTGTCAGCTATCTGGTGTACTTGCCGTTCCCTTCACTGTTTGATTTTCTGGGGCAGGGCGGTGATGGTCAGGGAATGGCAGCCCATGCCGGCATACTTTTCTATTGTCTGGCCACCGCCGGCGCGGGTTTTGTCTCGTGGGGACTCATGCTGGCAGGCATGCAATCCAATGGACTGAGCCGCTCCCGGGTGCTTAAAGCCTCAGCGGTTGGCATAGGCATGCTGGGCCTGATGCGTCTGGGTACGGCACTGTTTCCGCATGCACCGTTTGATCAGCTGCGTTTTCTGCCGATCGTGGAATGCATCGTTTTTTCGTTGGTGGCGGTAAAGCTTTATAAATCATGATGCTGGAACCCGGTGCACCCCGGTGGGTGTGCCAGGCCATTGGCGTAGCGCTGTGGATGGGTATAATGCGCGCCACCGTTGTTCAGCGATTGATCGTCCATGGAAGCTCTCACTGCCCGTCTTGCGCCCCTGCTTGCCTTTATCCAACGCTATCCGCGTGCCCTTGCGCTATTCAGTTTTGCCTCTGGGGTGGCGAGCTTTCTGCTGGTAAATCGTCAGAATCGCTCTGCCGGCATTATCGCCGCTTTTCTGCTGGTGAGCTGGCTCTGGCTCATTCTGGAGAACTTGCTGACCAACAAGCTTGCCAAGCGTTTCGGCCTTGAAATTCCCCCGACTGTGTTGCGTTACGCCACACAGTTGATACACCAGGAAAGCCTTTTCTTCGTTTTGCCCTTCTTTTTCATCACAACGACATGGTTGAGCGGCCAATTGCTGTTCACCGGGTTGTTGTGTATTGCGGCACTCATCTCCATCGTCGACCCTGTCTATTACCGCTGGCTTGCCGAGCGGCGTATGTTCTACATGGGCTTTCATACATTGGCGCTGTTTGCAGTCATGCTCACGGCATTGCCGGTGATCTTCCAGCAGACCACCGATGAAACCTACTTGTATGCGATGGGGGCGGCTGTTGTACTGGCCGTTCCAACATTGGTAAAGCTCGCGCTGGAAGGGCGCAAATGGACGGGTGTGCTTCGTTTGCTGGGTATGATTGCCGTGCTCGCCGCCACCCTCTGGTTGGCGCGTTACTGGGTGCCGCCGGCGACCGTCTGGTTGACCAATGTACACGTATCGACACAAATCGATGTCGGCAAGCGTAAACCAGGCAACGGCATCAAAACGATCTCTGCACAGCAATTGCACGCAGAAGGGCTCTATGCCTACACGGCGATTCGTGCCCCCCGGGGGCTTTCCGAGCATGTGTATCATGTCTGGGTACATGAGGGGCGCGAAGTGCAGCGTATACCGCTGGATATCAGGGGCGGGCGCAAGGAAGGCTATCGTACCTGGACACACAAGACCCGGTTTCCGTCAGCGGTTGTTGGCGACTGGCAGGTACAGGTGGTGACCGAAGGCGGTCAGATGATTGGCGTGGTGAGATTTGAGGTCACGTCCAAGTGAAAAAATGATTCCTCTTTTTGATCGCGCCTATTACTGAGCGAAAATGGGGCGCCATAATACCTACTGAAACGCCTTGTCATCTGCCTGTCGGCGGTATTTCGAAAACACCGCCAACTCCCACGGCCGCATGGCCAGCGTTATCGCGGTGCCGTGCCGCTTGTCGAGTGGCAGCGCCAGATCCTGATCGTGGTAGTGCCGGAAATCCTGCAACAAGCGCTGCATTTTCTGTTGAATCAAGGTGTTGGCATTGGGTGAGAGCATGCCAAACGCAAACAGTCGCAGCTCTCCTGGCTGATCAAACCGGCTTCTGAAAAAATCCCCTTGCACCTGTGCTTCGAAAAAACGCTGGATAGGTCCGCCCGGCAACCACTGAAAGTCATGTGAAATCAGTATCTTGATGCGGTTTTGTGGCTGCAGCTCGATCAATCGCAGCCGATCCAGTCGCGCAAGATAACGGACCAGATCCGTGGGCGAAAAGCCGTAAACGCCCAGAATGTCGTCATAACGCCAGTGATTGATGGCGCACACGGCGACCAGCAACAGTTTTTCATCAGCGACCAATTCATCCTCTTGTTCCAGTGACAGACGCTCAATGCGCCGCTGTCGATCCAGGCGTTCTGCCAGCTCCGTGATCTCAATGCCCGCCAGCTCGCAGATCTGGTCGAGCCGACGCAAGCTAAGGTGCTGGTCCGCAAACATGCGTTTCACACTGGGCAAGGACATGTGCAGGTGCGCAGCGACCTGGGCGTAGGTCAGCCCCTTCTCTTTGAGGATACGTTTGAGTGCTTCGACAAGTGCGGTGGTCTGTGCCATGGCGAGGAATCCGGAAAAAGTATCAAATAGTGATACCCATGGAGCCACTATAGCCTACTTCTACAGCTTTTGTTGCCTGGGGTGATCCCTTCTTGAACAATGGACGCATCACCCCCCAAGAGGAAGCGCCCGTGATCGAGTCCATGCAGAGCAATAGCAAGTCCTGGTTGTTTTTCGTAAAAACGTCGTTTGCCATCGCCGTCCTGGCGGTCGGTTGCGGGGTGCTGTTCGCGCCGGTGGACTACCTCGTCAAAGGCTATCTTGGCATCAGCTCCCTGTTTCTGGTGAGCACGACCATTACCCTGTCAAAAACCCTCCGTGACGAACACGAATCACAGCGTTTGATCAGCAAGATCGCTGAAGCCAAAACCCAGCAATTGATCAAGGAACTGAGCTGATATGGCCGATTTCGTAAGCCGTTATTTCTCTCTGTCGAAATCATCAACAACAGTGAAACAGGATACGCCATGTCAATGTTCAGAAAGCTAGCCTCGTTGTTTTCCGCTACCGTCCAGCAGCCTGTACACGAGTTGCTGGATCATAACGCCATTACCATCTTTGAACAGGAAATACGTCAGGCCGAGGATGCGCTGCCAACCGCACGTTACCATCTTGCATCGGTCATGGCTGAGCGCAAAAAGCTCGAACGCGAAATAGTTCACCTGAGGGAATCGGTTCACCTTCGCCTGCAACAGGCTCAGAACGCACTCGACAAAAATGAGGAGGGGCTTGCTCGCGAACTCGCGGATCACATTGCCGACGATGAAAATCTTCTGGAAAAATTGTCGCGTCAGGCTGCAGCCCTGCAATTACAGGAAGCCGCGCTGACTCAGCGCATGCGCAAGTCGGTGCAGTCGATCAAGCATTACCAGCGAGAGCTGGCGCTGGCAAAGGCCAACCGCCATGCCCATAACGCCGTGGGTGCGTTGGGCGCATGTTCATCCGATTTGTCGACCAGATTGAGTGATATGGAGTCGTCATTGCAGAAAATCCAACAGCAGCAGTCGCATCAGTCGGATTTGCATGATGCACTCGATCATATTCAGGCGGAAATCTCAGGAGAAACGCTGGAACAACGCTTGCAGTCTGCAGGCATCGGCAGTGGCAAGCATGACGGGGCAGCGGTATTGGCGCGACTGAAGCGCAAGGAACCCGGGAATGACGTGGCGGAGGTACAGGAGAGTCAGTCCTGAGGTGGTCGTGGCGAAGGAAGAGGGCAACACGCTGTTGCCCTCTGGTGTAGCGATCGTGTCAGGTGACTAGACCTTCCAGCGGGTGAACATTTTCTTCACCATGAAGGGTGACAGCTTGAGCGCGCTTTTTACCATCTCCTTGGCATCCTTCGGATATACGAAACGCTGTGCGTTCAGCAGCCCCTGGTAGGTTTCCTCGTTGAACGGATACCACCAGAGATTGCGCTTGGAGGGCAGAATATCCCAGTTGATCGCTTTGGCGTGGGTCATTTCGAGCAGACCTTCATAACCATGCGTACGCCCCAGCCCGGAATGCTTCCAGCCACCCCAGGGCATTTCCGACAAGCCATGCGTGTAAAGGTGATCGTTGATCGTGGTAACGCCCGATTCCAGCTGCGAAGCAATACGTTTGCCGCGAGCCAGATCCCGCGTCCAAACCGAGGAAGTCAATGCCAGGTCGGAATTGTTGGCCGCCGCAATGGCCTCATCATCGGTGGTGAACTTCATCACTGGAATGATCGGGCCAAACGTTTCATCGCGGATCAGCAGCATGTCGTCAGTCGTGTCGACCATCAATGTCGCCGGGTAGAAGAAACCTTTTTGGTCTCCCACCGGTTGCGACTGCGCCACGATACGTGCACCTTTCTGCAGCGCATCTTCTACATGGCGAATGACAGTGTTGAGCTGGCCCTTGGTCGTCATTGACCCCATGTCAACATTGAAACCCTGACCTACGCCGTGACGCAGTGCGCGGGTTTTCCGGGCCAGCAAGTCGATAAACGCGTCGTAAACCGAGGCGTGCACGTAAACGCGTTCAACGCCACCGCAGGATTGCCCGGCATTCTGGAAACCTGCCCAGGCGGCACCATTGGCTGCGCGCTCGAGATCCGCGTCTTCCAATACGATCATCGGATCGTTCCCGCCCAGTTCCAATGACAACGGTGTCAAGGTTTTGGATGCCTGCGCCATCAATTGCTTGCCCACATCGACAGAACCGGTGAAGAAAATTTTATCAATACCATTGTCGAGCATGGCCGTCGAAACTTCACCGCCGGAACCGACGATTTGCTGGAACAAACCTTTCGGCAGATCGGCTGCATTGACAATGCGATTAATGGCTTCACCGACCAGTGGCGTGGCGGCAGCGGTCTTGAGCAGAATCGCGTTTCCTGCCATCAATCCCATCACAATCTCGCCGAATGGAATCGACAGCGGGTAATTCCA
>JBPOHS010000059.1:0-32265 GCA_052035295.1 Pseudomonadota bacterium
CACCCACTCCGCCAGCGCCAACGACGCCGTCAGCCCCGGCGACTCGATACCAAACAGATTGATCAAACCCGGTACGCCGTGCACCCGGGCATCGTCAATACGGAAATCCCCGTTTTCGTTCCCGGCCAGCTTGGGGCGAACACCCGCATAGTCAGCATACAACGCACCGTCAGGTAACGCCGGCCAATAGCGGCGTATGGCGGCATAGAAACGTTCGGCCCGACCGATATCTACGGTGTAGTCCGGCGCATCAACCCACTCCACGTCTGGCCCGAAACGGGCTCGCCCGGCCAAATCAAAGGTCAGGTGCACCCCTAACCCGGCAGCCTCCGGCACCGGGTAAATCAAGTGTGAAAAGGGTACCCGATGACGACAGGCGAAATAATTTCCCTTGGCATAACGGGCCTCAGGGACATGCGCAGCCGGTAATCCCTCGATGGAAGCGGCCACGTTTGGCGCGGCCAAACCGGCACAATTGATGAGGTGCCTGGCCAGCCATCGCTCCCCTTGCACGTGGAGCATAACGCCCTGATCCTCGACCACGCCTCGCATCAATGGCGCCTTGAACGCAAACGCCGCCCCATGACGTTCGGCATCGGCCTGCAAGCTCAACAGGTAAGCGTGGCTGTCGATAATGCCGGTGCTAGGCGAATACAAGGCCGCTTCACATCGTAACGCGGGCTCAATGCAGAGCGCCTCGGCCTGAGTGAGCGGCTGCAGCTCACCCGCGCCATTATTACGCGCTTGGTACGACAGCCTTTCGAGCATGGCGACTTGAGCGTGATCGGTAGCCACGATCAACTTGCCACAACGACGAAGCGCGATGCCTCGCTGATCACAGTAAGCATACAGGCGGTCACGCCCGCTCACGCACAACCGTGTTTTCAGTGAATCTTGCGGGTAGTAAATGCCCGCATGTATGACTTCGCTGGAGCGGGAACTGATGCCCTCACCCGCCCGCGCTTCGGACTCCAGCACTACAACGTCCCGACCGGCCATGGCCAGTGCGCGCGCGATGGCCACTCCGACCACGCCGGCACCGATAACGACGCAGTCAAGTTGTTGTGTCATTTCAGTCTCCGATGACATCAGTAGGTCGGCAATCAGTTGCTGGGCAAACACTGCCCCGCCCAAGAAAAATAACGTTTTACATTTTACCCCAATAACGGCTGAAGGATGCCGGCACTCGCTAACAACCGTTAGAACGGTTGCGTGGATGCCCTTGCCGCAAGAATGAGAATACAGCGGCAAGCTCCACTTTAAATTGATGGCCGTTTGACGAATTCTGTCGTCATTTTAATGTCACACCCGAACACTACCTTGCACTAACGTTCAAGAAAGGACATCTTATACCCCACCCTGTTTCTGCCAACCCAAACGAGATGGATATGCCGCGCATCAATCGACGCTCACTGCTGCGCCTGTCAGCGCACTCCGCTGCTGCCATGGCCGCCTATTCCCTGTTTCCGCCGGCCATTCAAAAAGCGCTGGCGATTCCGGCCAATGTCCGCACGGGCACTATCCAGGATGTCGAGCACATTGTGATTCTGATGCAGGAAAACCGCTCATTCGATCATTACTTTGGAACCTTGGCAGGCGTGCGCGGATTTGGCGACCCGTTTCCCATTCCGTTGCCGACAGGCCGCTCTGTGTGGAACCAAAACGGCGTTATTCCACCGCGCGTGGCCCCCTTTCACCTTAATACCGAACAAGATTTCTCTGTGATGCGAGTGGAGGGAACACCACACTCCTGGCCAGACGCACAACTGGCGTGGAATCACGGGCGCATGGCACTGTGGCCGTTATTCAAGACCAACCACTCCATGGGTTATTTCACCGAAGAAGACATCCCCTTCCAATTTGCAATGGCCAATGCATTTACCTTGTGTGACGCGTATCACTGTTCCTTTCAAGGTGGTACCAATACCAATCGTCTGTTCCACTGGACCGGCAGCAACGGTGCTCCCCCCATCGGGGCATGGCCCGCCATCAGCAATAGCCACGACACGCTCGATAGCAGCAATTACGCCGACAGTTATTCCTGGACCACCTACCCGGAACGACTGGAAGCTGCCGGCATTAGCTGGCAGATTTATCAGAACGCTGCAGATAATTTCTCCGACAACCCGTTGGCGGGATTCAAGGTATTCCGCGATGCTTACCGCAATCCCGGCTCAGCCCCGGCGTTGGAGCAAAAAGGCATTGGCCATCGGGATCTCGATAAACTGCGTGAAGACGTTCTTCAAAATCGTTTGCCGCAGGTCAGCTGGGTGATTGCCACGGCCGAAGGATCTGAGCATCCAGGCCCGTCAAGCCCTGCACAGGGCGCCGATTACACGTCACGGGTGCTGGAGGCGCTGACGGCCAATCCTGAGGTGTGGAGCCGCACGGTATTTATCGTGAATTTCGATGAGAACGACGGATTTTTCGACCATGTGCCGCCGCCTGCGGTTCCCTCCCACGGTCTGTTCAAACGCCACGGTGATTCGACGGTAGACACTGCCCAGGAATATCACCTGCAGAAAAGCCGTTATGACGACCGCGGGCTTTTGCTGACGCGCCCCTATGGTTTGGGGCCACGCGTTCCCATGTACGCCATCTCCCCGTGGTCACGCGGCGGCTGGGTGTGCTCGCAGGTGTTTGATCACACCTCGGTGCTACGCTTTATCTCAGCAAGATTCGGCGTAGAGGAACCTAACATCAGCCCTTGGCGGCGCGCTGTATGTGGTGACCTGACGTCGGCGTTCAATTTTGCTGATCCCGACAACAATGAGTTTTTTGCCGCATTTCCGGATACACGCGCTCGCGCAGATCGCGCACGTCAGCTCAGTGGACACAAGGTTCCCGCATTGCCCGGGAATTTGCAGCTGCCGCAGCAACACACCGGGGTTCGCCCTTCACGCGCCCTGCCCTATGCGCTGCAAACGCATGCTCACGTGGATACACGACGTCACAAAATCAGTCTGACGTTTGCCAATGAAGGCAGCACGGCAGCCGTGTTTCATGTCTATGATCGACGCCATCTTGTGCGCATACCGCGGCGCTATACAGTGGAAGCAGGCAAGGCCCTTGTCGGGAACTGGTTTACTGGCGGTCTCAACGAAGGGAGCTACGATCTTTGGGTGCTCGGCCCTAACGGCTATCACCGACATTTCATCGGAAATACAAACGAATCTGCGCCCACAGCATCAGCGTTGCCTGAAATCCGGATTCAATACGACCCCATGACGACAAGCCTCGCGCTTGAGCTGACCAATAACGGCAACCAAGAATGTCATTATCGTATTGCTGCCAATGCTTATATCGACGACGACCGCAGCGGTCTTCTGCTCGCGGGATCAGCGCTGAGTGAACAGTGGTTCATGATGAATAGCGGTGGCTGGTATGATTTTACGGTATTAATTGACGAGCAACCCACTTTCAGGCGCCGATTTGCCGGGCGAATCGAGACAGGCAAGTCATCGATCAGTGATCCCAGAATGGGGATGGTATAAGTCTCACGTGTCAGAGGAGAGCAATGTCTTGACCGCGCTGGGGGATAACCCCGTCCAGCGCTTGAAAGAACGCCGCAGATTGGTGACATCCTGAAAATTGAGGATGTCCGCCACTTCTTCGTTGCTGTATCCCTTTACCTGGTAATAATAGAGCGCCGCATGCATGCGCACGAGGTCCACCTGCTCCTGAAAATGCGTGTCGTGCTTCTGTAGTTTTCTTTTTAGTGTTGCAGGGCTCATGCCAAACGCCTGCGCAACGCTGTCAAGCTTGACGTGGTGGCGCAGATTGGCCTGCAAATACGCGTACAAACGATCAAGCAGACTGGCATCAAAGTCTAGCCCTGCCAACTGCGAGCTGCTTTCCTGTTGGGCAACAACACTCGCCGTTACTGCTGCTCCAGGCCATTCCTTGAAAAGATATTCACGTGGAATAATCATGGCATTGATGTGACGATCGAACTGCACCGACTCCCCGAGATGAACCCAGTACTGCTCAATATGTCGCGGTTGCGCGTGACGAAACTGGAACTGCCACGGGAAGCGTTCTCCCGCCAACCAGCGAACCATGGCGCTGACAGCGGTCATGCTGGCTTCCACCAGAAATGTATTTTGCTGGCCTGCACCGCAGGCATCAAGCCAATATAGATACGTAGCGTGTTCATCCTGAAACAAACGCGGTACAAGCAACGGGCTTAATAACGCCCGGTAGGTAACAAGATGTTCCAACGCCTGCTGCAGATGGGATGCATGTCGAAGTGCATGGCTCACCGCGCCATAATGCCCAGGAAGCAATCGCTGTCCGTATAGAAAACTCGTGTCATCCGACCCGATCAGGCGCTTTGCATTGTCGATCAACAGCAAGAACTGCTGTGGGGTAATGATGGTTTTCCCGCAAAGTATATCGTCGTAAAACAAGCGCGTTCCACGCAACAATCGATGCGTGTCCACATCCCGTGAACGGGCCAGATCGATCAATATCGCGGGCTGGTAATGTGCAGAGATGAAACGACTATCGCTTTCATACCACCGGGTCACCCAGGTCATCGAATCCCCCTCAGGCGCTTAGCGCATAAGGAGGCTGTTTCGCCTTGGCAAGTGCCAGATTCAGCCGATGCAGGAGCGCCTCCGGCGACTCTTCGGCAGCCATGACTGCCGCAGCGGTAATCCCCAACGACACACGTTCACCCTGTTGCGAATGATAGGCAAAATGGCGCACCGTTTGCTCCAGTGCACAGGCTAGGGCGCGTGCCTGAGTCTCACCTGTGGCGGGCAGCAGCGCGACAAAACGATCTCCCGCCAACCGGCACAACAGATCATTGGTTCTCAAACTCAACAGCAATAACTGCGTCAACGCCTGCAACAAACGGTCACCTTCCGCAAAACCATGACTACGATTGATCGCGCTGAATTTATCGATATCCAGAATAACGAGCGACAGCGGTTGCTGCGTCTCTTGCGCATGCGCCATGCCAATGGCGATCTGGCGTTTCAAATATTCCGCACTGCCTAGTGGAGTGATTTTGTCGAATAAGCGGTGCTCCCTGAACAGCTTTTCTCGTTTTATCATCTGCGCGCTGATCGCCAACTGTTCGCTATGCCAATGAAAAATACCTAACGTAAGCAATATTAAGCCCACCGGCATCGGGGCCGATTCCAGCCAGTGATCCCAGCCAATTGCATCCGGGATCTTAATGAATTCGTCCAGAAAATCGATCCACCAGGAAAAAAAGACAAACCCCAATCCCAACATCAACAAATTGGTGACCCGCCCCGCAGGACGGCTCTTCAACACCATCACAATCCAGGCCAGGGTCAGAAATGTCGCCCCACCCTCCCCGACTATATCGGTCCAAACCAGCATGCTCAGTGCTTTGATGTCGCCCACCGCCAGACTGAGCAACAGGCCAAAATTGGCTGCAGCCAATAACATCAACAGTTTAAAACGATGTAGTTTGAGCAACGTATACATGAATCCAGACTCTCATCTTCATAACCATGGGCAAGCACACCAGATCAATATGGCAGTTTTGTGACAACCGGAAAATCACTGTTTTTCTTCGGGGGAGGTCAGATCAGCTCACAGACAATTCTTCTGCTTCCCCTATTTTCCGCTAATGCTCGATTTCACGCAGAACTATCCCTTCCAATACACTTCTTCCACGAATAGAGCGTCACACTTTTTGCTGGAAACGCTCCATGATGGTGAATGAAAAATGGCGCCGGCCGACACAGCCCGAGGGTCTTAACAGCTCAAAATCAACTTGAATTCGCCTGGATTTCCCCGCTTTCCCCGCACCGCACAGACACTGTCACAGAAGTGAAATACGCACTACTTAGCTTTCACCCCGAACCTCCAACCCAATTTGCCAGTCGCTCTGCAGCATGAGGATTTATCAAGTGAACAAATTCAGCCATTCCGCCCGACACGCGGGATTCAACATCAGCTTATTGGCGTTATCGATCAGTGCAGGCGCCTATATACCCTTTGCGAATGCCGACGAAGCAGGCGCCACGGAACATGTAAACGTGGTAGGTCAAGCGGTCAGCCTCGACAAAGCACTCAAGGAACAGCGTGCGTCCGAAAGCGTCAGCAGTGTGGTGCATGCTGATGGCATCGCAAAATTACCCGATGACAATGCTGCGGAAGCGTTACAACGCCTGCCTGGACTCGCCACCGAGCGCGATCAGGGTGAAGGGCGGTTTGTCAGTGTGCGCGGCATCAGCCCTGATCTGAACAATGTCACCATCAACGGCACGCTGGTTCCGGCACCTGAAAGTGGCCGTCGCGCGGTGGCACTCGATGTCTTGCCGTCCGAACTGGTGCAGTCGCTCTCGGTGGTAAAAACTCTGACACCCGATATGGATGCCAATTCACTGGGCGGCACCATTGAAGTGGAAAGTTTGTCTGCATTTGATCACAAGGGTTTGTTCTATACCGCCAGCGGTGAAGCCAGCCACGATAAAAACATAGGCAAGGACAGCCCGAAAATCTCTGGCGCTGCCAGCAATACCTTCAGCCTTGGCAATGGCACCAATAACTTCGGTGTTGCAGCCGCCATCAGCTGGCAGGAACGCGACTTCGGTTCGGACAACGTGGAAACCGGTGGTGCATGGGATTTCGAAGAAGGCGCCAAACTGGAAGAATTCGAAATGCGTGATTACCAGATTACCCGTGAACGATTGGGCGCCGGCTTGAACTTCGATTACAAACCGGATCAAACTTCCCAATATTATTTGCGTACCTTGCACAGCGAGTTCAAGGACACGGAAACACGTAACGCTGCCATTGTTGAATTCGAGGACGCGCTGACCAGCGGAGACACCGGCACAGCTGAAGTAAAACGCGAATTGAAAGATCGCGAGGAAACCCAGGAAATTCAGAGTTTGGTCGTTGGTGGCGAGCGTTCCATTGAGTTCTGGACCATCGCAGCACAGGCCGGCCATAGTCAATCCAGTGAAGATACGCCGCTGCATATTCCGGGAGCGAGCTTCGAGGGCAGTGACGCACTGGAGGACATCGGTTATTCCAACACCAAAAAACCAAGACTGACTGCGCCGGACGCGTTCTATCAAGCCGGCAACTTCAGTCTTGATGAAATCGAGCAGGAAAAACAGTACGCCGAAGACACAGAAAACAACGTCAAGCTGGATTTGACACGTGACTATGAATGGAACGGAAACGCAGCAAGAGTCAAATTCGGCACCAAGCTCAGCCGCCGCGAAAAAGCCAACGACCTGGAAAGCTGGGCATTCGAAGATTTTGACGACGCGGGCTTCACTGATGATCAATTGAGTTTGACGCAATTCTCGTCAGGTGCCGTTGACTACAATCTGAATCGCTTTGGCCCAGGCATCAGTGCAAACGGATTAAACGGGGTTATCGCAGCGCTCGATCGCGCCGATTACTACAACGAGATTGATTCACGCATCAACGACTACTCCCAACAAGAGGACACCAACGCTGCCTACGTAATGAATACGCTTGAACTGGGAGACTGGCAGTTGCTTACCGGCGTGCGCTACGAAGGAACGGATTTCGAAGCACAAGGTACCGAAGCTCGTACCACCGAAAATGACGAAGGGGACGACGTCACAACGTTTAACGCCACGAATGCATCGCGCAGCGATGATTACTTTTTGCCAGGTTTGCATGCGCGCTACAGCCTGGACAAGGAAACCCAACTTCGTGCGGCATGGACTAATACTGTCGTGCGTCCCACCTTTGAGCAGACAGCTCCGGGAATTGTCATTGAGGGAGATGAGGCCGAGTTCGGCAATCCCGATCTTGACCCGCTGGAATCCAGCAATATTGACGTAGGTGTAGAACGCTACATCGGGCGTGCCGGTGTTGTCTCAGCGTATGTCTTTTACAAGGACATCAGCAACTTTTCTTATGCAACGGATCTGGCAGGCACCGGCGCCTGGACAGACTATGACGAAGCACTTACCTTCGCCAACGGAGATAACGCCACACTTTATGGCCTTGAATTGGCTTTTTCCAGAAAACTGGATCGGTTGCCCTCACCCTGGAACGGTCTCATTGTTGGCGCAAATGCCACGTTCACCGACTCCGACGCCAGTATAAAGGGCTTTGATGCCGACGAAGAAAAAACCGTGCGCCGCGACATTTCCTTGCCCAACCAGGCAGATACTGTCGGCAACCTGATGCTCGGATGGGAAAATGATGTGCTCAGTATGCGCCTGTCAGCGAACTACAAATCCGAGTCGCTATACGAAGTGGCCAGTGTCACCGACGCCGACCACGATCTGTATATGGACGGCCAGACCTTCGTTGACTTGAGCGCGCAATATGCCATCAGCAAAGGGTTATGGGTGAATTTCGAGGCACAAAACATGACTGACGAACCCTATTACGTCTATACGGGCCGTTCTGCCTACAACGCGCAATATGAAGAATACGGCCCCACTTACAAGCTTGGTTTGACCTACACCCAATTTTAATGACCAGGAACTATTTTCGCATGCTCAGTTTGTTTTGCCGACACTCGGCATTGAGAGGCCTGGGAGCAGTGGGCATTATGCTCGCTGCTTGTACACCCACTCCTTCGCCCACACTTGATCTGGAACGCTGGAACACCACAAAGGAACTGGAAGCAGATACAGTTCGTCTGTTACCAGCAACATCGACAACGGAGATTGATCGGATCGTCGCCAGCGAAAAGCACGGCCTGCAGTGGATCTCCCAAGAGGGCGAGGTGCTCGCTCGCCTCGAAGGAAGTTTTGAATCGTTGGATGTGCGCGACACCGGAAACACCATCCTGGCTACCTCCTTTGATAAAAATCGCCAGCAAATTGTGTTGGTCTCGCTGGACAAACAGCAGCGGGAATGGGGATTACCGCAGGCTCTCACGAACACAGAAACCGCCGTTGAAGGCTTGTGCCTGCATGAGGACGATTCTGGACACACCTTCCTGTTCGTATTGGGGGATGAAGGTCGTGGCGAACAATGGCTGGTCGCCCATCAAGGACAGTGGCTGCAGCCTTTCCTTGCCGTACGACGACTGTCATTACCTCCGGGAGCCGAATTCTGCCAAGTTGATGACGCCCGTCAGCGCGTATTTGTCAGTGAGCCAGGAAATGGGCTTTGGGCCTATAACGCCTCACCTGAATCGGATGGCTCACGCATTCCGGTTGCCTTGCGCGCACCCTTCGGGAACCTTGCGACTGGCGCCACCGATATCGCCCTGTTGGCCGGTGGGCTACTGGTACTGGATGGAGAAGCGAAGCAATTGCATCTTTTCCAGGAAGAGCAGCCCCTCCTACGTACTCACACCGTTACGGCCGCGCAATGGAAACCCGTCGCACAATTCACACTGAAAGATGCCCGGAAACCTGAAAAAATCACTGCAATTCAATCCAGCAACGGAATAGAAATAGTGGTTATCGATGATGAAACTGCGCTGCAAGCAACATTGGACGCTACGCTCGATAATCCCGACAAAGCTCATCCCTTGCCCGAAGTTCAAGCGTTACAACAAACCGAACCTGTAGAAAGACAGGGCGATGCAGCTGACGATCCCGCTATCTGGGTGCATCCTACAGCCCCCCAAAACAGTCGCGTACTGGGCACCAACAAGAAGCAAGGCTTGCTGGTTTACGATCTGGAGGGGAAATTACTGCAGGATCTGCCGGTCGGGCGGCTGAACAACGTTGACGTGAGAACAGGAGTAAAACTCGGAACAGAAACCGTTGATGTTGCGGTGGCCAGTCATCGTGATCACAACAGTTTGAGCCTGTTCACCATTGATCGCGTCAGCGGCGAAGTGCGTGCTGCAGGGGAAATTCCCACCGATCTCGAAGAAATCTATGGGGTTTGCCTCTTTCAACCGTCCGCCGAAAAGCTCTACGCCTTTGCCAACGGCAAGGATGGCCGTTTTCTCCAATATGACCTTGAAGGAAGCCAAGGAACTTTCACCGGCAAAAAGGTAAGACAGTTCGAGGTGGAAAGTCAGCCCGAGGGATGCGTTGCCGATGACACCAAACAGCGTTTGTTTATTGGCGAAGAAGATGTCGGAGTCTGGTCGCTGGACGCCAAGGCCACGAGCAAAGCGGTTTTGACGCCTGTCATCAAAGTCGGCGAAGTATTGCACGCCGATGTCGAAGGGCTGGCGATCCATCATAACGATGAACACAAGTGGCTGGTCGTTTCCAGCCAGGGCAACGACAGTTACGTCGTACTAGAGGCTGAACCGCCCTACAGCGTGCGCGGTGTTTTTCGTGTGGGCTTGAACGCGGCGGCAGGTATTGACGGCAGCTCGGAAACCGATGGACTCGATGTCACGTCAGCCAATCTTGGCGGACCGTGGCAGCAAGGTCTGCTGGTGGTTCAGGATGGCCGCAAGCGAATGCCCGAGCAGCCACAGAATTTCAAACTGGTTCCCTGGTCTGCGATTGCCGACCTGCTGAATGACAGCCACTGAGTGTTTTGGTACTTTTTTAGAGAGACAATGAATTATGGCTGCCGATCAACATTCCATTCTGCATCTCGTCACGCAAGCCAGCCCGCTGGTGCAAGGCGTGATGCTGTTGCTGGTACTGACTTCTATCGTTTCATGGTTTTTCATCTTGCATCATGGCGCCACCCTGCGCGATGCCTTGCGACAGTTGAACGGGTTTGAGGCGCACTTCCGTGACGAGCCAGAACTCGGCAAGTTGCTACACTCTCGCCCTTTGGCAGATTACGGTGTCAGCGCCATTGTTTCAGCCGGATACCGGGAGTTTTCGGCATTGCACCAGCATCCGGGGATTGCCCCCGAGGTGACACTGGAAGCCACACAACGCGCCCTGCGTATGGCCATTGCACAGGAAGAGGAACGGTTGAATCGCACCCTTCCCTTTCTGGCAAGCGTTGGCTCCACCAGTCCCTATATTGGATTGTTCGGCACCGTGTGGGGCATCATGAATTCCTTCGTGGGCCTCTCTGACGCGCAACAAGCGACACTGGCCGCAGTGGCACCCGGGATTGCGGAGGCCCTGGTGGCCACGGCCATCGGGTTGTTCGCGGCGATTCCTGCCGTACTCGCTTACAACCGGTTGTCAGCGCGTGTGGAAACCCTGTTGAACCGATACTTCACATTGGCCGATGCATTGACTGCCCAACTGTGCCGGACACTGTATGTGAGGCCCCTGTGAGCACCGCCATGCAATCCTATCGCCCACGCCGAAAGCCAAAATCAGAGATGAATGTCGTACCTTACATCGACGTCATGCTGGTGCTTCTGGTGATTTTCATGGTGACTGCCCCGATGCTGTCACAACAGCATGTCAAAGTGGCACTGCCCAAAGTGGCAAGTGAGGCGTTATTGATACAGGCACAGCAGCGCATCCTGACGCTGTCGGTCAAGAATGACGGCAGTTTCTACTGGCATTTGGGGCCCGAACTCGATACCGAACACACGACTGATACGGCGCTGGATTTGCAGGATATGACCGGAAAAGTGAAACAGATTCTCGCCCAGAATGCAGACACCCAAGTGTTCATCCGGGCCGATCGCGGCACAGACTATGGCACCGTCGTAGCCGGTATGGCCGCCTTGCAAAAAGGTGGCGTCACCCAGCTGGGCCTGGTCACCGAGGCACCGTAGCAGCATGAGCAGTCTGGTCCTGGAAGAACCCGTGCATAGGATATTCGAACGCCCTCATCGGGAAAGATCCGCCAATCCCACCTGGGTCGCCGCCGTGTTTTCCGTTGGTTTGCATATCGTCCTGTTTGCGTTGATCGTCAACAGTTGGCAGCCGATCCCACTAAAGCCCGACAACAAACTCACCCTGTTGCAAACGCAATTGATCAGTCTGCCACCGAAGTCTTCCCCGCCACCTGAGCCGCTGGCAATAACGCCGCCTGCAAGGGTCGAGCCGCCGCCCGTCGATGCCAACCTCGAACAAGCCGTGCTGGCAAAAAAACGGATCGCCGACGAGAAGCAACGCCTGACACTGGAAAAAGAACGCGAGCAACGGCGTTTACGGGAAAAACACCTGCAACAGCAAGCCCTTGAGCGCCAACAACATGAAGACGCCCAGCGTCGGGCAGCAGAAGCCGAGCAACAACGTCTGGCGGATCTTCGTCTCGCACAACAAAAAGAAGCCGAAGCCAGAGATGCCGCCGCGCGCGCTGCTGCCCAACAAGCGGCGCTGACACGGCCCTACCTACCCATCAACAAATCCGCGCCGGAGTACCCGGAGCGCGCACTGGAAAAAGGCATTGAAGGCGACTGCACGGTACAATATAACGTCAACATTGTGGGCAACGTTGAAAATCCACGCATTGTTGGCTCCTGCCATCCTTTGTTTATCAAGCCGTCTCTGGAAGCGGCTAAAGCATTCAGGTACCAGCCCCGGGTGATCAATGGCGAGGCGCAACCGGTAGGTGGCGTCAAGAATACGTTCCACTACCGTATTGAACAGCAGTAACAACTGTTGCAGTATTTTTTGAAGTGAAGCGGGAGTAAAAGACCATGAACGAGCAACCACACGATATTCATGCACACCTGAAGGCACTGGATGATCAAGCGGTCAACAACAGCAAGGCCCCCTCACTCTCTTCGCTGGGAAGACGTACGTTGCTCAAAGGGGGTCTCGGTGCCGGACTGTTGAGCGCGCTGGGGCTAAGCTTGACCGCATGCCAACGATTGACGCAGCCCTTGCTGGGCTTTGCCAGTGTTCCAGTGCAACTCGATCCTCACTTCGACCAGGTAATAGTTGCAGCGGGCTATTCCGCACGGGCGTTCTTTTCGTGGGGGGATCCCGTGGTAGCCGGTGCGCCAACGTGGCATTCCGATGCCTCCGACACGTGGGAAACACAACTATTGCAAGCCGGTGACAATCACGATGGCATGCATTATTTCCCCTTTCCGGATGCGCCGAATGCCCATGGGTTACTCGTTATCAATCACGAATACATCAACCCGTTTCTGCATCCGGAAAGCAAATTCGGCTACGTCGATGGACGCCGCCCTTTGCACGAAGTCAGAAAAGAGCAGGCTGCACATGGGCTTTCCATCATCGAAATACGTAAAAACGCTGACAGTGAGTGGCAGCGAGTGACCGATTCGCGTTACAACCGCCGAGTAACTGCACTGACGCCGATGCAAATCAGCGGTCCGCTGGCCGGGCACGACGCCATGAAAACTGCTGCCGATTCCACAGGGCGAGAAGTTATCGGCACACTCAATAATTGTTCCATGGGGTTTACACCGTGGGGAACCTACCTGGCCTGCGAAGAAAACTGGCACAACTATTTTATCAATCGGGATTCAACGGATTATGCAAGACGTGTATCGCACAAACGCTACAACGTAGCCACCAGCCGCAAAGAGCCTGCGAAAGAATACAGCTGGGAAACGGCGGAGGCGCGCTTTGATGCAACACCGGATCCAACGCAACCACATCAGGGCTATGTCAACGAGCCTCACCGTTTCGGCTGGGTCGTGGAGATTGACCCCTTCGACCCGCAGTTCAAACCCATCAAACGCACCGCACTCGGCCGTTATTGCCGCGAATGCGCCGTCGTATCCATGGGAGAGAACGGCCGCATGGCGGTCTATTCCGGTGATGACACCCGTGGGGAGTATATTTACAAGTTCGTGCCTGAGGGTCGATTCGACGCGCAGAACCCGCAGGCTTCACGCAACCTGCTGGATCACGGCACCCTGTATGTCGCCCGTTTTCTGGCGGATGGCAAGGGTCGCTGGCTGGCCTTGAAATGGGGAGAAAATGGCCTCACCCCGGAAAACGGCTTCAACAGCCAGGAAGAAGTCTTACTGAATACCCGCGCAGCAGCGGATCAGGCGGGCGCGACCCCAATGGATCGTCCGGAATGGGTCGCGATACATCCCACCACCCGGGAAGTGTACGTATCGCTTACCAATAACGACCAACGTGGCACCGACGATCCCGTCGATGCGGCCAACCCACGCGCTCACAACCTGCACGGTCAAATCGTTCGCTGGAACGAACAGAATGCAGACCCGACAGCCACCAGCTTCGATTGGGAGCTGTTTTTATTGGCAGGAGAACGTGACAGTAACGTTGACATTAACGGTCGGAAGCCTGACGCCAATGTCGTCGGCAATATCCAGGGTGATATCTTTTCATCGCCGGATGGCCTGGCGTTCGACAATGATGGTCGCCTGTGGATTGAAACGGACTACGGTGATAACGAGCCGCAGAATCACGCCATGGGTTGCAATCAGCTGTTGTGTGCTGATCCGGTAACGCGTGAGGTACGCCGCTTTCTGGTGGGGCCTCGCGGATGCGAGATCACGGGGATTACCTTTACACCTGATGCGCGATCCCTCTGGATCAACATACAGCATCCGGGCATCAGTTACCCGGCAAGCGACGGAAAAACCCGCCCCCGCTCGACAACTGTATTGATCACCAAGAATGACGGCGGTGTGATAGGCACTTAAGAGATAGCGACGACCTAAGCGGCCACAGCAAGTGTCGCCAAGTATTCCAGCGCTGCCTTCAATTCCTCGAGCCGCAATGGCTTGGCGATATGAAAATCCATGCCGATATCGCGGCAGCGCTGCTGCTCCTCTTGTGTAGCGCTGGCCGTGAGCGCCGCAATCGGAATACGTGGCTTGCGATCCGCCTTTTCCATGTCGCGAATCAACTCCGTGGTCTCGAAGCCATCCTTGACCGGCATCTGGCAGTCCATCAGTATCAAATCATACGGGCGACTGCAGAATAGCCGGACGGCTTCCTCGCCATTCTCTGCGATATCCACACTGTTGATACCCAGCTTTTTCAGCATGTTGCGAACCACAAACTGGTTCACACTGTTGTCTTCTGCCACCAGAATACGTAAATGGCCCAACCTGTCGCCACTGATGAGTTGCTGTGGCTCAACACTGGCCGGCGGTGCACATTCCTGCAAACGCACACTGCACCAGAAGGTCGAACCCTGCCCGGGGACGCTGCTGGCGCCCACGCCACCCCCCATCAGCTCTGACAGTTTCTTGCAAATACTCAAACCCAGCCCGGTGCCACCGTACTTGCGGGATGTATCGGAGCTCACCTGACTGAATGACTGGAATAATTTCCCCAGACCCTCGGCGCTGATGCCGATACCGCTGTCGACTACAGAAAAACGGATGTGCTCGTCGATATCTTTTCTTGCATGCAGTTCGATGCGCCCCTGCAGGGTGAACTTGATAGCATTATTGAGATAATTGGTCAGGATCTGTTTGACCCGGACAGGATCGCCCACAACCCATGCGGGTACATCCGCTGCAATATCCAGAACAAATTCGGTGTTGTCTTTCAACTTCGTGGTCATTGAATACAGGCTGGCCAGATCCTGCAGCAATTCGTGCAAATTGAACGGAATGGCTTCAATCTGCATTTTTCCGGCCTGAATTTTGGAAAAATCCAGGATATCGTTGATGATCGACAGCAGGGTCTGAGCCGATCCATTCATGATACGCAGCAGTTCCTTCTGCTCTGCATTGATCGGCGTGTCCTGAAATAATTGCAACACCCCTACCACACCGTTCATGGGCGTGCGTATTTCGTGGCTCATGGTGGAGAGGAATTCATCCTTGGCACGAATCGCGGATTCCGCGGCAACGACCTGTTCTTTCTTTTTGAAACTTTCCTTGTACATTTCAAACTGCATTTGCTGCATTTTTTGTTGCACGATCTGCTTTTCTGCACGTTCCATATTGAAACGGTCAGCCAGCGCAAATGACAGCAATACCACCTCGATGACCGAACCAATCTTGACCCCGTGCTCAGTGATGAAATTCAGCGGCAATATGCCCATCACAGTTAGAGAAAGCAACGCACCGCCAGCCAGGAACGCACTCCACCCCAACGCGTAAAAACGCGCGTGCTTCAGTCCTTGTTTCCACAGATACAACCCTGTCACCAGCATGACAATGGACGAGATCGCCGTGATCAGCGCCGCTGCGCGGATGGTGATTGCATAATCCAGAAAGAAAGTGGCTACCGAAAAAACGCCTGTTGTCAGTACCAACCCCATAATCCCGCGGTATAGTCTCGGCGCTCTTTCTTTCAGTGACAAAAAACGTATACCAAACAGGGTCGCGCCAAGATTGGTCGCAAATACCGAAAACGGGATCGCAATATCGTTCCAGCGCGGGCTGTCAGGCCACAGATACTGATAGGCGTGGCCAGTCATTCCGGCTTGAAATACCACCCAACTGGTGACGTAAACCACGTAGAACAGGTAGCTGGTTTCCTTGATCGTGAGAAACAAGAACAGGTTGTAAAGCACCATGATCGCAAGAATGCCGAAATAAATGCCCAACCCCAGGGATTGGCCGACTTCCTGCTGATAAAAGACATCCTTGCTCCAGAGTGAAAGCGGCAGCTGTGCCGAACTGCTGGTGCGCAGATAAACATACAATTCGTTGTTGCTATTGGGCGCGAGCGTCAGGGGAACAATAAAATGCCGATTATTGACCGGGCGTGCGCCAAAGGGCAGCAGATCGCCCATTTGGCTCTCGACGCGAATAACGCTCTGATCAAGCAAATAAATTTCGATGTGATCCAGCAACGGATAATCTATCGACAGCAGCAATCGCTGTTCGTTGCCAGACACATTGCGCAGCTCGGTCTTGAACCAGTAACTAGCCTTGCTGAAACCAAAATTCGGGGGATTCTTGTCCGGGCGCTGCCACTGTACATCAGGCTGACGGGCAGCCTCCAAATGTGATTGCTCTGCCTGTGTTTGAAAATAATGAAGATCGTCGCCCAGTGCTTCATGTGTAAATTGGCTATCGATATCGACAGACGCCCGACTGACGGATGCAATCCCGATCAGCAGGAGCCAAAGCAGTGCGAACAGGCGTGCAGGGGCGGCAGTCATGAAGGGCCTGGAATGTCTGTCAGACGATCCTGAAAGCGTAGTCGGCGCCGGGCCATTCTTCCAAGTCTCTGCGCGCCCCTGAAGGCACGCAGGATCCCCCCCCCTGGTCGAGCGACCCGCCCGACCAGGCGCAAACCCGTCTAGGCTACCGCAGCGCTACCCTGCTTTGCGAGATCGTATCCATACATTTGCGGGCGCAGCTGGCTCACCTTGATCGTTACACCATCCTTCGGCTCCACCTGCCCACCCAGCAACCGTGATTTCGGCAAGCCGGTACTGCCCTGAAATTCCGAGGTGAACTCCACGCGCCGCGCCAACTCCGAGAAAATGATGCGCAACTGCTGACGCGCCTGACTCATGCCGACACAGGCACGCCGACCACCACCAAACGGCATGAATTCCGAGGGTTTGAACGCGCGAGGTTTACCATTGGGCAGCGTCCAGCGATCCGGATTGTATTCCAGCGCGTCTGCCCCAAAAATATCCTTGCGACGATGGGTGGAATAGATATTCGGCAACACCGCCGACCCACCGGGTATCAACCACTTGCCCAGCTGCGTATCCTGCTTGAGCCAGCGAATATACCCCGGTGCCGAAGGCGTAATTCGCTGCGACTCGTTCAGACACGCCGTAATATACGGCAATTCCGACGCCAGCAACGGATCGTGACGCCCCGTTTCCGCAATGAAATCCAGCACTTCCTTGCGAATCCTGGCGTTGATCTCAGGCTTTTGCTGCAGCCAGATCATGAACCATGCGGCCGTCGCTGCGGACGTTTCATGCCCGCCGATCATGAATCCGTAGATTTCCGAGACGCACTTTTCTTCTGGCAACAAATTCCCGTTCGTGTCGCGCGAACGCGCCAGCACCGAAAGGGTATGCGTCTCACTGTCATCGTTTCGCGCGCGGGCCGCACGTACATCTTCCAGAATCATCGTGCCCAGCTGCACTTTAAGATCCACGCCGCGTTTCCACGGCAGCAGGCCACGCTTGCCGTTCCCCATCTCGCCGGTTTCCAGCCGCTGGATATACTGCTTGTTGAGGAAACGCCGGAAATTGGACGCACCGATTACAGATGCAATGGTGAAATTGGTATTGCTGTTGGCCTCCAGAATCCACGCCAGCATCAATTCCCGGTAACGCCGCTTGCGTTCGCCGTTGCGCAAATTGAACAATGTCGCGATGGTGATATCCATCGTGATGTCACCAATCATGCGGGGCGCATTGAAGGTGTCGCCCACTTTCCATGTATTGATGTGTTCATTCACGATCTCGTACATCATCTGCGCACGTTTCTTCAGCACGTCACCGGCAAACATGGGAATCGCGAGTTTGCGCGCATCATGGTGTTCTTCGTTGTTCGAAAACACCAGATTGGTTTCGCCCAGATCAAACGGCAGCTGCACCAGTCGCCCATCAATCTGCTCCCGCTGGAGT
Source organism: Pseudomonadota bacterium (assembly GCA_052035295.1). Classification (GTDB taxonomy): domain Bacteria; phylum Pseudomonadota; class Gammaproteobacteria; order Pseudomonadales; family Ketobacteraceae; genus HdN1. The sequence continues at coordinate 18,289 of JBPOHS010000059.1, forward strand.
TTGAGGATGTCCTGTATCATTTCCGGGTCCGAGGTCCACACCATGGGCCCTTGCCCCGGAAACGTCAGCGTATAGGTTTCGCCGATTTCCCGTTCCATGCGATCAAAATAGTCCCATATACCTATGCCCAGGCTGAGTGCCTGCTTGATTTTGTTGTCTTTCGGAATCGGAGGAAGTTGCGGTTTGACTTGCATGACGATGTCCTTTTTTCTCAGGCTTCAGCCTTGGCGACAGCGGGAATGCCATAGGTCCATTGTTTCGCGGGTTTCATGCCGGGTTTCCACTGAATGAATTGCACATCGATCCAGATCGGCAACAAATAACGAAAGTAGTAGAAATGGGTAAATACCGGCCCGGCATCGAAGTCATCGTCGAACAGGTGCGCAATTTCCACACGGGGATCCCGTTTCTGGAATTCCTGCACTTTCGCAAGGGTTTGATCCACCTCGTCCCAGGTATCCATCAAGAACCCGATGTGATCGTAACTCTCTGGTTTCAGATGTTTTTTATCTTCAGCCAGAAAAAAGAACTGGCTGAATTCAGTGTCGGTGCTGATCAGGAATTTGTCGGGAAGATTGATGTCGTTGGGCACCATGGGCACTTCAATGCAGGTGAAACCAAAACAACCGCTGTAAAAATCGATGATGTTCTGACGTTCTTGTTTCAGAAAGCCCACCGGAACGGTGAGCTCCATATGATTGAAGCGAATGCCCATGGTGATCCTCGTCTGTTTTTGTTGTCGGGATGCGTAAGCCGTATTCATCGCAAACTCAGACTAGACAAAGATCTTACTCGTGTAAAGTTTTTTTGTGAACCGGCCACCCCCCAAGCGCCTGCCTGCAAATCAATATCCACGGGCTCCAAGCGGGAAAGCAGCGCAGTGGAAAGCTGTATATCCACAGCGCTGCCAATTTTTCAAGGCAGGACAATCTCTCCAAGGGTATTAGCCAGGTCATCGACATCACTATTAAGGTCACTGCGATGGAACGTCCGGTTTGACATAATGGCGATAACCAAGCCATCGTCCGGATAGGCACGCAGATAAGTGCGGGATCCTGTCCAGGTACCGTTCCACTCAGCGACATTGCGGCCGGCATTGTCTGTTCGAATATCCCACGCCAGTGCTTGAGTAAAGGCAGGATTGACAGGCTGCCACAACCTGTTGTCTCGAACATCGGCGCTTACGATTTCACCATCAAGCACCTTCCAGCCAAATCGGGCCAAATCTATGGCATTGGTCTCAATCCCGCCGCCCAGCACTTTCCAACTGCTGTCAGAATAACTGGTGGGAACATTTGGATTGGTATTGGCGCTTGGTGGGTCAACAAAATCGCTGACTGAAGGAGAACTATGCACAGGATCACGCAGTGCGTAAGGGACTGCTCTTAACTGATTTGCTGGAAGCGTTGATGTTTCATACATGACTCTCATGCTTCCAAGATTATAGGGCTCAAGCAATTCTTCGTTTATCAGCTCGTTTATGGTTTTCCCCGTGACAGACTCAAGCACTGCGCCAACCAAGGTAAAACCATGTGTCGAATAGTTCCATTGAGCGTTTGGCGTACAACCAACAATCAGACTGGTATTCCAGATGCTTTGCATCGCAGCAGTCGCGGTAGAATAATGTGTCGTCTGATTGGGAATAGCGGGGTTGGTGCCATAATGCGGCATGCAACCAAGATGCGAAAGCAGTTGGTCAACGGTATGGGTGTGCGCGGCGGGCAGATTATTGATGTAGGTTGCCGTGGTGTTGCTCAAATCCAGATCGAAGGTCGTTCCATCGCGCAATACTCCCTCGCCCTCCAGTTTCGCGGCGAGCGTTCCACCGATGACCTTTGAAACAGATGCGGCATTGTAGACTGTCTTGCCATGCGCCGCTTTCCCGTTGGCGACATCGGCAAACCCAAAACCGCGTCGATAAATAGTACTGCCGTCACGAATTATTGCCACAGAAATACCGGGCAAATTATTTGTATTCAGGTAGGAAGTGACGGCGGTGTTCAAATTTCCTTTTTGCACGTAGTCATAACGATCATTGTTTTCTGCCCATATACCGGCAAACCGTACACCTTCTTCCGTAGAATAGCGCTCAAAATCAACAAGCCGAAGCCCTTCATCGGCATACTGATAATTGAAATTGGCAAACTCTTGCTCGGTCCTGTCGCTGCGCACACGCCAATCCAAAGTACCTTGCTTCACCCACACAGCAGCGTAAGCTTGCGAGCTACCAAAGCCATAGGATTCAAAGTCGATGAGCTTGTATCCATTTGCGCTTCTTTCATTGGCTTCTTCCTGATACTCCGTGCGCGTCATGTCCCGCAGCGCCGCCCAGGCATAACCTTTCACATTGCGCTCCCAGATACTGGTGTATCTGAGTCCATTACTCGTATTGGCCACCTCCAGGTCGACCAGCCGATATCCATCACCGGAATTTTTGCTGAACTGGCTGGCGTAATCACTGGCGCTCTGTCCTCGATGAGTTCGAGCACCAACCCCCTCCTTGTTCTGTATCCAGATGCCAGCCCAGTAGGTGGTTCCATTGATGGTGTAGGATTCAACATCTACCGGCCGATACCCTTTGCTGTCATATTCCTGCCATTTTGCACTGTATTGCGCCGAGGTCATGTCCCGCACTTCCGCCCACAGGCGGTTATCAGTATTTCTTTGCCAATTCATTGCGTAACGGGCCGAGGAACCGACAGCATAGGCATCGATGTCCGTCATGATGTAACCCGCATTACGGTACTGTGTGTAGTATTGGGAAAACTGGGCGCTTGTCAGATCACGGAAAAAGACCCAGTCCTGGTCCGTCGACATATCGACAAGACCGGCGTGAACAGGGGCGGCACAGAATGCGGATACAGTCAAAGCGATGGTAAGCGAACGAGATCGTTGCGAGTTGGCGATGTACATGGAAGTCCTCCCGGGTGGTTGAGGTTTCCATCATCCGCAGATGTCGGGTGAGATGACCATCCCCCAACCGGAGGAGGGAAACATTCACCCCTCCCCCCTCCATCGAGAAAGAATTCAGGTCAATTGACGACGCCGAGCCTCAATGGCAGCCTCTGCACGCGAACTGATATTCAGTTTACGGTAGATATTTTTCACATGGCTGGCAGCCGTATTGGCAGTAATTCCCAGATATTCAGCGACTTCGCTACGACTGCACCCTTTGGCTACCAGCCGCAACACCTCTGTCTCCCGTTGGGTGAGGGCTTCCTCACCCAACGGGTCATCAGGTGGCAGCTCGACTGCCGACCGCGCCGATGGAACATTTTCAACGGATTCACTGCGATCATTAAACTGCCGCAAGATTCGCCGGGCGATAGCGGGTGACAACGGGGGTTGCCCCTTGATGATGGCTTTGAGTGCACTCACCAGATTGCTACTGCGTTCCTCTTTGAGCAGATACCCTTGGGCGCCTGCTCGCAACGCGGCAAAAAGATGTTTGTCATCATCATAAATGGTAGCCACGACGGTATAACAGTCGTCCTGCATGGCAGCCAGCTCACGAATGAATTCTATGCCGCTGCCATCAGGCAAATTCAAATCCACCAAGGCAAGACTGACACGCAACCCGACAATACGCGCACGCGCGTCTGCAAGATTTTCTGTAGAGATGATGTCTGCCTCCGGAAATGCTTCCCTGGCGACCGAGATCAACATTTCCCGTGTATCGCGATGATCTTCAAGAATGAAAATGGTCTTCACTGTTTATCTCCAGGGGAAAACAAAGCTCTATGCACAACCCATGCGGCAACACCTCGCAAAAGCGCAACGTGCCCGACAACTCCCGGCAACGTCTTTGCATGTTCAGCATACCATTGCCATTGCGAACGCCGCTCGGCAATCCCGTTCCATCATCAGAGACGGAAACGACGATCGAATGCAACTGGTGGCAAATGGAGACGTCGATACGTCCAGCGTTGGCATGCTTCAGTGCATTGGTGAGGATTTCGCGCATGATACGCGATACATTGATTTGCTGGTGAGCATTCATTCGCCCGTCATCCGCAACAGCGCATTTCCAGGACAGATTCACTTGAGCAGCTTCGCAACGATCACGATATTCCGCACGAAGGTCGTCAAAAACCTCGACCACATCTCGCTCGTTATGGGGTTGCAGACTGTAGATCGTATCGCGAAGACTGGATAGCGCCGCCCTGGCCACCTCGGCATTCTCATCCGAGGAACGATGTATGAGCGTGAGCAATTTTGCACTGACTTCGTCGTGCAGATCACGCATGATGCGTTCTCGTTCGAGTAGTGTGGCTTCTCTTTGTTTTTGATACTGTTCATCGGCATAGCGAATCAATGCCAGCAGTTGACTGACGAGCGCAAGATCATCCTGATTGAAGAGTTTCTGCCCGCGTTGGCAGCCAGCAAGCTCCAGCGTCTTCCCGCCACTGATATCTGGCACACAAAGCATGAGTCCGTGATCCCCAAGCCGCGGGGCTTCACTCGCATAGGCTTCGAGGGTATGGTGCAACGGCTGAAATGCATGATTGAGGATCTGCCGCCAGAATTCGGCTTGCTCACCACTATCATGCTGACGCAACATGAAGCGAAAGACGGATGGCAGCAGAGTCTCAAGCGTCGTTTTATCGGTGCCTGACATGCGCCTCAAGATCCACTGGCGCATTGGGAAATAGCCCCACCCCACCAACAGAACCGTCAACGTAAGCGAACTCGACAGGCCTAGATCGAGCGAGCTGACAATGATGATGTCCACCACGACCACGAGCAAGCCACCCAGAAACCATAACCAGGCCTCCAGCCACCAACGCTCGAGATCAAACAAGCGATAGCGCGTAATTCCCAGGGCAACGCCACCGAAGATGCTCAGCACGATCAAGCTTGCAATTTCAAGGTTGAGGCTTGCTTCCGGCAGGAAAATATTGGGCATGACATACAGCAACAAAATTCCGGCAAAAAAAATCAGGAAACTAAGCAACAACCAACGCAATGCCGCGCGCTCCAGCGGTTGGCGGGTGGATTTTCGCCACTGCGCAATTCCTACCAGCAACGCCAATAACGGGCTGATGAAAAATGGCGCCTGATAGGCGTGCCCTGGCCATTCCCACCACTGCCATGTTTCGTTGAGCCAAAGCATTGCTCCCAGCGTTCCCAGCACCCACGCCACCGGAAATCGCCCCAACCGTTGCGGGTAATACCAAAACAACACCACTCCACTTAACGTGAGAACGGTGACAGCAAGTCGGTTGATTTGCTGCAAAAGCAAAAATACCTCGGGATTCATCACCAATTCACGCAAGGAATACACTGCCAGAGTGCAACACACCACGGCAAATCCGACGCCGCAGATAACAAATGCACGAGCACTGGGTAAATGCCTGCGATAACTCCAGACCCCTCCGCTGATCAGCAAGGCCATGCTGCCTGCACCCAATTGGACCCAGAAACCGGCGGGCAAATCAGCCAATGTCCGCTCTCTGACGTTCACCATCAGTGGCTGGCCATCGCTACTCATGAGTGTCAGCCCACGATCATCAAGAAGCGTCCATAATTGAAATTGACCCTGAAAAAATCGGTTGTACTCAGCGTACGTCGGCAAATGATCCGGCTCTCTTGTCAGAAGTATCGGATCGGCAATCAATCCGTCGATCGTCAGCACCTCTTGCAACAACAGAGGGCTTTCCCCGGGATCCGTGCGCTGGGTTACCACGACACGGTCTGTTTCTGCCTGAAATTGCACATCAAACGCGGGCTGCTGCAGCGCCACCAGTATTGCCGAACCCAGCAGAAACATTGCGAACAATGAAATGGCGACCATGCCATTCCTGATGGGACTTACCCGGTCACCCTGCGGGTTGCCTATGGTCATTTTCAATGCGTACTCCATATTCATTTACTTGTTATTATCGTTATCATTTCGGGGCGACGAATCACGCTAGCAGCAACCCGAGCTCTAATCTCCCCTGATGTCCCGCCACCGCCCCGGCGTCATCCCCGTCCATCGCGCAAACGCCCGGTAGAACGTGCTCTGCTCAGCAAATCCCAGCCCCAACGCAATATCCGCCAGCGATCCGGCCCCATCCGCCACCCGCTGTAACGCCAACTCGCGGCGCACGTCATCCAACAACCCGTCAAAGGTTACCCCTTGATCCTTCAGCCGCCGTGCGAGCGTACGCTCACTCATGCCCAACGCCTGCGCTGCGTGGCCACGCCGGGGCACCTGCGGCCCCATGTGGGAAAGCAGCCACTGCCGCAGGTCGTCAGCCGATACCTGGTGGATCGCCAACGCCGCCAGCCGTGCCGACGTGTATTGCTCGTGCATTTTCGCCAATTGGGGATCCGCTTGGGGCAACGGCTTGTCGAGCACGCTGTTATCCACCAGCAGGCCACTGAACGCCTGCTCGAAGTCGACCGGGCACCCAAACACCTCCCGATACGTTTTCACCGGCCCCAATCTCGCTTGGCTGAACTGCACCCGACGCGGGCGCAACGCATCCCCCGTCACCCATCCGGCGAAAGTGACCACCGCCGCCAGCACCGCCTCGATCTGATGCGGGCTGAAAGCCAGCTCCCCCTGCCGGGGGTGATATACCACCCAAGTTGTAGCGCCGCCCGCCAACATCTGAAAGCGCCCGCCATCCGAGATCAAGGGCTGGTATTTTTGTACCATCGCAATCGCTTCGCGCAGCGTGGCCGCCGATTGCAGGGCAAACCCCACCACGCTGAAACTGGCCGGAATCACCCCGGCCCCCGCCTTGAGCCCCAACCCCGAGTCGCCCGTGCAACGTTCGGCGGCGTGCCATAAACGGGTAATGAAGTCGATGGGCCAGCGTTCGGCCGACAGGGCGTCGGGCGCCATACCGGAAGCGGCCAGCAAGGCATCACGCGTCACGCCCAGCCGCTCAACGACCGCGATCACCGTATTCACCCATCCCATCGACACGCTGGCCTTCAAAGTCAATACTTGTGTCCTCCCAGGTCAATGTTGATCGAATGTTAGCGGGTTATCTTCGTGGCTGACAACGTTTACGCCTGTCCCTCTACCCAGGAAGCATCCACACATGAACAAGAACTTTGCTTCAGAGAAGACGACTGCTTCAGATAAAACGATCGCTTCAGACGTCCTTGTTGCCGGTGGTGGCCTTGCCGGCCTCGTCGCGGCCCTCGAAGCCCTGCGTGCCGGCAAATCCGTCACGGTGGTCGATCGCGACACGCCCGAACGTCTCGGTGGACTGGCCCTGTGGGCCTTTGGCGGAATGGCCCTGGTGGGAACGCCCCTGCAGGCGAAAATGGGGATTCCGGACACACCCGAAGTGGCCCTGCGTGACTGGATCCGATTCGGCAACCTGGATCCCGAGGATGAACTACCCCTGCAATGGGCGCGTTATTACGTCGAGCATTCCAGCAGCGAGGTCTATGACTGGCTGACCAACGAGGGCATCCGTTTTGCGCCTGCCGTGAACTGGGTCGAACGCGGCATGCAGGGTGATGGCAACAGCCTGCCCCGCTACCACGTGGTCTGGGGCACCTCACGCGAACTGGTGCGCTGCATCGTCGCCGCCCTGCATCGCGCCAACACGAACGGGCGCCTGACGCTCCTCCACCGCCACCGCATCACCGGCCTCGAACACGCCGGTGGCAAGGTCAGCGGTGCCCTCGCCATCAACGAAATCACCGGCGAGGACGTGCGCTTCACCGCCCCCATCGTGGTGCTCGCCATGGGCGGCATCAACGGCAGCCATGAAGAAACCCGCGCCAACTGGCCAAAGCACCGCCCGATGCCAGAGACCATGCTCAACGGTGCCCACCCGTTCGCCGACGGCAAACTGCATCACTGGGTCGCAGACCGCCTCGGTGGCCGCATCACCCACGCCGGCGAAATGTGGAACTACGCCGCCGGGTTCCCGCACCCCTTCCCCCATTTCGAAGGCCACGGGCTGTCGACCATTCCCTGCAAATCCGCGCTGTGGCTCAACCACCGGGGGGAACGCATTGGCCCTGAGCCGCTGGTGACGGGCTTTGACACCCACTGGCTGTGCCAACGCGTCGCCGAACAGGAAAAACCCTGGTCCTGGCAGTTGCTCAACTGGCGCATCGCCGCCAAAGAATTCGCAATCTCCGGCGCCGAGCACAACCAGCGCATTCGCGACAAACAGTTCCCGCTGTTCCTCAAGGAAACCCTGCTCGGCAACCACCGCCTGGTGCGCCAGATGCAGGAGGAATGCCCGCACTTCATCGTCGATGAGACGCTCAGCGGACTCGCCAACAAGATGAATGCGCTCACCTGCTCGCTCGATATCGACCCGACCGTCCTGCAAGCCACCGCCAATACCTTCGACGCCAACTTCAAGGGTGGCTTGCGTCTGCAGAACGATGACCAGATCCGCCGCATCCTGCACGCCCGCCAGTGGGGGCCTGACCGCCTGCGCACCTGCAAGCCCGCGCCGCTGCAGGCCAAGGGTTCCGGCCCGTTCATTGCGATTCACACCCAGCTGATCACCCGCAAGAGTCTGGGCGGATTGCGCACCGACCTGCAAAGCCGCGTGCTCGATGCCCATGACCGCCCGATCGACGGCCTCTATTGCGTGGGCGAAGCGTCCGGCTTCGGCGGCGGTGGCTCCAACGGCAAACGTTCGCTGGAAGGCACGTTCCTGCCCGGGTGCATCCTGACGGCACGTGCCGCCGCCCGCTCGTTCCTGGGCCGGTAGGCGTTTCCCCGTCTACCTTTCAGGACCAGCACCGACATTTTCGGGAGCGACACCCATGCTGAACCTTGCTTATCCCGCGACAGCGGGCGACTTCCGCGAGCGTGCCCGCGCCCGCCTGCCGCGCTTTCTGGCGGACTATATCGACGGCGGCGCGACTGACGAACAAACCCTGGCGGCAAACGTATCCGACTGGGCACAGGTCCACCTGCGCCAGCGGGTGTTGGTGAACGTCGACCGCATCGACACGTCCACCACCCTTGCCGGGCAGAACTGCAAACTGCCGGTGGTACTCGCTCCCATCGGCTTGGCGGGGATGATGGCTCGACGCGGCGAAGCGCAGGCCGTGCGCGCCGCCAACAACGCCGGCATTCCCTTCACCCTGTCCACGGTCGGCATCTGCCCGCTGAACGAAGTGCAGGCCGCGGCCAGCGAACCGTTCTGGTTTCAGCTCTACATGATCCGCGACCGGGCCCTGGTGCAATCCCTGCTGCAAAAAGCCTGGAATGCCGGTTGCCGCACCCTGGTGTTCACCGTGGACCTGCCCCTGCCGGGCATGCGCCATGGCGACACCCGCAACGGCCTCTCGGCGACCGGCCCGCGTTCCGTGCTGCTCAAGGCCAGTCAGGTGCTGACCCGCCCCGGGTGGGTCTGGAACGTCGCCGTCAAAGGCAAGCCGCTCAGTTTCGGCAACCTCGCCGACGCCGTCCCCAGCGCCCGCGATCTGGATGCGTTCAAGGCCTGGGTCGATTCGCAGTTCGATCCCACCGTCACCTGGGCCGACATCGCGTGGTTGCGCGACCAATGGCGCGGCAAGCTGCTGCTCAAGGGCATTCTCGATGAAGACGACGCCCTCGCGGCCGTGCAGGTGGGCGCGGATGGCATCGTGGTCTCCAACCATGGCGGGCGCCAACTCGATGGCGTCGCCTCGACGGCCTCCAAATTGCCCGCCATTGTCAGCGCGGTCGGCGATCGCACCGAGGTGCTGGTCGATGGCGGCATCCGCAGTGGCGTTGACGTGTTTCGCGCGCTCGCCCTCGGCGCCAAAGGCGTCCTCATCGGCCGGCCCTGGATCTGGGCACTCGCTGCCGAGGGTGAGGAAGGCGTCCATCGCCTGCTCGCCAGCTGGCAGCAGGAACTGCGCCTCGCCATGACACTCACCGGCGTGACGCGCATAGCCGATATCGGTGCTGCCCAACTGGACACCCCCCAGGCGAACCGCGCCAGTACCGCCCAGACACCCCCGAACCTTTCCCGATCGACGGCGCCATCGCCATCGATCCCACCCCATTCCACCCTTTGATTTGCTGGAGAATCCCATGCCCAACGGCGCCCAAGCCCTGATGAAAACCCTGGTCGATGCAGGCATTGACGTCTGCTTCACCAACCCCGGCACCAGCGAGATGCACTTCGTGGCCGCCCTCGACGACGAACCCAACATGCGCGCCGTGCTCGCCCTGTTTGAAGGCGTCGCCACCGGCGCTGCCGATGGCTATGCACGCATGGCCGACAAACCCGCGGCGACCTTGCTCCATCTGGGTTGCGGGCTCGGCAACGGGCTCGCCAACCTGCACAACGCCCGCAAAGGCAAAGTGCCGGTCGTGAATATCGTCGGCGACCACGCCACCTACCACGTCAAATTCGATGCCCAGTTGCAGTCCGACATCGAAACCGTGGCACGCAACGTGTCCCCCGGCTTCGTGCGCACCTCCAAAAGCACCGGCGAGCTGTGCAAGGATGCAGCCGATGCCATTGCCGCCGCCCGCGATCGCCAGGTGGCGACCCTGATCCTGCCGGCCGATGTTTCCTGGGGGGAAGGCGGCGTACCCTGCGCCGTGCCGGCGCCAACGACGCCCCCGGCCGCCGACGATGCAGCCATCGACGCCGTCGCCAACGCCATTCGCAGCGGCAAGAAAACCGCCCTGCTGCTGGGGGGACGTGCCCTGCGTGAACCCAGCCTGCTGGCCGCCGCACGCATCGCCGCCCACACCGGCGTCACCCTGCTGGCCGAAACCTTTCCGACCCGCATCGAGCGCGGCGCGGGCCTGCCCGCCGTCGAGCGTATCGCTTATCTGGCCGAACTGGCCGGCGTGCAGCTCGCCGATGTCGATCAGCTGATCCTGGTGGACTGCAAGGCACCCGTGTCGTTCTTCGCCTATCCCGGTAAAAAGAGCTATCTGGTGCCTGACCGCTGCCAGGTGCTGACTTTGTCGACCACCCAGCAGGATGCCTGCGCCAGCCTCGAAAAACTGACACTCGCGCTCGGCGCCACTAACGCCCAGCCTGTATTGCAGATCCCGCAACGTCCGGCTTGCCCGCGCGGCAAGCTGACCGCCGAAAAAGTCTGCAAGGCCGTGGGCCATCTGCTGCCCGAGAACGCCATCATCGTGGATGAATCCATCACCTCGGGCCTCATGCTGAACACCATGACCACCGGCGCCCCCAGACACGACGTTATCACGCTGACCGGTGGCGCGATCGGCCAGGGACTTCCCAACGCCGTTGGCGCCGCCATCGCCTGCCCCGACCGGCCTGTGCTGGCGCTTATCGGGGATGGCACCGCGATGTACACCGTGCAGGCGCTGTGGACAATGGCGCGGGAAAACCTCAACGTCACCACCATCATTTTCAATAACGCGTCATATTCGGTGCTGAATATCGAGCTGGAACGCGTGGGCGCAGAATCCATCGGCGAAAAAGCCAAGTCCCAACTGGATCTCAACGGGCCAGTGCTAAACTTCGCCCAACTGGCACAAGGCATGGGCGTGCACGGCGTACGCGTCAACTCGTCAAAAGCCCTGGTCAAAGCGCTCGAATACGCCTTCAGCCATCCTGGCCCGCACCTGATCGAAGCCGTTGTGCCCGAATCGCTCAATGGCGTGAAACGCAAAGTGCTGCCATGGGTGCTGCGCTCGCTGCCCAGCCTGCCGCTGTCGGTCACGCGCGCCCTGAAACGCAAAATAGCTCCTTGAAAAAAGTTGCACCTTGAATTAGCGGCACCTTGAAATAGCCGTGCGTTGAAATAGCTGCGTCTTGAAATAGTTGCACCGTAAAAAGTCGTGTCCTAAAGAGAGTGGCGCCTGGTGACAGAGGATGTCATCAGGCGGTGAGGAGAGAACATGTTTGATTACATCATCGTGGGAGCAGGTTCAGCCGGATGCTTGCTGGCCAATCGTTTGTCAACGAATCCGCAGCATCGCGTCTGCCTGATCGAAGCCGGCCCCAGCGATCGCACTTACTGGATTCGCAACTGCAATCCGCTGAACATGCTCTTTCTCATGAACAGCCGCACCTACAACTGGCGTTATCACACCGAACCGGAAGCGCGCACCGGCCACAGGCGTTTCTTCTGGCCCCGGGGACGCGCGCTCGGCGGTTCCAGTTCGGTCAACGCGATGATTTACACCCGCGGCCACCCGAGCGATTACGATCATTGGGCCTCACTGGGAAATCCGGGCTGGGACTACCAGAGCGTCCTGCCCTGGTTTCGCCATTCCGAACGCCAGCAACGCGGTGCCGATGCCTGGCATGGCGCGGCAGGCACCATGGATGTCGTCGACACCAATTTCCGCTTTCCGGTGAGCGAGGCATTCGTCAAAGCCTGTGGCGAAGCCGGGCAAGCGCTGAACGATGATTTGAACGGCGCCACCCAGGAAGGCTGCGGATTCTTCCAGGTCACCCAAACGCCCGCCGGCCAGCGCGCCAACAGCGCTTACACCTTTCTGGACGATGCCCTCTCACGCCCCAACCTGACCGTGTTGACCGGTGTGCAGGTCACCCGCATTTGCTTCGAAGGGAAAGTTGCCATCGGCGTGGAAATCAGCCGTAACGGTCCTCGTGGACCGCGCGAAGTGCTTGCGGCCAAACGCGAGGTCATCCTGAGCGCCGGCGTAATCAATTCGCCCCATCTGCTCAAACTGTCCGGCATCGGCCCGGCGGCCGAACTCAAGGCGCATGGCATTAACGTTGTGCATGACCTGCCAGGTGTTGGCGAAAACCTGCAAGATCATCCGGACGTCATCATTCGCTGCCTCGACAAATCCGGCACTTCGATGGCCGTGGCCCCCACGCGCCATAGCCTCGCGTTTTTTGCGCGCATGTTGCTGCAAAAGAATTTCGTTTTCACCCCCACCGACTGTGGCGGCTTCGTGCGTTCCAGCCCGGATGAACCCATTCCCGATCTGCAGTTGCAATTTGCCGCCATCCGCATGGAACCTCATGGGCGCGGGCTTTTCACCCCGATGCGCGCCGGTTTCGTCTTGCACATCTGCCATCTGCGCCCGCAAAGCCGTGGACGCGTGACGTTACGCAGCGGCGATCCGTTTGCAGCACCGATTATTCACGCCGGCTATTTCGAAAAAGAAAAGGAATTGAATGCCCTGATGCACGGTATTCGACTCGGCCGCCAGATTCTCTCGCAACCGGCCATGCAAGCCTTTCACGGCGGCGAAGAAAGCCCGGGGCCTTCGGTGCAGAGCGACGAAGAGCTAAAGCAGTGGATTCTGGAACACGTGGAAACCGTCTACCACACTGCCGGTACCTGCCCGATGGGTAACGATGCCATGGCCGTGGTGGATGCCGATCTGAAGGTGCACGGCGTGGAACGCCTGCGTGTCATTGATTCCTCGATCATGCCAACCATTACTGGCAGCAATATTCATGCGCCTACCGTGATGATTGCCGAGAAAGGGGCAGAGAAGATTCTGGCGGGGAATTAACTCAAAATCCCTACCCCCGGCAACAACCGCCGCCGAACATACCCCGCCAATTCCTCCGGCGATCTCGGATTCGGATCCGGCATCACCAGAAACGAAATAATATTCCGCGAAATAAACTCACAAATTTCCTGCGCATCCACTCGCAACGCCGGATGCGCTTCAAACACCCGATACAACACCAACTCCCCGAACGCCTGCATCCGCTCACGCGAATGCCCCACCTCGCGCAGAAACTCACCGCCACTGGTCACTACATGCGCCAACACCGGATGCTTGGGAAACGCTTCGACCGCAAACAAAAATGCCTGTACGAATTTCTCGTCCAGCGCATCGAATTTGTCGATATGATTCGCAATGCTTGCCGCCAGTGTCACCGCCTCACGCGAAAACACGGCATCGAACAACACCGTTTTGCTATCGAAATAGTTGTAAATCGTCTGCCGCGAAACATCGAGTTCCTTTGCAATATCACCAATACGCGTCTTGTCGATGCCTTTTTCCTGCATGCAGACAATAGCGGCATCCATGATTTTGGTGCGCAACAGATCTTCGTGAGTAGGATAATGTGCCCGCATGAA
>JBPOHS010000023.1:0-16897 GCA_052035295.1 Pseudomonadota bacterium
AAGACAGCGTGTCGTTGGATGTCGGCTTCTACTATATGGCCAATGCCCTCGGGCGGCTGCTGGGGACGGTACTGTCGGGGTGGGTTTTCCAGCGTTACGGGCTGGAGGCTTGCCTGGTGATCTCAACGGCGTTTGTCCTGCTTGCCGCTTTCCTGTCGCTGGCACTGCCAAGGCACATCAAACATGCTCCGGACAGCGTCTGACGCTACCGGGGGATGATCCGGTAGTTGTTCATGTCGAACCTTTATCTGCCACCGATCCGGGCTTGGACAGCTAATGTCTAGACTCGCCGTGACAGTTCCGGCATAAAATGTCCGATTCTTTCCGGCATAAAATGTCCGATTTTGTAATGATTTGATTTTAAAGAGAAAATGTTTTTGATTTGGTTTTGGCGTACGCAAGCCCCGGCTTTTTCAGAGGATTTGTTTGGCTTGGTGTACTGCCGATTTAAAAAGAACCAGTCACTCACCGCGTTACCCCTTCCTATATGCTTCAGGTTCTTCCCGGCCTTGGTTTTTCGTGCAAGGACACCTGTGCCAGGTGGTTGTTTTCGTTCGCCCCATGCGAACTACCATGGCTGGCAAGCTCCTGCAAAATTCCGCACGCTTCGACCTCCCGCTCGGCATTGCATCGATTTCTCAGCGATTTCAGCTGCATTTCGAGGGCCTGCAGGCTCTGAATGCGCTCCGTTACATGGAGAATATGCCGATCAATCAATGCGTTTATCTCCCCACAGGGTTCCGAGCGCTGTTCACGCCAGTGCAATAATTGACGTATTTCCTCGTGGCTCATGTCCAAAGCCCGGCAATGCCGGATGAAAGTCAAGCTTTCAACATGGCGATCGTCGTAATCACGATAGTTACCCGCAGTCCGCAATGGATTCGGCAATAGTCCTTCTTTTTCGTAAAACCGTATGGTGTCTACTGAGCAATCCGCCCGTTTTGCCAAGTCGCCTATTTTCATGACGCGCCCTCCCAACAATTGCTTGACTCTAGAGTAACTCCAGGGTGTTTACTTCTCAACACTAACGACTCAGGAGTTCGATATGAGCAGCTGTTGTGGCAACCATTCCGCCTGCGCGGCGATCCCCTCGCAGCCCCAGGGGCCAGATCAAAGCCCACGTGGTGTTGATTGTGAAACTACTCGCTACCGCATTGATGCCATGGATTGTCCAACAGAAGAAAAAATGATTCGTGACATGCTGGGGTCGCGCCCCGACGTTAGCGCGCTGGAATTCAACCTCATGCAGCGAATATTGACGATTGTTCACCTTCCGGGAAGCGAACCCTCCCTGCTCGCTGCCCTGAAGTCACTGGATTTCATTCCGGTGCGCATAGAATCGGGAAGCGATTCGTCCGGTGTTTCTACACCGGCCAAAAAGAAGCATTGGTGGCCCTTGGTGGTTGCAGGGGTGGCCGCCATAGGCGCTGAACTGGTGGAATTTTCCGGCATGGGAGAGCGATGGCTGGTGCTCGTGCTGGCATTGATCGCCATCGCCAGTACCGGTTTGGGAACATACAGAAAGGGCTGGATTGCCCTCAAGAACCGCAATCTCAATATTAATGCCCTGATGAGCATTGCGGTTACTGGTGCCATGTTGATCGGACAGTGGCCTGAGGCCGCCATGGTCATGTTCCTGTTCTCTGTGGCGGAATTGATCGAAGCGAAATCCATAGATCGTGCCCGCCACGCTATTCGCGCGTTACTCGATTTGGCTCCGGAAAAAGCGACGGTGCGTCAACCCGATGGCGGGTGGCAAGAGACTGATGTCAAATTGATTCCCCTTGGGGCTGTTGTCAGGGTCCGTCCAGGCGAGCGCGTTGGGCTGGATGGCGAGGTACTTGCCGGACGTTCCACAATTAATCAGGCGCCTATCACGGGTGAGAGTTTGCCTGTCGAGAAAGGCCCTGGCGATGTCGTATTTGCGGGAACGATCAATGAAGCGGGATCGCTGGAATATAGGGTGACCGCCACCGTAAATAACACGACACTTGCCCGTATCATTCGCGCCGTAGAAGAAACACAAGGGACTCGTGCCCCAACCCAGCGCTTTGTGGATAAGTTTGCTGGAATTTACACTCCTGTCGTTTTTGCTATTGCGGTTATGGTTGCCGTGTTGCCCCCATTGTTCGGTGACGGTCTCTGGCATGATTGGATTTATCGTGCATTGGTGTTGCTGGTGATCGCTTGTCCGTGTGCACTTGTAATTTCTACTCCCGTGACCATTGTCAGCGGTCTGGCAGCCGCCGCACGCCAGGGCATTTTGATCAAAGGTGGTGTCTATCTTGAAAGTGCGCGACATCTGCAAGTTCTCGCGTTGGATAAAACGGGAACCGTCACTCATGGCAAGCCAGAACAGACGGATTTTCTATCGATCGATGAAAATAACGCTGACCATCATCGAGTGCTGGCCTTGAGTCTTGCCGCGCGTTCGGATCACCCGGTTTCTCAATCCCTGCTGCGTGCCGCCGGAGCAATTGCTCCCCTGAATGTGGACGACTTCAAAGCCATTCCCGGGCGAGGTGTGGAGGGCAGAGTGAACGGGCGCTTGTACCGTTTGGGAAATCATCGCCTCATTGAGGAACTAAGGATTTGCTCTCCATCGATTGAGCAGGCACTTTTTTCATGGGAGCAGCAGGGCAAGACCGTTGTATTGCTGGCAGATGAGGCGCAGGTGCTTGCGATGTTTGCGGTGGCGGACACCGTGAAAAGTGAGAGTGTCGACGCCATCAGCCAATTGCATGCGCTGGGCGTCAAAACGCTCTTGCTGACCGGCGATAACAATCACTCGGCAAACGCGATTGGCAAGCAGGTGGGTATCGATGATATTCGCGGGAATCAACTCCCCGAAGATAAACTGATGGCCATCAACGCCCTCGTTAATCAGGGCAGAACAGTGGGTATGGTCGGTGACGGTGTCAACGACGCTCCTGCGCTGGCGCGCGCCAACATCGGTTTCGCCATGGGAGCGGCAGGCACTGACACGGCGATTGAAACAGCAGATGTTGCCATCATGGATGACGATTTGCGAAAAATCCCGAGACTCATACAGCTCTCTCGCCACACGGCGTCTGTTCTCAAGCAAAACATTGCGCTGGCGCTGGGGATCAAGGCGATATTCCTGGGGCTGGCCGTGGTGGGAATGGCGACACTATGGATGGCGGTATTCGCCGATATGGGCACGAGCCTGTTGGTGGTGGGAAATGGTTTGAGACTATTGAAGGGGATGAACAATGAACGCGCTTGAAAAGAAAATTCCCCCGTTGGTGCAAGTGATTGTCTGGGCCTGCATTTTATGGGGTGTATCGCCCGGGTTGCCTCGTGTAAGTATTGATGCTTTTTGGTCAACGCTACTCGCTATAACGGTATTGGTGATAGGGATTCTTTTGGCGGTAGCAGGTGTTCTGGAATTCAGGAAGATGAAAACGACGGTGGACCCTCGAATGCCTGAAAAGGCATCGGCGCTTGTAGTTTCCGGCGTCTATTCGATTTCGAGGAATCCCATGTATGTCGGATTTGCCCTCTGGCTCCTGGCGTTGGTCATCTATCTTCAAGCACCCCTGTTAAGTGTAGGGGTATTGCTGTTTGTCTTGTATATGAACCGATTTCAAATCGCGCCAGAAGAACGCACGATGGCTGCCATGTTTGGCGTGCAATGGGAGTCGTACAAAAGCCGGGTCAGGCGTTGGTTGTGAGCGAGAACACTCGGCCAGTACGCAAGTACCTTGAACCCTCGCTGGGTTGTCGCTATTCTAGTAAGCGAAAACTTGTTTTGGAGTTTCCCTTGTACAGAACCGTCATATGTCATTTGCTGATCGTAGCGATTGCACTGCAGTCGTTGCTGGCATTTGGTGTGGCGCACCCTCTGCATGATCAGGAGGCTCACCATCATCATGAAGTCGCGCAGGTGTCGAATGCATCTGCGCCCCAAGCGGATGTTTTCTTGCCCGATCACCTACACCTTGAGCATTGCTGCCATTTCCATCTTGGTTGCGGCGTGTTTGCGGCGGGTAACTTGCTGACGTTTGCCCTTCGTCAAGAGTCGGTTTTCTGGCCCAACAATCAAGTTTTTGTTTCCTCTGCCCCTGCTGGTTCTCCCTTCCGCCCTCCCATTGTTTGATTCTGTTCACGTCGTTCACCGCTTCGCTACGTTATCGATTTTCGACTGAATCATCGTGGGATATTTGCCATGAAATACGCTATTTTTTCTGTGTTTTTCGCCGTGTCTGCCGTTTCTGCACAAGCTGAGCCTGTTCGTATTGATGCTATCAGTGACCCGAGTACCGGCTGGACGTTTCATCGTCTCAACCTTGAACAGAATGACAAAAACACCATCGTCAGCGGCAGAATCAACGCCGCTGTCACCTCTTTCCGCCCCGAACCTGGTCACATCGATGTGGCGGTCTACAGCGCCGATGGAAAGCGCCTTGCCGAGACCACCGCAGGGTATTCCCCTTCACTCCTCTCACCGAAAACTCAGCGCAAAGGCGGCCCGAGATTTTATGCCGAACTGCCAAGCGACTTGCCTCCAGGCAGTGTTGTGAAAGTGGCCTTTCATGCCAGCGTAAACCCGCTGTCCTCCAGCACGCCATCCCACGTGCATACCATAGCGGAATAAACGGCAATTCAGGCTTCGCTATCGTCAATGTGGCGATAGCGATCGTTTCCAATCTGCGAGGCTGTACCCATGTTGTTTGAATCTCTCGCCAAGGGTGGGTGGGGCGACTTTTGCCTCAAAAAAGCTGTCTTTCCTCAGCGAAATGTGCTGACAAATGCGTTCGGGCGCGCCGTATTGGTCGCCACCCTCACGTTCGGCATTTCTCTCTCCAGTCATGCTGTCGACGATCAGAGCAAGTGGCTCACCTTGTCGTCAGCCATTCGGGCGACACTAGACAATAATCCATCGCTGTCTGTGTTTCGCTTCAAAGAGGCCGCTTTGCAAGGTGAGCGACGCACGCAATCGCTACCGCCACCGCTTGCGCTTAATGCCGACGTAGAAAATGCGTTTGGTACGGATGATTACTCTGCCTTTTCCTCTGCGGATTTCACTCTGGCCCTGTCGTCAATCATCGAAATGGGGGGGCAGGCGGAAGCAAGAGTGGCCGTTGTCGATGCGAGAGCCGGCCAACTTGACGCAGAGCAACGGGTGAAATCACTCGATCTTCTGGGTGAGGTGACCCGACGTTACATTGATGTTATTGCAGCGCAGGAGCGTCTTGCGCTCGCACGTGATGCCAACCAGTTGGCTGATGACATGACCTCTTCCATCCGGCAGCGTGCGCAAGCGGGGCTGACACCAGAGGCTGAGGTGCTGCGGGCAAGAGCAGCGCAAAGCCAGGCCACGATCGAGGTGAATGTCGCTGACAGCGAATTGAAACGCGCCCGTAATGCGCTGTCGGCCATGTGGGGTGAACCTCAGAGTGATTTTGCACGGGCTGAAGGCAATCTGTTTGCCTTGGGGGAGCTTGGTGATTTCAACGCCATGGTCACGCGTCTGGAGCAGCATCCGGCACTCGCTGCCTTGACCGACGAGACCCGACTCAAGAACGCCGCCGTGCGTCTTGCGCAAAGCCAGCGCGTCACCAATGTCGAATGGAATGCGGGTGTGCGCCGATTGCAAGAAACACAGGACATGGCCTTGGTCGCGGGTATCAGCATTCCGTTGGGTAGCGATGCTCGCGCGCGTGGTGCCGTGAAATCAGCACTCGCCGAACGTGACAGCATCGAGGCAGAAAGAGACATTCAGTGGTTATTGCTGCGCAGCCAATTGGCTGATGCCTTTGAGCGCCGCAGGCAAGCGCTTTCGACGGTTGCCACGCTCAAAGGCGAAGTGTTACCGACACTGGAAAGCGCCCTTCGGGAAACCCGCCTAGCCTATGAGCGTGGTCGTTACGGTTACGTGGAGTGGGTGGCCGCCAAAACCGAGTTGATACAGGCGCGACGTCAAACCATCGATGCCGCTGCCGATGCGTTGCGTTATCGCGCCGATATCGAACAGCTTACCTCCGAACCACTGGTTTACCTTGAGCGCAACGCTCAGTAATGGATGCGAAATTCCTCATGAAAATGAATCGTTTGATCAAACAATTCCTGTTGGGCGTCACGCTGGGCGTATTAATCAATCCGTCGATTGTCGTGGCAGGTGGTGGCCATGGCCATGAAGAAGAAGCTGAAGAGCACCATGATGAGCCCGCCAAGGGCCCGCATGGAGGTCGTTTGCTGGAAGCAGAAGACATTACCGTCGAGTTGGCGATTTTCGAAAAAGGAGTACCGCCTGAGTACCGTGCGTGGGTCATGCGCAACGGTCAGGCTGTGCGCCCTGCGACGATGACGGTTGAGCTTACCCGGCTTGGTGGTCAGGTTGATAGATTTAATTTTGCTCCCAAGGAAGATTATTTATTGGGGGATGTCATTGTCACCGAACCCCATTCGTTCGATGTCAAAGTGGCTGCGACCGTCGATGGTAAAACCTACGAGTGGAAATACGAATCCTATGAAGGTCGGCTGCACATAGAGAGTGAAATCGCGCAGAAGGCAGGCATAACGACAGCCGTCGCCGGCAGTGGCGAACTGAATCAAACCAGGCGACTTTACGGCAAAATCATTGCCGATCCTCAGCGTGTTAGCCACTTGCGCGCACGCTTTCCGGGTGTCGTCACACAAGTGCATGCCTCGCTCGGCAACACCGTCAAAACCGGACAATCCCTGGTTGAGATCGAAGCTAACGAAAGTCTCAAGCGATACACCATTACCGCTCCCTTCAGTGGAACCGTCGTTGAAAAGCACGCCAACATCGGCGAGTTCAGCGGTGATCAAGTGCTAATGGTGGTGGCCAATTATGATCAGGTATGGATGGAGTTGAGCGTCTTCTCGCAGGATGCTTCGTCGATAAAGCCCGGGCAAACCGTGCGCGTGCATCAGGATCACGCCAGCGCCGAGGGGCGAATCTCCTATATGACGCCCGCGCAAGGCGAAGCGCCTTACCTGATCGCGCGTATTCCGTTGGATAACGATAATCGTCAGTGGACGCCAGGCACTTTTGCCGAGGCAGAGGTCATTGTGGGGTCAGTCAAGGCGCCACTCCTGGTGGATAATCGGGCGCTGCAAAGCTTTCGGGATTGGCAGGTGGTTTTCATTCAGGTGGGTGATACCTATGAAATACGCCCGCTGGAGTTAGGCCGTTCCGATGGTCAGTTCACGGAAGTGTTGGAGGGCTTGCAGCCCGGTGATCGTTACGTGGTGGAAAACAGTTATCTGCTGAAGGCCGATCTGGAGAAATCCGGCGCCTCGCACGATCACTGAGGAGATCACCCATGATACAAGCGATTTTACAGTTTTCCATCCAGCGGCGATGGCTGGTCCTGTCGATGGTGTTGGTGCTGATCGGTATTGGGGCCTGGAGTTATCTCAAGCTTCCGATCGATGCTGTTCCCGATATCACCAACGTGCAAGTGCAGATCAATACCGAGGCGCCCGGTTACTCCCCGCTCGAAGCCGAGCAGCGCGTTACCTTTACCGTTGAAACAGCGTTGGCCGGGTTACCCCAGCTGGCCTATACGCGCTCGCTTTCTCGCTACGGTCTCTCCCAGGTCACCGTGGTTTTTGAGGACGGGACTGATATTTACTTTGCCCGCAGTTTGATCAACGAACGGCTCGGACAAATCAAAAGTCGTCTGCCCGAAGGGCTTGAGCCCGAATTGGGGCCCATGGCGACGGGTCTGGGTGAAATTTTCATGTACACGGTGGAGGCGAGTCCTGATGCGCGTCAGCCTGATGGGCGCCCGTATGATGCAATTGCATTGCGTGAGATTCAGGACTGGATCATTCGTCCGCAATTGATGCAGACACCCGGCGTCACCGAAATCAATACCATTGGCGGATACAACAAGCAGTACCATGTCACGCCCGATCCGGCAAAGCTGTTGTCTTACGGCATCACCATGGAGACGGTCGCCGATGTGCTGCGCAACAATAATGACAATAAGGGCGCTGGCTATGTCGAATCCAATGGACAACAACTGCTGGTGCGCTCCCCCGGCCAACTCCGCAACATTGAAGATATCGAAAATCTCATTGTCACTACCAAGGACGGATTTCCTGTCCGCATGGCTGAGGTGGCCGATGTAGCCATTGGCAAGGAACTGCGAACCGGTGCCGCAACGCGCGATGGCCATGAGACTGTGCTGGGGACGGCCTTTATGTTGATGGGCGCCAATTCCCGAACGGTTTCCCATGCGTTGGGGGAACAATTGAAACTGGTCAATGCCAGCTTGCCCGAGGGGGTGGTCGCCGAAGCGGTATATAACCGTACGACCCTGGTCGACAAAACCATCGCGACAGTGCAAAAAAACCTGCTGGAAGGCGCATTACTGGTCATCGTTGTCCTTTTCCTTCTGTTGGGTAACGTGCGGGCGGCCTTGATCACGGCGGCAGTGATTCCGCTTTCAATGCTTGCCACGATAACGGGTATGGTTAAAACCGGCGTCTCCGCCAACCTGATGAGCCTGGGCGCACTGGACTTTGGGTTGATCGTCGATGGTGCGGTAATCATTGTTGAAAACGCCATCCGACGTTTGGGCGAGGCGCAGCATAACGTCCTAGGTCGGCTACCATTGCGGGAACGATTGGCTGTTGTCTATGAGGCGACCAGCGAAGTCATACGTCCCACGTTATTCGGTGTTGGCATCATTACGGTCGTCTATTTGCCGCTTTTTTCACTCACCGGCGTGGAAGGAAAAATGTTCCAGCCGATGGCTGCCACCGTCGTCATGGCGCTGATTGCCGCGTTGGTGCTGTCATTGACCGTGGTTCCCGCCGCTGTCGCCATTTTCATGACGGGCAAAATCAGCGAAAAGGAAAGCCCGGTCATTCGCGGTGCCAAGAGCCTGTATAAACCGTTATTGCTGGCAGCGCTTCGCTTGCGCTGGGGTGTGGTTGTTGTCGCTGCCGGGCTGGTTGCCTATTGTGGATGGCTGGCCACAACGCTGGGGTCGGAATTCATTCCCAAGCTCGACGAAGGTGACGTGGCCCTGCATGCCTTACGGATTCCGGGTACCAGTCTCGAACAGGCGCTAGCGATGCAAAAGCAACTGGAAGCGCGTATTCAGGAATTTCCGCAGGTGGACAAGGTTTTCGCCAAGATAGGCACTCCAGAAATCGCCACAGACCCGATGCCACCCAGTGTCGCCGATAACTTCGTTATCCTGAAGCCGTATAGCGAATGGCCTGAGCCACGCATCAGCAAGCAGGAGTTTGTCGAGCAACTGGAGGATGCGGTCAGGGAAATCCCAGGTAATAATTATGAATTTACCCAACCCATCGCCATGCGTTTTAATGAGTTGATTGCAGGCGTTAGAACGGATCTTGGGGTAAAGGTGATGGGGGATGATCTTGACCAATTACTGGAATCCGCCAATGCCATTTTGGATGTGCTCAGTACGATTGAGGGCGTGGCTGATGCACGCGTCGAACAGGTGACCGGTTTGCCCGTGTTGTCTGTCATCCCCAAGCGTGATGCGCTCGCACGCTACGGGCTCAACGTGTCGGATATTCAGGATCAAGTGGCGGCGGCCATCGGGGGCGAATCGGCTGGCCTGATTTTTGAAGGTGATCGTCGATTCGAGGTGGTTGTGAGGCTGCCGGAATCCCTGCGTACCAACCTCAATGTACTCGATAGATTGCCTGTGCCGTTACCGATGGGCGGCTTTGTGCCGTTGGTAGAAGTGGCAACACTGTCATTTGCACCTGCACCGAACCAAATCAG
This sequence comes from Pseudomonadota bacterium, assembly GCA_052035295.1. Taxonomy (GTDB): domain Bacteria; phylum Pseudomonadota; class Gammaproteobacteria; order Pseudomonadales; family Ketobacteraceae; genus HdN1. The sequence goes on from JBPOHS010000023.1 coordinate 9,764, forward strand.
TCGGGAAAATGGCAAGCGGTTGGTGGTGGTAACGGCCAACGTGCGTGGGCGAGACCTGGGATCATTCGTGCGCGAAGCACAACTGCGTATCGCGGAGGAAGCGCCCCCGCCACCGGGCTACTGGCTTGATTACGGAGGAACATTCGAGCAACTGGAATCGGCGAGCCAGCGCCTGTTGATCGTGGTGCCCATTACGCTCATGATCATCATCGGTCTTCTGGTGATGGCCTTTGGGTCATTGCGTGACACCCTCATCATTTTCACCGGCGTGCCGCTGGCTCTGACCGGAGGGGTGCTGGCCCTATGGTTGCGAGACATGCCCTTGTCGATCTCGGCGGGCGTCGGCTTCATTGCGTTGTCGGGTGTCGCCGTACTCAACGGTCTGGTGATGCTGTCCTTTATCCGGGATCTTTGGCATGAAAAGGGTGATTTGGCCGTCGCCATTGTGGAGGGCGCACTGATACGCTTGCGCCCGGTATTGATGACTGCACTGGTGGCAAGCCTTGGATTCATACCGATGGCGCTTAACACTGGCACGGGTGCTGAAGTGCAACGGCCACTGGCCACTGTCGTTATTGGTGGTATTGTCTCGTCAACGCTGCTTACGCTGGTCGTGTTACCCGCGCTTTATCGCATTGCACACGGGAGAAAAAACCGCTGATTTTCAGGTCGTTACACAGTAAATTCCGAGCCACGCATGACGCGCGGCTCGGCTCACTTGGCTTTACAATTGACAAAGGAGTCTGCCATTAACACGGGAGTGATCTACGCATTATTGGCGGCTGTTCTTTTTGGAGCGAGCACGCCTTTGGCGAAGCCGCTGTTGAGTTCGCTCTCACCGTTGCCGTTAGCGGGATTACTTTACCTCGGGAGTGGTCTCGGGCTTGCTGTGGTGTGGGCCGTACGCTGGTTGCGCCAAAACGAACAGGCAATCAATACGACGCAGGCCTATCTCACGCGCGCGGATATTCCCTGGTTTGCGGGAGCCGTGATTGCCGGGGGTATAATGGGGCCCTTTTTTTTGATGCTGGGGTTGTCTGTTACGCCTGCATCGTCTGCTTCACTTATGCTCAATATTGAAGGTGTTTTAACGGCGACCCTGGCGTGGTGGATTTTCAACGAAAATTTTGATCGCCGTATCTTCATCGGCATGGTGCTAATAGTCATCGCCAGTATCCTGTTGTCATTTCAGCCTCACATACATATCGGTCCCTCCTGGGGATTATTGGCAATCACTGGCGCCTGCCTGTGCTGGGCCATCGATAACAATCTTACCCGCAAGGTTTCAGCCAGTGATGCTGTTCAAATTGCCTGCCTCAAGGGGCTCGTGGCCGGGACCTGTAACCTGGCGTTGGCCTTGGTCACTAACGCAGAATGGCCGTCGCTCATGCAAGCGCTGCCTTCCCTTGGTGTTGGCTTTTTTGGCTATGGTGTGAGCCTTGTCTTTTTTGTATTGGCGCTAAGGCACCTGGGAACGGCACGTACCGGGGCGTATTTTTCTACCGCGCCATTTATCGGCGCGTTATTGGCGGTACTGTTATTGGGGGAGCAGCCAGGACAATGGTTCTGGATCGCCTTTGCGCTGATGACCGTTGGCATCGTGCTCCATCTCACGGAGAAGCATCAACATTTGCACGAACATGAAGATATGTTGCATACGCACGCGCACGTCCATGACGAGCATCATCAGCATATTCATGACTTCCCGTGGGACGGTGTTGAGCCTCACACGCATGAACATCATCACGCCCCCTTGAAGCACAGTCATCCTCACTATCCCGATATTCATCATCGCCATAAACACTAGCACTGTCTCTCGCTCTCTCGCTCTCTCGCTCTCTCGCTCTCTCGCTCTCTCGCGTGGGAGCATTTTTCGGCCAGATACCGATTCGCTTCAATGGCGGGCCGACTGTGAAAATGCTTGCTAGACTGACTCGGTGCACCGTAAAAGTGCACCCCCTTACGCGTAGCGAGCAGGGGGCACCTTTAACCGAGAGGAAATCTGATGTCCACCATGACAAATAAAATGGCTGCAGGACTATTGGCGGTTTTAGCCACGACATCTTCTGTAGCTTCTGCCGAAACCAGCCTGGATGCCTCGGTATCCGTTGCCAATCTCTATTTGTACCGGGGGCTCAATCTAGGCGGAGGAACTCCTGCCGTATCTGGCGATCTGGTGGCCAGTTTTGACTCCGGTTTTTATGCAGGATCGTGGGTGGGAAGCGGAGATACGAGCTGGGGTAGCGAAGTCGATCTTTTTGCTGGATGGGCCGGCGACTGGAACGATATCTCATTGGATGTCGGGGCTTATACGTATTATTACCCGGGCTACGATGATTATGACACCGTCGGTTCACTTTCAGAATTGGCATTGAGCATTGGCTACAGCCTCTTCACGGTCGGCTACAAGGAATATGTTGCGGGTAGCAAAACCAATTATGCAACGCTTGGTGCTGAATATGAGGCGTTTTCGGTGCTTGCCGGTTGGGCCAATGCCGAAGAACCGCAGGGACAGGATTGGAGTAACGACTATGGTCATGTTGATGTAAGTTATGCTTTCAACGAGCGAGTGTCGTTCACTGTCAGCAAGGTGGTACATGTCAGTGACGAGGCGCTGGAAGATGGCTCCGTCATCAGCGATGACGACGTCTTGTTTGTTGTGTCCTATTCCCTTCCGATTGATCTTGCGCTGTGATTCGAGATCAGTGTCGTTGGTGGCTTCTAGGCTGTTGAGCAGGTGTTGTTGCCTGTCTCAACGCCTCGTGCGACTGATCAGCCTGAAAAAAATCGAATGAAATGGATATTTCAGACTGCTGTATCCATGTCGACCACGTTTATCGATAAGCCACCAATCCATAGTGATAGGGGCAGGAAGATTCCAGCGGCACTTGTGCCACCGTGGAAAATCCAGCGGTCAACATCCAATGCTGACATTGTTCTGGCAGGGGGCGTATATCAAGCGATGGTCCACGAGGCGTTGGAATATCACTGCGCCAATGCATGACTGATAAAGTCCCTCCGGGCCTGATTACCCGGTAAGCCTCCGTAAGTAGCGCTACCGGGTCTTCGAGGTGAAGCAAATTGTAGATCATGGCATGAGACTGGGAGCTGGTGTCCAATCCGGTCCCTTCGGCAGCAAAGTCGCGCTGAATACAGACGATATTCTGTGCTTCTGATTCAACTGATTTTAACCGCACACGCGCAATCATGTCAGGCTCAAGATCGAGTGCGAACACAATGCCGTTAATTCTTCGTGCCACCGGAATGGTGAAGGTGCCGTAGCCACAACCAAATTCCACTACATTCCCTTCAATTGTCTGCGCACCCAGAAGTGTGTCCAGGGCGCTTTCCACATCAAAGAATGATGCCCACCAGGACTCTTCAGGCATACCGCTTTCACGCCCCTTCATCGCACCACCTCCGCTCGATCTCTGAAGTCAAAGCAGTTTCCTTTGGGTTACTCAAAATACCAGTACCTTGTCTGCAATCGCTGTCCATTCGGCGAGTTCTTTCAGAGTGCTGCGGCGTGCACCTTCAACGACTTCCTCATCCGATATGCCTCGTGCATCCATGCATGTGCCACACAAGCCGATTTCTCCCTTTATCATACGAACCATATCCGCAGCGTTATAATAACCGGTAGGTACTTTCTGTCCGGATTTGGCGCATCCCACTGCGTCACCTATCAAAAAAACTTTTACAGATTGTCCCGCTTCCTTGGCTAAAGCACGTGCCAAGCGTAATCCGTTGTAGCTTCTTTCTGTTCCATAGGGGCCATCATTTAGAATAAATAGAGTATTCATTTCGCCTCCCTCCTATATGTTGCACCCGTTTGTCTGCTTCAGCTTTCCAAAGGTAAGCCATGTGAAAACCACTCACCAACACCGTCGGTAATCTTGTATGCGCTAAACCCTTGGCGACGCAATATCGACACAGCTTCATCGGACATAAGACAAAAAGGCCCACGGCAATAAGCCACAACAGGAGTATTAAGTGGAAGCTCCGCAAGCCGCTTCTCCAGTTCATTCAATGGTATCGAACGCGCAAAGGGCAGGTGTGCTGCCGAAAACTCTTCATGGGGTCGTACATCAATGACGGTGATTTCGCCACGACGCGCCTTCGCCAGCAGGGAATTCCGGTTTTCCTCGCTCAGCAAATCTGGCGCAGACACCATTTGCTCCAACGCAACTCGTAACTCTACCAAGTGCTCTTCCGCCACCTGACGCACGTTTATCCAAAGCCCCACTACATCAGGGCCCGTCAACTGGTAATGCATGAACTTGCCCGCGCGGCGGGATTCAACCAAGCGCGCCTCCTTCAAAGTCCGTAAGTGCGCGCTGGCTAAACGGACATCAATGTCCGCCTGTTCGGCCAGCTTTTCTACGGTTTTTTCTCCTTGGGCAAGTAGCTCAATCAGTTCCAGGCGTTTGGGGCTGGATAAGGCCTTTCCCACCCTGGCAACTTGCTCAAATAGAAAGGCTTTCATTCCATAGACCCAACATAATAATCTAACGTACGTTAGAATGTAGCATGCTGGATCTGCCCTGTCGATATGGAGTTTACGTAGGCGGGTTCGCGCTAGTGCTTTGATTTAGCGGAAAGGGAGCTGAAGGACTCCTGCCAAAGGAGCGTCGGTGCCGTCTCGTTGTGGATGGATACACCACCGGAAGCCGTTAAACCCGCCGCTGTGAATTTGTTTTCACCAAGGGTTGTAAGCCATGCCCTGAATGCGTCGAGCCACCAATTCAAACTCATCCAGTCTTCCTTAGCTGATAATTTCTATTGGAGAGCGGCCTGCGAAGAACGCTCCAGTGTTGGGTTGTCGCATGAGGGCCGCAGGGTTCTGCGGGTTGCTGAAGCGTGTGCTCAAAGCTCGTGAATGTGCAGGATGTATGAAAGACGGGGGCCAACTCAGGGGTTGCTTCCGAATCTTTTGCATCGATTTAGACACCTAGGAGCACGCTCTTTTCATCTGTGGTGCAATTTCACTTGTCCAGAATATTGATTACCACGTTAACCGCAGTGCGAAATTGATCGTTGGTGGTGGGGATTTTCGTGTGCTGCAAAACTTGGCTTTTTCGCATTATACAGCGATCCCCGTGAGGATAAAAACCAGTGCACAAAAGCTAGGCGAACTCGTGACGCCACAATGATTGCATAATTTTCTTCTTTATTATGAAAGTAGAGTGACCTAGCTGGGGAGCTTGCTGCGGCGCGTTCAGCGTCCTGATGCTGAGTCTCGTGGGCATCATTTTGGATGGGATGGATTTTGCGATGTGGTTTGCAAAAATCAGATAAATTAATGCTAGATATTCTTATATTTCAACAAATATCATATCGTTTCAATCATGGATATCCAAAATACTGCAGCGCTCTTTGATGCGCTCTCATCTCCCGTCAGGCTCAATGTCTTGCTCGTGTTGGTTGATGCTGGCAAGACTGGCCTCGTTGCCGGCGAAATCGCTACGCAGGTAGACGTGACGCCGACGAACTTGTCGTTTCACCTCCGTGCGCTGACACGATCAGAATTGATCGACGTTTTCAAGGAAGGACGTTTTCTGCGTTATCGTGCAAATTTCGGGTTGGCCGCTGCTCTTATTGATGACCTTGTGGAGCGGGTGGGTCGTCCTGCCGCCCGCCTTTCGCGTTCCTCTGGCCGTAAAACAAAAAAATGAGACGCTTCATGCCTGTCAGATCAGTATTTGGCTGGCAACACTCCCTGCTTTTTTGAAATCAATATGCTGACAGACCAAGAACTGCAAGATCTGTGTGAAAGCCTAAATCTCACCGAAAAAGGAATTTCCTGGATAAAAGATATCCGTAACAACCCACCCGCTCGGCGCGTGAGAAGCAGCAAAAACAGCATCCCATGTCGATTTCCCAGCATTAAAATGGGGCATACCATTCAGGCTGAAAGCCATACCGTTGAGCTGTCGGCCATCTATCTGATGGAGCACGATGATGAAGTGTGGGAATACTGGGATCAGCCGAATCCACCATTGGATTTGAATTACTTCACTGCCAGTGGCAAGACCATTCGCACGCAATATACGCCGGATTTCTTGGTGATAAGTCAGCACTTTATCGGCTTTGAAGAATGGAAGCCAAAAACTCGGTTGATGGATCTCGTAAAATCACAACCCACCCGCTATATCGTCGAAAACCAGGGGTATCGCAGCCCGCCGGTTGAGGCCGCGTTAGCGGGTACAGGCGTGGGGTACCGTATTCGCACCGATGCCGAGCTAAATCCGGTATTGATCAGCAATCTGAAATTCATGTCGTACTATTTGAAAGCCGAGCCCGACCATGTCAGTTTGCAGAGAGCGAAGTCGATGCTGGAATCCTTGTTCAAATCGCAAGCCTGGATGTGCTTGTCTGATTTGATCAATGCTTGGTCACCTCAACCGGTGGATCGGTTGTATGAAGCGATAGCCTCCAATCTCGTTTATATCGACATGGAGCACGAAGACATCGCGGGCTATCAGCAGTGCCGCGTCTTTCAGAGTGAAGCCGCATGTCGAGCCTACCGCGCCCATTTGCAACCTGCGGCAATGCCCTTGTCCACCCACGCGACCAGTCATTCCCTGGTTTTGGGTGCATCTCCTGCGAACTTGGAGCGAGCTGCAACCCGGGCGAAATATTTGCTGCGAATCCGCGAAGGTGAGAGCTTGCAAGCGGTTTCTGAAGACGCATGCATTGACGTTAGAACGTTAAGACGCTGGCAAAGAGCATACGATGAAGCCGAGCAGACTCATGGCAACGCGTTCTAGGGGCTGCTGGCGCGATCGCATGAACGAGGCAATCGCCTGTCGCGGTTACCCCCTGCAGTGCTGGCATTGACCCATGAGATTATTCAAGCCCACTTTACAAACCCGAAACGGAAAAATCCATATCAGGTGTATGGCCAGGTTTTATTGGCGTGCGAATCCAAGAAGCTGCAACCACCAGGCAAAACAACGTTCTACGAAATGCTTGATGACTATCGTCGACAAGACGTCACTTTGGTACGAGAAGGTGGTCGTGCAGCCTATCAACAGGGTGGCTACGAAAGTCTTGAGCTCGAAACCCCTGTCCCTGGCTATCGCGTAAGGCGCATCTTCGAGCAGTGCGAGATTGATCATACCCTGCTGGATA
>JBPOHS010000170.1:0-38602 GCA_052035295.1 Pseudomonadota bacterium
GAATCTGTTTTTTCAGCGGGCGGTCGAGATTGTCGAAATCCAGCAGTGCATTCGGGTGTACGCCGATCTGGGTCGCAATGATGAATTCCAGTCGTGCAAGACCCACTCCCTCGCAGGGCAGTTTGCATACTTCGAACGCCATGTCGGGGTTGGCGAGGTTCAACATGATTTTGGTATGCGGCTTGGCCAATCCGGTCAGATCGATTTGGGTTTTGTTGAAAGGCAGTTGCCCTTCGTACACATAGCCGATGTCGCCTTCCGCGCAGGATACGGTGATTTCCTCGCCATCGTGTATGAGGCTGGTGGCATTGCCCGCGCCCACCATGGCGGGAATACCCAGCTCGCGGGATATGATGGCTGCGTGACAGGTGCGCCCACCGCGATTGGTGACAATGGCGGCAGCGACTTTCATCACCGGTTCCCAATCCGGATCCGTCATGTCGGTTACCAGAATATCACCCGGTTGTACCTGGTTCATCTGCGCTGCGCTCTCGATCACCCTTGCCTTGCCGACGGCGATTTTGGCCCCCACGCTTTTGCCTTCGCAAATCACGGTGCCACGCTGCTCCAGTTTGTACACTTCATGTATCAGCGCACTCTTGGCGGCCTGGACCGTTTCCGGGCGCGCCTGCACGATGAAAAGCTCGCCCGTGATGCCGTCTTTGGCCCACTCGATATCCATTGGCCGTGCCTTGCCGGCCTTGGCGGAATAATGCTTCTCGATGATGACCGCCTGTCTGGCGAGAGACAGGACCTCGTCGTCATTGAGACAGAAGCGTTCCTGGTCACGCACATCAACATTGACGTTACGCGTCGAAATGCCGGCGGTGGCGTCATCACCATATTCCATGCGAATCAGCTTGCGCCCACGGCGCCGCTTGATAATGGGGCGGAAACCCGCAGCCAGCGTGGGTTTGAAAACATAGAATTCGTCGGGATCGACAGCACCCTGTACGACGTTTTCACCCAATCCATAGGCACCGGTAATGAATACGGCATCGCGGAATCCTGATTCGGTATCCAGCGTAAACATGACGCCTGCGCAAGCTTTGTCAGAGCGGACCATCCTCTGGACACCGATGGACAAGGCAACGTCCATGTGGTTGAAGCCCTGATGGACACGGTAGGAAATGGCGCGATTGGTGAACAGCGAGGCAAATACCCGTTTGCAGGTGTGCAGCAGGTTGTCATGACCCCGGATGTTGAGATAGGTCTCCTGTTGCCCGGCGAATGAAGCATCCGGCAGATCCTCTGCCGTGGCCGAACTGCGAACGGCGACATCCATCAGTGGGTGGGCGCCGCTCAATTCATCGTAGGCAGCCTTGATTTCAGCGGCGAAATCCGGTGGTATTTCTCCTGCGCGTATCCAGTGACGTATTTGTTGTCCGGCGACGGCAAGAGCGTTCACATCCGTGGTATCAAGCGTTGCCAGGATGCCGCCAATTTTTTCGTTCAACTGGTTAAAGTCGAGATAATAACGATACGCATCTGCCGTGGTGGCAAATCCATTGGGCACCTGAACACCCTGCGAAGATAGCTCGCGATACATTTCACCCAGCGACGAATTCTTGCCGCCCACCTGGGCGACATCGTTGACGCCAAGCTCGATAAAACGTTTGATATAGCGAAAGGTTTGCATGACAACTCCTGTGTCTTCAATAAGGGCGACGGGCGTACTTTTTTCTTAGTTTGCGAATGGTGCGTAATTGCGCACTATAATGAGAAAGGGTTTCGATGACGGCGGCATAATCGATTTCCGATCGTTGGTTGGCGAAATTGCGTTTGGCCTCTTCGATGGCCTCCTGTGCGGCCGCCTCATCGACATCTTCGGCCCGGGTGATCTCATCGGCCAAAATCGTCACGATAGTCGGCTGCACCTCGAGAAAACCACTGGATACATGAAAGAGGATTTCTTCGTTGTTGCGATCAATCACACGTACCGGCCCGGGATCCAGCTGGCATAACAAGGGGGCGTGACCTGGCAAGATACCCACGTCACCATGCGTGCAGCTGACCACGACCATGCGTACGCCATCGGAAAAAATCGAACGTGCGGCGCTGACGATCTCGCAACGGACGAGCGCGTCCATAAACTGCCTGCCTTCCCATGCCTTCTGCAGGGTGAGTATCCACGGAATGGTTGTTGGAAGCCTCAGACGCTAGAGGGAAAGTGTGACAGTTTTGATGATGGTTTCACTTTGACGGAATTAAAGTTAGCGAATATTGATCTGCTTCAATACTTGGTGCCATGCCGGACAATGCTTCCGCCAGGTGCGGATCAAAATGCCTGTCTTTCTTGCGTTCGATCAACGTCGCGGTACGCCCGGATTGCCGGGTGCAGGGAGTGGGAAGGCAGCTCGTTGGGTGGGTGCTCGCCTATGGACGTGAACAGGGCTGCATAACGGCAGAGTTGAATTGCTACATTACCAATGAAGCCGGGCAGAAATTCTGGGAAAAGACAGACTTCAAGGCGATCGGATATCATTACCAGATCCGTTTGTCGTAGGACGGCAGGCGGCCCCTTTGCCGTTAACCAGGTGTACAACGTGAACATGAAAACCAAGTGGTTGATCTTGATAGGTAATTTAGGGCCTTTGTTGCTGGCATTGGGTATTTTGCCAGCAGCCGTTCGCGATCTGCCCCCGGGATTGACGCCGGAATCAACCTTTGCCCACGTGATGCTGGCCGCGTTGCCGGTCTTGCTGGTGGCGGCGGTGGGCGCGCTCATGACGCTGGTCGGGGGCATTTCCCTTTTACTGGACTGGAAGAAATCAAAGCGAGCCATGACCTTGTCGCAGAAATGCTGGCTGGCGTTCGCATCCCTTTTGCCCCTGGCATTCGCCCTGCTGTTTTTTGCAGGTGTTGTAAAACAGAATTTTTAATAAATTCAAAAGTCTGCAATCGTCGTTAGCCGCTGGCTGCCCTTCTACCCCTCCACCATCCATCGTCTTCGCCGCGCAAGTCATCAATCACAGTGAGTCCACAACGGATTGCATGAGTCAATTTGTTGTGGCTTGCGACGCCATTTATCCCCTCCGGTTTTCGTTCGGCAACATTCATCTTTAGCGTTAGCGTATCAATTCTGGCGTTATCTTGCGGCAATCTGTGTCGATTTGACGATTCTGGATTTTGGTAATATGTTACATGCTCGAAATAACAATTCTGGCAAGAGGGAACTTATGAAAACAAGAAATCCTCATCCGTTCACGCTGGTTGCACGTGCTGTGTTATATGCTTGTGTGTGCAGTTTTTTGATAGCTTGCTCAGGCGGATCGTCTGATAACGACGGTTCAGACACGACACGCAATCAGGAAAATACGGATAACTCCTCCAACAACGGGGAAACGCCATCGGATGGTGATCAGGGAACGGATACCGGTGGCAGTGAAACACCGCCTGCCGGTGATGGTGACACCGATGTCGATGATGGTGCTGGCGCTGCAGGTGCAGAAGCCTATTACCGCGAGGCGGAATATCCCTATGTCGTCACGCTGCCGCTGCAATTCATTACCACCGCAGGCGGCAAGCAGCTTGGTGTTCGCGTTACGTTACCTGCCAACGAAAAAGGTGTACCTGCAGAAGGGGCGTTTCCCACCATTCTTGTACAGACCGCTTACAACATTAATTTGATGAATCTGCCGAAAGCGCCAGGAGGCGTGTTGCTTGGTGTGCCAGATCCGTTCATGGTGAAGCGTGGTTATGTGCAGGTGGGCGTCGATGCGCTGGGCACCGGCGTTTCGCAAGGCGGCTGGGAATTGCTGGGTGCTGCTGAGCAGGAGGCCTACGGTGATGCCGTTGACTGGGTGTTGAAGCAGTCGTGGTCGAACGGGAAAATTGGTGCAGCGGGCGCTTCTTATATGGCGATCAGCGCCTTGTTCGCGGCCGAGCAGCGGCCTGACGACATACAGGCGATTTTTGCCAGCGTACCGATGGGCGACGCCATGCGTGGTACGGTCGGTACCGGCGGTCTGCTCAATGGGGTGTTCATGAGTGAATGGATGACCTCCACACAACGATTGACCACCCAAAACGTGCAGACCGCGTTCATGTTCCCGCGTTATATCAGTCAGATCACCGAAGCCACAAAAGAACATGTGGACCAGATCGACAGTTATTACCTGCCCTTGATTGATAACGCGCTCAATGGATCGCCAGAGATTACCTATTACAGCGATTTCTGGAAGACGCGCTCACCACTCACGAATATCGACAGAATAAAATCGCCCACCTTCATTTTTGGTGCCTTGCACGACATTTTTCAGCGCGACGAACCCTTGCTGTACGAGCGGCTTAAGCAGAACAATGTTGATAGCCGCTTGGTTATTTACAATGGCAATCACATGACCAATTTTGTGAGTGCCTATGTGGGTAACGAGCAGGTGCCTACGATTGCCTATTTGTTGTTGCAATGGTTTGACAAATATCTCAAAGACCTGGATACCGGCACTGAAAACGTACCGCAGGTGGTGCAGCACGTCAAAAATTACCCGACCAAGAGCACGCCGGATACGTATCTCAACGACAGCTATGCCACCACCTCCAGCTGGCCGCACCCGGAAGCGGCGCCTGAGCGTTGGTTTCTGCGTGGCGATAATGCACTGACCCGCACCGCGCCAACGGGGACGGAAACCACCCACACCATGACCAATCCCGAACACCCTGGCATCGTCGCAGGCAAATCCGCGAGTGGTGGTTTTCTGGTGTTCGAGGTCACACTCAATGATGGTACGGAATGTTCGCCCAGTTATGAGCAGTGGACGTTGGGGGCGGCGGGACTTGCATCACCACAAACCTGCTTCCGCAATAACGCTGTCCTTGAGTCTACGGCCCTCAATTATGAAACCGAGCCGATGGAGGAAGACTATTACATCAATGGTCCGATTCAGGCTGACATATGGATTTCGAGCACGGTGCCCGATGCCGTGGTTTCCGTACGCATTGATGAAGTGGCCAAAGACGGTCGTGAAGTAAATCCGATTACCAACGGCCAGCTGCTGGCGTCGTTACGGGCAGTGGATGAAACGCAATCGCGGTTCCTGAAGGGAGAGATGATACAACCCTACCATTATTTGACCGAGGAATCCGCGCGTCTGCTGACCCCGGGTGAGGTGGTAAAGGTGCCTGTGGAAATTTTCCCCACCAGCGCCATCATTCGTAAAGGCAACCGGTTGCGTGTCTCGATAGCGCCCAGCAATCAAGCGCAAGGTTTGCTGAATTATCCACGCCAGGCACTCATGGAAGGCGGTGTTACCACCATTCACAACAGTGCACGGTATCCGTCAAGCGTGGTGCTGCCGGTAGTACCGGTGTCCGCGTTGAACTGAGCGCGTTTACGCAAACGTAACCGGCAAATGTACAGGAGTGACATCTGCCGGTTACAAAAAACTACATGCCATTTTTTCCCACAAACGTGTTGGTGAGGCGAAACAAGCCCTCATTCTGCTTCATGTAACGATTTTCCTGCCATATCAGCAGTTTTTTGCTGTTCTAGGCGTCATTGTGGCCGCGCGATACACCAAAATAAAAAACATTTGTTCTTGCAGTATGCGCCCCTGTCAGCATTATCAGTCGCAAATTGTGCCCGTTCCTGACTTTTTGTATGCGGCCATGGCGTGCCATGATCCGACCACAACAACAAAAACGAGGGTCGTCCCATGCAGTACGGAAAAACCGTTATATCCGCGTTGACTGCGTATGTCGCTTTCATGGCCATTGAAGCGACAGCCGGCACAACATTTACAGGCCAATATCGCATCATCAACCAGCATTCGGGCAAGGCGCTCGATGTGTCGGGATTTTCCATGGCCGATGGAGGCAATATTCTCCAGTGGGACTATGTGGGTGGAGACAACCAACGCTGGACCCTCTCATCGGCGGGTAACGGGTTCTACACCATACGGTCGGTCCTGAGTGGCAAAGTCGTTGATATCACGGCGGCCTCTACCGCCAATGGTGCGAATGTGCAGCAATATGCGAGTAATGGCACAGCGGCGCAGCAATTCAGTATCGAGGATCTTGGCAACGGCCAATACCGCATTGTCAACCGCGGCAGTGGCAAGGTGCTGGATGTCGCGGCCTGGAGCACGGCCAATGGTGGGAATGTTCATCAATGGGCGTGGGAAAATAATGCCAACCAGAAGTGGCAAATTATACCGGTAGACGCGGATACCGGGTTGACCGGGCAATACAGTATGCGTTCCTCATTCAATAACCGCGCGATCGATGTCAAGGACGCCTCGATGGCGAATGCAGCGCCCGTGCATACCTGGGACTATGTGGCGGCCGCGAACCAGCACTGGAATCTGGAATACACCGGCAGCGGCTATTACAAAGTGCGTGCAGCCCATAGCCGCCAACTGCTGGACATCGGTAATGCGTCAACCGCCAATGGCGCCAATGTGCAGCAGTATCCCGAGAACGGGAGTGATGCACAGCTCTTTGCGTTTCTCCGGAATGGCAACGGTTATGTGCTGCGCAATAAGAACAGCGGTAAAGTCGTCGACATCCGTGATTGGGGTAATTATAACGGTGCACCTCTGACGCAGTATTCCGCCACCGATCAAACCAATCAACGCTGGCTGTTGCAGCGCCCGAGTACCGTCGTGAACCCACCATCGAATTCGTCTCGGTGTCAAACGCTCAAATGGGCAGATGAGTTCAATTACAGCGGTTTGCCTGATGCGTCGAAATGGAATTTCGAGGTGCATACCCCGGGTTGGGTCAATCGCGAATGGCAGAATTACACCGACCGACGCCTGGAAAATGCCCGCGTCGAAAATGGTCGCTTGGTGCTGGAAGCACGTCGTGACTGGTACAACGGCTACGAAATCTCATCAGCACGCCTGGCTTCCAACAACAAGGCCGATTTCACCTACGGGCGATTCGAAGCGCGCATCAAGCAACCGGTGGGACGTGGCACCTGGCCTGCATTCTGGATGCTGCCCACGGACTGGAGTTATGGTGGCTGGCCGAATAGCGGTGAAATCGACATCATGGAGCATGTGGGCTACGAGCCGGCCATGATTTACGGTTCCGTGCATACGCGCGATCGCAATCATACCTTGGGAACGCAGTTTACCAAGGGTACCTCCAACGGCACGGTGGAAAGCAGCTTTCACGTCTATGCCGTGGAATGGTTTCCGGACCACATCGATTTCTTTTTCAATGACCAGAAATATGCCACCTACCGTAATGAAAATGCGGGCTACGGCACCTGGCCTTTCGACAAGCGCTTTTACATGATTCTCAATCTGGCGATTGGTGGTGACTGGGGCGCTGCGCAAGGGGTTGACATGAATATCTTCCCCGCGCGCATGGAAGTGGATTACGTCCGTGTTTATAGCTGCAACTGATCGGGCCTGATAATAAAAACTTTCTATCTTCTGTGGTTGGGCGGGAATAGCGGGCTAGTCATCGCTATCCCCGCCCTTTGTTGCTTTCAATCCATAACGCTCAAACTGCATTTCCTTCAGTCGACTGATGGCGCGCCGAAACGGAAATTCGAGGTAACCCCTTTCATAAAGCGAATCCAGCGCGACATCGGCTTCGATATATAACGGTATACCCCGGTCGTAGCATTCATCCACAAGCGCGATGAATCGCCGTACGCTATCGTCGTTGGGCGCGAGCGCCGGCAGAACACGATCCCCCGCGTGCACCTGCGCCACCCCGTCTTCTGTGCCGCGAGCAATGCGGCCGGCTTGTTGCGTGCCACCCAAGGCCGGTACATCTGCCAGCAATATCACCTCGAAGCGGTCGCACAAGGCGATAAAGTCGGGCGCAGCCAGCGGCGCTTTACACAGCTGCTCGTAGGTACACCACAGCGCCTTGTCTGTCTGTGCGACGCATCCAATCGTGCGTGATCCCACGATAATCGAATCCTGAGATAGTAGGTCAGTGCCCGACAGGGTTTTTATCCGCGTTAAAAAGTCAGCGTTATTTTGTGAGTTTTTCACAAAATAACGCTGACTTTGTTGGCCGCTGTGCAGACGATGGTCCTGGCCCCCATCCACGGCGATGATCGTCATGTGTTTTTCGATGGCACGGATGGCCGGCAGGAATCGCTCGCGATTGAAGCCATCGGCATAGAGCTGTTGTGGTGGTTGATTGGAGGTGGCTACGATCGTAACGCCGTGGGTAAACAAGGCTTGAAACAGCGTTCCCAGCAGCATGGCGTCAGCGATGTCGGCAACAAACAGCTCGTCGAAACACAGTACCCGTATTTCCTGAGCCAGTTCACGGGCGAGCACCAACAGGGGGGCTGGTGTGCCCATGAGTTGAAACTGGCGGCGGTGCACCCACTGCATGAAATGATGAAAATGCTGACGTCGCGCAGGAACACGCAAACGCTGAAAAAAGGCATCGAGAAGCCAGGTTTTTCCCCGGCCTACCGGCCCCCACAAATAAACACCCACAGCGCTGCCCGGCGGAATAGCGTGCAGTGCATCGTGGCAAGCGTCGAGTTGACGGGCTGCGCGTTCTTGCGCGGAATCCGCATGGAAAGCCGAGATCTGAACGGCGTGACGCAAGGTCGCCACCAGCGAGGGCGGATGTAAGTGGGAGGCTTCGGCAGGGGGGCGGGTGGGCATGGAAATACTTTAATGCAATACCTGCAACAGAGCCAGCGATGGTGATGGAGAGACTGGTATTTTGGTGTTTATAAGTCCTGGGCGGACGTCTGAAAGGTCCTTTTGTCCAACGCCCAAAGCAACAAAACAGGACCTGATAGGCGCCGCTTGGGCTGGGCGTTTTTTGAGCGCTTACCCTCATCGTTATCCTGAGCCAGGTCAAAACTCGATTTGTCATAAATATATAATGTTTGACTCTTCGGTTTTAGGCTGAATAGAATCGGGGCTCTCCTGGTGGCGTAGTTTGTACCACGGGTCGGCCGTTATTCGCGGGGATCACCCAGATGGACACTATTGTGCAGCAAGCTCTGACCGCACTGGATGCGCATATATCCAGTTTGTTGCCTGCGCCCGTGCCCGTAGGAATGACGCGTCAGGTTCGGGTACTGCCACTGCGCGTTACCCCCGCTGGTATTGGTGGTTATGTTGGCCCGCAAGAAAATCCTCAGGCGGATGTTCATGCGCGGCACGTGCAGGCGA
This sequence comes from Pseudomonadota bacterium, assembly GCA_052035295.1. Lineage (GTDB taxonomy): Bacteria > Pseudomonadota > Gammaproteobacteria > Pseudomonadales > Ketobacteraceae > HdN1. Next base: position 9,108 of record JBPOHS010000170.1, read on the forward strand.
GCGTGCGTGTGGCCATGCAGGGCGGACAGGATCAGAGTGCCAGTAGCCATCTCGATTTGATCACCCGCAATTTGATGAGTCAATCGCGGGCAGAGTTGCGACAACGCGGCATTTTCTGGATCAAGCCTGAACTGGTCGATGATCGTAACGCCCACTTTGAACTGCTCTACGAATACGCCCATCACCCGGACACCGGGGAAGGCATCATCCAGTCCCTCGATCTCGCCCTTGAATCCAATGTCACGCCTTACCGCGCGAAATTCGTCTGGAACATGGCTGCGCCGTCGCTCACAGCGGAAGCCAACCCTCTGGCCGAGTTCGCCGTGTCCGATGACCCGGATCTCAACGCCGGTTCGCCTGTATCGCAATGGGTATTCAATACCGTAGAACCCCGCATTGAACAAAATGCCGCTGTGCGTGGCGGGCCCCTGACGCTGGCGCAACCACGCAAGGCCGGCGCGCAGTTGCTGTGGCGGCCGCACCAGGCGGCGTTATCCCTTTCCAGGTTCATCGTCGGGTGTGAATTCAGCTCGATAAGCAATGATGGTGTCGGGCTGGTATTTCATCGCATCGATAATGACAATTTTTTCTATTTTCTTGCCTCCGAGCGACACCGTTATCACATTTTCGGGCGCAAGAGTGCAGGCATTTACAGTGTCATCAGCGTCAACAGCAACGCTGGTTTCAGTCTGAATACCCGGCATCAGCTGGTGATTTCCAGCTATGACGGCAAGCTCAGCGCAGTAATGGATGAGCAACAAACACTGGCTGCGGAGACAGGCGTGACAATGCCGGAAGGTGAGATCGGTTTTCTCACCCATGGCAACAATCGCGCGCGGTTTCATCGTGCCCGGGTCATTGATCTGATTTAACCCACAGTCGAGGAGATCTCCTAGATGGAAGACCAATTTGCCGAACAGATAGTCCCCGGCACCTTTATACGCGTGCAGGCCGAAGCGCTGATCGCGCCCAAGGGCGTTGCCTATGGTAACGTCGGCATTGTAGGCACGGCAGCCAATGCTTCAGGTGGCGCAGATGTCGTCAAGAAGGTGCAGATCCTTTCCAGCCTTGAAGATGCGCGCAAGGTGTACGCGCTGTCGGATGCGGCTTCGGTCGGTACCCTGAACCTGATGCGTAGCCTCGAATTGCTGTTCCAGAACGGCGCCACCACCGTGTTTTCCTATTCGCTGGCGGCGGGCGCGACTCAGGCGGATTTCTCGGCCGGTGTTGCCGAGCTGCTGAAAGAAGACATCAATATTCTGGTCGCACCTGAACTCACAACGGCCACGGCGAAAACGGTGCTGGGTGAAGTCAGTAACGCCGAAACCAATGGGCGCGACGTGTTGGCAGTGATTGGCTGCGATGCTTCCACAGTGGCCGCTATTACTACGGCAGGCTATGTCACGGCCAACAAGCGATTTGTCATGTGCGCGCCCGGCATTCGTGCCTATGATGTGGCAGCCAATGCCGAGGTTCCCCTGGCCGGCAATTATACCGCAGCGGCTGTCGCGGGTCTGATCGCATCGCTTGCACCGCATTCCAGCCCGACCAACAAGGTGCTGCCCTCTGTAGGGAGTCTGTCGACCAAATATGGTTATGGCGAGCTCAAAACCCTGCTGCAGGCCAATGTGCTGACGCTTGAAAATCGCCAGGGAGTACGCGTTGTGCGCGGCCTGACGACCGAAGGTGCCGCCTTTTCGCAAATTACCACACGGCGCATTGTTGACTACGCCAAAGCGGGAATCCGTGGTGTGTCGAATCCGTTCATCGGCAAGCTCAACAATGAACGTGTACGCAAGGCGTTACAGGGTTCAATCGACAATTTCCTCACCACCATGGTGGTGGATGAAGCGCTTACGGGTTACACGCTGGAAGTCAAGGCGAGCCGTGCGGATGAAATATCCGGGCGTTGCGTGGTCAACGTGGCGATGCAGCCGACCTTCAGCATTGATTACATCCGGGTAACACTCGCGCTTTCGTGAGAGGGTTTTCGGTATTTATCAGAGTCAGGCAGTCATCTGCGTTCGACAGTAAAGATTCAGACAGGACATCATCATGGCAAATATGAACGTTTATACCGGTGCCGACGGCGCGATTGCCTTGTCTTCGGGCAGCGATACCGAGGGCGGCATTGCACAGGGCATTATCGATGCCAACGCGTTGATGGTCGTGGGGCGCGCCCAGGGCGTTTCCATTGAAGTAACGTCCGATGTGCGGGCCTTTCATGAGATTGGCCAGCGCTATGCGACGGAGCTGCGGCCGGGCAATGTGACGGTGCGAGGCACAATTCGTCGTGCCTATCTCAATGGCGCGCTATTGCGTCTGTTGTTGGGTGAGGCGGCCGATGGTCGTCCGCGCTCGTCTTGGGCGCAGCCGTCCTTCAATATTACCTTGCTGGCTGAAAATGCGGCCATGCCGGGCGTGCGCAGCACCATCACGCTACACGGCGTGAAGCTGGATCAGTGGAATTACACCATGCCCGAAGACGATTTCATCATGGAATCGGCCAACTTCCAGGCCTTGTTCCTCACGGTGGCGGATGAAGGCGCGTAACGATCATGGCGTACTTGTTGTCTGCAGATGAATTGCTAGCGGGTGGTGCCTTGACCTATGCGATCGAGGTACCGCCACACCTGATGGGCGCAGGAAGTCGCGATGGCGGCAGCGTACAGTTGCGCCCCCTCACGGTGCGTGATCTGCAATTGATTGCGAGGGCGGCCAAAGACAACGACGCGCTAACGAGCGCCCTGATGGTGCAGTCGGCGCTGGTGGAACCGAAACTGGCGCTGCCGCAGGTCAATGCAATGCCGGTGGGGTTGCTGCAATTCCTGCTGGAACAAGTGAACCTGATCAGCGGGATGTCTGCGACGCCCTCGGACATGCGGGCAGCGAGCGAAGACCCGCTGGTGAAGGCGGCCTTTATTCTGGCGCGCGAATTTGGCTGGACGCCGGAACAGGTGGGTGAGTTGACGCTGGGGCAGATCATGTTGCATCTGCAGATGCTCAGGGAGCAGCGCGGGCATGAGTGAACAGACAGATAGCGATGTGCTGTCGTCATTGGTGGCACCGTTCCGGCAGGCGCAATCGCTGCTCGGGCAGGTCACGAACGTGGCGCAATCGCTGGCTGGCGACACCCTGTTTGGTGAGGTGATGGCGGGATTGTCATCATTGCCGTCTGCGGCAAGCGTCAATCCACTGCAGTCGGCACAGTCCCTGCCCGTTGATAACGATGATGCCAAGGGGCTCGCTGCCAACGAGACCGGGAATCCGGAGATTGCCGGTGGCGGCTTTATCGCGGCATTACAGGCGAAGGCGCGCAGCACTCCTCTGTCCAATCCAGCGAAAGGTAGTCTGCAGGCGAAGGGGGCGTCGGGAAAGCGTGCCCAATCGACACCAAGCACCCCGGGCCGGTTTGCAGACGCTCTTCAATCATCAGCCTTACCGTCACCGCTGACCGTTATGTCGGGGTTGTTGAATGATGCGCAGCAGCAGGCGTCGACCTGGCTGGCCCGCGACATTCCGGCGCCGGGTCGGGTCTTGCAAGATGCCTTGCGTGCAACACGGGGAAGTTGGGCGGCACTGGATCGTATTGCCGAGCTGGTGCAATGGCTGGAAAGTGACGCGGCCCCACGACGAGATGCATTTACGGGCAACAACGCTGCGACGGCAAAGAATGCTTTGCCAAAAGGTGCATCGTCTGCGTCGATGACATCTTCGGTACGGGGAAGTGCCGGCGAGCAGTTGGCGCAAACGCCAAGTGCCTTACATCGACAGTCCGGTACTCGCGGTGAAGACGCGGTCATCGGGCATTCCTTTTTGCAAGATCTGGTCGACGCGGCATGGAATGCGGCCACTGGCGCTCACGGTCAAGCATCGCGTGGACGTGCGGGAGAACAGGCGGCGCTGGCCGGTACCGATAGAGCGACGGGTTCCGGTTCACCGGATGTGCGCTCTGCCAGGGGCAGCACCCCGGCACCGCGGGGGCAGTCAATGCTGAATCCGCAACTGTCTACGCGTCCTGGCGATGGTGGCACTGCGGGCACGCAGCAAACGTCCTCCTCCAACCGGTCGTCTGTCACAGAGAGCGCTACCTCGGAGCGATCGATGCCGCCCAATAGGGACGTTATCAATGATGACGATCTGGCAGAACGCCTGAATCGTGCACTGATCGAACAGGCCTGGCGTGGTGGAGTGGATCTCACATGAGTCTGAAACCGATGCTGGGCGACTGGGAATTACCGCGTGTCACGCAATTGGAAACACTGGAAGAGCGCGCACTGGTGGAATTGAGCGTGCCGGGTCGTGCCGGTAATGTCTATCAGGATTTGAATCGCATGCCGACACGCATTTATGTGGCCGGCAGCGTTTTTGGCTACGATGCCGGCCAGGAATTTCTTGCATCCGTGCGGGAAAAATACGTCGCAGGCGAACCGCTGACGTTTGTCTCCGATATTGTGGAAGGCACGGATGTGCAATATGTGGTGGTGCAATCGCTGCATATCCAGAGCAACGCCTTGCATCCCGAGCAGATCGACTACACCTTGTGGCTTGCCGAAAGTCCGCCACCGCCACCCCCTTCAAGTTTGCTCGGCGATATTGATACCGGGCTGTTGGATATGGCCGGCAGCTTGCTGGATTCGGCGATGGGCGCGCTTGATGCGCTGGAAGCGTTGGGCAGCGTGCCCAATCTTAGCGATCCGACGGTACCGTTGAGCGGAACGCTCGATGACACTTCGTCGGCCATGGATCAACTCGGCGGCGCCGGTGCTGCCATCAAAGGGTTATTTGGCTAATGGGCTCCCTGTTTGATTTGCTTGGTTCGGTCACGGACGGTCTCGATATCGATGGCGCCATTGGTGGGCAGGCCGGGCAATTCCTGCAGATTGTGGAAGTGGTTGGCCAGCTGGTCGACAATCCGCCGAACGATGTCGCCGGTTATTTCACGCACTTGCAGGAACTGGCGCTGCCAACGCTGAACTTTGGTAGTGCGCTGGGCAACACGTTCAGTCAGTTGACGCCGGCCCTGCAGGGCGGCATCGGTGGACTGATCAATCCGATAACGCAAGCTATGCAGGGCTTGCAGTCGAATGCACAAGGTGGCCTCGGCGACAAGGTGGCACCTTTGCTACTGGCAATCACCCAGTTAAAGACTGTTTTGAACAGTGACTGGAGCGGTGGTCTGGTGGCCACCCACGTGTCGCCGGCAGCACCGCCTGCGCCGCCAGTGCCAGGGGATGCACCAACATTGCCGACGCCCCCGGCCACTCCCGAGATTTTGCAGCCTGCACAAATTACGCGAGCCAAGGCGCTGGCCGATGATTTACCCGCCGACATGTCGGTCAAAGCCTTGCTGATCTGGCTGCAGGCGCGGATTGGCACAGCCCGGCCAGACTACTTCTATTTTCGTGCCATCCCCCTGGTGGACGACCTGCGGGATCCGCTTGACAGTCTGGTGCGCTGGGACGGTTTGACCGGTGCACAATTGGCGCAGGAGTTCAGCACCACGCTGCAGCTGGTCGCGACATTGATCGGGCAGCTCACCTCGGGCGTAGTGGTCGCGCCCTTCGCCGGGCAGGCGGCGACCGCCATCGGTGCGCTGCCTGACACGGCACTCAATACCCAGGCAACCGCGCTTGCCAACGCACTGCAGGCGTTACAAACGGCCGTGGGAGCGGCCGACACAGCTGCTATTGCAACGCATCTCGCGACGGCGCAAGCGGCGATCACCGCGTTGGATGGTGTAGGCGATACGCTGGACACCCATGCCACAGCGCTGGCTGCGTTGACAAAAAATCTCAAGGATTTGCCCTCGGCGCTGGAAACCTGCATCGGGCGGCTGCTGGTACTATTGATGCCGCGTGCCACCTGGGCCGATCTCGCCAGCGTGGTCGCGGGTGGCCCCGTCAGTGTGCCGGATAACGCGCTCACCAGTACTTTGGAACAATTTTGCAAGACCATCGAGGATTTCCTCAAGAACCTGCTGGGTGCGATTGATATCGGGCCGGTGACTGCGCCCATTACCGCAGCCGTTAATCAAATCAAGGATGGCATCGCCCAGCTCGAACAGGCGTTGGTGCAGCTCACCAGTAACGCTCATGCGCAATTCGAACAGGCGCAGGATGCCATCAACGCAGTAGGTCTTACCGCTGTGGTGCAGCAAGCAGAAGAGGCGATGGACGCTGCCATCGCGCAAATTCAACAGTTGCTGGGCCAGGGCTTGCAACCGGCGATTGACGGGCTTGCCACGGCGGTGGACGCCATCGATGACGCACTGGAAAGCTTTGATCCGGAACAGCTTGCCCAGCCCGTCAAGGATGTGATGGACGGGATCAAAGGGATTTTTGAAGCGCCCGAACTGGCTGATGCACTGGAACAGCTGAAAAAGCTGAAAGAACTCGCAAAACAGCTGGAGGATTTATCATTTACGCCCGTCGCCAACGATGTCATCAAAGGCATCGACAGCATCAAGGCGGCGTTGGCCAAAATCGACAGCGCGAATTTGAGTTCGCCCATGCCCGACCTGATCGCCGAAGCAATGAGCGTGCTGCCGGACTCGGTAAAACCGATTACCGATCCGCTGATCAGTGGTCTGGGGGAATTGATTGATCAGGGCCCGGTACCGCTTCTTGCAGAATTGAAGGAATTGCCCAAGCCGGTATTCGAGCAGATACGCAAACTCGAACCGAAGCAATTATTGGGTGAAAACCTGGGTGAGCCTTTCAAGCAATTGCGCGAGAAACTGGATGATTTCCAGCCGGCGCAATGGCTGGATGCCGCCGACGCCGAACTCGACAAGTTGCGTGATCGACTGCGTGAAAGTGCCAGCCCGCGAGGTGTGCTACAACCATTGGCAGGCGCATTCGATCAATTTGTGAATCAACTGGAGCAGTTCAAACCAGGGGATTTACTGGGGCCGGTCACCGGGCAGATCGAAGAAATCCTGGGCCAGCTGGATGGCCTGCTACCGAATCTGGATTTCATTCAGGACTTGCAGGCCTTGTTGGCGCGGGTGGCTTCCATGGGTAACGTCCTGACCCAGGGGCTTGATGTTGCGCGTCATGTTGTCGACAAAGTGGCCTTGCTGACGGATCCTTCGGCCCAACTGAATGAATGGCTTGACGAGATATTTGCCAGGCTCACCGATGCCGGCGCGTTTGCGGCAGCGCTGACGGCATTGCAGAACGCCGTCAATAACGCCCATGCCGCCGGATTGCAGGCTACATGGAATACGCAACGCCAGCCATTGCTGAGTAAACTCACGGCTGCGGATGCGCGCGCCCTGCATACCCGCATCGTTACACGACGCAACGCCATTGGCAGTGCAGCCGTCGCCGCCTTGCCAGAACCCGCGAAAACCAACGTGCAGTCGTTTCTCGCCACCTTCAGCCCGGCGGCGCCGGCCTTCGCCAAGCCGTTCCAGACCTTCATACAGTTGCAGGATGCCTTGCAACAGGCGGAGTCCGGAATGGTAACGGTGCTTGCCTCTTGGGATGACCGTTATTGCAAGCCGGAGGGAATCCTTGCCAGTGTCGTTCAGCCCGGCGCGTCGATCGACGACATCCGCCAGTGGGTACGCTCGGCGCTCGATCATCAACTCGGCCAACCGGTGGTGGATTTTCTCTCGCAACTGCAGGTGATCGGCCAGGTGTTGAATCAGTTGCTCGGCGGCCTGGAAGCGCTCAACACCACCCTGCAGCAGAAAATCAACGATGTCATCAGCGCGCCGTTGAGCCTGTTGAGTCTGTACGGGGATGTCCAGCACCTCTTGACCAGTTTGAGCCAGATCGATCTTGACGCCCTGCAGGAAGACGTCGATGCCCTCTATGAAACGCTGATCGACGATGTGCGTGCGCTTGATCCGCGCCAACTGGAGCAGGAGCTTGAAGAAAAATTCGACGAGCTGCTGGGTACCCTGTCACTGGATACGCTGATAACGCCTCAGGTGCGTTCGGATATCACCAGCGCCTACACCAATATTGTGAAAATTGTTGATACGCTCGATCCACAGCTATTATTGGTCGAGCCCATGCAGGAAATCTGGGAGCAGGATGTGTTGCCCTTGCTGGATGTGTTTGACATCAGCGAGACCGTCGAGTTGCTGATCGGTTTTCTCGAACCGCTGGATGAGCAGCTCGCCAGTGAAATGGATCGGGTGGATACTGCCTACCAGGCGATGTTGGCAGCGGCGCCCGGTGGTAATGGCAATGGCGCGTCAGGCAGCGTGGGAGTGGGGTGAACATGAGCGCATTGGGAAGCTTGTTGCTGCAACCACAGGCCCTGAGCCGCTTTCAGGCCATCCATTCGGCAGGACACGCAGGAAAGGCGTTAGGCGACGACCTGTTGGCTGTGCTGCAGCAAATCGCGATGAATCCGGCCCAAGCCGAGGCCATTCTGCCGGCACTCAGATTGGCTTTCGCTGATTGTACGCAACAATTGCGCGCACAGATCGAACCCCGCCTCAATGCGGCACTGGCGGAGGTCAGCGCCCTGGTGGCGCCACTGATGTCCGAGCTGAACCAGATTGGCAACGAAGCCAACAATCTTGCCACGGTCGGTGATGCGCTTGATCTCGTCGGCAGTTTTCTGGATCTGGCCGTGCAGGCGATCAGTGGTTTGTCGCAGGCGCAGATTGCCGACCTGGGTGCAAAGATCGATCACCTGCTCAGTGATACCCTGGGACTGAGTCAGGCCCAGCTTCAGCAATGGCTGCGGGATATCTTCGCCACCACGCGCCACCACCTGCTGGCCGGCACCAATGCCATGAGTGAGGCCACTGCGGGGACACGTTACGGCGCTGCTGCCGTCATCGGCCGCCTGGAACGGGAAATACTCAACGATCTTCCCGCTCTGCCGCTCGACACCAACCGCGTTGCGGAAATGTTGATGCAGTCGCTGCGCCAGAGCGGTTTCGAGAAAATACGCGAAAAAATCCAGCAAGTGCTGGAAAGCGTGCGTGCCATGCTGGGCGCCACGACCGCACTCATTGATCTTGCCCGTCCTTCCGGATTTGGTAGTGGGAGTGTGGGTGCCGCGGCAGTATCGCCCCCGATGGCGGGCGATACTTATTGCTGGTATGCCTCATGGCTTTATCGCACCCTGCGTCGGGATGCCGGTGGTTTGGTCGCGGATGCCTTGTTGCCGGGGTATCCGGCCGACGAAGTGTGGGTCAATCAGGACAAGACCCAGCTGATACTTCGCCGGGCCTTCAATGATGACGTTATTCTGTATGAAGACGCCAGTGGCAATGTGCATTGGGCCGATGCGCCGATGTTCAAGACCGCGTCGTCGGAAGAATGCTTCACCTTCAAGTTCATTTCTCCCGATGCGATGGAGACCTGGACGCAGGTGGCCTATGCACTGGTCGCGGGGGTCAAGGCGGGCAGCCATATCGTCGATTGCGCTACGCAGCCGAAATCCTATGCCGTCAATATTCCCATGATGTTCTGGCATTTGAGCAACATGCTCAGTGCCGGCTTCGGAAAGGCGCCCTTGCCCTCGCTGTTGACCGCAGCATCGAAGTTGGGTCTGGGCAGTCAATGGATGTACGTGCTGATTCCGCTGTCGATGGTGACCTTGGGTTCGCTGGAAGGCATACATACCGAAACCAACGGAACAAACAAGTTTTTGCAGTGGATTACCTTGCTCGGTGGTGATGCACTCAGTGCGTACAATTACGCCGGTCTTCCGAATACCGTCAATGAGCTGATTCTGTGTTTCTTCACGCTGCTCAATTATGACGGCCCGAGCAGCCCGCCCGACGGTACTGATTTGCGACCGAAGAATCGTACCTATTTCACGCCGTTTGTCAGCCTTTGTGTCGGGCTTTCCAACATGGTGATGTTGAAGCTGGTGCCGCGCAAGGATTACGCGCATCCCTTTCACCCTGACAACAACATGTTCTACGCCTGGTGGGCCGTGTCGGTGGGCATGGGCATAACGGGTGGTATGCTCGGCACGTTCCTGGGTTGGACGTTCTCACGCAGTTACGACTGGAAGGATTTCGGCGAGCAGATCGGTTGGGGCGCGCTCAAGGGAGCGATCTTCTTTCTGTTGCAGTGGTACACCACCAAGGAAGGCGATACCAACGGCGGCAAATACAATCCGAAACCGGGTGGTGATTTTGCCGGTTATCCCGATGCGGCGACATCGCCCTATAAGCTGCCTTATCCAAAGGGCACGGCGCAATTTGTCGGGCAGGCCAACCAAGGCATGTTCAGTCACATGGCCTTCAACTACTTGCCGCAAATTTACGCCTACGATTTCGCCCATGATTTCGGTGAAGTCATTTGCGCCTCGCGCGGCGGCACGGTCGTGGATTATTTCGACTGGATCATTGATGACGTGAACCCGGATACCGCTCAGCAACAGACGGCTGACGCACTTGCCGCGCCGGATCTCGTGGCCGGACAAACGCCCAGCGACAGCTGGAACTTCATCATGATTCGGCATGATACAGTCAATAACGACCATGATAAGGAAGCGGGCGGCAACGTCGTCACGACCTATGCCGTGTACGGTCATGGCAAGCAGGGCAGCGTACGTGAAGCCTTTGCGGCACGGGGCGTCACTGCACAAAACATTATCAATTCGACAGTGCAGCAGGGCGATGTGATCATGAAGGGCGGTGATGTGGGCATGAGTTTCCACAACCATTTGCACATGCATGTGCTGGTGGAAGATCCGGCCGTTGCTGTCGCTCAGCCGATCCGTAACCGTATGCGTGATTACACGATTCCCTTTGTATTCCGTGAGGCGAAAAATATTTTGGGCCCAGACGGCGTGCTCAAATACCTGACGTGGTACACCTCCGATAACGAGGAAGTGTGATGTCGATTTCAGTGCCGGGTTTGGGGGGATCGAGCAACGCGGCGCCCGCATTTCGCCCGGCGTTCAAGGTCAGCAAGAGCGCGGGGGGTGGCGGTGGGTTGCTGGCAGCGGCGAGCAGCTTGCTGGGGATGGCGCAGCGTGATCCCTGGGCGGATTGCGTGCAAGGCATACAGCTCGATCTGCAGCTTGCGCCGGGCGTTGACAGCTGCACCCTGGAAACGGTCGGCGCCAGTTTACCGGATGTCGCGCTCGGCGATGCGCTCAAGATAGAGTTGGGCTATGCGGATGCGTTGGTGCCCGTTTACAGCGGTAAAATTGCACGCCTGTTGTCACGACAGGATGGTAGCGTCCAGATCACACTCGACAACGGTGCGCTCACCTTGGCTCGGTTGCGTCAGAACACCAGCTTCGAGCAGCAGTCCATGAGTAACGTGGTATCCACGTTGCTGTCTGATGCCGGCATAACCGACAGCCAGATCGATGCAGGGGCGAATTTTCCATTTCTGGCGATTGATGATCGCCAATCATTATGGGCCTGGATCGCAGTGCTGGCAGCGCATGGCGGATGCCATGCCTGGATTGACAGCGAAGGCGCCGTCCAGATCAAGGCCGGTGGAGGCCCTGCAGTGTCGGCGTTCACCTATGGAAACGACATATTACGCCTGCAAACCAGCATTGCCGCACCGCAGGCCGCCACGGTGACGGTGTTGGGCGAGGGTGCAGCCGGATCACAAGGCAGCCAGGCCTGGAGCTGGCTCAGTAAAAAAGCCAGCAGTATCAGCGCCAGGCAAGGGGGAAGCGGTGATGCGCGCCAGCAAAGCGCACCGTTACTGCGCAGTGTCTCGGCTGCACAATCCAGCGCGCAATTCTGGCAACAGGCGTTGACCGCGCAAGCAACCCGCATCGATCTCACTGTGCCGGGTAACGCCGACCTTGCGGTTGGCTCTACCATTAGCGTGAGCGATTGCCCGCAGGGGCGCGGTGATGGTGACTACTTGTTGACCCGGGTGCGTCACGTTTACGAAAAGAAAAAGGGATTCATCACGCTGCTGGAAGGGCAAGCCGGAGGTTCGCCGTGAACAACCTCTACGATACCCTGCGCAAGATCGTGCAGCAGGAAATGGCCCGCATCCGCACCGCTGAACTGGCTGTCGTGCAGGAAGTGCATCCCGCCGATCCTGACAATTATGCATGTACCGTGGTATTGCGCGATACCGAGATGGTACTCAAGCAGGTGCCGCTGGCCACGGCCCGGAAAGGGGTGGCGTTCATTCCCGATGTCGGCGATCTTGTCCTGGTGCAGTTTATTGGTGGCCATGTGAATGCGCCGGTAATTACCGGCAGTTTTTACAACGACGAAGATCGGCCGCCCAAGAATGTCGAGAAGCAGGCCGTGCTTGAGTTGCCGGTGGGCGACGCCAGCGGTGTCCGTATCGAAGTGAACGGTGACAGCGCCAAATCCGTGGTTGTCACCATAGGCGATGCCCTGACAATGACACTGATTGATGATGATCCCGTCGTATCGCTCGATGTCGGTGGCGGCAATGCCAAGCTGAGTATTGCACGTGACGGCAGCGTCACTCTGGAATCAGGCAATGCGCTGGAAATAAAGGCGGGTGCCGACATCAAGATCGAAGCGAGTGGCAATCTGAATTTGAAAGGCTCAACCATCAATCTGAACTGAGGTCAACGAGAGATATGGGCCAACCCGCTGCCAAAAAAGGAGACCGGATCATCGCCACCGATATTCATATCGAAATGGTGCCGTCCCCCGGTGGCCCTGTGCCAACGCCGCTACCAAACCCGTTCATGGGCACGATAGACGGTGATCTCAGTAGCGACGTGAATATTGAAGGCAAGCCGGCGGCAGTCGTGGGCAGTACGGCCACCAATACACCCGGACACATTTTCAAAAGCGGCCCCTTTCAGAAACAGCCGGCAGACAAGGGCAAAATCACCATGGGCAGCAGCACGGTCATGATCAATGGCAAGCAGGCTGCCCGCAGCGGCGACACCGCCACGACCTGTAACGATCCGGCTGATGTGCCGGGGGGGACGGTCATGGCCAGTGGCACCGTGATGATCGGATAAGGAGAACGCAGATGCCGTTCAAGCCCGAACGCACCGAACATTTCCTCAAGGATATTGCCATTCATGCGATACACCGCGAACTCCGCCCGGTCTATCGCCTGACTGAACGCGAAACCGTGCGCGCCAATGGCCGTGATGTCGAATGGGATTTTACCTTGCGGGATGGCAAGGAGAATCTCGTGCAGGCAGTGATCCTGCGCATTCTGACGCCGCGCGGCGAACTCACGGCATTGGCGCACTCCGACTACGGCTCGCGGGTGCACGAGTTGATTGGTCGGGAGAATTCCGCCACCAATCGCAATCTGATGAAGCTGTTCATACTCGAAGCGCTCAAGCTGGAACCGCGCATCGAAAAAGTCGTCGAGCTCAAAGTGGTGCCATCGCCTGGCACGAAATCCACCGTGGATGTCTGGCTTAAAATCAAACCGGTGGCCTTCAGTGAATTGATTGAAATCGGCCCGTTCACCATTGATCTGGCGTGATGAGGAAGAAAGGATAATCTCATGAGTTTTAGACGCAAAACCTATCCCGAAATCGCCGACAACCTGCTCAATCGTCTGTTGGGTGGGGTGAGTGGTGAAGTACACGCCTTCCCACCGCCGAATGCCAGCAAACCACCCTACAGTCACGCCCTGGAGCGCGCGCCAGCCGCCGAAATCACCTCGGTATTTGGTTTGCACAACGGCGAAAGCTACGCCTTTGCGAAGGGCATCGACTTCGATCTTGCCAGCGATGGCCAGGCCATCAAATGGAAAGACAACGCCGCGCTGCCTGATGTCGGCAGTGTGGTCGAAATCAATTATCTGCCGAAAGCGCGGGATACACGAGTCAACGATCTTTATGTCGGCAGTGTCGTTCGCACGTTACTAGAGGCGACTGCACTGGAAACAGCCGGTCTCTACGCGCAGCTGGAAATGGTCTACAAATCGGGGTTTATCGACACCGCCGAAGGCCGCGCCCTCGATCATGTCGTGGCCCTGCTGGGGCTGGGGCGTATCACGGCGGGGCGCAACAGTGCCGAAATCCAGTTCAAGCGCGCCCGCAATACCCGTGGCGAAATCTATCTGCCCGCTGGCACCCGCATTCTCAATGAAGATGGCAGCATTGAATATGAAACACTGAATGACGCCGTTATCGCCGATGGCCAGGACACACTCAAGGTCAAGGCCCGCGATCTGGTGGAAACCAACGACGGTGTCGCGGCGGACTCGCTCATCCTGCTTGCCAAACCCATTGCCGGGATCGAAAGCGTGACCAATCCGGCGCCGAGTACCCAACTCGATCGTGACGAGAATGACACCGAGCTGCGGGCGCGCGCCAAAAGCTTTCTGGTCGGTTCGGAACGCGGTACGCTGGGAGCAATCAAGTCGGTATTGGCAGCGCATAACGTGCTGGCCGATGTCGATGACAAGACGCCCGGTACGATCAAGATTCGCATTCATGGTAACGCCCTGTCTGATGAGCAGGAGCTGCGCCTCAAAACCGAGCTGGATCAGGTGCGTCCGGCCGGTGTCGAAATTACTTATCCGGCGGGTGTCAGCACGGCTGTCGTGGATCTGGATTTGCGCCTGCAAACCGCCAGTGGTTTGCTCGACACCGATCTCAAGCGAATTCAGGCGGACATCAAACAGCGTTTTGCTGACTACTTTGAAAAATTGCCAACGTCTGACAATGCACGTACGACCAAGCTGATTGGTCTCGCCATGACGGTGAATGGCGTTGAGGATCTTGCCATAGTGTCGGCCAAGGTCGGTGTCAATAACGCGCTCGATGTCATCAAGGGCGAAATCGGTGTGGCGGGCAAGCCCACGCAATTGGGCGCGCTAACGCTGGTGGATCCGGCGCTGGCAACCGAACTCGCGCTCACCGTGCGTTTCCCGCGCAAGAAGCCTGACAACAGCGATACCGCGATTCCGGATCAGGCGGCATTGGCGGCGGCGCTGCAGCTGGCCCTTACCTATCTCAACAGCAAGAACCAAAGCGACGCAGTGACGCCAGCGCTCACCCAAATGCGCGCGCTGTCGTTTGGCAAGCTGACTTTAACGCTGCCACTGCCCGGCGCCACCACCAGGACGCTGGAGGCTTTCGATACGGCATTCAATGCCGGAACACCCTTTGGCGTGCCGGCAGCAGCTACGCTGGCACCTTATAGTGTGCAGTTTGTCGTTACCCGGCCTAACGGCATCAGTCAGGTGCTGGATGCCGACGGCGCCAGTTTCGCGCTGGCACCGTACGAACGCCTGACTCTCGGTAAAGTGGTGGCCCAAGTGAAGCCCAAGGAGTAAATCATGGCCAAATATGATCGCCTGGCCGCGTTGCTCCCCTCGCTATACCGGCCTGAACCTGACGACGAAACACTGCTCAACCGTTTCCTGCAAAGTACGGGCGCGGTGATGGATCAGGCGGGTGTGCAGGCCAATCATGTGATGTTCGCACACTGGTTCGACGTGGCGGACAAGGCCACCTGGGATGCACACCATCAGACGGATCGCCGCGAGCGTGGCTTGCCGCCTGTCAACGTGCGCAACGCCAAGGATCAGCGGGAAATTCTCAATTATCCTTATATCAGTGATCTGGGGCGTTTGTGCGCACTGCTGGGCATTCCACCGTGGCGGGAGCCGGCCTTGCTGCGTGAAACCGTTGAAGAATATCGCCAGCGAGTGACCGATCTGTTGGAGGCTTACCGGTTGGGTCTGACCACCGTGCCGGCGTTACGTCGACTGGTGGAAGCCGAGCTTCCCGAGGACATGACGGGCAGTCTCGCTGCCCAGCGCTGGCCATTTGCCATCGAAGAGCCGCGCAGTCTCGGCCACTGCCGCATGGCGGTCGCCGTGCCGGAATCCCCGATCAATGCGATCAGCCCGCTCTGGCGCTGGAACACGCCCCTCCATGCCGATCCCTTGTCGGTCCCAACGGTATACCTGCAGGGCGTCACGCCCGGTGGTGATCTGGTGGCCACCACGCGTCCTGGTATTGAATGTATTACGCCGTTCGCCAATCCGGTGGGTGTGGCGCTCGCTTACACCGGCACGCTGACGGCCGCACAGACATTGCGTCTACAACCGGCGCGGCGTAGTTGGTTGGTGGTTGATGGCGTTCTGCTGACATGCCCGGTCACGACCCATGCGACGCTGGCAGACGATTCGAGTGTCAATGGCCCTTGGCAGGTGGTTGCCGGGGCACCAACGGGTGACGTTATTGCCGTGAGTGTAGCGGTAGATCATAGCCTGTGGTTGATCGTGCGAGACGACGGTAGCGATACCTTGTACCGTTATGATGGCGCTGCCTTTATTGCGGTCAGCGATGGCAGTCCGGATGCAGTGTTCTCGTGTGTGCGTTGTTACGGCGCACGCGTGTATCTGGGGACGTCTGACGGTCTCTATCAGGCCGAATTGTTTCCCACCATCGACAGCTACACGCTGGACGCTGTCGCCGTCGTGCCCGATGCCGTCAATCAGTTGGCCGTGGTGTTCAATCATCTGACGATCGCTACCTCCGCTGGCTTGATCAGCTTGAATGCCGACCTCACCACACACAAAACCTGGCTGGTCGGCATACCGGTATATGCGGTTTTGCAGCGTGACCAAACCCTGTTGATGGGGGTGGATGCCGGCCTTGTGCGTTGCCGCGCTGACGAATGGGCGATCTATGACGGTGCAAGCACGAGTGAAGATCAGCCGGACTGGCGCGTACTGCCGGCATCAGATATTGCAGATGCCGAAGGGGGTGTCGCTGCGGTCACACAACTGGCGCTGACACCTGAGGGTAGTCTGTGGCTGGGGAATGCCACTGGCTTGGCACGTTATTACGCCCGTCCGCAGGAGAGTGGTAACGCCTATCAAACCGTACTGGAGGCGTTTCCGGACTTGTGTACGTCGGTGCATCAGTTGCTGACAGACGAGCGTGGCATGCTGTGGATTGGTGCCGCCGAAGGCTTGTTGCGCTTCGATGGTCGTGATTTTGCCCAGTATGATAACGACAAAAGTGCATGGCTACCCCTCGGACAGGCGAATACTGCCTTTCCGGATGAGGTCACGGCAGAACCTCGCAGCCACTGGCGATACAGTCGCAGTGAAACTCGTTGGGAGCGCTTCCACCCGCGTCAAAAGCGGTTTACCGGCGACGCGCTCACGTTACGCTCGATCGCGGGCGATGCCGTCAACGGCGTGTTGTTCACGCAGACGGTGATTGCGGAACTCGGGCAATTCGACGGCACCACCTTTACAGTACAAAGCGCAGTTGCGCACAGCGAATTACGCGTGCGTGTCAAACCCGATCAGACGCGTGTCCTTGCGGGTGGACTGCCCGCCTTGCCCCGGCCGCTCAGCGCCAGTAGCAGTTGGCGCTATATTCAGCTGGAGCCGGAAGAGTTCCTGATTCCCAACGAGCGCCCTTGGTGGAGCACGGAGGGTCAGTTGTTTCTGGAACCGCATGCAAAATTTCCCTGGCCCGGACACTTCCGTAGCAATGCCAGCGTTTTCCAGCTGGATGCGCATTCGTTGGATCCCGACACGACCAACGACAGTGACGTGTTCGACCCGGTCCTCAGCAACGAGGCCGCGATCTTCATTTATCCGCCGTCGGCGCAGGTGTGGATGGAGTGGCCTGCCATGCCGCGCATGGGTGTGCAGGTGCGTCTGTTCAAGCGGGGCGGTCAACCCGTCGATCCTGCCATAACGGACAGAGTGTGGGCCAGTCTGCAGCGCGCGCGTGCCGCATCCGTACCCGTTGCCTTGCTGGTGGAAGGCGCGATCATCCAACAAACCGAATTGCCCGAGCTCTCGTCGTAGGGCTTATTGTGTTAAGGAGATTCTCATGACACTCGAAACCGATATCACCTTGCTGGCAACCCTTGATGAGAAGAGTGCGGGTCACTTGATCCGGCACAACGACTGGAATGATCTGGTGGGCGTGGTGTCGCGACTGGCTGGCGCCGTTAAAACCATTGTCGATGCCAATGTCATCAACCGACTCACTGCACTGGAAACGACGGTCAACACGCTGGCGAATACCACGGTGCCTTCCATTATCGAGCGACTCGACGATGTTGAAACCAGTATCGAACCGCTGTTGCAGAATTACGTGATGACGATGCGTTCCGGGCGCCAGCATTATGCGCTGGGTGAGGTCTGTGAAATCACCGTGCAAGTCACCAACCTGCAGTCGCAATTCATAACGCCAAGACCCTGGGTCGATTTTGTTTGCAGCTGGGGCAAGTTGCGCGCAGCCACCGGTTTTGCCAGCAGCCAGCTGGGCGAGGGCGGTAACAGCCTGTCGGTGCAGGTCAATGCCGAAGGCGTGGCCAAAGTCTGGCTGAGTGCCGGCATTGCACTGGCTAACGCCCAGCAAGAGATGCAAATGTCGGCGATCATGAATAACCAGGTCGAAGGTGAAACCTATTCGGTGGCGGAGGCGATGATGCAAGCGCCAACCCCCGGGGACAACCGCGCCAAGAAAGCCTACAAGCAAATGCATCGGGAATATGAACGCGCAGATTCAAATGTGTGGCGCAATTATGCGGATGGCTACCGCGTCGGAAATTATGGTCGATGGGGTGGCACTTACAGCAGTGGCGAGTGGGACTACCACTACGCGACTGTGATGGCCTTTGCCCGCCCTGACGGTAATCCGACGACACCCGATGGCGCGCGTGCCGCTGCCAGTATCCAGATCAGTTTCCGTGATTGGGTCTCGTCTTGGGGCAATGACTATGTGATCGACTTTGGCGAGCTGGAAGTGGAGCTGGAGCAGGATTGGGGCAATATTATTGTCATTGACGAAGAAAATCCGCTCGACAAACTCTGGCATCGCGTCGAAGAAATGGTGGCGGATCGTGGCATCTGGGGGCGACAAAAATTCTACGAAGCCGGGCAAGCCGCCATCAACAAGGGCGTTACTACCGGTGATCCCTTGCGTTCTGCCAAAGATCAGGCCAGCAAGGCGTTGGGTGCGCAGGCGGCGGCTGATCTCTCGCAGATGCAAGTCAGTGGCGGGCGTCAACGCGGCACGCCAGTCATGGGCGCCTACATGGCGCAAGGGGCGCGCACTGAAAATATCAGCAAACAAGTGGCTGCCGTGAGCGCCGAAGCCAGCCAGGCCAAAGGTTTGTCGGAATCGGTGTCGGTGCTGGAAGGTCGCATGCAGAGCACCGAACAACTGGGGCGTTCGATTCAGGGCAGTTTGCAATTGATCAACGAAAACGTCCGTGGCATCAACGCTCTCGATGAAACCAGCCTCAAGGGTGGCGTGCAGAAAATCAGCGCCGAAATCGCCGCTATTCGTTCCCGGCTGGGCTAAACCATGGCCATCGTCTATCTCGAACCTGACGATCTCAGCGCCGCCCAGCAAACCCGCATTCTGCGCGTTATCAATCTCGCGACGGATGCGGCGGCGCTGGCGGACGCCATCGAGCTCGCTGGCGAGCCGGACGTTGGCATTCGCCTGGCGGAACGACTGCTGCGGGCACGCGCAGCGCTCAACGGTCAATTTACGACGTTGACGCAGATTGACGCAGTCTCGGGCATCGGCCCGGAACGATTCACCGATCTGTGCGTCGCAATTCTTGGCTTGCAACGTGAGCAACTTGCCCGTTTGGGTAATATCGCCGGGCATCGTTTGTCAGAGGCAAGCGCCGTTGAATACGCTAACGCGAGGCTTCAGCTGCAGATCGACGTTGACCAGAAGCCGGCGTGGCTGGGGCAAACGTTGCGACTGACTGTGCGTGCCAGCCAGAATGGTGCGCCCTTGGTCAATCGTGTGCTGACGCTTGAAACCAGTCTGGGCACGCTTGCCTACAGTTTTGGTTTTGCACAAACCAGTGGCAGCGCATTGCAGGTGCGGACCGGTGCCGATGGTTGCGCGCGGCTGACGTTGGACTATGAAGCGTATGAGCCGCTCACCCGGGATCAGCATAACGCCCTGCAGATTGCCCTGGATGCACTCGATACCAGCGCCGATACCCCTGAGGAAATCCGGGTTGCCTTCAATGAGCTGGCTGCGCAGTATGATGATGAGCGCAACATCTATCTGCGTCGAGCGCTCGATATTTATTCCAAACATGGTCAGCAGTTTTGGGATCGCTTCAATGCGGTTAACGCCGAATTTGAGTGGCCACAACAATCGGCCGTTATTCGCGCCTACCTGCATGGCAGCGACAGCAGTCAGGCGGTGCTGGCGAGTGCCGTGAGCATCGTACGCTGGAAAAACTGGGTGCCGGCATGGTTCGTGTTCCTGCATGATTGGCTGGCGAACCGGGCGACCTTGCTTGCCCGATTGGCCCTGATCAAACGCAAGGGCTTGCGCGGATATGCCTTGGTCGACAACCTGATTGGTGAGGCTCATACCTTTGTCGCGGCGCAGAAAGGCTTTGCAGCCGAGTTGGTCAGCCAGCATCTGGTCAACGACACCGTCAAACGCTTTCTGTCGACCGAGCTCGAAGATGTGGCGGATGACACCAAGCGTCTGCTTTTCCCTAATCTGGAACTGGCGGCGGAGCAAATCCGGCGCGGCAATCGTGGCTCGCTTGAGCTGGTGGCCAATACCCGCACGCAACTGAAGGTGGATATCGCCGATATTGGTGCCCTCGATGCCGGCCTGGTAGAAGAAATTCGAGGCATACGTGACGAGGTCAATCGGCGTGCCGTGGGCATTCAGGAACAGCTGGATGTGTTTGCGCGTGATCGTGATCAGTTCAATGATGATTTCGGTAATTTCGTGCGGGACAATGCGCAGTTTGGCGAATTGTACGGTCGATTTGCCCGTGATGTGGGAACGTTTTCGGAGCGCTATTCCGATTTCGAACGCAATCTCTCCAGCTTCAATGGCAATTATTCGACGTTCAATACCAATTATTCAAATTTCAATGCAAACTATTCTGCGTTCAACACGGATTACAACAATTTCAATACCAATTACAGCCGGTTCAACACCAACTACAATAGCTTCAACTCGAACTACGCCACGTTCAACAATAATCTGTCGACGTTCAACACCAATTACGCAACCTTCAATACCAACCTGGGTGGATTCAACAGTAATCTCGGCAACTTCAACACCAACCTGAACCGGTTCAACACCGATTACACGAGATTCAACACCGACTATACGAGCTTCAACCAGAACCGGACGGTAATGGCCAATCAGTTGGCCGTGGTAACGACCAATGTCAGTTCCCTGCAGACGCAAAACAATCAGTTGGCGAATCAGCTCAATGCCGTTTCCAACAACCTCACGCAAGCGCAGACCGAGATTACCGGCATCAACCGTCGGTTGGTCACGCGCGGCCCAGGTTGACGCCGAGGAAGCAAGCCCTATGGAGTGCCCGTTATGAACGGTCTTTATGCAAGCCCCGGTGCCAGCCAAATCCTGGTCAGTCAGTCGGTCACCCTGGCGAATCCGTTGACCGTCGATAATGTCACGCTATTCCGGCATACCGTCTATCTCATTGTACCGGTGGATGACGTTTGTGATGGTGTCGTGTTGCACCCGAACGCCCAGCTCACTGTACATTTTAGTCCCGTGCCGGTGTCAATAACGCACACCAGCAGTGCCTGGAATCGCTCTTCCTGGCGTTACGAAGATGCCCGGGTTGAAGTGGATCTGGCGCTACCTGTCCGGATACAGCGCCTCAACAGCGATGGCTACGGCCAGGCCGCCTTGCATCGCATGGATGGCGACAAGCTCATTGAGGAGCCGACCGTTGTCGTGGCAACCAATAAGGCGATCGCAGAGGATTTCGTCGCCAGTCGATTCGCGATGGCATTTAGCGGTACGGTGTTGCAACCCAACGCGACGATACAATCGGCAATGATGTCTGCGCCTTCCGCCATGAATGCCGCGACACCCATCTCGATGGTTCAAGGCAGCCAAAAAACAAAGGCGAAGAAAAAGGCCGGCGGCAACGCGGGACTGGTACAGGAAGCCCAGCAAAACATGCAGGAAATGCTGCAGGTCATCTATGGCTACACCCTGGATGCCATCGTGGTGCAGGGGCAGCCCACCAGTCCGCGCATGCGTCTGATGAATCCGGAAAACACGGAATCCCTATGGCAGTGGCTGGAATTTGCTGGCGTCCAGAGTGAGCCACGCAGCGTCACTGTTACCGCAAGTCAATTGCAACCGGCCCTTGATCGTGCGTTTGCGACACGTGCCGACGGCGTGCAGTCGCTGGTATTGCCACTGATTCTCGAAAGTGATGCGCCTTGTCATCTGCAGCTACAATCCCAGCATTTTTCATTCAAGCGCCAAGCCAACCTGCTGACCGGCGGGGAGCCATTATCGCTGCGGTTTTCGTCGGGGCAAATCGATACCCAAACGTTGTCGCTGCAGGCTCCCGACGTAGTGCCGGAAGCGCTCGCGTTGGGGTTCACCGTCGCAAAGACAGAAGACACCGCGACGGCGATAGCTTTGCCAACCGCTTCAAGTTTGGCAAAAATCGGTTTTCGTCTGCAGGCAGGCGATCATCTTGCCGTACCCATCGATCTGGTTTCCGGTGTCTTTGTTTGCGGTGAGAGCATTCCCTGGTGGCCGTTGGACAGCGTCGCCAGGCTGAAGCTCAGCTTGCATGCGGACCAGGGCGGAATTCCTGCGAGTGCAGCATGGGTGACCACCGATCTGGCCATCGAAGGTGAAGAACCTAGCTGGTTGATGTTCCGCTGGCCAGAATTGCAATTGCAACCAGGGCGTTACTGGTTGCAACTGGCCGTGGAAGATGGCATCGGATTGTGGTTGGCTAACAACATAGCAACGCAATTGCACAGGCACTGCGTTCAAACCGGGCCGGAAATGATCTCTGTGCCACAAACGCCGTTGCATTACCCCCTGCAGGATGCCGGTGCCCAAAGTGCCGTCGCAACGCTCAATGCCTCGCTGAATGGAACGCCGATAGCCTTTGCAGTACAGGATGGACAGGTTCGGGCCAGTTTACAGCCGTTACCAGCCAAACCGTGGGTGTTGCAGTTGCAAATGGCGCGTGGTGGGTTGGTGACGGTCAACGAAGAAACGCTTTGGTATTGAACCTGCAGATTGCAGCCGTAGATTTGACGTCGGCCCATGGAAAACGAGGCAAATGTTTGGTTTATCAATAGCTAACACGGACAGCATTAGTGCAGTACAGGGTTGAACCTCGCGACAAAGCCAATGGACTGCTAGCATTATCCTTTATTGCCCGCATACCGAAGCGCGTGATTTCGCCAAGGAAACCTGCATGTATTCACTTGCTTACGTTAGCTCGGCGGTCAATGTCTTCACACCGCAAGAACTCATGGAACTTCTAAATATCAGTCGCGAGAATAATACAAAAGCTGGATTGACGGGGATACTGCTTTATAAAGATGGCAACTTCATGCAGGCCCTGGAGGGTGAAAAAGACAGCGTCATGGCGTTATATACCAAGATATCAGGTGATCCTCGTCATAAGGGAATAATAACAATTTATGACGAAGAGATAACGGAGCGGAATTTTCCTAATTGGTCAATGGCGTTCCGCGATTTAAGTTCCCCGGAAGTGCGCTCAATGAAAGGTTTCAATGAGTTCATGAATTTATCGTTGATCGCATCCGAAAAAATGCTTCAACCTTCAAGAGCCTGTTGATGAGCTTTAAACAGAATATGTAGTTACTTCCAATGTTAACAGGCTGTTTTGTCACATCCTGGCAGTGAACAGGAGAGCACTGCCAATTGGCAGCCCCCCCTGGGTACAGCGTTTATTTGTATTTGCTGACAAACAGCTGACTTTGCGGTGAATAAGCAGACCCCCCGGGCAGGAATTTCTGCAGTGGAGCATCCTCGAATTCAGTACCGATCAGCCATTGCAAATTGAGATGGCTATAGTGGGCCACATCCGCTTCGTTCGCGTTATCACCGACCAGATGCATTTCTCCGGTGGATGAATAAGCGACCGCCCGAACATTGCCTTTTAGCTTCTCGCCTTTTTTCAGGCGTTTGCCGCTGGTCGCATCATAGGTAAAGACTTTTGAATAGGCGTCGTTCACTGTGGAGAGCGGGCAGGTAAAGTATGGGAAGCCCTCAAAGTCAGAGTACTCTAAGCATCCTGCGGATGGGTTGTCGATTCCCGGTGCGAGATAGTCGCCCTGCATCGCGTTGACCACCATTTTCACGCCGTTTTCAGTAACGCTCAAACTGGCTGGCCAATAATTGGCGTTGGTGATGATCTGGTTAGGCTCCGTCGGATCAATGGGGTGGCTGATCGGGAGCGTGCTGAGGTTATCTTTCCAAAGGAATTGGCCCGTATCGCCAGTAAATTTTGCTAGGGTCGCGCTGGTCACCATGTTGCTTCGGGGTGCGCGAAAATTGTAGAAGTCCGTCATGGTGACGGCGACATACACATCGCCCGCCTGGTCTACTTGCAGCAACGCCGGCCCCAAAAAGTTGGGGACTCTGAAAAATTGATCACGCATCACACCAATATCCCAGAGACCATTCTGAAAGACGACATCTCCTTGTGCGTCATACTTGGTCAGGCTATCGGTCAGCGCAATAAGGCCTCCATCGGAAAGCGCCTTAAACGCAAATGACAGTGACGGGTAATCTTCTGTTGGCGTCTGCCAAATCAGATCCAACGTCGTGTTACGTTTCTGGAAACTGCGAGACGGTTGCTCATACTCTACCGCAAGAAAAATGTCTCCGGTGTCTGCAACCTCAATGTCCCGAATGGATTCCGTTACTTCCTCGCTGTCCTGCAAAGCGCCCTCGTAATCAAACACGGTCAGACGGTGTTCGGCGGCTACATAAATCTTGCCCGTTGCTGCCTCCAGGTCCGCGAACGGGTGTTCTTCGCTGAACGCCTCCAATTGGGTGATGAGCTCGCCCGTTTCGCTGGAGGCGATCCACACGGCATCGGCTTGTTCCGGATTCATGAAAGGCGAACCGACATGTACCAGCAGGCGCTCTTCATCCAGTACATGGATACTCTTGATGCTGCCGGTGTCGGTCAACGTGTGCGTCCACAGTCGTTGGCCGTTGCTGTCGTATTTTGAAAACACCGCCCCCGGATTGCTCCACCAGGCGAATTCTTCATCGCCGGCGGGCGCTTCCAGCACGCCGCCACCGACATAGGTAGCGCCCGCCGCATCCACGGCCAGGGTAGACGCGAAGCTGCGTTCGTCGTCCTGGTGAATGCGCGTCCACAACAGGGTGCTGGCACATGCCGACAACGCCAATGCGGCAGAGACAGCGATAACAGATTTTTTTTGCAGGTATTTCATGGGGTTTCCTCTTGTTATTGTGATGCAAGAGGGCTGGTGGGCTATTGCCGGGCGTTGCGCACATAGAAAAACGTTCGCCATCAATGGCTGCAGATTGGTACCAGTCCCTGGTTTGCCCATAAAGCATACGGGCAGCGCCGGCTGAATGTCCAGCCCGTGCTAGACTAACGGCTCTGAATTTGGTTGGAGTGACCCCATGCGGCTGCAGCCTTACCCCGCATCTCCCGAATTATCCCTCGAGGTAACCGTTAGTCTCAGCCGCCATGCCGACGGTTTCCTGCTGGAACACCTTTTTGAGGGGCCAGGCGTCGATGCGCTCGCACTCGCGGCAAGGTCGACCGTGCCGCAACGGCGTGATGGACTCTGGCAGCAGACTTGCGTCGAAGCGTTTTTCGCCGTTCCCGGCAGTACTCGTTACTACGAATTCAACGGCAGCCCGTCAGGTGACTGGGCCTTGTACGCCTTTGACAGCTACCGGCAGGGCATGACAGCGCAGGCGCTTGCCGATGCGCCCGAACTGCGTGTGTGCGAGGTGCGGCATGGTACACTCCGGTTGGCATGGCACATCCCGTTTTTCACCGATGAACCCATGGAATATGCGGGAATTACTGCCGTATTGTTGAGTCGTGATGTGCCGGAGGTGGCCTCGTACTGGGCGTTGGCCCATGTGGGGGAGCGCCCCGATTTTCATCTGCCGGGAAGTTTCATTTACCCGCTGCCCAGACAAGACTGATACCCGGATCGTCACCGTGGTTGGTGTGATGCATCCTTCCCCAGGCACCGAGAGGATTTTTGACGTGAACATTTCTGCCGCTCAGTCTCCCCGTTTTGGCATTGACCGGTTGATGGCCGAGCCGGATCTGCAGCGTGCCCTGCAGGGAAAGCGTGTTGGCCTGGTGGCGCATCCGGCCTCGGTAACGGCCACGCTGCAGCACTCCATCGATGCGTTGCAGGCGATCCCCGGCATCCAGTTGACCTGCGCGTTTGGCCCCCAGCATGGCATGAAGGGTGACAAGCAGTACAACATGATCGAAACCGAGGATGAGATCGATCCGGCGCATGGCATTCCGGTGTTCAGCCTGTATGGCAAGAACCGGCGCCCCACCGCCGAGCAGCTGGCGTTGTGCGATGGCGTTCTGGTCGATCTGCAGGACGCAGGCTGTCGCATTTACACCTACCTCACCACGCTGTTCTACATGATGGAAGCCTGCGCCGCCGAAAGGAAATTCCTGTGGGTGCTGGATCGCCCGAATCCGGCTGGTCGTGCAGTCGAGGGCAGTATCCTGCGTCCAGGTAACGAGAGCTTTGTGGGTATGGGCCCGGTCATCATGCGTCACGGCCTCACGCTGGGAGAAATCGCCGGCTGGATCAAGCAGGAATGGCGCATGAACCTCGATCTGCGCGTGATCGCCATGCAAGGGTATTCCCCGCAGGCGGGCCCCGGTTATGGCTGGCCGCTCGAACAACGTGCCTGGGTCAATCCCAGTCCCAATTTGCCGACCTTGGCGGGCGTGCGCTGTTATTCCGGCACCGTGATGCTCGAAGGCACGACCCTGTCCGAGGGGCGTGGTACCACCCGCCCCCTGGAAGGCTTTGGCGCGCCCGATATTCGCGGCGATGACGTGTTGCGCCAGATGCATCGACTGCATGATGTAACGTCGCTGTCGTGGATGCAGGGCTGTCTGCTGCGCCCGTTTTTCTTCGAGCCGACGTTTTACAAGCATCAGGGCACTTTGTGCAGCGGCATCCAGTTTCATGTCGATCATGCTGGTTATCAGCCGGGGCAGTTCAAGCCTTATCGTTTGCAGGCACTGGCATTCAAGGCGTTACGCCAGTTGTACCCGGATTATCCGCTGTGGCGAGATTTCCCGTATGAATATGTGTATGACCGCCTGGCGATTGACGTCATTACCGGCTGCGAAACGCTGCGGCGATGGGTAGACGATCCTCAGGCGACGCTGGAGGATCTGGAACATTTTCTGGTGAAGGATGAAGCCAGGTGGCGTGAGCAGGTGCAGTCGCACCTGCTTTATGAATAACTTTCTTTATAAGTGGCTGCCCATGAGTCGAATTGACATGCGCTCCGTACCAAAAAACGATGTCGTCACCCATTACCGCTCCTGCACCTTGTGCGAAGCCATGTGTGGCATTGAAATCAAGGTGCAGGATCAAAAGATACTGTCCATCAAGGGGGACGACAACGATCCGTTCAGTCGCGGCTATATCTGCCCCAAGGCCACGGCGTTACAGGATCTGCATGAGGATCCCGATCGTATTCGCGCGCCGATGGAAAGAACCGCCGATGGGTGGCGTGAAATCAGTTGGGAAGATGCTTACCGCAAAACGGTGCTGGGTTTGCGTTCGGTGCAGCGCGCACACGGCAATGACGCGGTCGGTACCTATCTCGGCAATCCCAATGCCCACAACATGGGCGCCTTGCTGTTTGGCAGCCAGTTTTTCCGGGCACTGCGGACCAAAAACAAATATGCGGCGACGTCAGTCGATCAACTGCCGCACCATATTGTCTGCTATCAGCTGTTTGGGCATCAGTTGCGCATTCCGGTACCAGACATCGACCGAACGGATTTCTTCATTATTCTGGGAGGCAACCCGCTGGCGTCCAACGGCAGCATCATGACCGTTCCCGATGTCAAAGGTCGCTTGAAAGCCATTCGCGAACGCGGTGGCCGTGTCGTGGTGATCGACCCGCGCCACACCGAAACAGCAGCGGTGGCCGATACGCATCATTTTATTCGCCCGGGTACTGACGCACTCCTGCTGTTGGCGATGCTGAATACCCTTTATCAGGAAAAACTCGTCAAGCCCGGTCGCCTGGCAGAAATAACGCCTGACCTGAATCGCGTTGCCGCGCTGGCTGATGCGTATCCTGCCGAACGCGTGGCCGCAACGTTAGGCATGAGTGCCGATGCCATTCGCCAATTGGCACGCGAATTTGCGAGTGCCCGTCGCGCCGTCATTTACGGGCGCATGGGGGTTTCCGTGCAGCGTTTTGGCACCCTCTGCCAATACCTCATCATGGTGCTGAACATTGTCACTGGGAGGCTCGATCACGAGGGCGGGTTGATGTTCACGACCCCCGCTGCCGATATCATTGCCAATTCGCCACCGGGCAAGCTCGGCAAAAACAAAACCCGTGTACGGGAATTACCCGGTTTTGGAGGCGAGTTACCGGTGGCTGCGCTTGCCGAAGAAATCCTGACGCCGGGCAAAGGTCAGATCAAGGCGATGGTGCTGGCGGCAGGCAATCCGGTACTGAGCACGCCCAACGGCCGCCAGTTGGATCAGGCCTTTGCAGCGCTGGAATTCATGGTGGCGATTGATTTCTACATCACGGAAAGCACGCGTCACGCGCACATCATTCTGCCGCCGGTCGGGCCACTTGAGCGCGATCATTACGATCTGGTTTTCCATCTTTTCGCCGTTCGTAACACGGCCAAGTATTCTCCCGCCTTGTTCGCGCCGCAAGGATCCGCCAAGCAGGATTGGGAAATCTATCTGGATCTGACGCAGCGCATGCAAGGCAAGCCCACGTTGTTCAATCGCCTTGGCATTCCCCTGATCAAGCGATGGGGGGCGGCGACCCTGGTGGATGTGATGTTACGTTCGGGGGAATACGGTGGCCGGCTCAACGTGTTCAAAGGATTGTCGATTCGTAAACTCAAACAGCATCCGCATGGCATCGATCTGGGCCCGCTGGTGTCGTCGCTGCCGCGTGTCATTCGCCACAAGGACAAGAAAATTCATTTGTGCCTGGACTATTTTGCCCCGGACATACAACGTCTGGAAGCCTGCTTCTTTGGCAGCCAGGCTCCGATGGATGCTGCTACCACAGGTGCCGAATTAACGCTGAGCTTGATCGGCCGGCGCCATGTGCGCAGCAATAATTCGTGGCTGCATAACAGCAAGCGATTGGTGAAAGGAAAATCGCGCTGTACCGCGATGCTGCATCCTGACGACGCCCGGACACTGGGTGTCGAGAACGGAGATGCCCTGACTGTGACCTCCCGCACCGGTGCTGTCACGCTGGCGGCAGATATTACTGAAGACATCATGCCGGGCGTTATCAGCATTCCGCATGGGTGGGGGCATACGCATGCGGGCACCCGCTGGAAAATTGCGGAGCAGCACGCCGGGGTCAGTGTCAATGACGTCACCGATGAGCTGTGGCTCGATGAATTGTCGGGAAATGCGGCGTTGAATGGCGTGCTGGTGCGGGTTGCAAAAAGTGCAAGTGCTTTGGTGGACGCGTAAGCAGACACGGGCGGGGGTTGACGGCACACGGGGGATGACCGTGTGCCGTGCGTCTGTCACTCAGGGTAACCAGGGAACTTC
>JBPOHS010000132.1:0-32268 GCA_052035295.1 Pseudomonadota bacterium
GGTGCCGAGCGGCTTTTTGCGCAGGCGTGACGAGATCGAGGGCATGGTGGGCAATGGGACAAGCGAACGGGCGCCCGATTATCCCATTGATGCAAAAGGTCGACTAATGCTTTTTTTTACCGGCCCAGGCAGAGGGCCGGTGGTTATGAGGGCCGGTGTTTATTCGGCCGGAATGAGTTCCTTAACCGGATGCTCGCCCAGAACAGGGCCGTTGGCCGGCTCTGCCAGTACCACCTGATTGCGGCCACTGCGTTTGGCCTGGTACAGGGCCCGATCAGTACGGTCGATGAACTGGTGTACCGTTTCGTGTTTGTGCAGTGAGGAGACGCCGACACTGATGGTGACCGGGATTTCCTTGCCGTCGTGAATGATCGACAGCCCGGCGATGGTGGAACGCAAGCGCTCCGCCGTGATGTTGGCGCCCGTTTGGTCGGTCTTGTTAAGCAGCACCACGAATTCCTCGCCACCGTAGCGGAAGGTCATGTCGACCCCGCGGCTGGCGGCACGCAGCGTTTTGGCAACGGTCTTGAGGACATAATCACCGGCGGCATGGCCGTAGGTGTCGTTGATGCGTTTGAAGTGATCGAGGTCGAGCATCAGGATCGACAGGGGTTGATCGTAGCGTGACGCCAGATCGAACTCGCGATTCATGACATTCTCGAGGCTGATGCGGTTGCCGGCGCCGGTCAGTGCATCCGTCAGGGCCGAACGCACGGCTTCCTGATAGCGAAGACCATTGCGCAAGGGGTAGACCAGTGACGCCAACAGCGATTCCATCAGCTCCAGCTCGCTGTCGGTAAAGCGCTCGCTAAGGCGGTGGAAACTGATTTCACCCAGGTAATCGTCTTTGGTCTGCAGGCGGTAATTGACAGTGTGGCCACTGGCGTCGCCGAGATTGAGCTCAATGCTGGTGGCAAGGTGGTTGAAGCTGATGCCTTCCACCGGAATGGCGCGCGAGACTTCCAGGTAGAACAGCCGCAGGATTTCCGGAAGCTCGATCGTAGTCTGCAGCACGGCAGTGAGGCGCGCCAGCATCTGCGCCTTCATGCGGCTGGCCGCCTGGCGACGATGCGTATCGTTGTAGGCCCCCACCAGTTTGGTGGTGTCGAAGTCGAGAATTCTTGCCGTCATTGCGTTCGCCATCGGATTTACCCCTGCACGCGGTTGCTTTCGTTGAGCACTGCCGGGTGTTCTAGTCCCACGCGGCGACATCGTTCGCTCTAGCAAGGTGTCTGCGAAGTTTGTGCCAAGCTGTTCTTCCGTGTCGGCCGTCATGACGCTGAGCCTTTCAAAATAATCTGAATTCAGTATGTTAGATTATCAAAAAAACACCAGCATTCGTTAGGCCAAAATTTCGTCAGCCCGGTATTTGATGCAGGGGCGCCGGGTTTTTGGCAGCCATCTGCGTCAATACCTCTGTATCGGCAAATTCTTGCCGCTCTTTAGCAGGAAATTCTGACATGCCTCGGTCATGGCCGACGTGTTCAGCCCTGGGCGTCAATCGATTGGCCATGAATGGTCATGCCTTCGTCAGAAAGCAGATAAAGGTAGGTGCGAACGACCGTCTCCGGGGGGCAAACTTTTGCCGGGTCTTCCGCCGGGTAGGCCGAGGCGCGCATCTTGGTTCGCGTGGCCCCCGGATTGATGGCGTTCACCCGGATACGCGAGGCGTTTTCCAGCTCGTCCGCCAGGGTTTGCATGAGGCCCTCCACTGCAAACTTGGAGATGGC
Source organism: Pseudomonadota bacterium (assembly GCA_052035295.1). GTDB lineage: Bacteria > Pseudomonadota > Gammaproteobacteria > Pseudomonadales > Ketobacteraceae > HdN1. The sequence continues at coordinate 1,731 of JBPOHS010000132.1, forward strand.
GTAAGCCCCCCAGTGGGCGCGGCCTTTGCGGCCTACAGAGGAGGTCGTGAAGAGGATCCGACCGCAAGGCGCCGCTTCGAGCAGCGGCTGCACGGCCTGCGTCAGGGCGAAGGCTGCAGTCATGTTGACGCGGATAACGTTTTCGAAGGTGTCGAGCGGGTATTGGGCCAGCGTGGTCAGCTCACCCAGCTGCGCAGCGCAATGTACCAGTGCGTCCAGGCGACCCAGTTCGCGGTCGATGATGTCAGCGATCTGGTGGTATTCCTGACGCGAGGCCGTCAACAGGTTCAGGGGAATGATGGCCGGGGTGGGCCAACCTTTCTGCACGATCTCGTCGTAGACGTGTTCCAGGTTTTCAATGGTGCGGCCGAGCAGAACGACGGTGGCGCCGAGACGGGCGCATTCCAGTGCCAGGGTCCGGCCGATACCATCGCCCGCGCCGGTAATGAGAACAACCTTGTCCTTGAGCATATCCGCCGGAGCGTTGAAATCTTTCATAAAGGGGCCTCTCCAATGCACTCAGGAAAAGAAAAAGTTTGCCATGGCTGATGGCGTGTCAAAAATATGGTCGGGTGACCAGTCTGACGGATTATCGTTGTCGGACAGATAGCCCCAGCCGGCTGCGATGGTTTTGCAACCCGCTGCACGTCCCGATTCGATGTCGCGCAGATGATCGCCGACATACCAGCTTTGAGTCGGATCCACTCCCGCTTGTTCACAGGCTTTCAACATGGGTTCCGGGTGCGGCTTCTTGTGCACCACGTGATCCGGGCATACCACCGCGCTGCAACGTTCCAGCAAACGCAATTGTTGCAGCAGGGGAAAGGTGTAAAGGCTGGGTTTGTTGGTGACCACGCCCCAGGGGAGGCGGGCCTGTTCCAGCGTTGTCAGAAATTCGTTCAAGCCGTCGAACAACCGTGACTCTTCCGCCAGGCCCTCTGCATACAGGGTCAGCAACCGGTTGAGCAGCCGGCAATGATCCGGGTCGCCATCCACGATGCCAAACCCAAGGGTAATCAGCGCCCGCGCCCCGTTGGACACCTGATCCCGGATCTGGCGGCCGGGCAGGGCAGCAAGGCCTTCCTCCCGACGCAGGTGGTTGAGCACCCGGATGAAGTCGGGCGCGGTATCAATCAGCGTGCCGTCCAGGTCGAAGAAGACAGCAGCAACGTTTGGTTTCATTGCATCGATCTCATGCGACCGGCTTGCGTGCCGCCAGGAAGTAATTCACGGCGACATCCTTGTTGAGCTTGGCCTTGTTGGTAAGCGGGTTGAAACTCATGCCGCTGATATCCATGACGTCGAGGCCGGCTTCCCTGACCCAATGCGCCAGTTCCGACGGTTTGATAAACCGCATGTAATCATGCGTACCCTTTGGCACGAGTCCCAAGACGTATTCAGCGCCCACTATTGCGAGCAGGTAGGATTTCGGATTGCGGTTGAGGGTCGAAAACACCACCCAGCCGCCTGGCTTGACCAGTTGCGCACAGGCGCTTACCACCGACGATGGATCGGGCACATGCTCCAGCATCTCCATGCAGGTCACCATGTCGAATTCGCCGGTTTTTTCCGCCGCGAACTGTTCCACCGGGACCTGCCGATAATTGATCTCGAGCCCCCCCTTTTGGGCGTGGTCGCGCGCCACCTGCAGCGGCGCAGCCCCCATGTCAATGCCGGTCACGCGCGCGCCGCGACGGGCGAGTGCTTCGCTCAGGATGCCACCCCCACAGCCGACGTCGACCACATCCTGCTCTGCCAGCTCGGCAAAGCCATTGATATAGTTGGTGCGCAAGGGGTTGATGTCGTGCAGCGGCTTGAATTCGCCGTCCCGATCCCACCACTTGCTCGCCAGTTGCTCGAATTTGCTGATTTCTGCCGTGTCGACGTTGCTCATGCTTGCTCCTGGAGGCGGGCACGCCAATCTCGGGTGCGCGCCAGAATGTCTTCTTCATTGAGTGTGAGCAGGAGGCGATCCTGCATCAGGCAGACACCGTCTACCCAGCTATGGGTGACCTGCTGGCGCCCGGTGGCGTAGACCAGTTGTGATATAGGGTGAAAGGCCGGCTCCATTTCGATGCCGGTCATTTTGACAGCGATGAGATCGGCGGCTTTGCCGGCTTCCAGCGAGCCGCACAGGTCTTCAATTCCCAGTGCCTTGGCGCCGTTGCGGGTGGCCATCTGCAAGGCCGTCTGCGCGGGAACCGCCGCCGGGTTCAGCGAGACACCCTTGGCCAGCAAGGCCGCCGTGCGCATTTCGCTCCACAGGTCGAGATCGTTGTTGCTGGCGGCGCCGTCGGTGCCCAAGGCAACGTTGACGCCGGCTTCCACCAGTTTGGCTACCGGGCAGAACCCGCTCGCCAGCTTGAGATTGGATTCCGGGCAATGCAGCACATGGGTGCCCATCGCGGCGAGGGTGGCGATTTCCTCGTCGGTCAATTGCGTCATGTGTACGGTCTGTAGCGATGGGCTCATCAAGCCCAATTGCTGCAAGCGTGCGAACGGTCTGAGGCCGGTGCGGCTCACCGCATCATCCACCTCGAACGCGGTTTCGTGCAGGTGAATCTGGATGGGTGTGTCGGTTTCTTCGGCGAGAGTCAGGACCTTCTGCAGAGGCGCATCGGAGACGGTGTAGGGCGCGTGGGGGCCGAACGCGATACGGATACGCTCCTGGCAACGGAAATCGTCAGCCAGCTGCACAGCCTTGTGAATGTACTCATCGGCGTTCGCAGCCCACGCACTCGGGAAATCCAGGATCGGACAGGCGATCTGCGCCCGCATCTGTGCGTCATGCGCCGCCCGCGCCACTACATTCGGAAAGAAGTACATATCACTGAAACAGGTGATCCCACCCCGTATCATTTCCGCCATCGCCAGTTGTGCGCCGTCGAGGACGAACTGCTCGCTGACCCATTTTCCTTCGGCCGGCCAGATATGCTGCCCCAGCCATTCCATCAGTGGCAGGTCATCGGCCAGACCACGGAACAGGCTCATGCTGGCGTGACAATGCGTGTTGATCAAACCGGGCAGAAGCGCGTGTTCCGGCAAATGAACAGTTTGCTTCGCATCGAAGTCAATGGTCGCGCTCGCTTCAATGGCGACGATGCGCCCATCACGGATCGCCAGCGCGTGATGCTCTAGCGCTCTGTGTTCTGCATCCACGGTGATCACCCAGCGGGCATGAATCAGGGTATCGCAGGTTGGTTTGGTCATGCGGTTCCTTGGCCTTTCGGGCGGCGGGAGGGGCTCAGAATGAAAGGGCAATATTACCGCACCGGGGGTATAATGCACCCCTTTTCAGCAGCTTACCCCTTCAGTCCGGGATTTTATCGCCATGTCATCTGTCGCCGTTGAAGCCATCCGCTGGCAAACCACTGCTTTGTCCCTGCTTGATCAGCGCGTGCTTCCGCTTGAGGAGCGCTGGAACGATTACGCCGACGTGGATGGCGTTGTCGACGCCATCAAATCCATGGTGGTGCGTGGTGCCCCCGCGATCGGTATCTCGGCGGCCTACGGTGTGGCGCTGGCGGCTCGTGCAGCATGGTCCGAACAAGAAAACGGCTGGCGGTCGCTGATGCCGGCTGCGATGCAGAAACTGGCACAGTCGCGTCCCACGGCCGTCAACCTGTTCTGGGCGCTCGACCGCATGCAGCGCCTGCTCGACAGTCTGCCCGATAACGCCAACCCTGAGGCCGCGCTGGTGAGGGAAGCGATTGCCATCCACGAAGAGGATCTGGCCGCCAATCAACGCATGGGGCAGTACGGTGCTGACGTCATCCGCAATGCAGCCATGCCTGGCCGGTTTGTCCTCACGCATTGCAATACCGGTTCGTTGGCCACCGGCGGCTTTGGTACGGCGTTAGGCATCATTCGCGCCGCCTGGTCGCAGCAGCTGATTGAGGGCGTTTTTGCCGACGAGACCCGCCCCTGGCTGCAGGGGGCCCGCTTGACCGCCTGGGAGCTGATGAAAGACAAGGTGCCGGTGACACTCAATGCCGACGTTGCTGCTGCCCACTTGATGGCCTCGGGCAAGATCGGCTGGGTCATCGTGGGTGCCGATCGGATCACGGCCAATGGAGACGTTGCCAACAAAATCGGCACTTATGGTCTCGCCGTGCTGGCAAAGCATCACGGTGTCAAATTCATGGTGGCGGCGCCGGCGTCCACGTTCGATTTGAGTCTTTCCAGTGGTGCGCAGATTCCGATCGAGGAGCGTGGGCCGGAAGAGGTCGTTGCCGTGCAGGGCAAGCGCATCGCACCCGAGCAGGTGCCGGTTTATAACCCGGTATTCGATGTGACACCCGCATCGCTGATCGATTGCATCGTGACGGAGCGAGGGGTGATACATCAGCCGACGGTGGCATCGGTGTCTGCGGTGATGAAGTAATAAGGGGATTCGTGGGATGCAGGGTTCGCTACCTCGTTGTTTTTGCCAAAAATCCCTCCCTCTCCGATAGGGAACGGCGGCGGAATTATGCTACGATAACGCACTTTTATGACCGGTCTCCGGGCGGGCGGAATTCAAGGCGTACCGCACCCTCCCGGGCTGGAAAAACAAGAACAAGGTTGTGGACGCAAATCTCCAGCGTCACCAGCCAACCCCGCATGCTGCCACGCCCGTTGGTAAGCATGTTCGTCAGGTCAGGAACCCGGGAATCCGATGTCAGAGCTAGCCAAAGAAATTCTCCCAATCAACATCGAAGACGAACTCAAAAAGTCCTACCTCGATTACGCGATGAGCGTGATCGTCGGGCGCGCCTTGCCCGATGTGCGTGACGGCCTCAAGCCGGTTCACCGTCGTGTCCTATTCGCGATGAACGAGCTGAGCAACCATTGGAACAAGCCCTACAAAAAATCTGCGCGTATCGTCGGTGACGTCATCGGTAAATACCACCCGCACGGCGACACGGCGGTGTACGACACCATCGTGCGCATGGCGCAGTATTTCTCGCTGCGTTACATGCTGGTCGACGGTCAGGGCAACTTCGGTTCCATCGATGGCGACAACCCGGCGGCGATGCGTTACACCGAAGTGCGCATGGCCAAGATTGCCCATGAGCTGCTGGCGGATCTCGACAAGGAAACGGTGGACTTCGTTCCCAACTACGACGGTTCCGAGCAGATGCCGTCGGTGCTGCCCACCAAGATTCCCAACCTGCTGGTCAACGGCAGCTCCGGTATCGCAGTCGGTATGGCGACCAACATTCCGCCGCATAACCTCGGTGAAGTCATCGATGGCTGTCTGGCGTTCATCGATGATCCGAGCATCGACATTGATGGCTTGATGCAGTACATCCATGGGCCGGATTTCCCGACTTACGGCATTATCAATGGTCGCTCGGGCATCATTGAGGCCTATCGTACCGGCCGCGGCCGTATCCATATCCGCGCGCGTGCCACGGTCGAGACCGATCCGAAGACCAACCGTGATTCCATCATCGTCACCGAGATTCCGTACCAGTTGAACAAGGCGCGTTTGATCGAACGCATCGCCGAACTGGTCAAAGAGAAACAGATCGAGGGCATTACCGAACTGCGGGACGAATCCGACCGCAACATCCGGATCGTCATCGAAGTGCGTCGCGGTGAAAACGCCGAAGTCATCCTGAACAACCTCTACGCGCAAACCCAGATGGAAAGCGTGTTCGGGATCAACATGGTGGCGCTGGTAGATGGCCAACCGAAGCTGCTGAACCTGCGCGGCATCATCGAGGCGTTTGTTCGCCACCGCCAGGAAGTGGTCACCCGCAGAACCGTATTCGATCTGCGCAAGGCCCGTGAACGTGGCCATGTCCTGGAAGGTCTGGCCGTCGCGCTGGCCAATATCGATCCCGTCATAGAATTGATCCGGAACTCCACCAGTCGTGCCGAAGCAGAAGAGCGTCTGATCGCGCGTGGCTGGGAACCTGGCAACGTGGTGGCCATGCTGGAACGTGCCGGCGACGCCAACGCCTGTCGCCCGGAAGGCTTGCCCGCGCAGTTCGGCATGCGGAACGGTCTCTACTATTTGTCCGAGGTTCAAGCCAAGGAAATTCTCGATATGCGCCTGCATCGTCTGACCGGTCTCGAGACCGAGAAGCTGATTCTGGAGTATCAGGAAAAACTGGATCTCATCAAGGAGCTGTTGGCCATTCTGGCGGACCCGGTATTGTTGATGCAGGTGATTCGTGACGAGCTGGTGGTGATTCGCGAGGCCTTTTCGGATACGCGTCGCACCGAGATCGTGGCATCGCGTCAGGATATCAGCGACGAAGATCTGATTCCGGAAGAAACGGTGGTGGTGACCATTTCCAACGATGGTTACGCCAAGACCCAGCCGCTGGATCACTATCAGGCGCAGCGTCGTGGTGGTCGTGGCAAGGCCGCAGCCCAGGTCAAGGAAGAGGATTACATCGAGCACCTGCTGGTGGCGAGCACGCATGACACCATCATGTGTTTCACCAGTGAAGGCAAAGTATATTGGCTCAAGGTTTATCAGATTCCGCAAGCCAGCCGTCAGGCCAAAGGGCGCCCCATCGTCAACCTGCTGTCCCTGGCCGAGAAAGAGAAAATCACCGCCATCCTGCCGCTGCGTGGCTATGACGGCGATCGTTTCATCTTCATGGCCACCAGCAATGGCACCGTGAAGAAGGTGGCGCTGGCGGAATTCTCCCGCCCACGCAGTCTGGGCCTCATCGCGATCGAGCTCGAAGAAAACAACAGTCTGGTCGGGGTCGCCATAACCCATGGTACCGACGACATCATGTTGTTCAGTTCCGAGGGCAAGGCGGTTCGCTTCGAAGAAACCGATGTTCGCGCCATGGGCCGGACGGCGCGCGGTGTGCGTGGCATGACCTTGCCCGAGGGGGCCGAAGTGATTGCGCTCATCGTGGCGGATCCCGAAGCGCAAATCCTTACCGCCTGCGAGAAGGGGTATGGCAAGCGTACGCTGGTGTCCGAGTTCCCGACCAAGGGTCGCGGTGGCAAGGGTATGATCGCCATCCGTACCAGCGACCGTAACGGCAAGCTGATGGGCGTGGTGCAGGTGCAGGACGGGCATGAGCTCATGCTGATCAGCGATCAGGGCACCATGGTGCGTACCCGCGTCGATGAAGTCTCGGTCATGGGCCGTGACACCCAGGGCGTGACGCTGATTCGTCTGGGTGAGGGTGAGCATTTGGTAGGTATTGAGCGCATCGAGGAAGTCAGCAGCGCCGACATTGAAGGCACGGTATTGAGTGATGTCGAGTTGGTTGCCGAAGGGGATGTTCCAGAGGATTCCCCGCAAGAGGAAGCGGACGATGATGTCCCCGGTGACGTCGATGAGCAGGGCAGCGAAGAATAAGCCTCATCCGCCAATGATGGTGTTGGGTGGCTGATCGGCTGCAGGGCTTTTTCGCAAAACGTTCGAACTGATTGATAGCGAAGTGATTGAGAGCATGGCTAGAGCATACAATTTTTGTGCAGGCCCCGCGGCCTTACCCGAAGAAGTGCTGGCGTATGCCAGCGCCGAAATGCTGGATTATCAAGGCCGTGGCCTTTCCGTGATGGAAATGAGTCATCGCAGTGATGAATTCGTGGCGATTGCCGAACAGGCCGAAGCAGATTTTCGTGAGCTGTTGGCCGTGCCCGCCAATTACAAGGTGCTATTTCTGCAGGGCGGCGCGCATCTGCAGTTTTCGATGGTGCCGCTGAATCTGCTGAATGGTAAAACCGATGCGGATTACGTCAATACCGGGCAATGGTCGATTCGGGCAATCGAGGAAGCCAAGCGATATTGCAACGTCAATGTCGTTGCCAGCGATGAAGCGAATCGTTTCACCCGTGTACCGGCGTTCGACAGTTGGAAGGTGAATCCGGCGGCCGCCTATCTTCATTATGTCGACAACGAAACCATCGGTGGTGTCGAGTTCGATTTCATTCCGCAGATCGGTGCTGTGCCCCTGGTGGCTGACATGTCCTCCAACATCCTGTCGCGCCCGATTGATGTCAGCAAGTACGGGCTGATTTACGCTGGCGCCCAGAAAAACATTGGGCCGGCAGGCATTTGTGTGGCCATCGTTCGCGATGATTTGCTCGGCAAGGCACAGCCGTCGACGCCAACCATGCTTGATTACAAGATTCACGCCGACAATGGCTCCATGTACAACACGCCGCCCACCTACGCGTGGTACCTGTCAGGCCTGGTCTTCCAGTGGCTCAAGCGCCAGGGTGGTCTCACCGCCATGGAAGCCACCAATCGTGCCAAAGCCGAAAAGCTATACGATTTCATCGATCAAAGCGGCTTCTACCAGAACCCGGTGGTAAAGAACAATCGATCCATCATGAACGTTCCTTTTACCTTGGCCGATGCCAAACTCGACAAACCTTTCCTGCAGGAAGCAGAAGAAAGACGCTTGCTGAACCTGAAAGGGCATCGTTCCGTCGGCGGCATGCGTGCGAGCATCTATAATGCTGTACCCATGGCGGCTATCGATGCCTTGATCGATTTCATGGCCGATTTCCAGAAGCGCCGGGGGTAAGGTTTCATGTCCGACAAGGGACTTTCGCTGGATGAGCTGAGGCAAAAAATCGACCAATTGGACACTGAGTTGTTGCGATTGGTCAATCAGCGGGCAACGCTCGCCCAGCAAGTCGCTCATGTCAAAATGAGCGCCTTGGGCAAGGGTGAGAAGCCTGTTTTCTACCGTCCGGAACGCGAAGCGCAGGTGCTGCGCCGCATCAAGGAGCGTAACCAGGGGCCTCTGGCTGACGAAGCCGTGGCCTGGTTGTTCCGTGAACTGATGTCAGCCTGTCTTGCGCTTGAAGAACCTATGCGCATCGCCTTTCTCGGGCCCGAGGGAACCTACACCCATGCGGCTACCTTGAAGCACTTCGGACATGCGGTGAATCTCGCACCGCAAACCACCATTGATGAAGTGTTCCGCGAAGTGGAAGCGGGTGCGGCCCATTACGGTATCGTGCCAGTCGAGAACTCGACCGAAGGCATGGTCAATACCACGCTCGACAGTTTCATGCAGTCGAACCTGCGTATCTGTGGTGAGGTGGCGTTGCGCATTCATCACCACCTGCTGATTGGCAAGGCGACCAAACCGGCCAGCATCACCCGCATCTATTCCCATCAGCAGTCGTTGGCGCAATGCCGCAAATGGCTGGATTCGCACTATCCCAATGTTGAGCGTGTGGCGGTAAGCAGTAATGCCGAGGCTGCACGGCGCCTTCGTGATGAGTGGCATGCCGCAGCCATCGCCGGTGACATGGCGGCCGAGCTTTACGGGCTGGAGAAAATGGCCAGCAACATTGAGGACAGCCCGCACAATACGACGCGCTTTCTGATCGTCGGGCAGGATGCCGTGGCTGCCTCGGGCGAGGACAAGACATCGATTCTGGTGTCGACCCGCAACAAGCCAGGGGCATTGCACGATCTACTGGCGCCATTTCACCGCGAAAACATCAGTTTGACCCGTATCGAAACCCGTCCGTCGCGTGAAGGCACCTGGGCCTACGTGTTCTTCATCGACTTCGAGGGGCATGACTCCGACCCGGCGGTTGCTCGCGTTCTTCAGGAGATTGAACTCGAGACCGTTTATGTGAAGCGCCTTGGTTCTTATCCCAAAGCCGTATTGTAAGCCTCCGCAGGCGGCATTGCGTCACAGCAACGACAGTGGGTCAAGCAACGACAGTGCGTCAGAGAGGCGTGCTGCCAAAACAGTCAAACCAGCAGGGAAAAGTCGATAGATCATGAGTCAAGATTATCTGGCACTGGCGCTGCCATGCGTGCAAAAGTTGAGTCCTTATGTGCCGGGCAAACCCATCGAGGAATTGCAACGCGAACTCGGTCTGTCTGACATTATAAAGCTCGCCAGTAACGAGAATCCTTTGGGGCCAAGTCCCCGGGTGATTGAAGCCATCCAGAAGGAAATCGCCCATCTCACTCTCTATCCGGATGGCAATGGCTTCGTCCTCAAGCAGGCGATTGCCACGCGGTTCGGCCTGCAATTGCCCCAAATCACCCTGGGTAACGGCTCAAATGATGTGCTCGACCTGATCGCCCGCGCCTATCTTGGCCCGGGACGCGCGGCCGTCTATTCGCAATATGGTTTTGCGGTTTACCCTATCAGTACCCAATCTGTCGGTGCCCAAGGCATTGTGGTTCCGGCCCGCAACTTCGGGCATGACCTCGATGCGATGGCCGCAGCCATCACGCCGGAAACATCGGTGGTGTTCGTCGCCAACCCGAATAATCCGACGGGCACCTGGTTTACGCGTGCACAGTTGCAGGCGTTTCTCGACACGGTGCCGGATCGCGTCATCGTCGTGCTGGACGAGGCCTACACCGAGTATGTTGACGAGGCCGAGTTTCCGAACGGCTTTGAATATCTGTCAGCGCACCCCAACCTGGTTGTCACTCGTACCTTTTCCAAGGCTTATGGCTTGGCCGGTTTGCGGGTAGGCTATAGCGTCAGCAATCCCCAGATTGCGGATGCGCTCAATCGCGTTCGTCAGCCCTTCAATGTCGATTCACTGGCATTGGTGGCCGCCACTGCGGCCCTGGCGGACGAGGATTATCTGGCGCGTAGTCGTGCCGTGAATCTTGAAGGGCTCCGCCTGCTCGAGGAGGGCTTTAAAACGCTTGGTCTGGATTACATTCCATCAGTTGGCAATTTCGTGACCGTTCACTTTGATCGTCCGGCGCAACCGATTTATCAAGGGCTGTTGCAGCGAGGTGTCATCGTCAGGCCGGTGGCCAATTACGGAATGCCGAATTCCCTGCGTATCAGCGTGGGAACGCTTGCGGAGAATCAGCGCTTCCTTGATGCGCTCAGCAGCGTGCTGGCGGCATGAAAAAGGTGTTTATCCCGCGCGTTGTCATCGTTGGACTCGGCTTGATCGGCGGCTCGTTTGTGGCTGCCTTGAAGGCGGCGGGCGCCGTGGGTCAAGTCGTCGGTTGCAGCCGCAGCGAGAGCACTCTCCAGCGTGGGATTGAATTGGGCGTGATCGATTCTGCAGAGGTGGATCTTGCCAAAGCCGTTGCCGGCGCCGATCTGGTTATGCTCGCAGCTCCCATTGGTGCGACTGAGGCGTTGCTGCGGGCCATGGCTCCCGGACTCGACGGGCGTACGGTGGTGACCGATGCAGGCAGCGTCAAAGGCAATGTGGTAGAAGCGGCGCGCAAGGTGTTTGGCGAAGTTCCCCCCTGGTTTGTGCCTGGGCATCCGATCGCCGGCGCGGAAAAGAGTGGTGTCGAAGCGGCCAATCCCGCCCTGTTCAAACACCACAAAGTGATTCTGACCCCATTGGCATCCACGGATCCCGCGGCACTGAAACTGGTGTCGGACGCGTGGGAAGCTACAGGTGCCGATGTCCTCATGATGGATGTGGAACGGCATGATGCCGTGCTCGCGCGCACCAGCCATTTGCCCCACCTGCTGGCCTTTTCGCTGGTCGACACGCTTGCCGGCGAAGAAGAGAACCAGGAAATTTTTCGTTACGCTGCCGGGGGGTTTCGTGATTTCACGCGCATCGCATCCAGTGACCCCTCCATGTGGCATGACATATTCATAGCGAATCGCAGTGCTGTCCTGACGGCGCTGGATCATTTCAGTCATGGCCTTGCCGCCATGAGAGCTGCCGTGGACGAGCAGGATAGCCAGAAAATGCTGGGTATCATGACGCGCGCCAAGGTAGCGAGAGACCATTTCACCAAGATGCTGGCCAAGAGGGCGTACAGTAAACCCATGAAACAACGCAACATCACTTTCATTGCCCAGCCTGGCGGCAAAATGTCCGGCACCTTGCGTGTTGCCGGCGACAAATCCATTTCTCACCGCTCCATCATGCTCGGTTCCCTGGCCGAGGGTGTCACCGAAGTGCAAGGCTTTCTGGAAGGCGAAGACAGTCTCGCCACCTTGCAGGCTTTCCGCGACATGGGGGTGGTGATCGAGGGCCCCAATGAGGGGCGCGTGAAGATCTTTGGCGTCGGTTTGCACGGCCTCAAAGCCTCTCCGGGTCCGCTCTATCTTGGTAACAGTGGCACGTCCATGCGCCTGCTGAGCGGCATCCTGTCCGGTCAGGCGTTTGATTCCGTGCTCACCGGTGATGAATCCCTGTCCCGTCGCCCCATGGGCCGGGTTGCAAAACCCCTGCAACAAATGGGAGCGAAGATTGATACCGAAGCCAGCGGTACCCCCCCGGTAAGGATCAGTGGCAATCAGTCTCTCAAGGGAATCCATTATGAGATGCCGATGGCCAGCGCCCAGGTGAAATCCTGTGTGCTGTTGGCCGGACTTTACGCGGAAGGCGAAACCCGGGTCACCGAGCCGGCGCCAACACGCGATCACACCGAACGCATGCTGCGCGGCTTTGGGTATGAGGTCATCACCGAGGGCAATACCGCGCGTCTCTCGGGCGGCGGCAAGCTGACAGCGACGAACATTGATGTGCCGGCCGATATCTCCTCGGCGGCGTTTTTCATGGTGGCGGCCAGTATCTGTCCAGGCGCTGACATCACCCTGGAACACGTTGGCATCAACCCGACACGGATTGGTGTGATCAACATTCTCCGCGCCATGGGCGGCAACGTGGAACTCACCAGCGAGCGTGAAGTTGGCGGCGAGCCGGTGGCGGACATTCGGGTGCGTTACGCCCCGCTGAAAGGGATCAACATTCCGGAAGACCAGGTACCTCTTGCCATTGACGAGTTCCCTGCGTTGTTCATTGCCGCTGCCTGTGCAGAAGGACAGACGGTGCTGACGGGGGCAGAAGAATTGCGTGTCAAGGAAAGCGACCGCATTCAGGTCATGGCCGATGGGCTTGTGGTGCTCGGTGTTGATGCCAAGCCGACGCCGGACGGCATTGTCATTCAGGGCGGCACAATGGGTGGCGGTACTATCGACAGTCATGGTGATCATCGCATCGCCATGTCATTCACTGTGGCATCACTGCGGGCCAAGGGCGCGATCACCATCACGGACTGTGCTAACGTAGCGACGTCGTTTCCCAATTTCGAAAAACTCGCCACCTCGGCAGGCATACTGTTGAGCGTGGCCGATGCAGGATAAACGCATGGCCAAATTTGTTCCGGTTGTCACTATCGACGGCCCCAGTGGTTCCGGCAAGGGTACGATTGCACAACGTGTTGCCCGGGCTCTCGGTTGGCACTTTCTCGACAGTGGCGCTTTATACCGGCTTGTGGCGCTGGCGGCACGTAATCATGGCGTGGCTTGGGACAACGAGGCCGGGTTGGAAGTGCTGGCACGCAACATGGACGTGCAATTTCTGGCCAGTGAAAAGGGAGATCCCCGGATCATCATGGAGGGCGAAGATGTCTCCCGGGATATCCGCACCGACGAAATGGGGCAGGGCGCTTCAAAGGTTGCCATCTTGCCTGCGGTGCGCGAAGGATTGCTGCAGCGTCAGCGCGATTTTCGCGATACGCCCGGGCTGGTTGCGGATGGTCGCGATATGGGCACCGTGGTCTTCACCGATGCACCGCTGAAAATCTACCTTACCGCGAGTGCCGAGGAGCGGGCGCAGCGCCGATTCAAGCAGTTGCAAGAGAAGGGGTTGAGTGCTAACCTAAGCGATCTTTTACGATCGATACAGGCACGCGACGAGCAGGACATGAATCGTCCCATCGCCCCGTTAAAGCCCGCCGAGGGCGCCATGATGCTTGACAGCACACGGTCTTCCATCGAAGAAGTCTTTGCAGAAGTAATGGCTGAGGTTCGTGCAAGGGGTCTGGTGAAAGAGTAAATGCCAGAGTCCTTATGACGGTATCTGACGCTCGTATCGCATGCGCATCGCGTTTGATATCGGCTTCGAAACGATCGAAAAGCAGACTTTTTAGTCTTGAAGAATTTACAGGCTTAGGTGGCAGAGGGGATGCGATGAGCATCCCCTTTGTTCCATGTAAGGGGTTTGCAGGCGCATTCACATGACCATCAGCGCGCTGAGCAGACTATCAACCACAGACCCTGTCCTGAACTGATGGCGGACAGGCTGACGGCCAGGCACCAAACCTTGCCGATGTTAATTAGGTACCCAAAATGACCGAAAGTTTTGCCGAACTTTTTGAACAATCCCTCAAAGAAACCAACATGAACCCCGGTTCTATCGTGCTCGGCACGGTAGTCTCTGTGGACAGCGACTGGGTTACCGTATATGCGGGCCTGAAGTCGGAAGGTGTTATTCCCCGTGATCAATTCGATGGCGAAGTAAAGGTTGGCGACCAGATTGAAGTCGCTCTTGAATCTATCGAAGATGGCTACGGTGAAACCCGTCTGTCACGTGAAAAAGCCAAACGCGTCGAAGCCTGGAGACGTCTGGAAGCCGCTTGCGAAGCCGGTCAGATTGTCAAAGGCATCATCAATGGCAAGGTCAAAGGTGGTTTCACTGTCGACGTTGACGCCGTACGCGCGTTCCTGCCCGGTTCTTTGGTGGACATCCGTCCTGTTCGCGACACCGGTCATCTGGAAGGCAAAGAGCTGGAATTCAAAGTCATCAAGCTCGACGCCAAGCGTAACAACGTGGTGGTTTCCCGTCGTGCCGTTCTCGAAGCCGAGAACAGTGCAGAGCGTGAAGCGCTGCTCTCCAACCTGCAAGAAGGTATGGAAGTCAAAGGTATCGTCAAGAACCTCACCGACTACGGTGCGTTCGTTGACCTGGGCGGCATCGATGGCCTGCTCCACATTACCGACATGGCGTGGAAACGTATCAAGCACCCCAGCGAAATCGTGGCCGTTGGCGACGAAATCCTGGTCAAGGTCCTGAAATTCGATCGTGAGCGTAACCGCGTATCGCTGGGCCTCAAGCAATTGGGCTCGGATCCATGGGTTGAAATCAAGGCTCGTTATCCAGAAGGCGCACGTGTCAAAGCGCGTGTCACCAACCTCACCGACTACGGCTGCTTCGCTGAGCTGCAGGAAGGCGTGGAAGGTCTGGTTCACGTGTCTGAAATGGATTGGACCAACAAGAACATCCACCCGTCCAAAGTCGTATCGATTGGCGAAGAAATCGAAGTTGTCGTTCTCGACATCGACGAAGAGCGTCGTCGTATCTCGCTGGGCGTGAAGCAATGCAAACCCAATCCATGGGAAGAGTTTGCTACCCGCTTCAACAAGGGCGACCGTATCAAAGGCAAGATCAAGTCGATCACCGATTTCGGTATCTTCATCGGTCTGGATGGTGGCATCGATGGTCTGGTGCATCTGTCTGACATTTCCTGGGATCTCCCAGGGGAAGAAGCCGTTCGCGCTTACAAGAAAGGCGATGAGATCGAAACCGTCATCCTGTCTGTTGACCCAGAGCGTGAGCGCATCTCCCTGGGCGTCAAGCAGCTGTCTGAAGATCCGTTCACCGCTTACCTGACCGACAACGACAAAGGCGCTGTTGTGAAAGGGAAAGTGTTGTCTGTTGATGCCAAGGGTGCAGTGGTTCAACTGCGTGAAGGCGTTGAAGCCGTCCTGAAAGCCTCTGAAGTCAGCCGTGACCGCGTTGAAGATGCTCGTAACTTCCTCAAGGAAGGCGACGCAGTTGAAGCTCGCATCATCGCTGTTGATCGCAAGAATCGCGTGATCAACCTGTCTGTGAAGGCGAAAGACGCTGCCGACGAAAAAGAAGCCATGAAGAACCTGTCTCAGGACGACGCTGCTGCTCCGCGCACCATCGGCGACCTGATCAAGGCACAAATGGGCCGCGATTAATAATGTCTCGCCCTTGCGGCGAGCGTTGTTAAGTGGAAAAAGGGGGCTCCTTCGGGAGCCCCCTTTTTTTTACGTACAATTTCGTATCTGGAGTGGGGTTAACCCCTGGGGGAAACCAAATATCCAAGAAGGGAAACGTTGTGCAGGCCCAAACCGTTGTCGAGATCAGAGTTGATGCGGGAAACAGGAAGTAGATGAGGGGCAGCCGGGGAAGATCGTCGAGGGTTCAGCTCACTGGTGGTGCAAAACATCAGGTTGCCAGATCCGGCAGGTGTCGAAAAAATTTCCAGTCGGATTTTTCGTTGGCGGCGAGTAATGAAATGCGTCGGCCTTTAATGTGGCCTCGGTACGTAACATGATGGGGTGTGTAGCGGGGGAGTCAGAGGGGGGACGGTCTTACGGCAATCCGTAAGACCGTCTTGCACAAAGAGTGCTTACTTGGCCGTACGACGACGAGCCAAGCCCAGACCTGCCAGGCCGAGGCCGAACAGCGCAAGTGATGCGGGTTCTGGCACGTTGGCGTCGTTGGTAACAACGGTCAAGGTAGAAGAGTTGACGATGAAGTCACCGAAAACGCTTCTGACAGCAACGTTCAGGAAACCATCACGGTTCAGGGCAACCAATGACGTAACGCTCAGGTTGGTGCCGTAGTCGAAACGTGCGTCATGAACGTTGGTGTCGTCTCCGAACAGCAGGTCGGTGAACTCGATGCGAATGCGCGCCGTTTCACGCTGCGGGAAGATCGGGTCACGTCTGTCGTCAACGAAATCGATCTCGAGGTAACCGCTAAGGGCGCTGCCCAGTGCGAAACCATTGTCGTTCAGGTTGTGGGTCCAGCTGGTGGTGTCGCCACGATCCAGATAGTCGTTGATGGTTTCAACGTCAGTGATGACGGCGGCTACACTTGAAGTGCTGGCGATTACGGCAGCACCGGCAACAAGGTTTCTAATCCATTTAATGTTCATTGTGTCTCCTCAACTGCATTTGAATTGTCCGTAGGCGGACAGATGTGTGCCTACATAGGTAGGTTGCCTATCTTGTTAGCAAGTTTGGGGCCACAAAAAAACAGCTTTAAAAACAACTGGTTGCGATGTTGTAATGCGTGACATGTAAGAAAATTCGACAACTTTTTCGCCAGGTAATTGGGCTTGCCTGTGCAGCAGGAATGAAGGCGCCATCAAACATAGCCCTGGTGCTGTCTGGAGCCCGCGGGTGGCCCGATATGACGCCTTGTTATGACGGAAACATTGTGTATAAATTGACTGCTCGGTTCTGCTGCACCCCGGCTCAGGGTTGGGGATACAAGAAAAAACCAAGGTGTAATCCATGATCAAATCGTTCGACAACAAAGTCGCTGTCATCACTGGCGCAGGGTCTGGCATCGGGCGCTCACTCGCCGTGTCGCTTGCACAAAAAGGCTGCCATCTGGCGCTTTCCGATATCAATGAGAAAGGCCTGCAGGAAACCGTCAGTCTGATCAACGCGCCGGGCATCAAGGTGACGGCCGAAAAGCTTGATGTGGCCAGTCGTGAAGCGGTTTACCAACATGCTGAAAAGGTGGTGGCGGAGCATGGAAAGGCCAATATCGTGATCAACAACGCGGGGGTCGCGTTGGGTGAAACGATTGAAGATACGAGCTATGAGAACTTCGAATGGCTCATGAATATCAATTTTTGGGGCGTGGTGTATGGCACCAAAGCATTCCTGCCGCACTTGAAGGCGACCGGAGAAGGCCAGATCGTCAATATCTCCAGTGTGTTTGGCATCATTGCTGTTCCGACCCAGGCTGCGTACAACGCAGCAAAGTTCGCTGTCCGTGGTTTCACCGAATGCTTGCGTGAGGAACTGGAAATCGACAACTGCGGTGTTAGCGCTACCTGTGTTCATCCCGGGGGGATCAAGACCGGCATCGCTCGTAACAGTCGTGTTGGCAAGCTCGGGCGCTATGAGGCAGTGACCGGTGGCAAGAATATCGGTGATCAGTTCGAGAAAATCGCCCGCACCACGCCGGATGAAGCGGCTGCCGTTATCATTGACGGCATTCGACGTAACAGGCGCCGCGTATTGATCGGCACGGATGCCTACCTGATCGACAGCATGCAGCGCTTCCTGCCGACGGGATATCAGAAAATACTGGAATCCGCAACGCGCATGGGCCGCAAAGGCTGACCTTTGGGCACGTGGTAGCGACTACTTCGAGGCAGCGTGAGCTGCGCGTGGTAGTCGCCGGCCTGCTCGCCATACCTCGGAAATCCGCACAATATCCGGCAGGGCTGCCTTGGGTTTTCTATACTTCAGGCATTCTTTTCGTCGTCGTTACAAGGTGCGAGTTTCGGCCTGATCATGAAGTTGCGTAATAGTCTTGCCTATCGTCTGGCGGTCATCACCCTCTTTTTGGCGTTCCTGTTGGGAAGCTTTCTGGGTGTCCTGCAGGTCTACAACGAGTATGTTGCGCATCTCAATGAACAGGAGGAAAAAATTACCCGTGCCCTGCAAATGACGCGCAGCACGGCGCAACGCGCTGTTGAAACCATGGATCGCAAACTGGCGGCCGAAGTCATCAGTGGTCTGCTGACCTATGACTTCATCGTCGATGTGCAGATTTTTGACCCGCAAGGCGATTTGCTGGCATCCGGCGCACAAACACCCCCTCCCACCGTGCTCTACCGCCTGATTCATTTCTTTACGGATCCACGTGGTTCCTACGGCATTAATCTCGATATTGCAGCATCAGGACAGGAACCCGGCAATCGCCTGACATTGCAAGTCGATCGCTATGTGTCGTTATTACCCTATCTGGAGCGCGTGGGCTGGACATTCATTTCCGGGTTGGTGCGCTATGGCCTGTTGGTGGCAGTGTTGTTCATCGTCTTTCACAGTCAGTTGACGAGGCCACTCAATCGACTCGTCATGCGGATTGATGCGGCTGACCCCTCTGATCCAAAACGCAATCGTGTTCGTATTCCCGCGCGTCACGAAAACGATGAATTGGGTCGTATCGCCTTCGCCATTAACCGTTCCTTCGAGGAGGTGGCGGAACTGATGGCAGAAAAACAGGCGCAACAACAGGTGTTGAAGGAAAGCGAGCGACACAAGCATCTCGTGATCGATTCTGTTCCGCAGATGATTTCGGCGCGTGATGCCGAGGGGCGTTTCATGTTTGCCAACCAGGCAGCGGCCGGGCATTTCGGTTTGCCCGTGCATGCGCTGGAAGGGAAGCGCTTGCAGGAGCTGGAGTTACCCATGACGCCAGAGCAGATCGACACCTTTCTCGAAGAAGATCGCAAGGTGCTGCAATCGGGCGAGGAGTCGTTTCTCGATGAGGTTTGTTATCGCGATGCGGCGGGAAATGTTGGCTACTGGATGATACATCGACAGCCTATTGATTATTACGGTAAGCGCATCGTCATGAGCGTGGCCAGCGATGTCACAGAGCAGAAGAATATCCAGCAGCAGATTCGACATCAGGCCTATCACGATTCGCTGACCGACTTGCCCAACCGGGCGTTATTGCTGGAAACACTGCATCGGGAACTGGATCGCAGTCGTCGTCATGGCTACTGTGGGGCCGTGTTGTTTATCGATCTTGACCACTTCAAGAAAATCAACGATTCACTCGGGCACCCGGTGGGGGATGTGGTATTGCAAACCGTGTCGCAACGCCTGCGTGGTGCTTGTCGGGGTGAAGATACCATCGCACGCTTGGGTGGTGACGAATTCGTGATCGTGGTGCCGGAACTCGATAGCCGTATGGACAAGGCGGCATCGAAAGCCATGGACGTGGCGGAGAAAATACGCGGGTTGGTGGCGCTGCCCATTGACGCGCAGGATCAGTGGCTCAATGTGACCTGTTCCATCGGGATTGCGATGTTTCCCGAAACGTCTGTCGATGTGCATGGTATTTTGCGCTACGCCGACACGGCAATGTATCACGCGAAAGGTGAGGGGCGTGACGCCATCGAGTTTTTCAGTGAAGCCATGGCTGCACTGGTGAATCGCCATCTGGTGCTGGAGAACCAGTTACGGGCTGCCATCGAACACGATCAGTTTGTCCTGTATTTTCAGCCGCAGGTGGATTGCATCAATAATCGCATCATTGGTGCGGAGTTGCTGTTGCGTTGGCAGCATCCGGAGATGGGGTTGGTGTCACCCGCGGAATTTATTCCCATTCTTGAATCAAGCAAGCTGATCATTCCTGTCGGTTTGTGGGTCATGCGCTCTGCCTTTGTCCAGCTTCGGGAGTGGGCTGCCAGCGGTGTCTGGCAGCCGGAATGGAAGCTGGGTATCAACATCAGCCCGCGCCAATTCCGCGACAAGACCTTTGTTGACGATGTGAAAACGCTGTTGCTGCAGACGGGCGTTTCGCCCGAGTTGATCGAGTTCGAAATCACGGAAGGCATTGTGATACACAGCCTGGAGGAAGCGGTTTCCATCATGGAGCGTTTGCGCGAACTGGGACTGCGTTTTTCACTGGACGATTTTGGTACCGGCTATTCCTCGCTGGGCTATCTCAAGGCGCTACCGGTGGATGCCATCAAGATTGATCGCACTTTCGTGCGCGACATGTGTGATGATCCGCACGATGCAGCCATCGTCGAAGCAACGCTTGCACTGAGCCGCCGGATCGGGTTGGTGGTGATTGCGGAAGGGGTGGAACAGATCGATCAGCTGGAACAACTACGCAGTCTGCGTTGCCGTTCCTATCAGGGGTTTTTGTACAGCCGGCCTGTGCCCGCCAAAGACTTTGAAGTCTTGGCGTTGGCACAGACCGCATTGCCGTTTACTTCGTCAGCCATTCGTTGATGGCCAGAATGTCGCTGGTTCCAAGCACGCCCGCGACCTGCTTCAGACGCATCGAGTCAATCACATAGTCATAGCGTGCGTTAGCGTAATCGCTGCGTGCGGCATACACCGTTTTTTGCACGGAAAGTACATCGACGATGGTGCGCGTGCCTGCGTCATAGCCTGCTTGGGTCGCTGTCAGCGCAGACTCGGCCGAGCGAATCGATTGCGCATAGGCATTGACACGCTGAACGTGCGTATTCACCAGCAAATATAGGTTGGCCGCATTGAGGTCGGCGCTTTGACGGGAGTACTCCACCTGATCCTTTGCCTGGTAATACTGGTTGAGCGCCTGACGTCGGCCGGCAGACACAGCGCCGCCGTTATAAATGGGGATGTTCAATTCCAGACCGATCTGGGTCTGGGTGGCATCCGGCATATCAAAGCCGGAGATCGAGGGCGATCCCGAGCTGTAGCCATGCGATCCGACCAGATTCACCGTCGGCAGGTGGACGGCCCGTTTGCTCTTGTAGCTTTCTGACGCGCTTTCTTCCGCGTTGCGTGCGGCGGCGAGATTGGGGTTGTTCTCCATGGCTCGTTTGATCCAGGCATTCTGGTCTTGCGGTTGCGGTGCGTCGATGGGAACGTTGGCCTGCAGGTCGCTGACCGCGTCCACCGGACCATTGACGAGGGTAGCCAGATTGCGGCGGGCAACCTGGACCGCAGCTTCTGCGCTAATGCGACCGACCACGCTCAGGTCATAGGCGGCCTGTGCCTCCTGTACGTCGGTCTTGGGGACCAGGCCCACCTGAAAGCGCTGTTTGGTTTGTTCCAGTTGGCGCGAGATGGCGGATTCTTCGGCTTTGCGGGTTTCCAGCTGGACTTGTGCCCGAAGCACCTCGAAGTAGGTGGTGGAAACACGCAGCAGAAACTCTTGTTCGGCAGCTTTCAAGTCAGCGTCCAGCGCTTCCCTGTTGGCCTTGCTGGCCTGATAGGCGTGCCACGCTTCCATGCTGAAGAGTGGTTGACTCGCCGAAACTCCCCAGGTGCGGCTGTTATAATCCAGACTGTTATAGCCCTCAGGATTGGTCTTGACCTTGGCGGTGGTGGCCTGGCCGTTGACTTTGGGCAGTAGTCCGGCGCGGGCGAGATTGGCGACTTCACGGTTGGCTTCATAGCCATGGCGGATGGATGCCCATTGTGGATCATTGGCGCGTGCCCGCTCCAGGGCCTCACTCAGGGTCAGGGGAGCAGCCTGCGCTGCCAGGGGGGCCAACAAGGCGGCCAAGCTTAATGCCAAACGTAGATTCATGAATGAGCCCTATACCAGTGGGGGTATCTGGATTCTAACCCAGACGAAAAGTTATGCAAGGACTCTTATACCAGAAGTGTCCCGAGGTTCGTCTGTTTTACACTAACGCCTGAGCTGAGGAAAGAGGATGACTGTACAACTCATGCACGATGCGCTCGATGCCATCGAGGCAGAAATGCGCTGTCTCGGCTTGTGGCGGGAAATGCCGCCGACACCGGCTGCATTTGAGAGCGAGGTGCCGTTTTTTCTCGATACGATGGCCTTGCACGAGTGGATGCAGTGGGTGTTCGTTGCTCGCTTTCGCGCGCTGCTTGACGGCGGTTTTCCGCTGCCTGAACGGTGTGCCGTGGCGCCGGTGTTGCAGGAGTATTGCAGTGTGAATGGAATCGCAGGAGAACAGTGGGTTGCGCTGGTACAACAATTCGATGCCCTGGTAACGGCAGCCTAAGCAGTCCGCTTTGCTTCGCGTATTGCCGCGAGGCTGGCAGCCAGGACCTCCCCTTGCAATGGCTTGGTGAGAAAATCATCCATCCCGGCGTCAAGACAGCGCTGGCGAAACTCGCCCAGTGCGTGTGCCGTCAGCGCAACCACCGTATGGTGCCGCAGTTGGTGCGCCTGCTCGAACTGGCGAATGCCCCGGGTCGCCTGGAATCCGTCCATCTCTGGCATTTCGCAGTCCATCAGAATCGCGTCGATAGCATCGTGCTGCTGCTCGAAGATGGCGAGGGCCTGGCGTCCGTCGTCGGCAAAGATAACGTCCACGCTGAGTTTCTTGAGCATGCCCTTGACTACCATCTGGTTGACCTTGTTGTCTTCGGCAACCAGCACCGTCAGGGGAGGGAGTGATTCATCCTGCGTGGGTGGCGTCAGCGCCGATTGATCTGAGGAGGATGGCAGCGCCTCGGCGCGGTCCAGGGTGACCCGGAACCAGAAGGTGGAGCCTTTGCCTTCTTCGCTGTCGACACCAATTTCACCCCCCATCAGCAACACCAGCTCGCGACAAATCGACAAACCGAGGCCGGTGCCCCCATAACGCCGGGTGGTAGAGGCATCCGCCTGACTGAAAGCTTTGAACAGCGTATCCAGTTTGTCGGCCGGAATGCCGATACCACTGTCCTGGATCCCGACCCAGATCTGCGCCTTCGAATCCTCCAGATGTTCCAGCCGGAGCTTGAGCGTGACGCTGCCTGCATGCGTGAATTTGATGGCGTTCCCCAGCAGGTTGAGGATGACCTGGCGAACGCGGGTCGGATCGCCGTAAAGCGATGCAGGTACGTCTTCGTCGACCTCGATACGCATGTCGAGCTTCCTGGCCATCTCGTGGCTACGAAACAGGGCAATGCATTCTTCTGCGGTTTGCACCAGGTTGAAGGGGGTGCGCTCGAGTACCAGTTTTTGTGCTTCGATTTTCGACAGATCAAGAATGTCATTGATGAGTCGCAATAACGCCTGACCTGAGTTGTAGATGGTGTCGACGAACTTTTTCTGCTCGCGGGCGAGCGGAGTATCTTTCAGTAGCTCGGCAAGACCAATGACGCCATTGAGCGGAGTGCGTATTTCGTGGCTCATTTTGGCCAGGAACTCACTTTTGGCCGCGTTTTGCGCCTGCGCCTTGAACATCTCGGTTTGCTGCTGCAACAGTTTCGCTTGTGCGGCATATTTGGCCCGGCGTTCCTCGTTGTACCAGTTGCCATAGGCCATGGAAAGCAACACGACCTCCATCACCGAGCCGATTTGTGCGGCATTTTCTACTACAAATGACGAGGGCACCAATCCGACATAGTTGAGCGACAGCATGATGAATCCAGCAATGACGCTGGCCCATGCCAGCACGAAATAACGTGCCGAGGTGACCTTGGCACGCATTGCCGCAACGCCCGAGACCATGTTGATCAGCATGGTGACGAGCAGGGCGTACATGGTCCATTTGATCATCAGATTATACGGAAGCACGAATGCCCCAAATGTGATGAATATGCCGGTGAGCACGGCCAGCCACATCAGGGGATAAAGGCGCGGTGTGTGCTGTTTCATGCGCAGGAAGTTCATCGCGAACAGCAGGGCGAACGTCGTGGCGGCACCCAACGTGAATACAATCGACACCTGATTCCACGCTGTCATTGTTGGCCAGAGGTATTGGAAGCCAAAGCCTTGCGAAATGCAGAATCCAGTGACAGAAAAGAAGATATACCCGAGGTAAAACAGGAAGCTCTTTTCCTTGATCACGAACATCAGGAAAAAGTTGTAGCAGAACATGATGACCATGGCGCCGATGTAGATCCCCTGCGCCAGCAGGTAGGTCTGATCTTTTTTAGTGAAGGCTCGTGCTGACCACAAATGCAGCGGCATTTTTACGGTGCCATCGGTCTTCAACCGGACATAGACCTCAAGGCTTTCCTCATAACGCAATGACAGGGGGAATATCAGGTTGCGGTGAAACACCGGTCGATAGTAATGGGGGAGTTTGTCGCCGGTATGAAACGACTTCAGAATGATCTTGCTGTCGGGCTCGACGAAAAAAACATCGACGTAATCGTGTAGCGGGTAATCGATGTCCAGTATCCAGTCTTCAATGGCACTTTGTTGGCTGTCGATACGCACCTTGAACCAGAACGCGGCGCGATCATAACCATAGTTGGGGGTCGTGCCGGGCTGGCTGCGCCAGAGTGCCTGATGTTCCCCGCGCAATAGTGCCTCGATCGTGATTCTCCCCTCGGCGTCGCGGATAACCTCGGCATGTGTGGCGATAGGGTAGTGCTCTTCGCCTGTTGTGAGGGTAACGGCAGACGTGAGTGGCGAAAACATCAGCAGGAGCAGCACGAGCCAAGCTCTGGCGAGCCGGTTGGCGGGCTGGCAGGAAAGGCTCACTCTACACGCCGGTGAACGAAAAACGTAAACCGAGCGCGGAGTTTTTCAGCGCCTGAATACGCGCGGATAACACGGTGTCGCCCATCGGAACAGCCGGGGAATGCCCCCATACCGGACCGGGCCATGCCGGATCGCCCTCATGGCGGCCAAGAACATGAATATGCAGCTGACGTACGATGTTACCAAGTGCGCCCAGATTGACCTTGTGGGTGCCAGGTTGTGCACCGATGACCTTGCCACAAGCGAGGGCTTCATCCATCAAGGTTTTTTGCAGCGGTTCTGCCAGCTCAAACCATTCGCTGGCATTGGCCACTTTCGGTACCAAAACCACCCAGAAATAGCGATCGTCATTGAAGAGCCGCAACAGCGACAGTGGCGATTCCGCCACTGCGATGGTGTCGCGCTCCAGTCGGGCGTCGAGCGTGAACATGTGTTTTTCGTCTACTCAATCAGTATCGTGTCAGTGGGACGCCACACGACTGTTGGTGGGTGGCGTTGAGGCGATGTAGTCGCCCACAATATTGCCAACTTCGGTGAGAACGTAGTCCACCTTGAGCGGACCAAATTCGGTCATGGCACTTTCTTCTTTGGTCACAGCCGCCTTCATTTCCGCGACGGTCTTGAACGGGGTTTCATGTTTGGATACGCGGCGCGCATTCTCCATTTTCAATCGGCGAGCGTCCTGCTGGTCTTGTTCGTTCAAACGGGTTTTCTCGTTGAGCGACACCAGATTGTTGGCGCGTGCTTCGTCCAACATCTTGATTTGCTCGTTGAGGAACACGAAATCCGGATTGGTCTTGATGCGGCTTTCGGTGTTTTCGCGCAGCCAGGGCAACACCGCTTCCAGGCTGCGATCCTTTTCATAGGCAGCAGCGCGTATCGTGTCGGCAGGCAATGCATTCGGCAGCGCGCTTTCGCCCAATTCTTCGTGATCAAGCAGGCTGGGCAAAGTGATGTCGGGAATAATGCCCTTGTGCTGATTGGTTTCGCCCGAGATGCGGTAGAACTTGGCGAGAGTGATTTTCAGTTGCCCGCGATCAAGCGACTGCATGGACTGAACGGTGCCCTTGCCGAAAGTCCGCTCACCCACAATGATCCCGCGGCGATAATCCTGTATGGCTCCGGCAAAAATCTCTGACGCAGACGCACTCAGACGGTTGACCACGACAGCCAGCGGACCCTTGTAAATCTTGACCGGGTCGCTGTCGAGCATGGTATCGACCTTGCCGCCCGAGCTGCGGATCTGCACGGTCGGTCCGCTGTCGATGAACAGGCCGACCAGGGAGTTGGCTTCCTGTAGTGCACCGCCACCGTTATTGCGGAGGTCAATGACGAGGCCGTCAATGTGTTGCTGTTCGAGTTTGCGGATAAGCGCCTCGACGTCGCGAGTGGTCGAGCGGCAGTTTTCTTCATCCTGCTGCAGACACTGAAAATCTGCATAGAAGGCCGGCACGTTGATAACGCCGATCTTGTAGGGTTTGCCGGCGTGCTTGCCTTCGATGACCGTGGACTGCGCCGCGCGGTCTTCAAGTTTGACGGTGTCACGGGTGATGGTGACGAGCTTGGTTTCATGATCGTTACTGGCGTCGGCGGGGATGACCTGCAGGGTCACCTTGGTGCCTTTTTTTCCACGGATGCGGTCGACGACCTCATCCAGGCGCCATCCGACCACGTCGATCATTTCGTCTTCACCTTCCTGGGAGACGCCGATGATACGGTCTGCCGGCTTCAGCAGCTTGCTGCGTTCGGCCGGACCGCCCGTCACCAGGCTCTGGATCTTGGTGTACTCGTCTTCCGCCTGCAACACGGCACCAATGCCTTCCAGCTGCAAGCTCATGTTGATATTGAAGTTCTCCGACACTTTCGGAGACAGGTATTGCGTGTGCGGGTCGTAGGTCTGGGTTACGGAGTTCAGGAAAATCTGAAAGGCATCTTCGCTGTTGACCTGCAGCGCACGGGTCAGCTGGTTCTTGTAACGACGCACCAAAGTTTTCTGAATGTCATCAGGTTTTTTGCCTGTGAGTTTCAGGTTGAGGGCGTTGTAAACCAGACGCTTGCGCCACATGTCATCCCACTCCGCCGCGTTGGCGGGCCAGGGCGATTGTTTGCGGTCAGCTTCAATGGTGTCGTTGCCGTCATAACGCCAAGCCTGGAATTCCTTCTGCAGCAGCGTGTCCATGTAAACCAGACGGTCAATCATGCGGCGCTGGTAGCGATTGAAAATGGCAAAGGCAGGGCTGAGGTTGCCGCTGTTGAGGGCGTCATCCATCTCGAAGCGGTATTTCTCGAACTCCAGGATGTCGGACGCCAGAAAGTAGCTGCGCGTAGGATCCAGGTCACTTACGTAACGATCCAGTATCGAGGCAGACAACTCGTCATCAAGCTCCTGATGGTTGTAGTGCAGCTGCTCCAGACGTTTTACAACCATGATGGCCGTGATGGCCTGCTGGCGGTTGGGGCCCAGGTCGTTCACCTTGATGTCGCTGGTGGCGCTGGCAGGAACCGCCGTTAACAGGGCGGCGGCGAGGAACGAGCCCTTGAGGGCGAAAGAACGCAATTTTCTGAACATCATTTACTCAACCGTAAGAGCGAGCGTCGGCATACCACAATCCTAATAGAGAATTGTCGGGTTTGCCGCCAATTGGCAACTTTATTATGCCAGCCCTGAGGAATTCAAGGCGTGATCCATCCGGCAATGCAAAGTCAGACCATTTCGGCAACAAATGGTGCCAGCGCAAGGTGACCCCCCTGACCAAAAACCTCATCGTAAATTTTCTTTTTGGCAATCGACGCCAATCTGGCCACCCCCCTAGACTCGGTCATTGCAGCCGATAACGAAACAACGGTCGAAATATGTTTCATTGGTTGGCGTATGCCGGGGTGACCTCCGGTTCGTACATATAACAAGAATCAGATCTGGTGTTGCGCATTGGTCAGGGGGAGCTCATGAATAAAAGAAGGGATTACCGGCACTTCATCGCCGTCGGGGTGGTCGGCTACGGGTTTGCCATCGCAAGCGCGAACGCGGCTGTCGTCGAGAATATCACCATCGGGAGTGCCAAGGCGTTGGCCTTGGGGAACGCGGTCACCGCGGATCCACCGGGCATCGATGCCATCCATTACAATCCTGCGGGTCTGGCCGACGTGGACGGACGTATTGTGCAGCTCAAGGGCATTGTCGCGGCCTTCCAGTTTGACGCCACGTTTGGTGAGTACACACCGGCAGCGCAGGAACAGATCGACTACTGGGGAGTAGGGCAGGATGAAATAGAGAACAGCGAAAGCTCCACCACGACCGCTGCTCTCAAGTTGCCCTTCATGGAAGAAACCAAGGAATGGCCGTTGCCCTTCATCGTTGTGCCGCTCGCAGGTGTTGCCTACAGCCCGCCCGGATCCGACTTGACCTTTGCGACCAGCGTGTATGCCCCTGTCGCGGCGGGATATCAACGTGACGAAGATGATCCCGGTCGTTATATGGGGAAGTACTTGTCCGTCGTGCGCTTGACCTATTTCTCGCCGACTGTCGCCTGGAAAGTCAACGATGAGTGGTCGCTCGGATTCGGCGTGGAAACCTCGTGGCAAGGGGTTGGCGCCAATACGGATCTGCGTGTGCCCAATCTCGTTCTGGGCGTTGTGAACGCAGCGCTGGAAGAAATCCAGGCCACCCCTTTTGCCTGTGATGCGGTGTTCGGTGACAGTGCCGAAATCTGTGACCCCAACACCCCCATCATCAATCCGCTGGAGAAAGCCGCCGAGCTGACAGTGGAAGTGTCTGACCCCTTTACCTGGACCGCGACCTTTGGTGTTCTCTGGAAACCGGTACCTTACTTTACGTGGGGGGCCCGCTATCTCAGCGGATCGAGCATGCATCTGACGGGCACCTATAACATGCAGTACACGGATTACTGGGTGCAGCCGTTCAGCCGCCTCAGTTCCCAGAGTGTGGTGTCACCGGTCTGGAACTTTCTCGATCTGCCCAAGGGGCTTGCGGAGGAATCGGGTGATGCATCGATTGATCTGGATTGGCCTGCCCAGTTTTCGACCGGTATCAGCGTGCAGTTGACTCCCCAATGGAAAATCAACATCGATGGTCACTGGATGGATTGGGCGAAATGGGATGGTCTTGATGTCAAATTTGACCGCAAGACTGACTTCCTGCGGATCGCCTCCATCTTGCAGCCGGAATACGCCAACGATTCCACGCTGATCATCCCGCGTCACTACAAGAGCGTCTGGAACTATGCGCTTGGCGTGCAATACCAGTACAGTGAACCATTGGCGTTGCGGT
Organism: Pseudomonadota bacterium; assembly: GCA_052035295.1. Lineage (GTDB taxonomy): Bacteria > Pseudomonadota > Gammaproteobacteria > Pseudomonadales > Ketobacteraceae > HdN1. Next base: position 30,661 of record JBPOHS010000132.1, read on the forward strand.
TGGGATACGAGAATCGCCGCTCGTCGGTTCCGGATTCCAAGCAGGATGTCTTGTTGCCGCTGGGGGATGCGCAGTTATTCGGCGCGGGGCTCGAATACCAGGTTGATCGTTATTCGGTGTTGGAGCTGGCGGGCGGCTATCTGCTGGCCTCCGCTGATATTCCGGCGGGAACCAGCACCAACGCCAACAGCATGGATACCGCCAGCAGTTTTATTTACAACCCTTACTCGGGCATGGATATCGAAACCAAAGCACAGGGGGTGGTGGCTGAGATCAATTACACCACGCTCTTTTAAAGAAGGTTGTAGGTAGCCGCGATTCTTCTGAGAAAACTGCACTTTCGTACCTCTTTTCTGCAGCAGCGCCGGCCTTGAGTCGGCGCTGCTGTTAATAGACCCATAAACCCTGTGCGTGCGCCTCTCCCGTGCTGCGCACGCCGTGCGAGCCACGCCCGATTTGGTGCGGCTGATGGACTTCTCAGGCAGTGTGCAGGCACAGATTGTTGAGGTGGTGTAACGATATGTTTCGTTACCCGAATTCGGAGTGTTTAGTATGTTTATTCTAAAAAAGCTTGTTAATCTTCCTTCCATGCTGAAGTCAGAACCTGTGATAGGTTTTGCAAGCAACTGATCATGATGTGCCGACATCTTTTTTTGTGGATCAGACTGTTTATTGTGGATCAGCTTTTTGATCAAAGTGCTTTCTAGCCCGGACCTCATCGGGCATTCCCTTAGCCCGCGTCCCAAGCGGGCTTTTTTTATGCCTGAAATTCAGTATTGTCTTCGCTATTGCCGCTTGTTTGTGTGGCACCCCCAATTTATTTGTGTTTCACGCAAAAACAAAAAGCCGGCTTGATGGCCGGCTTTTTGTTTTTTGGTCTGGGCATCAACAGTAGATGCTGACCAGCTTGTAACGGCTCGTTTAAGGTGCGGTAAATATCACCTTGACGGAGCTGTTCACCGATGCCGCGTCGACATAGCCGATACTGCCGGTATCTTCACTGACGGTCTGGATGGCTTCCGCATCATCGGAGACGGCGTCGGGCGGCTGACCCTTGCCGGTAAATATGAGACGGGACCAGTAGGCATTCAATTGCGAGGCTGTCTTGTCGCCAACCTTCTGATAGAACGCGTCGCGGGTCTTGTTGCCTTCCACCTGATCGATGGGCGTCAGACTGACACCCTTGATGTTGGTGGTCTTGCTGAGAAACAGTCGCGCAATTTCTTCCTTGCTTGCGGCATCGACACCGGCAGCCGGGTTGACGATCACTGCGATATCAGCGACGGCAATACCTGACATGCACAGGGGGAGGGCGAACATTACCTTTCTGAGTGTTCTGATTTGGTTTGTCATGCATTTCTTCCCGATTCTGTAACCCTGAGGTTGTCGTGGCTGCGATTAAAATACAGCGTTGATAACGAATGACGTCACGTACTGCGGTGACGACAAACCTTCTTCGGGGTAATTGACTTCGGTGTCTACCGTGGTGTCGTTGGAGATCGGGTCATAACGGCCAATGCTGTTGCCGCGATCATCAAAGCCACTCACGCGCGAGACTTCAAACTTGGTGGCAACGCGCGGGCTCACGTCCCAGCGTACGCCGAGAGA
>JBPOHS010000199.1:0-18209 GCA_052035295.1 Pseudomonadota bacterium
GGAACGGATTCCGCGCCACATGCGCGCCACACCAAGGAATCGGCCTGCGGTTGTGCCGGCTGCTACAGCGCGCCCATCGCCATCGAACTCTATGCCGAGATCTTCGAGCAGCTGGGTGCGCTCGACAAACTGGAAGCGTTCGCCTCGTTTTACGGGCCTGATTTCTACCGCCTGCCACGCAATACCACGCAAATCCGTCTGGAGCGTCAGGTAACCCAGGTCGCCGATCGCCTTCCGTATATCGGTGAAGATGGCATTACCCCATTGCAAGCTGGCAAAACCGTCGCTTGGTCGCTGGCCTGAACGCACCCGCCACCCACGAGCGCGCGGGGCACACGCCCCGTGCGCTTGCCTGCAAGAACAGCGCGACGGTCCGTCCTTTGCACTCCAGATTGTCCTGAACAGCTCTCTACGCGGCACAGGGGATTCCTTACCATCAGCCTTACCATCGAACGGGTGCCGAATTTCCTGTACCTGATATCTCGCGCCTGTTTGTTGCAAACCTCTCTCACCGCCACCCTCTCTGCAAGGATGTTGTCATGACTTTCGTTGTCCTGCGTCGTTCCACCAGCGCTGCTGTCAAAGCGTTTTCACCGGCAGCAACGCTGATGGCGACGGCACTCTTGCTGGTTGCCTGTCAGGGCGACCCGACCGAAACCGCCACACCTCCAGTCACAGCCGGTACCGGCCCCGTCACTGGTGAACCCGTGGTGGTCACCGAAAAGTCCTTCAAGTGCATTCATGAGATGACGCCGGTGCGCGGGTTCTTCGTCGACAACATTGCCGGCAACCTGGATGGCACGCTGGCCGCTGCGAATTCGCCTGCGGGCGCCGTCTATCCACCCGGATCGGTGGTGCAGCTGTTTCCCAATGAAGTCATGGTCAAGCGTGAGCAGGGCTTCAATCCTGTCACCCGCGACTGGGAATTCTTTGAGCTGGATGTTGATGAAAACGGCTCGACGATCCGCAAGCGCGGCTTTCAGGACGTGGTCAACCGCTTCGGGGGCAACTGTTTTGCCTGCCACGTACAGGCCAAACCCCAATGGGACCTGATCTGCGAAGACGACCACGGCTGCGCAGCATTGCCGATTTCCGATCTTGCCCTGCATTCGCTGCAAAACACCGATCCGCGTTGCGGCGAGCGGGACGTGTCATTCACCGAAAGCGTTACGGCATGGTTCCTCAAGGTCTTCACGCCGCTGTAAGGGCATTCTTCATGCACCCCGGGATGGCCGTTCCGGGCATCACCACAAGCGGGTAAAAATTTGCCCGATCAACGGTCCGGGGCTACGGTTAAAAGTTGATGGAACAGCTTTTATGCCGCCCTGGAGCGTGCCATGCCCCCACGAATAACCCTGCTCGGACTCACGCTGCTGAGCCTTGCCACATCCGCCGTGAGCCACGCCGAGGATTCCGGAATCGCCTGGAACGGCTTCATCAATGTGGTCGGCGGCGTGCTGAAAGACGATACGCTGGAAGACTTCAGCGATAGCGAGCAGGTGCCTGGCTATCGCACTTACGATTCCCACTTTGCGTTCGACAACGAGACATCAGGCGGCCTGCAGGCGCAAAAGCGTCTCGATGAACAGACCTCGATCACCATGCAGTTGTTCGCCCAAGGCGGCACCGATGGTTACGACGCCACGCTCAAATGGCTGTATGTCACCTACGAACCCACCTATCACTCTTCATTTCGGGTCGGGAAGCTGGCCGCACCGCTCTACTACTACTCTGACTACCTGAATGTCGGTTATGCCTATCACTGGGTCACGCCGCCGGAATCCGTCTACCCTTTCGACACCAGTCTCAATGGCGTGGATTACGTCTATCAGGACACCTGGGGGCCGATCGACTGGTCGGGCGAACTGATGCTTGGCAGCAGTGATGACTACTTCCCGATCATTGGAGCAAGGGTGGCCACGCGTAATGGGCGCGGTTTTGCCTTCAATGCGTCGACCGGTGACTGGTTGCACTTTCGTGCGATGGCCTTGCGCACTGATGCCACGTTCACCGTCGATGATCTTTCGCCCGAGAACATGGATCGGATGGTCGACTACGCTGTCGATCAAGGACTGGACCTATGGGGGCTCCCCGATGATGTGCAGGCAACTATCAAACCGGATCTGGTGACTTCAACGCTGGCTCATCTCGATAACGGCGCACTCGATCTCGAAGACACTCCAATTGATTATGGTGACCTGGCCATCATGGCCGAAACCGGACGCTGGCTGTTGATGACCGAGGTCATCACTGTTCGCAGCGACTCCTATCTCTACAACGATCTGGTGTCGAAATTCATCTCGGGCGGTGTGCGTTTTGGTGACGCGCTGTTCCATGTAACCTGGTCAGTGGGTCGCGCCAATCCGAGTGAAGGTGCGCAGCAAGATCGCCTCAACACCACCGGCACCGGCGATAACGAAATCGATGCGGTAGGCGACGCCATTGCCAGCCAGCTGCGCTCACGGATTGCGACGGCGTTTCTGCGGCATGCCGAAACCCTGGTGGTAGGCGTTCGTGTCGAAACCTCACCCAATACGGCAGTGAAATTTGAAGTCTCATGGTTCGAAGAATTGCCATCGTTTACAGGTGACACCTATGGCGTGGGCAAAAACGTTTTATTCCGGACGGCACTGAATGCAACGTTCTAACGAAAACACTACACGGCAACCGCACAGACACAGGCAGACACGCATTTTACGCCAAGTGTTGCTGATGACAGCATTGACCGGCATTCATGCCAATGCACATGCCGACAACGGCGACATAGAATGGAACGGCTTTCTGAATATCATCGGCGGTGCGCTGAAACAGGAACCGGTCACCGATTTTAATGATACCAAGCAATACCCGGGATTCCAGGGCTATGAGTCGGATTTCACATTCGATTCGCAGACATCCGCCGGTCTGCAAGCGCAGAAACGCCTTGATGAGAAAACATCCGTCACCATGCAGATTTATTCCGAAGGAGATATCGATAATTACAAGGCCAATCTGAAATGGTTGTACCTGACCTATTCCCCGGAGCCGCATTCCCGATTTCGCATCGGACGCATCGGAACGCCGGTTTACTATTACTCGGATTCACTCAATATCGGCTACAGCTACCATTGGGTACAACCACCTGAACCGGTCTATCCGTTCGATACAACCATCACCGGTATCGACTACATCTACGAAGATGTCTGGCGCGACATCGAGTGGTCTGCCGAGGTGTTGACGGGGTCAGATGATGAATACCAGAATGTCGTGCAGTCCCGGATCATTACCCGCAACAATTTCGGCTTGGCGTTTACGGCGTCCACCGACAACTGGCTATCGTTTCGCGCCATGTATTACCGTGCCGACACAACGTTTGAGATCGATACACTCAATGAGGACAGTGTGATCGCTGCGATTGAAGCAGCGGTCGTGGATGGCCTTGCCTTGCGTGGACTCACACCAGATCAGATTCAAGCCGCATTGCCTGCGGCCATGGCCGCCGCCCAAGCAAAAATTCTCGATGAAGATTTCAATACCGCGGATTTCGAGATGGAATATCTCGCCTTCGCGCTGCGCGCGGAAACAGAACGCTGGCTGCTGATGTCGGAAGTCAGTACCATCCAGACCGACGTTTACATCTTCGGTGACATTATTGGCCGCTACATAACGGGCGGCATGCGCTTCGGGTCAGTGCTGTATTATCTGAGTCTTGCCGACAGCAAGCCCGTTCCCCAAGATAAAGTGAGACAAGACATCGCCTACACCTTGCCCGAAAATCCGGGGCCCGTTGATTATATCGACCAGCTGGAAGCCAGTTTCAACACGACTGTGGTCGGCTCCTTTGCCCGCAGCATCAAGACCGCTTCGGTGGGCGCCAGAATGGAAATGTCTGCCAACACGGCCATCAAAATCGAGCTCATGCGCATCGACGAGCAACCACTCTTTCACGGAGACACTTATTCGGTGGGTAAAAACATGTTGTTCCGCACAGCGCTGAACGCGACATTTTGAGGAGTCATACGATGAATAAAGCACTCCGAACCTTGATGTGCGCGCTGACCATGAAGGTGGCAATTGCCCTGTTTTTCCCTGCGCTGCTGCAGGCGGGTGAAATCGTGGTGATCACGCACCCTTCGGCAGAGGTTACACAGTTGACCCGCGACGATGTGATGCGTATTTTCCTGGGGAAATCGAAAACCTACCCCAACGAAAAGCAGGCCGTGCCCGTGATTCCGCGCGAAGGCGCGCCCACCCGCACGCAATTTGAAAGCAGCGTGTTCCAGAAAACCCCGATGCAGATCAAGGCCTACTGGACACGCCTGTTATTCACCGGGCGCGGGAATCCGCCACAAACGTTTGACAGCGATGAAGCCATTCGCCAGAAAGTCGCCGAAACGCCCAACGCCATCGGCTACATTGATGCAAGTTTGCTGGATGCCTCAGTGCGCGCTGTTTATACGGTCAAATAACGCCTTGCTGTCGATGGCATCCGGCAGCAGGAAATCCAGCTTTCCACATCCCCAACCCAACAGGATCAGCAGCACGACCGCCAACACCCCGTAGGACCTCCACGGGCGCTTTTTCTCGGCGAAGGGATCAAAGGTATCCAGCCGCGCGCCTTTCGGAAGCGTCGCCACCCGCGTCAGCGACCCGCCAAACGGAACATTCACCAACGCATTGGCATTGATGGCCCAGCCGTTGGCATCGAGCAGAGGCCCCACGTTACGCTGCCGCAGCTTGAGCCAGGCGATCAGGATCGACGGCCCGGAAATGATCATCAAAATGCCGAGAATGCCCAGGGGCATCCACAAGCCCAGACCGAAAAACGCCTGCAGTATCGCCCCGAAGGCGGCCGTTATGCCGCCAACAGCAACCCCTAGCGCGGCCACCACACCAACATCGAATTTTTTCGGCGGTTCAGCCTTGCCGGTGCTGGCAGCATCTGCCACCTGGGTCGCGGTACCGGTCAGCATGTCGTTGGCTGCCGCATCACTGGCCGCTGCCCGCTTCGCCACCTGATCCTCGACAAAACGCATCAATTTCTTGTAGGGGCTCCAGAACGCCTGCCGCAAAGAAATGGGGTTATCGACCACCCGGATAATGGTGGCATCCCAGTCGCGCCCGTCACGGTCATAAAAAATGCCGTTACGCCCGACCATGAGATTATCGGCGTCACCGTTACTGAAAGCCGCTGCGATGGTCATTTTCTCACCGGTGGCTGGCCGCGTGCATTCACAATAAGCCAGATAGGCGCGAGACAGTGGCGCCATGGTGGCGTGCTTGGCCACGTCATCTACCCGCACACACAATTCGCAGGCGCGCTGATCAAGATAAAGCGTGCCAACCTGGAATATAGCCGGGGACTTGCGTTGGTAAAACTGTTGAAAGCTGACGAAATTGGTCGCCAGTTTGTAAATATCACGCACATAGCGCACCAGACGTTCGACTGACGCAATCGACTGCGCCGTGAGTTCCTGTGCTTTTTCCTGTTCGAACAAGGCTTGCAGCCGGGCGCTGCCATCGCTCGCGGCGATGTCACGCAAACGGCTTACACCCAGCGGCTCGACGATCGCGCCACACTTGCTCGACTGCCAGGATTCATAAGGCGCGAATCGGCTTTTCAACTCGTTCCACTGTGATTCGGAAAGCTCAGCAATTTCTCCCAGCAAAGCGTTTACCACCTGCCCGACAAATTCATTCATTGCCGCCACCCAGGCCGGGTTAATGCCGTCCCTCAGTGGCAAAGCCCGACGCGCGTCTACATGCGCCAGGGGCAAGCGTCGGATCTCGTCATTGGTAATGACCAAGTCCTGCACAGTGAGGGCATAGTATTCCTTTTCTTCACGATTGAGTGCTGCGATCGCGCGCGCATCGAAAGCGGCCAACTGACAGCGCACGAAAAAATCATCGATTTTGTTGCGTACTGCCGCAAAGGCAGCGAAAGCTTGCGCGGTAGTGTCGCCCAATGGCAACAGGGTGTTTTCCTGACTTACCCGATCGTGCCATTGCAAGTAGTCCGTTACTGCAGAGAAGAAACTCGCCGCTTTGTCTGCGTTGATACCGGGTTTTCCACTGGCATCATTGACACTTCCCATGGCCGCCACGATATTTTCCAACAGTGTCCGGAGATCAGCATCATCGGCGGCGTCGAGGGTCAGCACACCATCGCCATTGAAACGCATGGCATTGAATGCCGAAATGGCGTCCTTGGTATCTTCAACACTGATGGTATCGGCCTCCGGCTTGCCAAGCCCCGACAAGATGGTCCTGGCCGCCTGCAACAAATGACGCCCTTCCTCGATCTCGGTATTGACCGACGCAAGCGCCAGTTCCGCAGGGGATCGCAACAGGTCATCCGGATTGCGGATCAGTTGCCCCGTCCACTTAACGGCAGCAATAAGCTCCCCGGCCCGAATGCGCCCATCCCGATCGGTATCGATCAGTTCCAGGGTACGGGCATCGAACACCAACCCCTTGGTCGGGCAGGCCAGTGCCACCCAGAGCTTCTGGTCGAGTTGATCGATGGAAAGCAGATCCGCACCGGAATCGAATCGCACCTGATTGAATCCACCTGCACGGAAAAAACTGAAATTCGTCGCCATAATCCCCACCCCTTTGCTTTCGCCGAGCAAACGCTTGCCCGAAATTTCACCTTTCGGAGATTAAAACGTCTGCACGGGGATTACCAGCACCCGCCACCACAATCTTCAATGGCGGCAGGGACTTGCTTCAAGCTGGGACAGAAGGGGATGCGTCACGGGCAGGCTGTATCAGCTTTGCTTGCATCAGCCGGCCACGACCGCTTGATAAGTGGGGTGATCATCGTGGAGCTGCTGATGCTCGCGCACATACCAGCTGACCTTGTTGGCATCCACTGCACTGATAAACGACGAGATATGCTTGAAGGCCTTGCGTGCCTCCGGAATATACGCCGAGAAGAACGGGAAAATATGTGGCATGTCCTGCCATTCTTCGTAGCAGACGCTCACGCCATCGGCGAGCGCCTTGCGCGCGGCACGGCGGGCATCATCGCGCAAAACTTCAATGCTGCCTACCATGATCATGAGCGGCGGCAAGCCCTTGAAGCTGGCATTGACGGGACTCAAAATGGGATGCCCCGCTTCGCGTTCCTCGGCAAAAAAACCACCCATTTTGCGAATGGCCTTGCCCCAGAAATAAGGGTCGCGCAAATTGTTGTGATGCAATGAATCCGACTCGCAGGAAAGATCGGTCCACGGCGAAATCAGCACGGCGGCAGCAGGCAACGGCAGGCCATGATCACGCAAATGCTGCAGGGTCAGCAGCGACAAATGCCCACCGGCAGAGTCACCGGCAATAATGATGTTTTCCGGTTTGAAACCCGAATTCAGCAGGTGCTGGTAGCCTTCCACCGCATCTTCGAGGCAATGCGCGAGATCGTGCTCGGGGGCAATACGGTAATCCAGCGCGAACACCATGCGGCGATTGAAGGACGACAAACGCCAAGTGATGGAACGATGCAGTTTGGGTGAACTGAGAAAATACGCTCCGCCATGCAGGTAATAAATCACCTTGTCGGCATTCACTCCTTTTGCCATGACCCACTCGCCTTCGCAATGCGTCAGCTTTTCAGTGTGAATGCGAATGGCCTTGGGCGTGTGATTGATTTGCAAGACCGTGCACGCCTGACTGTAAAGGGTGTCGAACGCTTTCAACGCCACCGGATGATCGTCAAAAAAGTAAATCGCCGGCTTGGCCGTCAGACGCAACAACCAGTTAAACGCGTTGGCGCGGGCACTCAGGCGATGAGGAATTTTGTGCGGAGTCATACGGCTTACCTTTACAGCATCCAATGTCATGGACCCGAGTGTGACCTAGCGGTCGCCGGTTGAACAGCCTCCAATTGTTTCGTTTTTGTAACGAAAATGCCCCCAAAGGCTCTGAGAGCCCCACTGGAAAAACAATAGACTCTACACTGTATACTTTCACCCCAGTCGAAAACGGGCAATCGACCGGGTGAGCTCGACCACCCTTTCATCCAGCTGGGTCGCCACCCGCTGCAAATCTTCAGCGCCGGCGTTATTCGCGCTGGAAAACGCGGTCAGTGCAGCCATGCTTTTCTGCATGCTTGTAGCGGAACTGGCCAGGTCGGCAGCCCCTGCCGCACTTTCATTTGCCAAGGCCACCGTATGCGTCAGAGTCGCGTTGCTGGTACTGATGGATTCCGAAAATTTGCGGGTTTCTTCGCTGAGCAGACTGACTTCATTTGCCGATCGCGCCATGTCCTCATTAACACTCCCGATACTGTCAATCACGTTATTCACCCCGGCATCGATCTGCTGTAATGCCTGCTGCGTATTGACCGCGAGCCTGCGAACTTCGTCAGCCACCACAGCAAACCCACGGCCCTGCTCTCCTGCGCGGGCAGCTTCAATGGCCGCATTGAGCGCCAGCAAATTAGTCTGCTTGGCGATATTGGAAATAAATCCCAATACCTGTCGAATCTGTCCTGCCGAACTTGTCAATTCGCCAAGCTTCATCGCCGTGGCCTGCTCGCGTGCCGCCTGCTCAGCAATCAGATCGGCGATGGCCTGCAAGCGCTTTTCAATCGTGGAAAACTGCTCAGACGACGCCATCAAGTCACTGGACGTAATGTTGGCATTTTCCAGCGCGGACGCCGAGTGCTGCGCGACGTGCCCCAAACGTCCCGCCATATCGTTGATCATTCGTAATTCATTGGAAATGTTCATGCGCACTATCGACGTGCAGGTGCGAATGTTTTCCGTCGCGCTGACCGTGTCATCCGAAACGCTCTTGACCCGACTGAGCAACTCGCCCACAAATGCCACAAATGCGTTGAATTCCTGCGCGACGGGTGCGACATCATGCTTTTCATCCACAATCACGCGACGAGTGAGATCCCCGTCGCCGGCGGTGACCTCATGCGCCAGACGAACAAATTCTGCCACCTCAAATTGTCGCTTGGCACGATTGGCAAGAAACCACATCAGCATGATTTCGAGCAACACCAGCACACCCACCGACGTATACACATTCTGATGCCACGCCTTTGACAATGGTTGCAGCGCCTCCGAGATACTTTCCGGTGAGATGTAATAGTAGAGTTTCCAACCTTCCTGACTGGCCACATCCAGATCACGCACAAACAGGGTTTCCGATTTATTTTCCACCTCACCCTGCAGGATGGCCTCAAAATTCCCGAACCGACGATCCTTCACAACAATACCGTGCGCCACGTTCATCAATGCGAAGGGCACCGGCTCCGCAGGTAACGTCCAGCCTTCACGGGCCGCCTGCGCCTGTTGCGCCGGTGTCAACTGCAAATTAGGGGTACCCAGCAATCGCGCTTCCAGCACATTGCTGCGGATGATGGCCGAAATAATGCCACGCAAACGGGTACCATCCGTTGAATAAAAGGGCACGGAAAACAAAATGCCATGACTGTCGCGGACATTGCCGGAGTTTATTGACTCATAATCAGTATTGTCACAGGTGCGCATCTCCGGCGAGGAGACCATGGGAATTTGTTCGAGAGAGTCAAACGAGAATTGAGGGGAGATTTTTTTCAGTGCTGAAATTTGCTCGGGAAAATAAGCATACTCCGCCTCTTCGTATTCCTCCGGAACGCCGGTTGTTACTGACGTGTTTTCATCTTCACCGTCTCGGCCGGATCCATTGCGACCTTCGATACGAATCGTATCAAACATGAAAAAAGGCACTTCACCCTGGCCGGGATCCAGCCCTTCCAGCACGGCATAGATTTCAGAGATGGCGACGCGCGAGGCAAGATTGTTGTAGAGCTGTTGAACCGTGGCGGCCGCATCTGGCGAAAAACGCCCGGAAGCCATAACGTCTTCTGCGGCCGAGAGACGATTTCCCCCTTCTATCGCGCGCACACTCGGAAGCAACGCAATGGTCCGGATGGCGCCATAGATTTCGTTGAAAAAAGCATTGAGCTCGACTTGTTTGCGCGCGAGATCATCATCCAGCCGTTTCTGTATGAATACCGTTGCACGCTCTGCGCGCGCCTGCTCATATTGGTGCCACAAAGCCCCCACCACCATGCCCCATGACAACAACAACGCCAACGTCAGTCCTGCGGCCTTCCAGCCAGCCAATCGTATTCCCGATAACATGAGTTGATCTCCTGCACTCAATCTTTAAATTAAAGCACAGGAATTGCAAGGTTTCTTGGAGGTCCACGTCTCCTGTCGGCCGTTTCTCGGCCAACCTACTGATAACACCGGACTAGGGGGCTGCCCCAGCATTTTCTCATCGAGTTTCCCGACCACACGTTGCCAGTATCGCGGCAACCGCAGGTACATCGAAGGTGAGCGGGAGCCAGACATCGGTGAATTTCGGCCATCACTATGCTAGGCTCAGGAAAACGCCCCAATGACAACCATGCCCAATGACAACCATGCCCAATGACAGCCATCCCCAATGACAGCCAGGTTTCCAATACCTATTTCAGTGATTTGCTGAGCGCCTGGATTCAGTATGGCCACGACAAACAAACGCTGGTAGAAGGCACGGGGCTCAGCGTCTGCCACATCGAGAATCCGCTGGAGCGGGTCAGCCTCAGCCAGTTCCGCCAGATCATGCAAAATGCAGTCACGCAAGCCGGCATCGAAGGCTTCGCCCTGCGTGTGGGCCAGCAAATAACGCCCAATGCCCACGGCGCATTGGGACTTGCCTTCCTGAGCAGTGACACTGTCGATAGCGCACTGAAATTACTGGAGAAATACGCAGCCACCCAGACCGATCTGGTGCAGTTTTCCCTGCAGCGCGCGTCGGATCACACCCGCCTTGTGGTCGAGGAAAGCCGCCCGCTGGGGAATGCCTATGTCAGCGTGATCGAACTCGCTTTGTCGACCCTGTGGTTTGCGCTGCGATTTCTGAGCGCCGGGCAGCTGACCTGTCAACGCGTGCATTTGCGTTATCCCCTGCCGGCCTATACGTCGCTATATCAGGACATTTTCCAATGTGCGGTTATTGGAAACCAGCCCGAAAATGCGCTGCAACTTTCCCACCGCTCGTTGAGCCTTCCCCTCGTGCTGGCGAACCCACAGGCATTGCGGCGTGCCCTGGCACAATGCGAAGCGGAACTGGAACAAAGCCGCCACCACGAAAGCCTGGCCATGCGCATCCAGAAACGCTTGCTGCGTGCGCCCGGCCACTGGCCGTCCCTGCCCCAGCTCTGCGAAGAATTCGCCCTCAGTGAGCGCACCCTGCGCCGCCGGCTCGATGAAGAAAACACCTCTTTCCAGCAATTGCTCAACGATACGCGCAAACAATTGGCAGAACGCTATTTGCGCACCACCGACCACACCGTGCACGAAATTGCCTGGCTACTGGGTTACCAGGATCCGTCCAACTTTGGTAACGCCTTCAAACGCTGGCACGGCATGGCGCCCAGTGAATTCCGACACACGCCTGCACACAGGAACGATACCGACACAGATCAATAAAATCGTGACGATTTGTAATTCTGTATTGCCACGCTGAACACGCAACGCTATCGTAAAAAAACAACAGCGGCTCATCGATGTTTTCCGGCCACACACTGGATCAACATTGAATCGGAGCAACTGTTATGTCATCACGCCTCATATCATCAAGAATCACTTCTGTCATTGCCGCTACCACTTTTGGTTTGCTGGCAGGCTTCCCCCTGAGCAGCGTCGCCGGCATCTACGATGAAGGCTCACTCAATCCGACCCTGGGTTGGCGCGTTCTGCAAGACGACTTCGAACAAAATACCCCCCTCGATATCATCACCTTCGAATGGGACTATTTCATGATACATAACCGTGACGGCCGCTTTAACGGCATCGTCGGTTACGTCGTCGGCAACCCACGCGAACACCTGCGCAACGTCGTCGAGATTGTGCCCAATGGCGGCAACATGGCGGTCGTCGCAGAAATTGACGGCAAAGTACCGGTGTCCAACTACACCAATTTCGGCTACAAGAATTCCACCTATTCCAAGACCGAACGTTACCTGTCGGCTAACGACCCACGTACAGGGCAGTACGCATTGATGGAACCCGCCTGGGGCCAGGGTGCACTGCTGGAACCCGCCCTGCACCTCACGGGCCGTTCAGCGGACTTCGAGTGGGATCTGATCGTGAAGCAGGACTGGAACGAACGCGACATTGGGCGTGCCACCAATGACGCAGCCTTCACCGTCGCCCACGGCAACGATGTGGGCATTTTCAAAACGGAAAAATGGGCCGTGGATGCCATCTGGCCACGCACCGATGTGCAGGGTACCATGACCGTACTCGCGACCGGTGAAACCATTGCCATTGACGCCAAAGGCTATCGCGAGGATTCCTGGGGCACCTGGTTGCTGTCGATCGACGGCTGGGATTTCATGGTGTTTTCCGAATTTGAAGATGATGGCGTCATGATGTCGATGCAAACCTACCATCGTTCCACCAGCATGGATTTTCTGGATGTGACGTTCTACGACAATGGGGAACTGGTATCGGCCCGCTTCCGTCCCACTGATGGCACGTTTGGCTGGAATCACCCCGAATGGAAGTGGGATGCACGCTCTGATCAATGCGTTCCCCAGAACACCGACATCGTTGCGCAGAATGACACGTACCGTATTGAAGCCCACGTTGATATCGGTTCACGTCAAGTGCCGATCCTGAGCAACAAAACCATCGGCACGCGTATTTACTTCATTCAGGAACACTTCCCCCATGTGACGGGCGTTATCCGTAACCTGCAGACGGGTGAAGTGGTACGCGAATTCTCGGGGCAGGCAGGCGGCGAGTTCTCCTTCACCAAGAAGCTGGTTGGCGGTGCCCGTACGGATGCGCAATGCAAGACCTGGGGTGACAAAACCTTCAGCAGCCCGATGCCGGCGGCTGCCAACTAATGTAACTACTCGTCTAAGGTAACTACTCGTCCAAGGTAACTACTTATCTAATGTAGATACTCGTCCACCCACAACCATTCACCCACTTTGTTGAGCTGCACAGGGGCAGGCGGACCATTTGAGCCAGCCCCTGAAGGGTCAATGCAGCCTCAAACACGCGGCGCAGACGAATGGAGATCAAATGATTTAAACGCATGACAGGCATGGCTCCGGGTGAGTGGCGCGCGCATAATACAGGACCGGGAAAAAACCCTGCACAAGGATAATCGCCATGCCAGAAGCAACGCTTTCAGCCCAGCGTTTGTTGCAACATATGCGCAGCTTCAGAGCCCGTGGCGGCATGTTGCCAGATGACGGCATGCTGGAGAGTCTGGGCATAAGCGAGACACAGCTTGAACATTCGCAAAAACGTTTTCCTGTCAGGCTGATCAGCCTGGCTGCAGAAGTCGCCGCAACGCAACTCCGCGACCCTGTGCTGGGTCTGACGCTGGCCAATGATTTCAACAATGCCGAGCGTTGCTTTATGATTGAAATGGCACGCAACGCCACCAACTTGAACGAATTCGTGGGATTGCTGTCGCGTTACACCTGCCTTTATACCGAAATAGCAACCTTCGACATCGAACATCGTGATGACGACATGAGCGCCATTGTGTACCGATCTCCTGTTGAAAACGAGATTAGCCGTCACCAGATCGATGGCGGCATGGTAATGTTGTGCGAAGCACTCTCACTGTTCTCCGGTCGTCGCCCGGAATGGGTCGAATTGCGTCATGCGCCACCCGCCAATTATGAACGCCGTTATGAAGAGGCTTGTGGCTGCCCGGTGCTGTTTTCTCAAACCAAGACCTGCGCCGTCTTGCCGACCCACGAAATGTTCACCCACCGTGAGCGGTCAGGCGACAAAGCCTGGCTTATTCATTACGAGCGCCGTCGGGATCAGCTCTGCGCGGAATCACTCTCCGACAAAGTGGTTTTCATGATCCGGAAATCGCTGGTGCATGGGGAGCCAATTCGCGAAGTCATTGCAGCAGAATTGTGCCTGAGTGTACGCACCATGCAGCGAACACTGGCCTCCGAGAATACCACCTTCAAAAAACTGCTGGAATCCACTCGATCAGACCTTGCGAAACAATACCTTTTGCGTTCGCCCTTTACCGTTGCGCAAGTGGCACTTCTGCTTGGCTACTCTGAATCGAGTCAGTTTTACCAGGCCTTCCGCCGCTGGAACGCTTGCTCTCCCGGGGAGTTCAAGGCGCGCTTTTCAAAGCCACCGTGTGAATAGCCAGTATCCACCGGCTATACCACACAGGTCTGTGAGCCAACGGCCGGCTTGAACACGCGCAGGTGCGGCCAGCATCCGCAACAAGACATACACCAAAGCGACAAATACAATTTGCCCGATCTCGATGCCTATATTGAACCATAGCAACGCCGATAATCTTTCACCCGGAGGCAAGCCTGCCTCCTGTAACACATTGGCAAACCCGAGCCCATGCACAAGCCCGAATAAACCCGGCGTCGCGTAAAGGAATCGAGGTGTACCTGCCCTGTGTCTGGAAACATCAACGGCAAGCAACAGAATACTCAGGGCAATCAGCAGTTCTGCGAAAACACTATCGAATACGATCCAGCCCGACACCGTTGCCAACAGGGTAAGCGAGTGACCAACAGTAAATGCCGTCGCGGCAACAAGCGTTTTACGCAAGGTTCCCGCCACCAGAATCAACAAGAGAACAAAGGCAAGATGATCTATCCCCAGCAACAGATGCATGAACCCCATGCCGACGTATTGCGTGACGACAGGGGCATGTTCCGTTGTTTCTTGTTTTGCTGCTGGCGTAAAAACAGGTGTCGAGGCATCCAGCATTTCTTCCTGTATCACGTTGCCTGACTCACTGACAAAACGAGCCAACACCCGGGCATCTGCCCGCGTGAGCCCCGCCACACGCACCCAAGCCGGACCGTTATCGCTGTTGCACACGGTTTTTCTGCGCAACCGTTTGGCATTGACTTCCCGCCGTTCCTGTGTGGGCGAGAGATCCCGGCACGTCTCGGGTAGCGTGACTGCCATTCGATCCAGGTCAGTGACGTCCCCCGAGTATCGGTAGTCCACCAGCCACTGACTTTCGGGCATGCTGGTCACGGTCAATACACCGAAATGCAACACATGGGCATTTGCCCCGGCGCACAGCATGCTCCCCAACCAGATGACTCCCCACAGGAACAGTGTACGCCCGGAAAAAATGCACGCTGTCATGGTTGCTCATCCGGATCGCGCGCCACCAGCGCCTGACGCGCGAGCAGCAGATCATCAGGCGGCTCCCCTCGTCGCACCGTATAACGAGAAAGCAAGGTGGCGATCGCTGACGCCTGTTTTTCCTGCACAATGGATTGGCGCCAATCATTGCGCACGTCCGCCTCAACCGCAGCCAAGGGCTGTTGTTGTGCTGGCGCACGCGTTTCTACATAGACAAGATGATGACCGTAAATACTGGTCAGTGGTCCATACCAGGCACCCACCGGTGCCTTTTTCAGGTGGTTGGCAAAGCCTGCGCCAAACACGCGATCAATCGCTCCTTCATCACGATTGACAAAGCGTTTTCCTGCCAGAAACGGATCACTGTCGACACTCGCATCAGGGCTTTGCGCCAGCGTCAACAGCGCCTTTCGCGCACGCAACGCAGGCTGCGTACCCTCCCTGGACGCAGCAAAATAGACGGCCCGGAACGATGTCGAGGGGGGAAGCATGTAACGATCAGTGTGCGCTTCATACCAACTCGCCAGGGTCGTGGCGTCTGGCATGCCGGGATCGGATTCTGCTTCGACAATGAGGCGCATTTTCTGAATCAGGCGTTTACGCACCACTGGATCCTGCTGGTCGAGCCCATGATGCAAAGCCTCCCGGTAAAGCACCTCTTCTTCCAGCGCCTCATTAATCATTCCTTCCATGGCATGCGTATCGGGTAAATGCAGGAATTCCTCCGAAAACTCCCTGGCCATTGCCAATTGTTGCTCGCTATCCATCACGATGATGCGCTGATCGCGATCGCCCCCTGCAAAGTCAGAGGCCACGCCCAATAGCCCACCCAAAATCAGAAAGCGCAATACAGGCTCATTCAGCCATTTCCGCATGACCGATATCATGGCAGGGTCTCCTCTGCCTGGGCATTCACCCAGATAGGCGAAGTCCACGTGCGTTCCTGAATACTCTCTGGCAAGGTGCCGTCACAGCAGGCTTTCAGCGGATCATCCACGGGTAAGGTAGTGCAATCCAGCTGGCGTTTCCCGAATTCCGCATTGCACTGCATTCGCGACCAGTGGCAGCTGGGATTTTCCAGTACGCGAGCATAATAAAGGGCATTGTCATCCGGGTTGAACTCAGGGTCTTTCCATACTGTGCACAAACCGGCATAGCCTTGCCCCTGAGGCTCGCACGTCGCAGGATTTACGCTGGCACCATTCTCTGGATCACCTGCCACATCGAATACCTTTTCGTGTGTCTCGCCGTGCCGCTCCCAGGCTTTCACAATTTGGAGGCGTTGCAACGGTACGCCTGGGTGGCTCTCGGTTCCCGGATCCATCAGCGCCGACACCACGAAGCGAGGGGCATGGTGCAAGAATTTTTGCGCATCGAGCTCACCGCCCATGGGTACGCCGCTCGAATAACCGGTCTTGACCAAATCGGCCGAGTCGCAAAGATTCCCGGGAAGATCCCCGGCAAAAAAACGGGTGGTAATCCGGGGCCCGCTGGTAGCGTAAGTTTCGCGTCGTTGCATGGCATCAAAAATGGCATCGCGCGAGCGTTGCTCGGCCCACACAACCGCCAGGCCCCCAGGGCCATAGTGTTTCATGGTGCCCATGCTTGCAATTTTCCCAAGTGATTTGGCGATGGGGGTGGCGGCCTTGGGTGCCGTACCGATGCGAGTGGAAAGCTCGCCATCATTTTCACCCTGGTGTCCCTGAAACTGATATTCCTCGACCGCACCCGGCGTTGCGTTGTGTGTGTCCGTACTGGCGATAACACCCAACCGAAATGGATTCACGCCAATGCGACGCTTTTCCGCAAGGCCGTTTTGCAGAGCGCCACGGACGAAATCCGATGGTTCGACACACATACCGCTAAAAGCACCGAAGACTTGCGTGGCTGAACAAAGCGGCTTGCAATCTGCGGCATCATCAGACGCACCCGTGCAAATATTTTTTACAACCAGTTCAAAGTTGCACAGCTCATCCTGACTGGCAAGAGGCGCGTAAGCATTCGAAATACACTCTGAAGCGCCTTTATGCTGATAAATTTCCACCAGAGGTTCCAGGCGTGCGCGCTGCTGCGCCAACGCTACCGAATAGGGGTTGCGCCGCTCCGTGTATGGCTGGAACATCGTTCCCCCACCAAGATTGGAATTATGCGGAATCGTCAGCACCTCACAGCCTTGCTGACTGTTGGTGCAACCGGCGTCCAGCTTGGCCCATAGTGTTTCGGGTTTGGCTGCATCAAAATAACTCACCGGCAAAGCCGTCACATTTTCATTGCGGAAAATGACATTTCTATGCTGATTATTAAGCAACGGGCTCCCTGTCCACTCGTAGCCGACGAAGGTCGTGAACCGACAGCGCTCACTGCGATCGTAGTGTTCATCAGCCGCTTGCTGCACTTTGGCCCAGGTGTCTTTGCGACGTTTTTCACACACCCCGGGAAAGAGATCGCATACGCTCAGCGATGTTTTCCCACCCGGCAGCGAAACCCCGCCCAGCCCCAGGCCAAATGCCACAGAATCGATATTTTTATTGCCTGCCGGGCTGCCCCGCATAATCGTGCAATACGCGCCAAAATATAAAAGGCTGTTCTTGTTGAAGCAAAGACTGGTCTCGGCCAGGAATTCACTGTGGTCAGTCACTGCGGCGAAATCCAGTGGCCGCTCCAGTTGCAACACCCGATCTGAGTGGCCATCCTTGTCATGGGGTGGCAATGCGATGGCCTCGCCTTTGGCAAACCGATACGCCTCTGAGGGGCCACCCATCGTGCCATGCTGAACGGCATCCATCGACAATGCCGTGTGCACATGAAGGTCGCCATAATAGGGATTGCGGTCGACATTGTAGTCATCGCAATCACCCAAGCCTGGTTCATGCGCCGTCCCCGCCAATGCACGCGGAGGCAACGTTACGATGGTGGCAAGCAAAATGACAAAGAGAAACAATGCCGGTCGCTCGCGGGCGCTACCGTGACACGGTCGTCGATTGATGTGGGTTCGCAGCACGGTCAGGATTGACATCAGGAAACCTCGTTGGGCGCAGGAGATTCGATGTCAAAACTTTAAAGGGCGAAGCGCGC
>JBPOHS010000215.1:0-2630 GCA_052035295.1 Pseudomonadota bacterium
TACGGCCTCTAGCTTGTGATGACTGGTGATGGCTTTTGGCTGATTCATTGGGCTTCCTCTTGGTTTGTAGAAGCCAGTAAATCAGTTTTTGATTAGCGGGTTGAGCTAGGATGCCGTAAGCTCACGACCGATCGGCAGGGTGGGGCGGCGAAACGCAGGCGTTACCCGTTTTATGATTTTTTACAGCAGCTTGGCCTGGCGCTCAGCCCTGTCAAGTGGTCAGCGTGAACCCCTGCGCGGGGAAATGCACATGCACCGTACCCACGGCGTTGTGCTCGCGGGCGATGATCCAGCGTTCCGGGCTGACGCCCACCAGACGGCCCTGTGTCGGTGTGTGGCCATAGTCACTGGGCGTTATGGTGGCTGCGCGACCAATGCGTGCATCGTTCAGTTGTTCGGCGGGAATCGGGCGCGGGGTGGTTGCACGGGCGATGCCCAGGCTGTCCTCAACGCTGATGTCGCGCCGCTGGCCTTCGCCGAAGGACTTGATACGATCCATCCAGGCGTCCACACGAGGGTAGGCTTTTATCAGTGAGCGCTCTGCCACCTCGCGTATCATCCACAGCCCGTGATAAGCCGTGAAATCGGCGATGGTGGGGGTCGCCCCGAACAGGAAGGGTTCGGTCAGCATGGCGTCGAGGTGTTGCAAATGCGCGGTAAGCGTGGGGCCGATGTCCTTGGGGCGGATCATTTTGTGTTGCGCTTTCAGGCCCATATTGATGCGATCCCAAAGCAGGCGCAACAGATCGAAGGTCGACAGGGTGGCGCGGGCCTTGCGCGTCATCGTCTTGCTGCGCGCTGACATGACGCAGGCGAAAAATACGTCGAGATCGGTGTGTTGCACGAATTGCTGTATCGCGGGACTGCAGTGTTCCATGGCCAGTTCGGGTTTTGCGCTCAGCGTGGCAATTTCCCGCGTGATGATGCGGGTATCGCAAAAAACGTCGGCACCCTGTTGTGCCACCGGAATTTTGCGGTAGCCGCCGACGAGAATGTTATCAAGGTGTGGGCGGGGGGGCATTTCACGGGTGATCACGGATTGCCACGGTAGACCGGTGTAGCCCAGCATGGCGCGAACTTTCTCTGAAAATGGCGAGAGGGCGTAGTGGTGCAGGATCAGGTCAGACATCGGCAACTCCATGGCGACGGTGGGAAAGTCGCCATGGTATGTTGGTTGAGCAGGTCATTTGGGGCTGATTTTTACCTATACAAGGGGGATTCATCATGAACAGTATCAGGCGTGCCATGGTCACGGGTGCGAACGGATTCATCGGGCGATCATTGATGTCGCGTCTGCAGGCCCAGGGCGTGGAAGTCTGTGGTGTCGATTTGATGCCGGATAACGCGCGCGCCGTGGTGGCGGGTGATATTGCACAACCTGGTTCCTGGCAGGCGCAGGCAAAAGGGTGTGATGTGGTGTTCCATACGGCGGCCGTGGTTTCCAATACGGCGTTGCCTGCCCAGTATCGCGCCATCAGCGTCAATGGGGTACGCCGGGTACTGGATGCGGCCGTTACCCATGATGTCCCGCGGTTTGTGCATCTGTCTTCCATTGCGGCGTATGGGCTGGATTTCGATGAGGAGCAGACCGAGGCGACACCCATCACGGTGCTCAGCGGGTTTCCCTATTGTGATGCCAAAGCGGCGAGTGAGCACCCGGTGTTGGCAGCGCACGCCAGCGGCGAAATCAATGCCACCATTATCCGGCCGGGCGATGTGTATGGGCCGGGTTCCAGGCCTTGGGTGCTGATTCCGCTGGCGTTGATGCGCAATCGCCAATTTCTGCTGCCCGCCTCGGGACACGGAATATTCAGCCCGGTTTACATCGACAATTTGCTCGACGGCATCGTCGCGGCCGCCGTGAGCGCGGATGCCGGTGGCCAGATATTCAACATCACGGATGGCAAGGGCATTGAATGCCGGGAATTTTTTGGCTACCACCATCGCTGGCTGGGCGGAAGCTCAACACCGTTGGCGTTGCCTACGCCGCTGGCATTGGGCGTTACACAACTGGCGGAATTCGCCCTGACAAAATTACTGAGAACGCCGACCGAAATCAGTCTGGCTTCGATGGCGATGCTGACGCGCAGAGCCAGTTATTCCATTGCAAAGGCACAGCAGATGTTGGGCTACCAACCGCGTATCGGGTTGGAGCAAGGCATGCTGCAGACACGGCAATGGTTGGTGGAGCAACAATTGATTTTGCCGTGAGGCAAGGATGCGATTCCTGATCGCTTAGTTGTCAGACAATAGGATTGTAAATCGGCGAATGCTGCAGGAATATTCGCCGTTTCCTCCTGCAATCCATTGCGCCTGCATCGGGCCACTTTTTTGAGGCGTTACTTGCCTCTGCCCTCATCAGCGCCCCGCCTGCAATGCCTGTTGAATCAGAATCATCGTACGCATCGTTTGATATTCAGTATTCAGGTACCAGGTGATCCCCATGCTGATTTCAGACGGCGGCTGCAACCCTGGTGCAAACAAAAAAAGGCTATTTGCAATCCAGGGTTGGAAACAGCCGCCCTGCTAATCAAACCCGCCTGAATCAGCAATCTCGATCAAGGTTGGAATGTGGGGTCCGTACTCAATCACTTCGCTGACGCCTTTGGTTGGAATTCCAGATCCAGCAG
>JBPOHS010000224.1:0-33767 GCA_052035295.1 Pseudomonadota bacterium
CCGGGTGGTGCGACAAAATGTCGCACCACCCGGGGCTGATTCCAGCGTATCATCCCGTTCTTCTGTTGGCCTGTTCCTGGTTCCATCCTGCTCATGTCTGGTTTGATTCGCCCTCACCTGCTGCGTAGCCTGAGCGTTGTGTGTCTGGTCGTAGCGGCTCATCTCGCACTTCTCGCAGGCATTTCTGCTCCTGATCGGGCGACGCAGGCACAGTTGCCGGTGACGCCCGTGGTCATGGCCAGGACCCTGCAGGCACCCGTTACAACATCCGTCAAACAGCCGTCCCCTGCAGACACAACTGTTACACCTCCAGCAACATCAACTCCAAAACAGTCATCTCCAAAGCAGGCACCACCAAGACAGTCACCTCCTGTGCCAGCACCACGCAAACAGTCTGTGCCGCAGCCGAAGCCCGCCGTGAATGCTTTACCGGCCCCGACACCCTCTCCAGTGCTGACGCAAACAAAACCAGCGGCCCCGCCACAGGCCGTCGCATTGGCGCAACCGCCGGTGCAACCTGTCGTAGAAGCACGATTTGATGCAGACTATTTGCGCAACCCGTCTCCCGAATATCCCTACGCTGCACGCAGACGCCAGCAGCAAGGGACGGTGCTGCTGGAAGTCAGGGTCGAGGCCACGGGAAAGGCTAGCCGTGTCGACATCCAGACATCGAGCGGGTTTTCCAGCCTGGATGAATCTGCGCTACGCGCGGTTCGACAATGGACATTTGTACCCGCACACCGCGGCGACACGCCGGTCGCCAGCACCGTGCGTGTCCCCATTTTATTTCGAATGCAATAATGTATCGCGTGCCGTAACGAGGAGACTTCATGACATCACTCCAGCAACTCTGGCTTCAAAGCGACGGACTGATACGTAGCGTTGCGGTCTGCCTACTTTTCATGTCTGTCAGCAGCTGGTCCATCATGCTGCTGAAAGCCTGGCAACTTTGGTCGTGCCGACGCACCATTGCCACGGTGCTTCCTGCGCTGTGGCAAGCCAACAGTTTGGGAATGGCCCTGCAACGGGTCAAGGTCGACGACCGCAGTCAACTATTCGCCAATGTCGCCATCGCGGTACAACAACTGCCCGCGGAATGGTTGCAGGGCCACCCACCAAAAGCGTTATCCGGCGGCATTACCGATCCGGTCGCAAGCACCCTTCAACACGCTACTCTACTGGCCCAGGCGCGCATCGAGGGCGGGCTCACCTGGTTGGCTTCGGTGGGGTCGACGGCACCCTTCGTCGGGCTGCTGGGAACTGTGTGGGGTATTTATCACGCACTCACCTCCCTCACCGGCAGCACGCAGGTGGTACTCGATCAAGTCGCCGGGCCGGTCGGGGAAGCCTTGATCATGACCGCCGCCGGGCTTTTTGTCGCCATTCCTGCGGTGCTCGGGTATAACGCCATTGTGAGGGGCAACCGGCTGGTGCTGGCACACCTGGATGGCTTTGCGCACACCCTGCATCGTTCACTGATCAGCGGGATCACCCCCATGCAAGCAAGCGGGACAGCGTCCCCCGCCAAGCCACAGTGAGGACGAAAACACATGGCTTTCCATTCCAATAATCAGCGCAACGTTACCCAACCCCTTTCTGAAATCAATACGACGCCACTGGTTGATGTCATGCTGGTATTGCTGGTGATTTTCATCATCACGGCCCCCCTGCTGCGCAATGCCATTCAGGTTGATTTACCAAAAGCAGAGGCGTCCCCGCAAAATACACAGCCTGCGCATATCACCGTGGAGTTGACGCCGGAAACGGTACGGGTAGACGGTACACCCGTCACGCCCGAAAACCTCGCCGACTATTTGGGTAACCGCGCCAAGACCCTGACAGGCCCCGTTGAACTGCATCTGGCTGCTGACAAGCAAACACCCTACGACAGTGTGGCAAAGGTCATGGCGGCAGCCCAATCGGTGCACATCGAGCGTTTTGCGTTTATCACCGCCCCTGTAACACCGACCAGCACCGCACTTGCCTTACCTGAAAATCGCCACTAGCTGCTACCCGTATTTGCAATGGCGCAACAACGTTGATTTAGTCGTCTTTCAATTTTGCCAGCAAACGCAGGATTTCCAGATACAACCACACCAGCGTCACCAGCAAGCCAAATGCACCGTACCACTCCATATACTTGGGGCAGCCAGCCTCAACGCCTGATTCAATGAAGTCGAAATCCATGACAAGATTCAGTGCGGCAATCACGACAACGGCAACGCTGAACAAAATGCCGACCGTGCCACTTTCATGGATGAAGCCAATCGACATATCGAAAAATGACATAACGAAATTGACCAGATACAGCAGGCAGATTGCACCCGTCGCTGCGGTAACGCCCAGCTTGAAGTTTTCAGTCGCCTTGATCAAACCACTTTTATAGGCTGCCAGCAGACAGAACAAGGTGCCAAACGTCAGGCCGACGGCCTGCATCACGATGCCCGGAAATTTCGCTTCCATGAAGGCGGATACACCACCGATAAACAGGCCTTCGAGCAAGGCATATATCGGCGCAGTGTAAGGTGCGGCTGTTTTCTTGAAGACGGTGATGAGCGCGACAATAAAGCCGCCAATGGCGCCAACAGCGAGATAGGGCACGACCGCCGCCGCATCCTTGGTCTGAAAAAACATGCCCCATGTCCACATGGCGGTAATCAACATCAACGCCAGCAACATGGCGGTCTTGTTGACAGTCCCTCCCAGGGTCATGCGGGCGCCGGAATACGGCAATCCTTCAAAGGTTTCAGTTTTTAGAACGGGGTTCCCTGATCTCATAAATACTCCATGTCATTGATTCGGCGAATTGTTTGATGATAGCAGTACAGCGTCTTGCTCATGGACCTGAACAAGAATCGCACAGCGTAACGCAGTCAGCAATGGAGTTCAATCACAAGACAACCTTGAAAACGTCGACCCGTCGTGAAAGACAACGAATTTCCGGATGACCGGGCCCGGCGTATCAATGAAGTGTTATTCCTGCTTTCGGTGGTCCGAGGCGTTCCAGCAAGGTCTCGCGCAATTGATCGATTTCGATCGGTTTGCTCAGGTGGTCGTCCATCCCCACGCGCGCACAAAGATCCCGATGTTCTTTCATGGCATGCGCTGTCAGGGCAATGATGGGCTTGGGAGAAATCCCATTCTGTTTTTCCCACTCGCGTATCAGGCGGGTTGCTTCAAACCCATCCATTTCCGGCATTTCACAGTCCATGAAAACCAGTTCGAATTGCTGGTGGGCACGACGGTAATAATCAAGCGCTTCACGACCGTTTTGCACAAAAACGCCTTCAACGCCCAGTTTTTTCAGCATCGAACGTATCACCATCTGGTTAACGGCATTGTCTTCTGCCACCAGCACCTTGCGGCCCAAGAGGGAGGCATGAGATTCAATTTTGGCGGATTCGTGGCCATCGTGGGTCTGCAGCTCCGATAACGCCGACAGCAAGTGCCGTTTGAGATAATGGGAAGAAAACGGTTTTTGCATCACTTCATGAAAACCGATCGCCGCCAGCTCTTCTTTCTTGGGAAGCGAGCGGCGGGCTGTCATCAATACCCGCGGAATCGCTCTCATCCGGGAATCGGCCTGCATGGTTTCACCCACCTTGATGCCCGTGCAAACAGGCATGGAAAGATCCAACAGGACAACGGCATAGGGCGTGCCGGCACCCAGAGATGCCTCGATCATGGAAAGCGCCTGTTCGCCGTTATAAACGACATCGACGTTCATTCCCCATGCGCTGGCTTGCTCCTCAATAATCTGTGCAAATTCGGTTGAATCATCCGCCACCAGTAGACGACGACCTGAAAGACTGTCTGCCTTGAGGACATGTTTTTGCACGAATTCCGGATTGGCTGTTTGACAGCAAATGGTAAACCAGAAAGTGGATCCCTTGCCGGCCTCACTGACGACACCAATTTCTCCGCCCATATACTGGGACAGCGATTTTGAAATACTCAGCCCCAGGCCTGTTCCACCGTATTTTCTTGCGGTTGAAACATCTGCCTGCTGGAATGCCTGGAATAAATTGCCCATTTGCTGTGGCGTCATGCCGATGCCAGAATCGCTTACCTCAAATTTGAGGCAAACCGCATTTTCGCTGTCAGCCACCTCGACGCTGCTGACCCGCAGACTGACGCCTCCTTCCGACGTAAACTTGAACGCATTACCCAGCAGGTTAAGCAAAATCTGACGCAGACGCGTAGGGTCGCTGCGAATGCAGAGTGGCGTGCCTGGCTCGACAGAAGACAACAGTTGAAGCTGTTTCTTTTCAGCAGCCAGACTAAAGATGGAAACGACATCAAGACACAGTTTGTCGAGATCAAAGTCGATTTCTTCCAGATCCATCTTGCCTGCTTCAATCTTGGAATAGTCGAGAATATCGTTGATGATGTTCAGCAGTGCCTTGCCTGAATTGGCAATCACTTCCACATATTGCCGTTGCTGAGGCTGTAATTCCGTTGATTGCAGCAACTGCGTCATGCCCAGCACACCGTTCATCGGCGTGCGAATTTCGTGGCTCATGGCGGCAAGAAACTGGCTTTTGGCTTTGCTTTCCGATTCTGCTTCTTTCACTTTTTCGCTGGATTCAATGGCGATCCTGCGGGCATTTTCCCAGTTGGAAAAACGGATCTTGTCGAGCAAATAAATAAAGAAACCTACACACAATACTGTCGCGGCCAGGTCGTTGACCATGTACTGCGCACGCACTGCACTGAATTCAATACCCGTTTTCCAGGCCACAGAAAAAAACGTGACAATTGACACCGCCAGTACCGCGTAGCTGAAGCGCTTTTCAACGGGAGCCATCACCAGCAACGACAGATTCAGGATAAAACCCGACACATAGGTCGCATCCCCCTTGGTCAACCCCGTGATGACGGCGGTTGCAATCAGGATGTACCCTCCCAGGAATAACAGCAGGTACTGGCTGCGCTGCCGGAAATAATTGAGGAAATTCAAGGCCAGGGTCAGCACACCCACACAAGGCAGCAACATGCGAAGCCAGGGAATCAAGGTCTGATCGGGATGCAGCTGTTTATCGACCGCCAGGTAATTCAGCCAGACAAAGGAACCGAGAATGGCAAAGATGACCACCCTGCTCGATTGGTAATGCATCTCGCCCTCGAACGTGTCGGCATAAGTGCCGACCGGACGTGCGGGCCAAAAAACATCCTTAAGATATTGAAATATCAGCATTGAATAACTCGATCAGGAAACCCTGCCCCGTCGGCTGCTCGCCGTTCGAAGACGCTCTACTTGAAGTGTAGACCAGTAGGGGCTCCCCGACTGATTGCGATGAATTCCAGCGCCTCCGCCTTACTCGTCCACGCCAGCCAACGCCGGGAACAGCTCTTCTGCAAAACCGAACTTTGTCATATCCAGAATCCGTGTCGGATACAAAACCCCGTCAAGATGATCACACTCATGCTGCACAACACGTGCATGGAAACCGTCTGCAACGCGCTCTATCAGCTGCCCCTCGGGATCGAATCCGCGATAGCGCAAGCGCGTAAAGCGGGGGACGGATCCACGCAATCCGGGAACAGAAAGACAGCCTTCCCACCCCTCCTCTTTCTCCTCTGTCAGCGGCGTCAGTTCAGGATTGATCAGAATCGTCGTCGGCACCGGCGCCGCGTCAGGATAGCGAGGACTGGAAGAAAAACCGAAGATAACCACGCGCAAATCAACACCCACCTGAGGTGCCGCGAGCCCCACACCGTTGGTGGCGCGCATGGTGTCGAACATATCTTTGATCAGGGCGTGAAGTTCAGGCGTATCAAACCGTTCAACCGGACGAGCGGGGACTAGCAAACGGGGATCACCCATGCGCAATACGGGTCGCTGCATTGTGTATTCCTCGGGAGGCAATGATAGATTGGCCACCAAGGTACGACGTTTTCATCAGAACAGGCAATCATTTTGCACTCAGGGTAACCTGATCGCCCTCCGACCTTCATTGGCCAAGATCGGGGAACGCGGTCGCCAGCAACACCTGTGGAATACCGTACTTTTCCAGTAAAGCACGCCCCGCATCTGACGATGGCGACAACGATCCCAACAACCAGCGAAACTCGGCGAGCATGTTCGCCTGATTCAACAGAAACGCGTAGCTTGAAAGCTCCGAAAGCGAGCGACCCTCTTGCTGGTCTTCGACCGCTTGCTGTACAAAATCAGGCATTCCCCACTGTTTCAGTATGTGGCGCGTCAGCAAGGGGGAACGATCCTTTACGATCTGCGCAAAAACGGCTCCTCTCGGCTGAACATCGGGATGCACTTGTTGAAAGGATTCGATGAGCAAGCGGAAAATGGCCAGCTTGCCGACATCATGCGTCAATCCGACCAGGTAAGCATTGAAAGGATCGCCTTGACCATAATAACGTGCAAGGTGCTGGCAGGCCTGTGCAGTATCCAGTGAGTGCTGCCACAAATGCTGACCGAACATCCGAAAATAAATCGGGCGGATATCCAGCATGGGCTTCATCAGCACGGCGCTCACAATGGACTTCAGAGTCGCCATGCCCAGTTGAAGCAATGCGCGTTCCGGATTTTCGATACGCATTTCTCCCGACCGGAACATCGGGCTGTTGGCCAATTTCAACACTTCGGCGGTGATCACCGGATCGCGTTTGAGATAGCCGAGAATGGTTTGCTGTGACACATTGGCATCAGCCAATTCCCGCAACAGACTGGTCGCGACTTCCGGCAGTTGCGGCACCGCACGGTCGGGAACACCTTGTGCCAACAACCGTTCGAGTTCATCAAGAATAAAGACTTCGGCACTATTGGGAGCGATTTCCTGCTGCGCGCCCGAGTCAAGGAGCAAATCCACGAACGACGACGCCAGCGAGTCTCGCGCCACCGGGTTCGGCTCAACGCACGGCACCGCAGGAGACACCGAAACCACGTCTGCCCTGGGTGCAACCAGACCATTCGAGGGGGATGTCGTGCTTGCTGACACGCCAGGGGCGTCTACCCGCACAGCCACAGGAACGCCGTCTACCGCTGCCGTTACCTTCACGTCTAACAGCGCTTTTCCGCCAAACAGCGCGCGCCAAAGCCTGATCCACCACATCGATTGCATATCCCCGGGAAGCCTTTGTCAGGACGCGTCACGCCCACTGCAGCCAAGGATGCTGATCCTGGGTGGCTGCATGCTCGCTCAAGTGTAGTTAGCCCCCGGCGGGTATTCCAACCGCCCGCCAGTGCTCCTGCCACTTTGCAAACGCCGCCGAAGCAAGCCGCTTAGAGCTTTTTGTGGCATGGATTGCTCTGTTTAAGCCCAATCGTTCCTTGCCCGCCGCGAGCTTCCGCGACTTAACTTAATGGTAACCTCCGATGTACCGAGTGAACCGTTGATGGATATCCCCGAGGCCATGGCGCGCCTGTGCCGTGACTTGCAACATTTGCTTCCCACCCTGAACCTGCAACAAAGCCTGGCCTTGCGTAGCAGTATTGAACAGGCGCTGTCAGCCCCGTCGTTACACACCCTGCTGCCTCCCGAACAGAAATTCATGACCGTGTTGATCGCCGACCTGCGCGGTTTCACGGCACTGACCGACCGCCACGCCAGCCTGAATCTGGTGGACATGCTCAACCGCTATCTGGCGCGCATGTGTCAGGTCATCGTGCAGCATGGGGGCCGCATCGACAAGTTCATGGGCGATTCGATCATGGCCCTGTTTGGGCTGGATAACCGCCTGCCCGACGATGCCAGCCGGGCCCTCGCCTGTGCTGTCGAGATGCAATTGGCGATGGATGGTATCAATGCCGAAAACCGTCGCCTTCAGCTGCCCGAGCTCTACATGGGCATCGGCATCAACACCGGCGATGTGGTGGCGGCCCACCTCGGTTCGCACCTGCACCGCGAATACACGGTGATCGGCGACACGGTAAATCTCACCTCGCGCATCGAGGCACAGTCCCTGCGAGGACAAATCCTCATGAGCGACTCGACGTATTCCCTGGTGCATGACCACGTGGATGTCGCATCGCCCAATTTGGTGCACGTCAAAGGCAAACAGGCACCCATCTGCATGTATGAGCTACTGGCCACGCACAAGCCCCGCGCCTTGATCGTGCCACGCCGGACCTTGCGCAAGAGCCCCCGCGTCAACGTCGAAATCCCGTTCGCCTTTCAACTGATGGAAGGTAAACGCGTACTGTCCAAGACCTGGAGCGGATGCGCCATCGATCTGGGCTACCACGGGCTCCTCGCCAACGTCCCCGTGTACCTGACACCATTGTCCGAGATTCGCCTGCAACTGATCACCAACCCGCTGAGCATTGAACGTCGCGCGGTTTACGCGCGTATCCTGAAATGCCAGGTGGAGCCCGGCGGTTATCGCGTCAGCATGGAGTTTTCGGGTATCGACGAAACCGCCCAAGGGGACATTAAGCACTACGTGGATCAAATGGTTTCCACCTGAGGGTCGAACCGGGAAGGCTGCCGGCACGCCGTACTCCTGGACATTTCCTGCACGTGCCCTCCCGATATATGCAATGCTATTGCATATATATTGCAAAATGACTTACACTGCCTTCAAACAGACGTCGGGCAATGCGTACATGGCCGGCGTTTCCCCCAGGTTTCAAGGCAAAAGGCACCCCGATGGATACCCGATACAGCCCTGAGCAGACTGCCCTCCGCAAGCAGCTGCGTGACTATTTCCGCAGCATCATGACCCCTGAAAGCGTCGAAGCCTGTATGGGCAAGGAAGGCGGGCCGATCTTTCGCGGCATCGTCGAGAAACTGGGCGCCGATGGCATGCTCACCCTGGGCTGGCCCAAGGCTTACGGCGGCAAGGACTATACCGCGGTTGAACAGCTGATCCTGTTTGAAGAGGCATGGAAGACGCACACGCCCTTCCCGCTCATCACCTTGAACTCGGTCGCCCCCTCGATCATGGCCTTTGGCACCGATGAGCAGAAGCAAACCTTCCTGCCGCAAATCGCTGCGGGTAAAGCCATTTTTGCCATCGGCTATTCCGAGCCCGGTTCCGGTACCGACCTCGCGTCGCTCAAGACCAAGGCTGAATTCGATGGTACGCACTGGGTGATCAATGGCACCAAGGTCTGGACCAGCGCCGGCCACGACTGCGACTACATCTGGCTGGCTGCGCGCACCAGCAATGAAGGCAAACGCCCATCCGACGGCATAACGCTGTTCATCGTGGACGCCAAAGATCCAGGCTACACGCACGCCCCCATCCACACCGTTGCCGGCGTGGATACGAACATGACCTATTACACCGACGTGAAGGTTTCGCCCGATCGCGTTGTCGGCAAGGTCAATGGCGGCTGGAAAGTCATCACCTCGCAGCTCAACCACGAACGTATCGTGCTGGCCGCGATGACCGTGATTGCCCGCAAGCAATTTGGCTACATCCTCAACTTGCTGGCGCAGACCGATGCCAACGGCAAGCGTCGTCTCGACGACCCGCTGGTGGCGAGCAAAATCGGGGAAGTCTATGCACGCCTTGAATCCATGGAAGTGCTCAACCTGCGTAACGCCACCCTGCTCGACGAGCATAAGGTGGATGTTGCGCTTGCCTCGGGTGCCAAGGTGCTCAACACGCTGGAACAGATTCGCGTGCTGCGGACCCTCATGGAGCTCGTTGGCGAAGATGCGGCCGTGCAACACGAAAGCCCCGATGCGATTTTCGGCGGCCATCTCGAATATGACTATCGCTCTGCGCAAATCATGACGGTGGGCGGCGGCGTGCTGGAAGTCATGCGTTCCATGACCGCCACGTTCGGTCTGGGCATGCCCAGCACGATTGTTTGATCGCCATCGTTTGACAGAAACCGTTTACGCCAGGAATTACGCAGGATCGCCGACATGAATTTCAATTACACCGAAGACCAGCTGGCCATCAAGGATGTTGCGGAGCGCATGTTCCGTGACTTGTGCAGCGACGAACACATCAAGCAATGTTTCAAGCAGCCACAACCCTTTCATCGTGAACTGTGGCAACAGCTGGCTGCTGCCGGCCTCTTGGCCACGCCGTTACCTGCCGAGTTCGGTGGCTCTGAAATGGGCATGACCGAATTGGGCATGGTACTGGAAGCGCAGGGCAAAAGCGTCGCACCGATTCCGCTGGTGGAAACCATCGTCGAATGCGCCATGCCGATCGCGCAATTCGGTTCCAGCGCGCTGAAACAACGCATTTTACCCGGCGTATCCAGTGGTGAGCTGGTATTGGCTGCCGTGCGCCCGTATTCCGGCCTGCGTGGAAAAACACCGCTGACGGCACAAGCCAAAGGCGATCAATGGGTACTGAACGGCGATAGCAGTCTCGTCACTTATGCCCCCATCGCCAACGGCTATCTGGTAACGGCACAACTACAAGGCGGTCAATCCTGGGTAGGCTATTGCGATGCCCAGATCGAAGGACTGAGCGTCGTCGCCCAGCGCTCGACCAGCGCTGAACTGGCCGGACACCTGAGCTTCAATAACGTGGTCGTAAGTGCCGAGAACACGCTCGCCATCAACGACCAGGCGGCCGAACTCCTGGAGTGGCAAGCACAACGCACCTATATCGCCATGGCCGCACAACAGGTCGGCATTCTGGCCGAAGGTTTACGCCGCGCCGCGGAATACACCAATGAACGCAAGCAATTTGGCCGCTCATTGTCGTCGTTCCAGGCCGTGTCGCAACAGGCAGCCGATGCCTACATGGCGATTGAAGCCTTGCGTGGCGTCTACTGGCGTGCATTGGATGATCTGGAAAACACGGGTTGCG
Organism: Pseudomonadota bacterium; assembly: GCA_052035295.1. Classification (GTDB taxonomy): domain Bacteria; phylum Pseudomonadota; class Gammaproteobacteria; order Pseudomonadales; family Ketobacteraceae; genus HdN1. The sequence continues at coordinate 10,744 of JBPOHS010000224.1, forward strand.
CGCAGCTTTCCTCCAGAGTGGTCAAATTCTGGATCGGTGAATCCGGCCATGTCGCAGGGCACATTTTCCTGCACATCCATGGCGGTATCGGTCAGGATCTCGACTACCCGCTGCACCGCTTCTTTATCTGGGCGAAGAAGAACGAGCTGTACCTGGGCGCTTCCAGCCAGCACGCCAGCGCATTGGGCGAGCTGATCAAAGCGAATCCGGAACGCGTTGCAATCTGATGGGCGACGAAAGCAGCGGCCATCGCGCTACCACCGTATAGTGCGAACCGCTGTCCAGCGCTTCACTCCGGTAAAGTGAAACCGCCCCTACCTCTCCCGTTGCCAGCATTGACTCACTGAAATCCGGCAGTTCATGATGCCGCATCAATCTCCCCAGCGTAATATGCGGAAGGAACGGCCTGTTCTCCAGCGCGATACCCGCCTCAGACACCGCCTGCGCAACCTTCTGTTGTAACGACAACAATGCGGGCTCGCGTTCCGGTATCGCGGCAAGAATGCGGGACGTGGCATCAGGAAAGCAGCAACAATGCGACATCCCTATCGGAAAGCCACTGGCATCTTTCAATGCTTCCCCCAGTAAGACACGCAACCGCTCCACCCTATCACGCGGTTGCCCACCGAGAAAACACAGCGTCAAATGCAAAAAAGGAATCGGTGTCCAGCGCACCTGCTGCCTGTCGATACGCTGCTGCCCATCGGAAATATGTGCAGCCAGGGCAGCTTCAAGCCCCATTTCAGCCGCTGCAATCCCCACAAAGCAACGAATCAGATCGTCGCTTGTTGCCGGGCCCGTGTTGATCTCACCCTTCGGCGTCATCATTTCCACTTACCTGAAGTTGCATTAGCCTGAAGTTGCATTAGCCTGAAGTTGCATTGACCTGAAGTTGCGTTGATTTGAAGATGCCTGGCCCATTTTTCATGGCGTCTTCAACCAATCATCCCACAAAAACAGCAAGTCAAGAAACGCGATGAACGCAGGGAAGGAATGCCAGAAACGACAAAGGCGGGACATGCCCGCCTTTGAAAGCCGAAAAGGTTCAGCGTGTACCGCAACACTCAGCCTTGACGCAGCGTTCCGGTGAAATTCATTTTCGCCATGGCGACTTTGACAACACCTTTCAGGTTGTTGCTTTCATCCAGCGTAGCGGTGTAGGTCAGCGTCAGTTTCATGGGCTTGGTGGTCTTGCTTTTCCATACCAGGGTTTCACCGTCGTAGGTGCCTTCTTCGATTTCCTGGATGCCATAAGTTTCGCTATTCATGGTGCCGGTCAGCTTGCCGCCGTCGGACTTGAGGGTAACGATGCTCTTCTGTTCGCCACCAGGAATCTTGACCACGAAATCCCATGCTGCATCAATGGCGTTTGCGACGTTTGACATGCGAGTGTCCTCCACAACTTGTTGTTTTAATGTGTTTTTTCAATCTTGCCGTGCGTATTCGTAGCGGCTTTTCCGTGCTGGCGTACAGCGTATACCAAGATCACTATACACGGGTGGCCGGGGTTTGTCTGCCAGAGACGGAGGGCGATTTTTGAGGGGCTAGTTCATTTGGACGAGAGGGGATAAACCGACCTTGCAATGATTCTATGCCACAGCTGGTTTAGAGGCCTTTAGAACCATTGCAAGGCCGGTTTACCCCAATGCGACACTACAAGTGAAGACTTAAAAACAACAACGAATATCAGGAATGGAAAATGGTATTGTCCTCGACACACGCGCGACCCACGCGTGCCGCATTGATCGGATCCTGCGTATCCTCGTAGCCAAACGAAAGCCCGAACAACAACTTGTTCGACGGGTCTATCCCCAGCACGTCGCGGACAGCCTCGGCGTGGAAGCCCAGCGCAGTCTGCGGGCAGCTTGCCAGCCCATGCGCCGTGAGTGCCAACATCAAGGACTGTGCGTACATGCCGACATCCGCCGCTTCCCGCAAGCCGAACGGCTCGGGCAGAAACAGGAATGCGGCGTGTGGTGCGCCGAAAAAACGGTAATTGCGCAGGAACACTTCCATGCGCTTGTGTTTTTCTTCGCGTGGTATGTTCAACGCGCTATACATTTGGGCCGCTGCATCGTACTGGCGTTCCTTGTAAACGCCGTCATATTTTCCACTGTAGGGAAAGTCAGGTGTCAATTTCCCCATCATGGTGTTCTGCGGTAACAGTGTGCGCAGGGTTTCCAGCTTTTCGCCGCTTACCACGTGCGTTATCCATGGCTGCGTATTGCAATTGGAGGGGGCACGATTGGCCAAGGCGAAAATTTTGCGCAGGGTTTCTTCGGGCACCGGTGTGGGCAAAAAGCCACGCACCGAGCGACGGTTATTGAGCAGGGTGTCGATACTGTTTGCCAGCGCAACATCAGTCATGTGATAAATCTCCCTTTACATAGTCTACGCGACGGTAAAGCCAGACATCATTTTCAAGTGCACGAGTGACTCGCCCGGTATCGAGGAGGTAGTGCAAATGCGCGAGGCACTCGCCCACCGCGAGAAAATTCTGGAACGCGTTAAGTTCACGGGCAAACAGTTGACGCGTGATGTCCTGGGCACTGACAGGGTTGTCACACAGGTTGACCAGCGCGTCAAGGCGTTCATGATGATGCTCGACAATCGCGCGCACACGATGGTGCAAACCGGTAAAGGGCAGTTGATGAGAGGGCAATATCTTCACATTATCCGGCACGCACTCGATCATCTTGCGATTGCTTTCGAACCAGTCGGCCAACGGGTTATCTTCGGGCGCTGAAGGTGAAACGTTGATATTGGGGGTGATTTTCGGCAAGACCTGGTCACCCGATAATAACAGGTGCAATTCGGCGCAATACAGCGACAAATGTTCGGGCGCGTGCCCGCGAGTCGTGACGGCCTGCCAATCGTAGTCGCCAATTCGCAGCGTTTGCCGGTCCTTGATCTGGTGATAACTACCCGGGGGCTCGCTCGTCATGTGCTGAAAATCACTGTGCGAAAACAATTCCTTGCGGGAATCCACCGCCATGCCCGCGCGAGCAAAAAACTGATCTGTCTCCCAATAGGCATCTGATCGACGCGGTGCGGCATAAGTACGCGTGTAATAGTACTCACGCTCGGTCATGTACAAAGGCACGCGCCATTCATCGCACAACCAGCCGGCAAGGCCGATATGATCCGGATGATGATGGGTACCAATAACGCGCGTGATCGGTGCCCCCTCCAGTTCATTGGCAAAGACTTCACGCCATTGATCCCGTGCGGCATCGCTATTCATGCCGGTGTCGACCACGCACCAGCCATCACCATCCTTGAGTAGATAACAGTTGATATGATTGAGCGTGAGCGGCAAAGGTGAGCGAACCCACTTGACCCCGGGCACGATTTCAATGGCGCGACCGGACGCGGGCGGAGCGGTGAAAACGTACTTGAGAGGCATGGTGTCGGTCCTGTGCGAAAGAGACGTCAAGATGCCTAATGTGGGAGATATTCTCCACCATTGACATCCAGGCAGGCGCCAGTAATGGCACACGCATAGTCAGATGCAAGAAAGATAGCGGCTTTTGCACAATCAGCGTCAGTGGGCATTTTGCCAAGCGGGATGTGTTTTTCGACATTCGCCTTGATTGCATCGACAGACACGCCTGTCATTTTGCTTTCATAGCGAAAATACTGCTGCACGGTGGCACCCCACATCCAGCCCATAAACGTCGAATTGACCCGGATATTGTACTGGCCACATTCCAGCGCCAGGTGTTGCGTGGCGCTGGCCAGCGCGGCTTTCGACGCGGCATAGCCGGCCTGGGTCGCCAGCGGCTTGCGGGTGACCATCGTGTTGACATTGACGATCGCACCGGCACGCTGTGCCTTCATGACCGGAAGCGCTGCCAGCACGAGGTTCATGGTACCGAACAGGTTCACGTTCATGGCGGCGTGCCAGGATTCCAGATCCGTGTCTTCAATACGTTCCGGTTTGCCCGGATTGAACGCACTGTTGATGAGCGCATCGATACGGCCATATTTTTCAATCGCCGCCGCGACCAGTGCCTCGCATTGATCGCGCTGGGTGATGTCCGTCGGAACGCATAACACCTCAACTGAGGGACAGGCCTCGCTGATCTGTTGCTGCGCCTGACGCAGATTGTCCGGTGTGCGGGCCGCCATCACCAGGCGGGCGCCCTGGCGCGCGGCTTCAAGCGCAAGTGCGCTACCCAGCCCAGGGCCAATGCCTGACACAATCACAACCTTGGCGGACAGCAGCATAAGCACGAGCTCCGTGACTACAGACGTTCAGTGACTACAGACGTTTGGCGACTTCGCCGTACATGACTTCGGTGGTTCCACCGCCGATGGTCAGCACGCGCGCATCACGCGACATCCGCTCAATGATGCTTTCAGTCATGAAGCCCATGCCACCGTGCAACTGCACACAGTCGTACATGACTTCATTGGCGATTTCGCAGGCATTGGCCTTGAGCATCGACACTTCCTTGATGCAATCCACGCCCTGTGCATCGAGCCAGGAGACGTAATAGAGATAGTTCTGCGCCAGGGAAATTTTTGTCTGCATCCGCGCCAGCTTGTCACGCACCACGTCCTTGTTGAACAGTGGCGCCCCGAAAGCCTGCCGTTGCTTGACGTTTTCAAGGGTGATTTCCAGTGCTTTCTGTGCTTCGCCCACGCCCATTGCCGCCAGCATGATACGTTCATGCTGGAAGTTTTTCATGACGGCGTAGAAGCCCTTGTTTTCTTCGCCCAGCATGTTTTCGGCAGGGACGCGGACGTTGTCGAAAAACAGCTCCGCTGTGTCGGAGCTGCGCCAGCCATGCTTTTTGAGCGAACGCCCAATGGTGAAACCGGGGGTTCCCTTTTCCACGATGAAGATGGAGATACCACGCGAGCCTTTTGCCGATGGATCGGTTTTGGCGGCCACGAAATAGATATCGCCGTGTACACCATTCGTTATGAATATCTTGCTGCCATTGATGACCCAGTCATTGCCATCGCGAACAGCTCGCGATTTGATGCCGGCCACGTCAGATCCAGCCGCAGGCTCGGTGACGCAAACAGCGGTGATCTTTTTACCACTGATGATGTCGGGCAGGTATTTTTGCTTCTGCGCAGCATTACCGGCGTTGGCAAGATGGGGCGAGGCCATGTTGGTGTGCACGAGGGCGGTGATGGTGACACCGGCGAAGGTAGAGCGTGAGAGTTCTTCGGCGAGGATGGTGGCAGCACGTACGTCCATGCCGCTGCCGCCATATTTTTCTTCGTGCATGAGGCCGAGGAAGCCAAGTTCGCCCATTTTGTGCAGGAGTTTGCGGGGTACGCAGCCGTCCTCTTCCCACGCTTCGGCGTTGGGGATGATTTCGGTCTCGACAAATTTGCGGACTTGGGCGCGAAGGATATTGTGTTCTTCGTTGAAATAGGGGTTCAGCATGGCGTTAATGCTCTTTGATTTATTGTGAGTAAATCGTATGGTTAAAGCGCATCCCCATCAAACGGGGAAATGCACATGGTCAATCTGCTGCAATAACAGGCTCAATCTCGATCAAAAGCTTGCCGTCTTCAACCTTATCTCCCGCGTTACAGAGAATCTGCTTCACGACACCCGACACCGGACATGGCATATTTTGTATCAACTTCATGGCTTCCATCACCACTGCGGTCTGCCCTTCTTCAACCGTATCACCCACTTGAACCAACACATCGGTGATCAAACCAGGCATACGTGCGCGAATCGTATTGGAAGCATTCTTCAGCTGGGCGCTCTGTCCCAGTTGCGATTCCTCCAAACCGATAAAACGATAGGTTCGACGCAAACGCGGCGAGCTGATGGACACCTGCTTGTCGTTGATGGCCAACTCCAGGGAACGCCGCGTTCCGGCCAGCTCGACCTGCCATTGCCCCTGCGCGCCCTGTGGACGATAAAGCACAACATCAAACGTACGCTCAGCAAGATCACCTTCCACCACACTGGAGGATTTGGCTTGCGCACCGGCTTTCTTGCCGGGCTTGGGCGCGTTTTCGCTGTCATCGAGAATGACAGTGTAATGACCGTGGCGACCAGACACCTGCACTTCCAGTAACGCGTCACCTTTGGGTAACCACAAACGGGAAACTGCTGGCGTGCCCGCATTCGCCGTCAGACGCCAGGCGCCCATATGCTGCCACGGTGTGCCGGCCTGCGCGGCGTCCTGACGGAACTCCTGTTCGTAGGCGTAGGCTGCTGCAGCAATGGCCGTGTGCATGGATTCGCCCCAGGGTTTCCAGCCTTGCGGAAATTCCTTGCTGATGTACTGCGTGCTCAATTCCTGATGGAAAGCCGGACGCGTGATCAGGCTGGTCAGGAATTCCTGGTTGGTTTTGACACCACCAATCGCAAAATTATTCAATCCGTGCAACAAACGCTGCGCTGCCATGCCACGGGTATCGCCGTAGGCAATGACCTTGGCCAGCATGGAATCATAGAACGGCGTGATCTCGGAACCTGCTGCGACACCGCTATCGATACGCAAACCCTCGGCGACCGGCTCACGATAGAGTTGGATGTGGCCGATTTCCGGCATGTATTTGTTGGAAGGATCTTCGGCATTGACGCGCGCCTCGATGGCATGACCATGCGTCGACAGATCGCTTTGGGCGAAGCCGAGTACGTCGCCGTTGGCGACACGGATTTGCCATTCCACCAAATCGATATCAGTGACCAGTTCGGTCGTCGGGTGCTCAACCTGCAAGCGGGTGTTCATTTCAAGGAAATACGCCTGCTGACTGTCGGCATCAAAAATAAACTCAACAGTGCCCGCACCACGATAGCCCAGATGTTTGCCCAAGCGCACGGCGCAATCAAACAGTTGCTGACGCACCTTCTGGTCAAGATGGGAAACCGGCGCTTCTTCGATGACTTTCTGGTAATTGCGCTGAATCGAGCATTCACGGTCAAACAAATGTACGACGTTACCGTGTGAATCACCCAGCAACTGCACTTCGATATGACGCGGGCGCACCAGATATTTTTCCAACAGCACACGATCGTCGCCAAAGGCGCTCATCGCTTCCTGCCGCGCGAGTGCAAGTGCGTCCTTGAATTCGGACGCCTGCTGCACGATACGCATGCCTTTGCCACCACCGCCTGCACTGGCCTTGATCAGCAACGGGAATCCGATTTTTTCCGCTTCTGCCTGCAGTTGCGTAGCGTCCTGAGCATCGCCGTTATAACCGGGTACCGTCGGAATCGCCAGATCCTGCGCAATCAGTTTGGCTTCGATCTTTGAACCCATTGCGGCGATGCTTTCCACCGTGGGGCCGACAAAGATAATGCCGTATTCGTTACACAGCGAAATCAGCTGCGTGCTTTCCGACAGAAAGCCATAACCCGGGTGAATGGCATCCGCTTTTACCTTGCGGGCAGCTTCGATAATGGCGCGCGCGTTGAGATAACTCTCGCTCGCCGCCGCGCCACCGATATGACATGCCAGATCTGCTTGCTGCACATGCTGGGCACGACGATCCGCATCAGAAAATACAGCCACCGATTCGATACCCAATCGTTTACAGGTACGAATCACACGGCAGGCAATCTCGCCGCGGTTGGCAATCAATAAGCGTTTGATCCCGTTCATTTCTGTCTCCAGCTTGGCGTTTCCTTGTTGAAGAAGCAACGAATACCTTCCTGCCCTTCTTCGGATTCCCAGGTATCGGCCAGCAAATTCGCGGTGTAATGCACGCACGTATCGGTGTCATGACTATCCACGAAGAAAATCAGTTTCTTGGTCGCTGCAATCGCCCAGGGACCGCATTGCAGGCAGTACCCGATTTCTTTTTCGACGGCGGCATCCAGTTCTGCATCGGGAACTACTTCATCCACGAGGCATACGTCTTTCGCCTTTATCGCCGAGAGTGGGCGTGCGTTCAAAAACGTTCTACGGGCATTGGCCTGGCCCATTTTAGCGACGACGAATGTCGAGATATTCGCGGGGGTCAGGCCCAAGCGGGTTTCCGTCAGCGCGAAATTGGCGGATTCTGCCGCTATGGTGATGTCACACACGGCCATCATGCCGGTGCCACCGCCGAAGGCTTGTCCATTGATGCGACCGATGAGCGGTTTTGAGAGCTCGTTGAGGGTACGCAGCATTTTTGCTAGCTTGGCGCTGTCTGCGACGCGTTCGGCGCGGCTGAGATTGAGGATGCCTTGCATCCATTTCAGGTCGCCGCCTGCGCAAAAGGATTCGCCGGCGCCGGTGAGTACGACCACGCGGACAGTGGGGTCGGCATCGAGTTGTTGTGCGGCTTCGGTGACTTCGCGAATCAATTCGTCGTTCAATGCGTTATGGCGTTCGGGGCGATTGAGCAACAGCGTTGCGACGCCACGTTTGTCGACTGTCACGCTTATCGTGTTAAAACTCATCACATACTCCAGTCATTCTTTTTTTCTTGCGGTGAGCATTATCACCAGAGATTAACTTTCTATTCTGTGTAGGGTCTGCGGTGTAGGGATGGTTGCTGGAAACGCCGTAAATACGTCCCTGTAGGCTCGACGGCCGCATCCCTGCGGCCGACGTTCCATCAACCATCCCCACACCACATCCCCTGAAATTCTGTGCTATACGATTCAATAACTCTTCGGGCTACAGCGAACCTTCAGAGAGGGTTGATGGTGGAAGTTTCTCAAAACGTCGCCGGCATGGATGCCGGCGTCGAGCCTACAGGGACGTATTTACGGCGATTTTGAGAAGCTTCCACCATCAACCCTCTATTCACGAATGAGAATCCGCAAAAAATCTACATCCGATAAACGTAAGACCGCTCATCCTCAGGCGGCAACGTCGCTGCCACCGCCAAACACAAGCCAATGACATCCCGCGTCTGCTCCGGCTCAATAATTCCGTCATCCCAAATCCGCGACGTCGCATAGTAAGCGTTACTCTTCTCCGCATACATCGCCCGCGTCTCACGATCCAGCTTCTCCAGCGACTCCGGCGTCGCCGCCTTCGAAATGCTGGTACGCGCCAATTCCATGACCACGTTGGTGCCGATATCCGGGCTCATCGTCGCTACCACCGAATTCGGCCAGGCAAACATCATGTTCGGCCGGAAACCGCGCCCGCACATACCGTAGTTACCGGCACCATACGAACCACCGATAACGACGCTGAAACGTGGCACCTTGGCGCACGACATGGCGTACACCAGTTTGGCGCTGTGCTTGGAAATCCCGCCCTGCTCCGCCGCCTTGCCGACCATGAAGCCCGGTACGTTGTGCAGGAACAACAGGGGAACATTGCGTTGTTCACACAGTGATATGAAATGAGCGCCTTTAACGGACGCATCCGAGAATAACGGGCCATTGTTGCCGAGAATGCCGACCGGGTAGCCCTGGATGTGCGCCATACCACAGATAAGGCTGGTGCCCCACTGTGGTTTGAACTCCTGGAAGTCACTGGCATCTACGATGCGGGCAACGACCTCACGAATGTCGTAGGGCTGCGAGAATTCCTTGCTGACGATGCCTTTCAACTCGTCGGCAGCGTACAACGGTGCCTGTAAGGGTTGCATGCGTTGGTAGCATTGGGTCTTGCGATTCAGCTTGGCGACGATGTCGCGCATGCGTGCCAGCGCTTCCTGCTCGGAATCGGCGATGTAATCCGACACACCGGAAACAGTGGTATGCATTTCCGCGCCGCCGAGGTCTTCGGGACTGATATCTTCGTTGATCGCCACTTTGACGATGGAAGGGCCACCCAGGTGTATGGTGGAATTTCCGCGTACCATCACCACTTCATCCGACAACGCCGGAATATACGCAGCCCCGGCGGTACTCACGCCGAACACGGCAGCCAATTGCGGCAGACCTTGCGCAGACATATTGCACTGACGGAAGAAAATATTACCGAAGTGATCACGGTCCGGAAACACGCGATCCCACTCATGCAGATAGGCACCACCGCAGTCCACCAGATAAATGCACGGCAAGCGGTGCTTCTCGGCGATTTCCTGGGCGCGAATATGTTTTTTGACCGTTTCCGGATAGTAGGCACCGCCTTTCACGGTGGAATCGTTGGCCACGATCATGCAGAACTGACCGTGCACAATGCCTATCCCCGTGACAACCCCAGCGCCATGTACGGCACCGCCATATTGGTTATACGCGGCCAGCGTCGACAATTCGAGGAAGGGCGTGCAAGGGTCGACAAGCAAGTCGATTCGCTCACGCGGCAACAACTTGCCGCGCTGCCGGTGACGTTCGATCAAATGATCGCGACTGCCCGTCGCTGCGGCAGCGATACGCTCCCGAAGCTCCGTCTGCAGCGCAGAATGAAACGCATAATTCTGCTGATAGTTTTCGGCGTTTTTCGCCACCTTTGAAACGATCTTGCTCATGTCGTTCTTCTCGATTTATTTGGTACGGCCGGTGCCTTCCCAGTAAGGCGCACGAATCAGTTTGCGACTGACTTTGCCTACTGGCGTACGCGGCAGCGAATCGGTCCAGATTTCTACCTTGATCGGTTTCTTGTAAGAACCCAATTCCACGGCACACATTTCTATCAGTTCATGCTCGGTCACGACCGTGACATCCTTGACGCGAACGATAGCGTAGGGCGATTCGCCAAAGCGCTCATGCGGCACACCGAACGCCACGACTTCCACCACCTGTGGATGGGTGGCCAGTACGTTTTCCAGTTCCGTCGGCCAGATGTTGTAGCCACCGGACAAAATCATGTCGTCCTTGCGGTCGAACATGTAGAAATAGCCATTTTCGTCCATATAGCCGACGTCACCGGTATGCACAAACCCGCGAATGAGTGTCTTGGCGGTCGATTCCGGATTCTGCCAGTAACCGGGCATTTGCCCTGCCACGCGAATGCAGATTTCACCTTCAGCGCCAAACGGTAATGCTTCGTGCGTTTCCGGATCGCGAATTTCCACTTCACAGAACGGGTGCACCTTGCCCAGGGAACGGGTCGGTTGCGATCCCGGCACGTCTGCCATCCAGTCGCTGGCCATGGTCAGCGATGCCGGCACCGCTTCGGTTTGTCCGTACAACTGACAGATAGCGTTACCCCAGACAGCATACGCCTTACGAACAGTAATTTCAGTAATGGGTGCTGCGCCAATCAGCAGAACTTTCATGGCTGACCAATCCATTTCTGCCATACCTGGCACTTGCAACAAGTCCAGCACCATGGTCGGTGCCATGAAGACGTATCCGACCTTCTCGCGCACCATCATTTCCACGACGGGGGCCGGCTGGTATTTTTCTACCACGAGGTTCGCACCGCCCATCAACCAGGTCGGTACGAACATGTATCCGGAGGCATGGGAAATCGGAGCGATATGCATGCAGACATCGCCCACCTGCATCGGCGGCATCGGGAAAAACCAGTTGCGTCCGATATCCAGCCACGCCTGATGAGTGAAACTGACACCCTTCGGTTTACCAGTGGTGCCACCGGTATGACGAATCACGTACAGGTCGTCGCTGTTGACAGGAACATTGGGGTCTTCCGCCGAGAAGCTCGCCAGCCAGTCTTCATAGCCGTCTACCGTGCGAACGATGATGTGTTCAAGACCCGGAATATCCTGCGTCATGCCTTCCAGCTGATCCGCATATTTCTCTGCCACGACCACGGCTTTACAGCCCGTGTGCTCCATCATGTGCTGGTGGCTGGCGCGTGCATTGCGCGCATACAACGGAACCCGCACCACGTTCGCTATGGCTGCGCCGAGGAAAAAATCCACCGCTTCAATGGTGTTGTCTTCCAGAGACGCTACCCGGTCGCCTGGCTGCAAGCCCATCGACAGCATCAGGTTTGCCATGCGGGTGCCACGTTCCCACGCTTCAGCGAAGGTCAGGCGGCGATCGCCGGAAATGATCGCAATCTTGTTTTTATGGAAGATCGCCGAGCGGCGCATCATGTCACGAATGTTCATGCGTAGTCCCTCAATGTGTTTTTGTTATGCTGTCAGGATCAACTTCCCTGAACGCCGGGCGTGACAAGGGCGCAACACCGTCCACATAAGCGGGGTAAAGCGCCTGCCACTCACCGGCTTGATTCTTCTTCACGAGTTGGCGGGCCTGGATATGCGGCGTGTTGACTGCGTCCGACAATTCCAGCACCTGATTGAAACAGCAGTCGACACCCGCAAAGCGGGCGTTACATTGTTCGAGCGTTTGCGTTGAGAAGAACGCTTCGAGCTCACGTTGCAATGCTGTCTGCGGCAGAGGTTCATCCATGCGTGCGATCCAGTCGCTGCGATCCGCAGCCTGACAAAACGCCTGCCAGAATTTGGGCTCGACGGCACCCAGCGCTACCGAGTGACCGTCCGCCGTGCGATAGGTCCGGTAGCGTGCCGCCCCACCATTCAGCAGTGCCTGCGCACGTGGAATACCGCGACCGGTCAGCCCCAGATCCGCCAGGGAAAACGTCATCAACGGCATGACCGAATCGGCTAACGCCACCTCTACATGGCAGCCCGTTCCACTCCGTTCACGCTCCAGCAATGCAGCCAGTACCGTACTGAGGCCAAACAATCCGCCCGCACAATCCGCCAACGGTGGCCACGGCGCAACCGTCTGTTCAACGGTGCCGGTGCCATCGAGCAAACCGTTCATGGCGAGATAATTGAGATCGTGGCCGACGTCTTTTTTCAACGGGCTATTGTCGCCATAACCATTCAACGAGCAAATCACCAGCTGCGGCGCAAACTCCCGCAAATACGCAACGGACAAGCCCAGCTTGTCCATGACGCCCGGGCGAAAGGATTCGAACAATACGTCCGCATCCTTCAGCAACCCGAGCAGCACTTCACGGTCCGTGCTGTTCTTCAGATCCAGACGAATACCTGTCTTGCCGGCATTGACTGCATCAAACCAGGCCGAATTGCCCGTGGCAGCCTGCGGCCCGATAAATCGCATTTCCTCACCTTGCGGCGGCTCCACCTTGATGATTTCGGCGCCCATGTCGGCCATCAGCAACGTCGCTAACGGCCCGGGCAGGTGGCGACTCAAGTCGACCACCTTGATGCCACTGAGAAATCGATTGATACGGCTCATGCGGCGCAACTCCACATCGTCAACGCTCCGGAGGATCAGGTAAACGTCACGTCCAGACCGAGTTCCTTGGCAATGATCATGGTTTGAATCTGGCTCGAACCATCACCGATACGGGTAATACGGGTATCACGCAGGTAACGCGAAATCGGGCAATCGTTCATGAAGCCGAAACCACCATGCACCTGTAATGCAAGATCTGCCACTTCCGAAGACATTTCGCAGCAGTAGTACTTGGCCATGGCCAATTCGAGAATGCTCGCCGTGCCTTGATCTGCCTTCATGGCCGCTTGACGCGCCAGCAATCGAGAGGTTTCCACCTTCACGGCCATATCGGCGATCATTTTCTGAATCAGTTGCAGTCCACCGAGGCTGCGGCCGAAGGCCTGACGATCCTTGGCATAAGCAATGGAATGATCCAGACACGCCTGCGACAAGCCCAGCGCACAGGCAGACAGGAAGCAACGTGCTGATTGATAGGTCTTGTGCACGATGTAACGGCCATCGCCTTCCTTACCGACAATCATGTCGTCACTGACTTTTGCACCATCCAGATAAATCGGGTGCGTGTCAGAAGAGCGCCAGCCCAGTTTGTCGTAGGATTTGCCGATCGTAACGCCCGGGGTACCTGCCGGCACCAGGAACAGCGTCATTTTGCTGCGGGGATCCGTTGGTTCACTGGTCACGGCGCACACCAGGTTGTACGAAGTAATATCCGCACCGCTATTGGTGATGAATGCTTTTTCACCGCTGATGGACCACTGGCCTTCCTGCTTGACGGCGCGGGTAGTGAATCCCGCCGTCCACGAACCGGCTTGCGGCTCAGTCCCGGCGATAGAGCCCACTGCACGACCAGCCACGATATCCGGCAGGTATTTTTGCTTTTGCATGTCACTGCCAAAGGTCTGCAAGGTCAGACCGGTGGCCACCGCCACCATCACCGACAGAGCAAAGGTCTGGTCGGCACGCGCCAGCTCTTCGATGGCCAGCGACATATCCAGCACACCCAGGCCCAGACCGCCATGCTCTTCCTTGAAGGGAATAGAGCACACGCCAATCTCGCGATTCATTTTGAGATAGAGCTCAGTCGGGAACACGCCCGCCTTGTCGAGCTCGTACGCGCGCGGTGCGAGTTCAGCCTGCGCCCACTCGCGCACCGTGTTTTGCAGATTTTTCTGGTCTTTGGTGAGTTCGAAGATCATGACTTGCCTCTTTGTTAAGTCAGGAGGGCTGTCAGACGCATGCGTCGGGCAACCTTGCGTTGGCGGCTCTTGATGGGGCCGTTTTAAACGACTCTATCAGCGGCCCGTCACCCGCTTCAGGTCAATTTGAGCGAATTGCCACGCTTTACAAGCAAACAGGGTCGTGCCTACTGGCGGCAATCGTCCAATTGGACTATGACACCCGCCCCCCGATCCCCTACCGTGACAGAAGCCCGTAATGGGCCTTGGCAAGTGCCACAAATAACAAGCAAAGCACTCGCGACCAAGCAAAGCATTCGCGGAGACCGCGCCATGACCGTACAAGCCCCCATCGACCACCTGCCGGTCCAGCAATTCAGCGAGCCGACGGCCATGCATAGCTGGGCCGTCGTGATTGCCCAGGCACTCGAACATGCCGGCGTTGACAGCCAGCGCCTGTTCGCCGAGGCCGAGGTGGGGTACAAACTGGCTGTCAACCCGTACATGCGCGTGCCGACCGCGAAAATGAACCGTTTGTTTTCCCTGGCGGTTCAAGCCACCGGCGATCCCTGTTTTGGTTTGCGGATGGCAGAGTTCATTCACCCCACCACGTTCCATGCCTTGGGGTACTCGTTATTCGCCAGCTCGACGCTGCAGGATTATTGCGAACGTCTGGTGCGGTTTTTTCGTATCGCCAGCGACAACTGCCGCCATCACATTGAAGAAAACGAACACGAACTGACCTTGCGGATTGAATTGCTCGTTCCCCACTTGGCCTATGAATCGCAGGACGGCTGGAGCGCCACCCTCATCAAATTCATCCGCGCGATTTACCGGCCAAGTTTCGCCCCCGTCCGCATGAATTTCATGCGTCCTGCCATGAGCGAAGACGTCGAACAAAAGTTCAGCCGCTATTTTCGCTGCCCGATTCACTACGCCTCAGGCGAATGGTCGTTGGTGTTTCGCAAGGAAGACATGCTCGCGCCGCTTCCCGGCGGCAATCACGAGCTGGCCATGATGAATGACAGGGTCGTCATGGAATATCTGGCACGCCTTGAAAAATCCGACCTGACCAACCTGGTGCGCACCCACATCATCAAGCTGTTGCCATCCGGCAACTGCAGCAAGGAATATATTGCCGCCAAACTCAACATGAGCGCGCGCAACCTGCAACACAAGCTGGAGCTACAGAACACCACGTACCAGGATATTCTGGATCAGACGCGACGTGATCTTGCCATCAATTACATGCACAACGATCACACCAGCATCAGCGAAATCACCTATCTTCTGGGGTTTTCCGACACCAGCAATTTTGCCCGTGCATTCAAGCGATGGACCGGACAATCGCCCAGCCAGTTCCGGGAACGTGATGGCGCCACCCCGCGAGCGTGAGCTACGCCGCTGCATCAGCGCACCGACTCAGGCCCTTGCCGGGCTGGCGTTTTGAATGCGGTCCGGCGGATATTTCCAGCGGCTTCATGTTTACCATTCCTGCACGGTTTACGCGGTTTTTCCGCAATATTTGTACATGCCTCTTGATGTTTGGCGGCCAGAGGTATACGGTGTAGACCTATCGGGGTGTACGCTGTAAACCTCCCGCTCACCTGACCTGTCAGGTCACCGGAACAGCACGACCCGGGGTTGGTTGCATCAACATCGTTGCATGCATGCGTTGCGCAAATGACGCTGCATAACACCCGCCACAGAAAAAACTGTTGCATAAAAACAAGAGAAGAGAGAGGAGCGCCCCATGTATATCGGCAGAACGCTTGAAGAAAAACCCATTCCATTCGATCAGTTCGATCCGGACAATTTGCCACGCTTGATTCAAGAAAAAGTGATGCCTACGCTGAAAGATGAGCGTCAGCGCCTCATTTGCCAGAACTTCATCGATCACGCGACGGCTGAATGCAAGGGCAACCTTTCTGCCCTGCTCGATACCTGCTCCAGAAAGCGTCAGGACTACCGCCGTTGGGGCAGTGGCGACGACGGTTTGATGGAAGGCATCCAACCGCAGTCTTATGAAGAACTGGAAGTTTTCTACGGCAACCTGGTGACCTTCAACCTGTTCGTTATTCACCTTGAAGTTGAAAAGTTCATCGTTGGTCATGACACGCTGTGCATCGAAGGTAACGTCAACCAAATGTACCCGGCGTCTGTCATGCCGATCGCATTCGGTATCGAGCCAGATGATCCAGAAGGCGTTTACATGCTGACCATCCGCATGTGCCTGTTCTTCATCTTCGACGAAGACGGCATGGGCAGCGGCGAACAGTCGTACACCAACGGCAACCCGACGCTGGCGAGCTTTGTGAAAGTGCCGCATGAATACGTGCCGCAGCGCTTCTGGGACAACCTGAAGAAGCAAGAAGAGCTACAAGCCGGACAAGCCTAACCACGGCAAGCAACACCACAGGCGGCCCGCTCACCCCGGCCGCCTGTTTTCGTCTTGGAAACGAGCAAGCATTGAAACAAACGAAAAATAGAAAAGCCGGTGCATGACATCAGGCTTTCAAAAACAGAAAGAGCTAGAGAGGAAAATGATCATGTCAGCCAAACCGCAGCTTCCCCCGGTACCGAAAGACGCCAAATTCAAACAGGCACTGGGCCTGGGCATCGGCATCTGGGATTACATGGAAAAAAACCAGCGTGAACTCGGTGATACCTTCACCCTGACCCTTCCTGGTCAAGGCCCCATGGTGTGGACATCCAACCAGGCCATGATCAAGGACATTCTCAACCTGAAAGAAGAACAGGTCGACGCATCGCTGGTGCAATTGCCGATGGATCTCGGTGAATTCAACACCGTGTTTCTCAACGAAAAGGCGCACCAGGATTCACGCAAGATCATTATTCCCTCGCTCAACACCAATCGCCTGAAGGCCCGCGCCGGCATCATGCACGACATCGTGACCGAGCACATCAATTCCTGGAAGCCTGGCACCAAGCTCAATGTGCCACGCATGGTCGGCGATATCACGCTGGACGTAATCTGCTACACGCTGTTCAACCTGCGCCACGGCGAGCGCAAGGATCGCTACAAGCATCTGATGCTGCACTGGATGCTGGAAGCCACCAGCGACACCATGTTCACCATGGCCTCGCTCGTTGGCGCGAAAAAATTCCGCCAGTGGCTCAACCGTAAGTACATCAAGCGCGCCGACAAAAATCTGGGCGGTGATGGTAAAAAAGGCATTCTGCCGTGGAAACGCGCGGTTGACCTGAAAGTACAACTCGCCGATATGATGCGTGAAGATATCCGTGCCATTCGTGCACGCAATGACGAAACCGAAACGCACATGTTGTCCATTCTTTGCCGCGCCAAAGACGAAGACGGCAATCTTCTCGGTGAAGAGCGCATCATCTCCGAAGGTATCGGCCTGATGATCGGCGGCCACGAAACCAGCGCCGCGACCGCCGCCTGGTTTGCCGTATGGTTGCAACAAAAACCGCAGGTCAACGACAAGATCAAAAACGAAGTCATTGATTGCATCAACAAGGAAGGCAAGTTTGACGCCGTAAAAGTGGCAGAACTTCCTTACCTCACTGCCTGCCTCAACGAATCGCAGCGTGTCACGCCCTCTGCTGTCGGCTTTATCCGCTGGTTGAAATACGACACGCAAATTGGTGACTGGCTGTTGCCTGCCGGTTCAGCGGTCCTGCCGAACATTTATCTGACACAACGTGATCCTGCCATTTTTGGCAAGGATGCAGCCGAATATCGTCCGGAGCGTTGGCTCGAAGGCGGCGGTAAATTCGCTCCTTCCGAATTCATGCCTTTCGGTGGCGGTCGTCGCGCCTGCGTCGGCATGAACCAGGCACGCCAGCAATTGCGCATCATTTTTGCCGAGCTTGCCCGTCGCGTGGAATTTACCTCTGAGTTCCAGCACACCAACAAGTTGCCACGTTCACGCATGATCGGTGGCCAAACCGAGCCGGAAAAAGGCGTATGGTTCACGGTGAAGAGCGTGCGTCCGGAAAACCACGGTTATCAGGTGGAACAAGCCTCTGCAGAAAAAATCCCGGCTTAAGGCGGGATTTTTTGCGGGATTCCGGCATTTAATGATGTCTGTTAAATGCCGGACTTCTCAATTGCCTCCAATCAAAACTGCTGACTGATGCTCAGCTCCAACAAAAAGACGCTCAATTCTGTTTTGATATCCGTTCCAAAAAACGGGTTGTAAATAAAATTCATCGGATCGGTATCATTGCCGAGCGGGCTGGTGCCTGCCGGCATATCCAGCGTATTGCGAAAATAGGCCATGCCAAAATCCACTTCGCCATATTCCGTCGTCAATCCAAATCCCGCGCCATAAAGCTTGCCCGACCCCATGGGCAACAACGGCGTATATCCTCCCTTGGGCAACGACGAGGGGCGATCCTCGACGCCCACCCGCAAGACCAGATCATCTGACCAGGCATATTCCATGCCCACCGCCCAGTTCCAGGTGTCTTTCAAGCCAAGGGGAAACACCAGTGCGGTGCTGGTGGATTCACCGACATATTCGGCGAGACGCAGAAAATCGATCGGTGTGGACAGTTCCAACGGAAGCTCTTCCCACGTTGACCAACCCGCATATTTGTAATCGATGTTGAGCTTAACGCGCGGCGTAAGCTTGATACTGGTGCCCATCATGAATTGTTCGGGCATTTCCATTTCCAGCGTGACATCGCCTTCGGTTTTACTTTGTCCCTGCGGAAATTCGTATCCCAGCAAGCGCACAATGGAATCCAGTTGGCCGCCGAGCGGTGAGTTCACCAACGGCACGAGAACCGAGCTCCACGCTTCTGAACTGGTCCAGGAAAACTCGCCCTCCATGGTCATGGGCATCGCCGGAATATAATTCATGCCGAAAGTCAGCCACGGCATGGGCTGCCACAACGCCCCAAGATTGAAGCCAATATTGAGCGGGCTTTCTACCTCGAGAGCCATGTACCCCAACTCTTCGTAAGGCGAGAAATTGCCACCGCAGAGTAGCTCAAGCGGCGGTTTATCGGGATCAGCGCCCGTGCAATTGAGCATAGGCCCCTGCTGTAACTCGCCCAATTCAAAAATACTGGGATTTCCACCGCGAAAGGGCAATTCGAAGCCGACACCGCCATAGTTGAACGTCATGGCCGCCCCCACCGTCCATTCATCATTGATGCGATACGCAAAGCTGGGGGAAAAATAGGTGATCACCATGAAAGACATACGTTGACCGATCCAGCGGCTGGGGTCGTCTTCAGCTCGGTACAATCCCACCATCATGGGCGAATAAACGTTGGTGGCTACGGTCATCCTGCCATCAGGCGCCGCGTATGACACGCCCCCCAGCGGTGCAAACAGCACGGGGACATCGGTCATGCCAACAAACGGCAGCATGAGGGAAGCGCCCTCAGTCGTCCCTGTCGATTGATGGGCATCATTTTCCTGAAAATATGGCTGATCCCGATGCGCATCGATGGCGGCGGCCGTTTCCGGATCATAATCCCCGAACGCCATGTCGATCCCGAAGGTCCCCGCAACCGTCTTGAAATGTGACTGGCGCCCTTTGAGATTGATCAGACCGGCAGGATTGAAGTGAACAGAATCAATGCCGGGCGGATCGGCAGTAACGGCGTGCCCGAGGGCCACAGCCTTGGCACTGCCGATGGTCAGGCTGTCGGTCAGGGTTGCCGCCGCCGGCAAGGCAAGCATCACCAGCAGGCCGCCACTGACAATAGCCGTTATCCCTGCGGTAGTTGGAAGGGGCAGCCTCCGTGGCAACACCGGCATTTCTTTATAATTCGGCACAGAAAAGAGACACTGGCAAGCGGTATGCTCAATAGCGGTATGATTGCCGTCACGGCAACACCTCGGCGGGAAATCCATGTCGTAAACCTTCTTCTTGTTTTGTGTAGCATGATTACATATGTTATGTAGTCATGCTACACATCATATGCAACAAGCAGCCCCGAGGGTGAGGCGCCAATACTTAAGGCTTTAATATCAATCACTTACACATGGAGTCCAAAAAGGACAAATGACAATCAGACCGAGAACCCAGCAGCAGCGCAGAGAGGCAACCCGCCAAGCCGTGCTGGAAAGCGCCTGCAACCTGTTTGGCTCGCGCGGATATCAACTCACGGCGATTGAAGACATCGCGACCGATTGCGGCACTACCATTCGCCCCATTTATCACTACTTCAGCAGCAAGAAGAACCTGTTTCTGGTCGTGACCGAGCATATGGAGCACCAGCTTTTCGAATCGCTGCAAACATTGAAAACACGCGACAACGGCCGCGTATCACTGGGGGAATACTGGGAGGCTTTTACCCTGTTCAGTCACAATGCGGCCTTCCGCCAAATAGTGCTGGTGGATGCGCCGACAGTCCTCGGACGGGATCGCTGGGAACAAGGGCCGGTAGTAACGCTCGTTATAGATCTGCTGTGCTCCCTGTTTCCGCAATTGCGACAGGAAAGCCGGATGCTGGTAGCACGGATGGTGGTAGCGGCCCTGACCGAAGCAGCGCTGGCACTGTCAGAGCCAGGCAATACCGACAAGGAAGCGGCGTTCGAGGAAGTCTCGGCACTGATCAAGACATTGACGGGCTTTGCTCCGCGCCAACCATGAGAAAGGGCCGCATAAGCGGCCCCTGCAAAATAACGGAGGGCACGAAAGCCGCGCCTTCCGCAGTCCTGATCCGATCAATAGGACTGCTTGGCAATTTTCACTTGCATGCCGTCCATGTCATCCGACACGGTCACCTGGCAAGACAGGCGTGAATTCGGTTTGAAATGTTCAGTGCTGGTTACCAGCTGGTTTTCGTCTTCGGTGCGGTCGCCACACTTGTCGAACCAACCCGCCTCAAGGTACACGTGGCAGGTAGAGCAGGAACATACCCCACCGCAGACCGCCTCGATATCGCTGTAGCCGTTGTCACGCAGCGCTTCCATCAACGTCTCGCCTGACTTTGCGTTCAGCGTTGAAACTTTGCCGGCCAAATCGGTGACTTGAATGTTTGGCATACCCTACTCCTCCTGGTCTACAAACCATCGTTCTTATTGATGTTAATAATTATTGATGTCAACAATTATCGGTGTTCATGTTGCTGCCAACGGCCCCGAAGGCAGCCCGCAATGGGCACAAGAAAAAAGTGGAATTTTCTCTTGATTCGAGAGTATACACCGTATACTTTATGGTTGAGAAAAGCAATACCGAGCACGGCAAAAAGACAACATTTTGTGATGGGGGAAGTAATACCATGGCTACCAACGAACAAACCTGCTTGATCATCGGCGCCAGTCACGCCGGGGCACAACTGGCCACCAGCTTGCGCAAGGAAGGATGGGAAGGTCGCATCCTTGTCCTGGGTGACGAAAACGTTCTCCCCTATCACCGTCCACCGCTTTCCAAAGCCCTGTTGATGGGCGAGAAAGACGCGACACAGATCGACATAATGAAAGCACCGGTTTACGAAAAGGCCAATGTCGAATTCCGATTGGGGGTGCGGGTCACCACCATTGATCGCACCAACAAGCAAGTCACTCTCGATAACGGCGAAACACTGGGCTACGACAAACTGGCACTGTGCACAGGCGCGCGCGTGCGCAAGCTCGATATCCCCGGGCATGATCTGAAAGGCGTGTTCTACCTGCGCACGCTCGCCGATGCGCAAGCTGTGCAGGCCGCGGTTAAACCCGGCGGCAAGGCCGTCATCGTCGGCGGCGGTTACATCGGCCTCGAAACGGCAGCCTCACTACGCAAACTGGGCATGGAAGTCACCGTGCTCGAAATGATGAATCGCGTGCTCGAACGCGTCACTGCCCCTGAACTTTCACGTTATTATACCGGCCTGCATGAGCGTCACGGCGTCAGCATCATTACCAATGCCCAGGCCTTGGCGCTGGAAGGCAATGGCAACGTCGAGCGCGTCATTTGCAATGATGATCGCACGCTCGATGCCGACATCGTCATTATCGGGATCGGTGTCATCCCCAATACCGAACTGGCGGCAGCCGCCGGTTTGCAAGTGGAAAACGGCATCATTGTCGATGACTGTGCACAAACCTCGGATCCCGACATTGTGGCGGCAGGTGACAACACCTTCCACCCGAATGATGTGCTGGGCTACAAGCTGCGTCTCGAATCGGTTCCCAATGCCATGGAGCAGGCCAAAGCCGCCGCCGCCAGCCTCTGCGGCCAGCGCAAACCCTATCACGCGTTGCCCTGGTTCTGGTCAGATCAATTCAACGCGAAACTGCAAATCGCCGGCATGAACCGTGGCTACGACCACGTGGTGTTGCGCGGCAATCCCGACAATGATCAATTTGTGGCGTGGTATTTAAAGGGGGATCAAATCCTCGCGGCCGACTGCATCAACAGCGGCAAGGAATTCATGCAGGCCAAACGCATCATTGGTGAGAAAATCCGTATCAGCGCGAAAGACCTGGGTGATGCCAGCGTTGATCTCGCAGCGCTGATTGCGGCCAGCGCTGCCGCCTGATCCCAAGTGCCCTGGCGCTCAGCTGCTCTTGGGTAGCCGCGCCAGATAACGATCCAACTGATTGGCAAACGCCTGCCGCTCGGTTTGACTGAGTGGCGCGGGGCCACCCGACTGCACGCCACTGGCCCGCAACGTGTCCAGAAAATCCCGCATATTGAGACGTCCACGGATATTCTCGCGCGTGTAGAGCTCACCTCGCGGATTGAGCGCTATACCCTCCTTGTCGATGACTTCTGCCGCCAGCGGTATATCTGCCGTAATGACCAGATCGCCTGTTTCCACGCGTTTGACGATTTCGTTGTCTGCCACATCGAATCCCGAAGCGACCTGCAGCGATGAAATCCACGGCGACG